>LBRL01000001.1:0-593361 GCA_000991405.1 Candidatus Nomurabacteria bacterium GW2011_GWD2_36_14
TGCCGCAGGTGCAGCTGCAAACTTTGATATGGTGGCAGCCTCGACATATTTTAGTGGAGACTTAGTTGTAGGTGGTCAAATTAAAAGTACTTCATCAGGTAATCTTATTTTAGCAACACAAACAGCTGGTAAGGGGGTTGCTATTGGGAACATAACTCCAACTGCTAATCTTCATATCAAAGCCGGTACAGCCACTGCCAATACCGCCCCACTCAAATTCACTTCCGGAACCTTACTGACAACTCCCGAAGCAGGAGCCATAGAGTTCTTAACTGATGCCTACTATGGAACTATCACTACAGGAGGAGCTAGAAAGACTTTTGCATTCTTGGAGAGTCCTGTATTTACAACTAATATCACAACCCCACTAGTACTCGGAGGAACAAGTACCACCCAAGACTTAACCCTTCAAACAACCTCCGGCATCGGAGCCACAGGTGCTGACATGCATTTCCTAGTAGGGAACAATGGGGGGACTGAAGCAATGACGATACTTAATAGTGGCTCCGTCGGAATTGGCACTACTTCTCCCACTTACAAACTCGACGTCAAGGGTACAACTGCCGCACACGGTATCCGCTCCGATATGGGTTTTGATATTTATACTGTTCCTGCTCCTACAGCTCCAACGGGAGTAGTGAGTGCAGGGGGAAGTGTAGATACAGGAAACCACTACTACTGGATAACTTATACAACAGCTGTTGGAGAAACTAATGCAGCCATCTCTTCTGTAATAACTACCACCGCAGGCAACAATACAGTAACTCTTACTATTCCAGCTTCAACTGACCCTCGAGTCACAGGTAGAAAACTTTATAGAACTAAAGCAGGGGGATTATATTATAATGAATATTATTTAGCTACTATTGCAAACAATACAGACGTATCATATATAGATACAGTAGCTGACTCTACTCTTACAGGAAACGCTGCTGTTGTAAACACTAGAGGAAATACTACTTCATATGGAATATCTGTTAATGGGACAAGAGCTTTTCTTGCAGACGCTTATCTTACTGCTATAGGTAGAAATGCAGGAGGGGCTGTAACAAGTTCTGCACAATCCACTTACATTGGTTCTTCTTCTGGTAGGTTAGTAACTACAGGAAATTATAATACTAGTATAGGATATAATACTTTATACACAAATGTAACAGGGTCTGGGAATACTGCCCTTGGGACTTCTAGTTTGAATTTAACAACTAGTAATTATAATACGGGCATTGGTTCAAATACTTTGCAGTCTACTTCAACAGGGACAGGGAATACCGCATTAGGTTATTTTGGACTATTTGGAAATACTACTGGTAGTTACAACGTAGCTCTTGGTTATAGAGCTGCTAGATTTCATGCTGATGGTACAACTGCACTAACAGATGCAGAAAACTCTGTATATATAGGAGGCGACGTAAGAGGTAAAGATAACAGTGACTCTAATAGTATTGTCATCGGATACAATGCTATAGGTATGGGAGCAAACACCGCAGTGTGGGGGAACACTTCAATCCTTAATCATTACTTCTCAGGCAACATTAATGCAACCAATATAATCGGAGGTTCATCTACCACCCAAGACCTCACTCTTCAAACTACCTCCGGTGTCGGAGCCACAGGTGCTGATATGCATTTCTTAGTAGGGAACGCTGGTGGTACTGAAGCAATGACGATACTGAATAGTGGAAATGTGGGAGTGGGAACAACTAATCCTCTTGGAAGACTCCATCTCAATACTGATATAAATAATGTAATGATGTTAGGAGATACTACAAATGCAACTGATAAGTACAGCTATATTTCTTCACAACAGTATGCTTCTACTTCGGAATCAGAGGGGTATCAGTTACTAGGTGCTTACTCTAACTCAACAGATAACTATGTTGGTTTCGGAGGAGGTACCAGTGCAAGAAATATGGCACAGCAACTTCGTTTTTATACAGACCCTAGCCCTACCACCAGAGGTGCGTTAGCTTCAAATATTAGAATGTTTATTAGTGGAGCTGGTTATGTTGGAATTGGAACAATAACACCAAGCTACAAACTTGATGTCAAAGGCACAGCAGCCGTAGACGGTATCCGCTCTGATATGGGATTTGATATTTATTCAGTGCCTTATCCAGCTTCTTTATCAGGTGTAGTCTCTGCAGGAGGAAGTGTTGATACAGGAACACACTACTATTATGTAACTTATACAACAGCGGCAGGAGAAACTAATAGTAGAATCTCATCTGTTATTACCACTACTGCAGGCAACAATACAGTCACTCTTACTATTCCAGTCTCAACTGACCCACGAGTTACAGGTAGAAAACTTTATAGAACAAAAGCAGGAGATGCTTCATATAATGATTTCGCCTTAGCAACTATTGCCAACAATACAGATGTATCATACGTAGACACTGTCGCTGATTCGACATTAGCAGGTGCAGCTCAGGTTTCTTTTGGAAGAAGTAATACAACTTCTAACTTCATCACAGTGCAAGGAGTTAAGTCCATGACTCTTGATAGTAATTTTACAGCCTTTGGAGTCAGTGCAGGAGCGGCTTTAACATACGGAAGTGCTAACTCTTTCTTTGGATATAGAGCAGGATACTCGATAACATCAACAGGAGGTAACACTGCTGTAGGAAATCAAGCCTTAGAAACAGCCACCACAACAACAGGCAATACCGCTATTGGATATTTAGCATTAAGATTGACAACAACAGGAGGATATAACAGTGCTTTAGGTTATCAGGCTCTTTATAATAATACGCAAGGAACTTATAATGTTGGTATGGGAAGAGAAGCTCTTTTTGGGAATACGACAGGAGCTTATAATGTTGGTATGGGTTACCAAGCAGGTAGATATATAGCCGATGGAGCAACAGCCAATACTACTTCGGATTACTCTCTTTATTTAGGATATAATTCCAAAGCTGGAGCCGATAACAATCAGAATGAAATAGTAGTTGGGTACAATGCGATAGGTCAAGGTTCCAATACAGCGAAATGGGGGAATACATCTATTACGGATCACTTCTTTAGTGGAGATGTAGGTATAAGTACATCAGCTGCTCCAACTTACAAACTTCAAGTAGGCAGTAGCTCTGTCTCTGGTATTGTAGCTCGTTTTGAAAACTCGACTGGTACTTGCGACATCAATCCTACCACTTCAACTCTTGCTTGTTCTTCAGATATTAGTTTGAAGAAGAATATTAGAACATTTGATGATGTTGAATTTATTCTCAAAACAATTCCAGATGTACAAAACCAATCTACTCTAGAGAAGATAAATACTCTCACGCCAGTTATGTATAATTGGAATATAGAAAATGAAGGAGACTCCAAACATGTAGGATTCATTGCTCAAGAAATGGAACAATTGTTCCCAGAGTTAGTATCAACAGATCCTGATACAGGACTCAAATCTATTGGTTATGCCAATATTACTCCTTATTTAGTAAAAACAATTCAAGAAATGAACTTGAAATTGATGGATATTAATAATATTGAGAAGACAAATGACTGGAGAGATAGTATAACTCTATGGTTTGCGAATACAAAAAATGGAATTACAGAATTTGTAGGGGGAATAATCAGAGCGAAAGATAAGCTTTGTATTGGAGAGGGTAGCGACGAAGTTTGTATTACAAAAGAAGAATTATTGCAAATTAAAAATAATAATGTAAATAAAGTTAATTCAGAGACTGTTGTAACGCCAGATCCAGCTGTTGCAAACCCAGATCCTACAATTACCCCAGAAACTACAGTAACAACAGAGAATACTTCTACATCAGATAGTAGCACTACTATAGGAGGCACAACAACTACTACACCGTCAGATGTTGTAGCTCCAGATTCAATTACCAGTGAAGTAGTAACTCCTGCTGTAGAAGCACCAGCTGAAAGTACCTCGGTTGTAAGTAGTACGTTATAAGATAAAAATGATACATTCTTTTCATCAGAAAAATAAAACGAAAAACAATAGATTACATTATTTTTTTTATGTAGCGATTTTTTTTGTTGTTGTATTCTTACCTATTTCGTATCTTTACGCGGCCCTTTCTTGCTCGATTACTACTTCAGTGGCTTGTGGTTCTGATACGGTAATACTTCGAATGTCGGGAAGTACGAATGCTCATGCCGAGCTTCCAAGTCAGTCCACGGGGGCTTATGATAGTAACGTTGTTTGTTGTACTGGAGTGACAGGATTAGACAATTCTTGTGCCTCCAGCAACAAGGCAATTATTGCTCGACTCTCAGGAGTGACCAATGCACATGTCGAGAAGAATACTGAAGCCAATGCCAACTACACACAGAATGCTTGTATGTCTAGTGCTTATGCTGGAGATGAAATAACTATTGGATACCAAGCGACAAATTGTACAGGGTACGACACTACACTTTTTTCTATGGAGAAGACCCCAACCAATTCTATGGTTGGAAGTCCCGCTACTTATACCAACAAAGTTTGCGCCAAGGTTTATTCGCAATCAATTTCTTTTAATTTATCTTCATCCTCAGCTGGTTTTGGTAACTTAAATTCTTCTGGTTTACGCTATGCGACTGCTGATGGGGTAGGAAGCTCGACAGAAGCTGAGTCTTATTCTTTGAGTGCCAGTACTAATGCTCCATCGGGTTATGTTCTTATGGTTAAAGGGTCCGCTCCCTCCAAAGGGGCTATTGTTATTGATCCTATAGGTGGTACACCTACAACTCCCACACCAGGCTCGAAAGCTTTTGGTATTAGAGCTGTTGCGACGGGAGGGGCTGGTACTGTTGTTTCTCCTTATAACGGGTCAGGTTTTGCTTATGATGCCAGTGACACTAGCTTTACAACACTAGCTCAAGCTTCATCGGGGGATGGGAATAGTACTTCTTATTCTGTCCGTTCAGTTGCCACTATAGATTCACTTTTAGATCCGGGTATTTATTCTACAAATTTGACATACATTGTTGTTGCCAACTTTTAAGCAAAACAGTGTATAACTTTTTGCTATATATGGTTATATTGTTGTATAATAGACATGTAACATAATTTATCTTTTATTATAACTGTCAATTATTTTTTTATGATTAAGAAACTCACGAGTTCCGTTTTAATTCTCGGGATTATAATAATAAATTTTAGTTTTATAACACCACCCATTGCGATGGCGGCCAGTTTAACCTCTCTATCAGACACCGTATCCAATTTGACAGCCAGCACTGTAGCCAACCACGTTATCAGATTCACTACTCCGACCGGTGTTCCTGCAAGTGGAACGATTATTCTTACTTTCGATAATGGTACCAATACAGGATCTGTTGATTATACAGATGTGGACATTCAAGATGATGGTGTTGATGTTGCTGTTGCAGCAACTCCTGTAACTACAACGTGGGGAGTAGCCAGGACATCATCCACTGTTATTACTCTTACCAATGGTTCTGCTGCTGTTGCAGGCGGAAGTGTCATTACTATAGATATAGGTACCAATGCAACTTATGGAGTTACAGGTACCCATCAGATTACCAACGGTACTGCGGGTACGACAGTTCTTCGTGTTAGTGGAAGTTTCGGAGATACAGGGGCCATGTCTACTGCCATTGTTTCCAATGGTGTTGTTTCTTTGTCAGCTGAAGTTCTAGCTTCTCTTACTTTTACTGTTTCTGATAACACCATTTACTTTGGTAACTTGAAATCATCTGGTAGTTCATGTTGGGCACAAGGTACTGATCCTGGATATGTCACTTGTCCTACTGTCGCTGAGGCTGAGGCCTTCAATATGACCGCTGCCACAAATGCACCAACTGGTTATACTATAAGTGTCCAAGGGCCTACTCTAACCTCAGGTTCCAACACTATTACAGCTCTAGCTTCAGCCACTGCTCCTTCTATTGGTAGTGAACAATTTGGTATACGAGCCAATGCATCAGGTGGAAGTGGAGCCGTAAATGCAACTTATGGCACAGCAGGACAATATGCTTTCACTGCCAATGCTACGACAGCAGTAGCTGTGGCGACAGCCTCAGCTCCTTCGGCTACGACTACATACTCCGTTCGTTATATCGCCAACATTTCTCCCACAACAGAAGCAGGTAGTTATACCGCGGCACATACTTACATTGCAACGGGTAACTTTTGATTATTATTAGTTAATTATTGTTATTATTAATTTTATTTTTTATGATTAAAAAAATTTTGAGTTTTGTGTTAACGGTCGGAATGGTTGTTATAAATTTTGGATTTATAACACCACAGGTGGTTTCTGCTGCTAATTTGACTTCTATGTCAGACGTAGTGTCAAATCTAACAGCAAGTGCAGTTGCCAACCATACCATAACCTTTACAACACCTACAGGTCTTGCTTCTGGGGCAACTCTTATCCTTACCTTTGATAACAGTACCAGTATTGATGCTGCATTAACTTATGCAGACGTTGACTTTAGATATGCTTCCACCGATGTTACTTTGGCGGCGGCTCCATCTGGAGCAACTATGGGAGTAGTTCGTACTTCAGCAACGGTTCTTACATTTACCAATGGAACTACTGTGATTGCTGGAGGTTCAGTAATAGTGATTAAGATAGGTACCAATACAACTATAGGTGGTACTGGAACTCACCAAATAACCAACGGTACTGCTGGCACTACACTCCTTCGTGTTAGTGGCACATTTGGAGATACAGGAGCTATGTCAATGTCAATAATTTCAAATAGTATCGTAGCTGTCTCAGCTGAAGTTCTCTCCAGTCTTTCCTTTACTGTTTCCAGTAATGCTATTTACTTTGGTAACTTAAGAACGGCTGGTGCTTGTTTTGCTCAAAATACAAATCCAGGCTATGTAACTTGTCCGACTACAACAGAAACTGAAGCTTTCAATATGACAGCTGGAACAAATGCTACAGCTGGTTATACTATAAGTGTCCAAGGTGACACTCTGACCTCAGGAGCCAATACTATTACAGCCCTAGCTTCAAACACGGCTTCTTCTCCTGGTAGTGAACAATTTGGATTGAGAGCAACAGCTACAGGTGGAGGAGGTGCAGTTCAGGCTCCATATGCAGCCGCTGGTTATGCTTATACAGGCACAACATCAACTCCAGCCACAGTGGCTACTGCTTCAGCTCCATCCGCTACGACTACATATTCCGTTCGTTATTTAGCCAACATTTCAGCTGTAACAGAAGCAGGAAGTTATTCTACCTCTCATACTTATGTAGCAACAGGTAACTTCTAATTATTATATATTTCTTGGTAATTAAATGAAAATTAAAAAAACAAAATTCAGTTTAATATTTATCGCGGTAATCATCATATCTTTTGTTTATTGCAATAATAGTGCTCAAGCTTTGACTATTTCACCAGCACGTATAGAAGTGAGTGGAGACCCTGGGACAGTTATCAGTAAAGAGATCACTTTATTGAACGATAGTAAGGCAGGAGAAGAAACTTACTATGTTTCTTATTCCAACTTTGAAGCTCAAGGCGAGACAGGAAGTCCTTTATTTGTAGAACCTAAGGGCGATCTTGGTACATGGATGAACGCAGGTCAGTCAGTAACTCTTAGGGCCAATGAATCCAAAAAGATTCTCCTAACTATAACAATACCTCAGGATGCATATTCTGGTGGACACTTTGCTGTTGTTTTCTTTGGCAACAATCCCGACAACGGTGGACAAGTTTCAGTTGGGGCAAAGACGGGAACCCTCGTTCTTTTAACTGTCAACGGTGATGTTTTAGAAGCCGGAGGTCTTTCCTCTTTTAATACCAAGAATCATAAATTGTTTTACAATACCTTACCTGTTTCCTTGGAGTATCGATGGAAGAATGATGGAAACGATCGTGTAAAGCCGGATGGGAAAGTTACTATTAGAAATATATTCTATATTCCAGTAGCTCATATAGACGCGAATGCTGTCTCAGGTAATATCTTGCCTCATAGTACTCGTCTTTTTAATGTTGAATGGTTGAAATATAAATCTCCTAAAGACGAAGTTGTCAGTCGTTCGTTTCTTGGTTCATTTTTTGAGCGCGTAGATTATCAATGGAAGAACTTTGCTGTCGGACCTTATCTTGCGCATCTAGATCTTAATTATGGCAAAGACAATCTTCACAGTAGTAAAACCTTATTATTTTTTGTCTTTCCTTGGCAATTGTTGATTATTATTTTGGTGGTTCTAATTATTGTATTTTATATTGGAAGGAAACTATTGAAATCATACAATCAACGTATTATCGAGAAAGCTCGCTTGGATATCAATACTCCCAAGCAAGCTAATCATGCTTAGAATTCTATTAAAAAATATTCTCATATGTTTTTCATTATTTGTGTTTTTGATTCCACAAGTACTTTTTGCTGATGGGTCAGCAACTGTCACTATCTCAGCTATGGTTGGAGTATCTGCTCCAGTATCTCCAGATGAAGGTGGTGGAAGCGGAAGTGGCGTGGGTGGCGTATTGGTAACCATACCAGATAGCCCAACGGTTATAAATTTTTCTGGTTTTGCGTACCTTTTCTCCAGTGTTTATATTTTAATAGATGGCCAAGCTATCATGGCAACAACCCCCGATAAAACGGCTCATTTTTCAGCATCAATTTCAGGACTACAAGCTGGGACTTACAATTTCTCCATTTATGGAGAGGATGATAATGGGAAGAAATCTTCTGTTTTATCATTTCCGATAATTGTGACCAAGTCTAATATTATCAATATTAGTAACATATTTTTATCTAGAACTCTTGATTTAGATAATAATGAAATTAAAACGGATACTAATCTAGTAGATATCCTTCCCAAGAATGATTCTCTAAAGACAAAACCTCCTCTGGAAGGGAAAACAACGGAAGACCAAGCCCTCGACCCTCTTTTAAATAGAGACACAACTATACCTAACAATGGAGTTAATTATTACGTATCAAGGGTGGATTTCAATAGCGATAATCATATTGATTTAAAGGACTTCTCTGTGCTTGTTAGTTGGTATACGAAACCAAAACCTCCAAGGGGTATTGATCTAAATGATGACGGCAAGATTACCTTAGCAGACTTTAGTATTATGGCATCTCATTGGACTGATTAAATATTTATGAGAAAAATTATAATATTTACAATCTTTTTTATCTTAAATTTATTTATAACAAATAAGATATTTGCTGCCACTTTGACATTAGTTTCTTCAAAGGAATCTCTTGGTGTTGGTGAACAATTTTACATGGATCTCATGTTAGACCCAGAAGGAAAATCATTAAATGCCATAGAGGGAAATATTTCATTCTCGAGCGATTATGTTTCTTTCGTTCGAGCTGAGGAAGGTAAATCCATTGTCAGTCTGTGGGTAGAGAAACCAAAACTAAATAATATTAACGATAATTCTATTAATTTCTCTGGGATTATACCCAATGGATTTAGTGGTGTTATTGATCCATTTAATCCTAAATATAAATTATCAGTCTTAGTACTTCGTTTTGTTTTTGAAGCTAAAAAGCCAGGAATAGCCAACTTTTCTTCCTTGCCTTTTTCTTTATATCTAAACGATGGATTAGGTACCGAGATAAAAGCGCTCCCCGTTAATATGTCACTCAATATTGATAATTTTGTTTTTCATTACACATATGAGAATAAGAATGAAAGCATTCCAACCTTAGAAGCACATGTCGTACGTACTCCAAATATTTTTAACAACAAGTATACTATCATTTTTGATGCTAGAGATAAGGAAGTAGGAATAAAAAGTGTATTTATAAAAGAAGGTAACAGCGAATGGAAAGAAATAGAAAGTCCATATAAACTTGAAGATCAATCTCGTCATAGTGACATCACCTTACAAGCTATCAACTTTTCTGAAGCTAGTATTATTATGAAGATTGATAAAGTACCATATAGTATAAAGTTTTATATTCAAATAATTATTATTATTCTTATTGTTACTATTTCTTCTATTATTTTAATTCGAAAGAGATATCTTAAAGATAAATAAAGTCTTTGTTTATAAGGATAAAATCATCATTTTAGTACTAGCTTTTAAGGTGATTTTTTGCTATAATATACACGTAAGTTATCCATTTTAGTGGATATTTTAAATTTATATTTACATGAAAAAAGAAGAAAAAAAGGTTAAAAAAGAGGGAAGTTATGGAGCAGATCAGATATCGGTTTTGGAGGGTCTAGAGCCTGTCAGACGCCGTCCGGGTATGTATATCGGATCTACTGGCGTAGATGGTCTTCATCATTTGGTATGGGAAATTTTCGACAACTCACGCGACGAAGCGATGGGAGGATTTTGTGACCATATTGAAGTTACAATGCTTCCCGACAATTCTGTCCGAGTCGTGGACAACGGCCGAGGTATTCCAGTAGATATTCATTCCAAGACGAAAGTTTCAGCCTTAGAAACTGTTATGACGACTCTTCATGCCGGAGGCAAATTCGGAGGTGATGATAGTGGCTACAAAGTTTCAGGCGGTCTTCACGGAGTAGGTGCTTCTGTTGTGAACGCACTTTCTATTTACACTAAGGCCGAAGTTCACAAAGATGGAGGCAAATATGTCCAAGAATATTCGAAAGGGTTAAAGAAAGCTTCTGTCAAGAAAGTTGGAAGTACAAAGAATCATGGTACCATTATTGCTTTTCAACCAGATGAAGAAATTTTCAAACAAGTTAAGTTTGACTGGGATACAGTAGTTGCTCATCTACGTCAGCAAGCTTACTTGGTGAAGGGCTTACGTATAGATATTATAGATGCACGAGAGTGGGACCCTATAACAGGAGGCAAGGGTAAGAGTAACGACTACGAGAATGCTTTCTGGTTTAGAGAGTTAGAGCTCGAAGTCCCTTCCACCACTTTTTATTTTGAAGGAGGACTTGTGTCCCTTGTGAAGTTTTACAACAAAGTCGAGAAGCCAATTCACTCGACTGTATTTTATGTCGAGAAAGAAGCTGATGGTGTAGGAGTAGAAGTTGCATTGCAGTATGTAGATAATTTTAGTTCAACCATTATCCCTTTTGCGAACAATATTCACAATCCTGAGGGAGGTACACATGTTACAGGATTCAAGACTGCCTTAACCCGCGTTATCAATACCTATGGCAAGAAGAATAATCTTATCAAAGAAGCCGATGGTGGATTCACTGGGGACGATGTCTTAGAAGGTCTTATGGCTGTTGTATCTGTGAAGCTTCGAGAAATCCAATTCGAAGGTCAGACGAAAGCCAAGCTTGGCTCGACAGAGGCTCAAGGTGCTGTAGCTACAGTCTTTGGTGAAGCTTTTGCATCATTCTTAGAAGAGAACCCAGATGAAGCAAAATCTATGATTAGTAAGTCTTTGCTTGCTTTGCGTGCTCGTAAGGCCGCTAAAGCAGCCAAGGATTCAATATTGAGAAAGGGTGCTCTTGAAGGCATGACTCTTCCGGGCAAGCTAGCCGATTGTCAGGTCAAAGATGCTGAAAGTGGAGAACTCTTCATTGTGGAGGGAGATTCCGCTGGTGGTACAGCCAAGATGGGACGAGATAGAAAGACTCAAGCTATCCTTCCTCTAAGAGGTAAAATTTTAAATGTTGAACGTGCTCGATTGGATAGAATGCTCGGAAGTGAACAGATTAAGAATCTAGTTATAGCTATGGGGACATCCATTGGGGATACTTTTGATTTAGAAAAAATGCGTTATCACAAGATAATCCTTGCAACCGATGCCGACGTGGACGGAGCTCACATTCGTACACTTATACTTACTCTCATGTATCGTTACTTCCGTCCAGTCTTAGATGCTGGGTATGTCTATATTGCTCAGCCACCACTATTCAAGATCAAGATTGGTAAAGAAATTTCATATGCATATACCGATGAAGAACGCGATAAGATTCTCGGCAAAGATGCTCCTTCTTTAGAAGATTTATTAACTGAATCAGCCAACGAAGAGGGAAGTGAAGAAGTTGAAGAAGAAGAGGAAGTCGCCTCGAGGGCGGCAGTCCGAGAAGGCGGGAAGGAAGACGTTAAAAAACAGTCTAGTAAGATTCACATTCAGCGATATAAAGGTCTCGGAGAAATGAATTCCGATGAACTCTGGGAAACGACCATGGACCCTGCTCGTCGAATTCTCAAGCAAGTCTCTGTAGTAGATGCCGAAGATGCCAACAAGGTCTTCGATATGCTCATGGGCTCTGAAGTTCCTCCTCGCAAATCCTTCATCACTTCCCACGCCAAAATGGCCAATCTAGACATATAAAAAGTAGTAGAAAGTTGTAAAGTTGTAAAGTTTATAAAGTAGAAAATATAAATTTTAATTTATAAAATGATTTATAATGAACAGCCAAATAATTTTATCCCAGACATAGAAGTCGTTGGTTGTTTAGTTGAGTGTGATGGCAAGATACTTTTACTTCATCGACATGAGTACAAGTCAGAAGGCGGTAAGTGGGGTATTCCAGCTGGCAAAATAGACAAAGAAGATACAAGCAAAGAATCTGCTTTAACAAGAGAAATATTTGAAGAAACAGGATTAAGAATAAAAGAAGAAGATCTTAATTTTCACAGGACTTTCTTTGTAGAATATCCTAATAAAAAATATTTTTATCATTACCATAAAACAACACTTAGAGGAGAGGCAGAAATTACTATTGAGAAGAATGAACATCAAGACTTTATTTGGGTCACCCCACAAGAAGCCTTAACCATGCCCCTTATTACCCACGAAGACCACTGTTTAAAAGATTATTTTAGAATTAAGTAAAAATTACAATTAAGAAACGGCCGTTTCTTAATTGTAAAATGATAATATTAGGGTTATAATATTATCATGAAATATAAAGGTTATAGAGTAGGTTCAGTTGAAAGAGAATTATTGAAAGTAATTCTTAGTGTTAAAGATAGGGAATTATCTAATAAATACGATGAATCTTTTTCTGATATTTTTAAAACTGCTCGTCAGAAATATCAATATTCTGAGACAGTAAATAGAATGGAGAAAAAAGGTCTAATTCAATTTGTTAATAAATATGGTGAATTAAAGATCACCATAAGCCCAAAAGGGCACAAAATAATAAAAAGTCTTATGTTGTCTGATTATAAGCAGATTAAAAAGCCTGTAAAATGGGACGGTAAATGGAGGATGGTTATGTTTGATATTCCTGAAGATAAGACTAAGTTACGTAATATAATTAGATTTCATTTAAAAAAGATTGGTTTCCTTCAGGTTCAGGGGAGTGTTTGGGTATATCCTTATCCATGCGAAGAAATTGTAACGATTATAAAAACTAACTTCAATTTTGATGATGAAATTATTTATGTAACTATTAATTCATTTGATAAAGATTTAAAATTTAAAAAATTATTCAAATTATAGTATTTTACATTTAAGAAACGGCCGTTCGTTAAATGTAAAATTTTAGATATTAAAAATCCAGAAGTTTTACTTCTGGATTTTTTTTACATCTCATTTAATTTAATGTTCTCTCTTCGATTTCTTTCTGAAGGTTTTCTATAAATACTTCAGTTGTTATATTTTCGAGTTTTTCGGTTCTACCTTCAACTGTTATTACTTTTGCTTCTTTTTCTTTGTCACCTATGACTATTACATAAGGCACTTTGCTCATTTTTGCGTTACGGATTCTTTTACCGAGTGATTCATTTGAGTCATCAAGCTCTACTCGGATATCTGCATCTTTCAATGCTTGGAATACAGAGTCCGCGTATTCCTTTTGATGTTCGGATATTGGCAAGACTATAACTTGAACAGGGGAAAGCCATACTGGGAAATTACCTGCCGTATGTTCTATTAATATAGACATGAATCTTTCTATTGAGCCCATGATGGCAGCGTGAAGCATTACAATTCTTTCCTTTTCTCCTTTTTCATTTGAGCAAGTTAGGTCAAATCTTTCTGGCATATTCATATCAAGCTGAATTGTTGCAACTTGCCATTGTCTTCCAAGTGAATCTTTTGCCATAAAATCAAGCTTAGGTCCATAAAAAGCTGCTTCTCCTACACCATCTAAAGCAACAACATTTTTTTCTTTTATTATTTCTCTAAGAACACTTTCTGCTTGTTTCCATTTTTCATCACCACCCAAATATTTTTCCATATGTTCTGGATCGTGGGTTGACAATCTGACTTCTAGATTAAATCCAAAAGAAGGATAAAAACTATGAATTACATCCCAAATTTTTAAGAATTCTTCTTTAACTTGATTCATTCTACAAAATACATGAGCATCGTCCTGAGCAAAAGAACGTACTCTCGAGAGTCCCGATAGTTCTCCTGATTGTTCATCTCTATAACATGCTGTTGTGTTGGCATATCTTTGTGGAAGCTCACGATAACTCCATGCTTTTCTTGCATAAATTTGTGTGTGGTGAGGGCAATTCATTGGCTTCATTGCAAATTCATGACCTTCACGTGTTGTAATACGGAAAAGTTCATCTTTAAACTTATCCCAGTGTCCACTTGTCTCATATAAATCCTTTTTTGTTATATGTGGAATTTCAACCTTACTGTATCCAAAATTTTTTCTAAGCTCCCAGACATACTCATCAAGGAGATTTCTCATTAAAGTTCCCCTAGGTGTCCAAAGGGGTAGTCCAGATCCAACTAATTCTGAAAAAGTAAATAAATCTAATTCTTTCCCTAATTTTTTATGATCCCTTTTCTTGGCTTCTTCTTGCATTAATATATATGCATCTAGTTCTTCTTTGGTATTGAAGGCTAGGCCGTATATACGAGTCAGCATTTTGTTCTTTTCATCCCCACGCCAGTAGGCTCCAGCTATACGATCAAGTTTCCATGAGCCTTCCTTAATATTTTTCATATTATCAATATGTCCACCACGACAAAGGTCTGCAAAATTTCCTGATTTGTATATTGTGATTTCTTCTCCTTTTTCCACTATGCCATTTATAAGTTCTTCTTTGTATACATTACCTGCGAACATTTTCAAAGCTTCCTCTTTGGATAGAACCTTCTTTTCAAAAGTAGACCATGTTTTTAAGAGTTCTTTCATTTTAGCCTCAACTTTTTCTAAGTCAGTATCAGTAATTTTGCCTTTAATATCTACATCATAGTAGAAACCATTGTCTACGGCTGGGCCAAGAGTAATCTGTGATCCTGGGTAAAGTTCCATGATAGATGCCCCTAGTAAATGAGCCAGAGAGTGGCGCTTGTGTTCTAGTTCGTTTATATTTTCCATACCATACATAATAGCATATTTGCATTTTAAGTAAAAATCAGTATACTATTTATATGGTAATACGAATGCGACATACACGAGCCCATACAGGGAATCGTCGATCACATCACGCTTTAAAAGCAAAGACTTTTGCTGTCTGTACTAATTGCGAACAGCCTAAGGAAACTCACATTGTTTGCAAGAACTGTGGCTTTTATCGTGGCCGTAAGGTAGTAGATGTGGTTAAGAAAATGGAGAAAAAACAAGCTAAGAAAAAGAGTAGTAAGTAGTGAGCAGTAGGTAGTAAGGTCTGTGTATCTTGCTACTTGCTACATTCTACATACTTCGAAATTTATATTATATAAATATGGCAAACAGGCACCTTTCACGTTCAATTGTTCTTCAGACACTCTTCGAGTGGGATTTTGCTGTTGAGAAGGATACCACCCCCGAGGAGATGCTCGAGCGTAATATACAAGAATTTGGCCCAGGTCTTGATGACTCTCACTTTATGGGTGAGATATTTCAGGGTATCATAAAGAAAAAGGTAATTATAGATGAGATTCTTGAGAAGGCTGCTCCTGACTGGCCTATCGACAAGATTTCTATCATAGATAGGAATATTCTTCGCCTAGGTTTATATGAACTTCTTTTTGGTGATAGAGAGCAAGTGCCTCCCAAGGTTGCTATCAATGAAGCTATCGAGCTTGGAAAAAGTTTCGGTGGAGAGAATTCTAGTCGTTTTATAAATGGAGTTCTAGGTGGTGTTTATAAGGAACTCGGCGAACCTGGTAAGGATGATGTAGGTACCAAGAAGAAGCACAAGCACTTTGAAACCGACCCTGCCAAGTTCCCTATAGAGAAGAAGGCCGGCGCTGTGGTATATGCTATTAAGGATGGCCACATTTATTTTGCTTTCGTTCACGATGTCTTTGGATATTGGACTTTATCTAAGTGTGGAGTTAAAGAAAATGAGAGTGAAGAAGATGCAGCAATAAGAGCGATTAAAGTAGAGATGGGAGTAGATATAAAAATCAAAGAACTTCTTGGAAGAAGTGAATATATTGCAACTCATCCTGAGCAAGGCAAGATTCGCAAGCAAGTCTCATTTTTCTTAGGAGAAGGAGAATATAAAGAGTTGGTACTAGAGAAAGAAAATGGTGGGCTCGATGGTACAGAGTGGTTCCCAATGGAAGAAGTTGCCAATTTGAAAATTTACGACAACATGATTCCACTTCTGACAAAGGCTGTAGAAATATTAACAAAAGAATAATTAATTTTATGATTGATTTTTCCCAATTTGAAAAAAAGACAAAAATAGTTTTTAAAGACAAAAAGCTTCTCGAGCAAGCGTTTATTCACCGTTCCTATATCAATGAGAATAGTGGAGGAAAACTTTGCCACAATGAACGTCTAGAATTCCTAGGTGATGCCGTCTTAGAGCTTATCGTAACTGACTATTTATACAATAAATATCCCGATAGGGATGAAGGCGAGCTGACTGCTTATCGCTCTGCTCTTGTAAATGCAATCATCATAGGTGAGATTGCATTATCTCTAGGTATGAATGATTACCTTCTTTTGTCGAAAGGTGAAGCCAAGGACATCGGCAAGGCTCGCAGTTATATACTAGCCAATACTTATGAAGCATACGTAGGAGCCGTATATCTGGATCAAGGATACGATATAGCTCGTGATTTTATTGCAAGTACTTTATTTGGTAAGATCGACGACATTGTTGCACAGAAGCTATGGCGTGATGCCAAGAGTCTTGTTCAAGAGAAAGCCCAAGAATATATCAACGTTACTCCCTCATATAAAGTTATAAATGAAGTTGGTCCTGATCATGACAAGCATTTCACTGTCGGTATTTTCTTTGGAGAGGATAAAATAGCAGAAGGTAAAGGTCACTCCAAGCAAGAAGCTGAGCAATCGTCTGCCAGAGCAGCATTAGAAGCTAAGAATTGGCTTGATTAAAATGACACTAAAGTCTATCGAATTATTTGGTTTTAAATCATTCGGGAAGAAAAGTTCTCTGTCCTTTACGAATCCTATTACTTGCGTCGTCGGTCCCAATGGATCAGGTAAGTCCAACATCGTAGAAGCAATGCGTTTCGTATTAGGAGAGCAGTCTATGAAGTCTCTTCGTGGTAAAGGGGGCGTAGATCTTATATTCAAAGGTTCCAAAATGATTGCCTCTTCCAACAGAGCAGGAGTCAATATAACTTTTGATAATAGTCAGAAGATTTTTTCATTTACGAACAGTGGCATAGGAGTCTCGCTCGATTACGATGAAGTCACCATTGGCCGTGAAGTTTTCGCCGATGGTGCCAACAAATACAGCATCAATGGCACAGAAGTTAGACTCAAGGATGTTATTGACTTGCTTGCATCAGTCAATATTGGTTCATCAGGCCACCACATCATTTCTCAAGGTGAAGCGGATAGAGTCCTCAATGCTTCGAACAAAGACCGCCGAAGTATGATCGAAGATGCTCTAGGATTAAAGATTTATCAATACAGAATAAAAGAATCCGAGAGAAAGCTCGACAAGACCATTATAAACATGAAAGAAGTCACAGCACTTCGTCGCGAGATTGCTCCGCATTTAAATTTTCTAAAGAAGCAAGTTGAGAAAGTAGAGAAGGCCCGTGCCATGCGGGAGGACTTGCGTAGTCTGTACAAGGATTACTTTTCTTCCGAGTATACATATATTAGTAACGAGGGAGCTCGTATATCAAGTAAGCGTCAGGAGCTAGACCAGAAAGCTTTAGTCTTAGATGAGAAGATAAGTGAACTCGAGAAGTTGAAGGAAGGCAACGTTACTGAAAGTGAACTTTCTAAAATTATAAAAGAAAAGGAGTTCACTTTACATGAAGTAAGAAGCAAGAAGGACGAAATATCTCGTTCCTTAGGGCGTATAGAGGGTATTATAGAAGGTATCGAGCATCAGTTTGCAAAGGTTCCCGAAGTCACAGAACGTATTATCAAAGAGTCTGAATGGAAGTCTTTGGTAGAAGAGCTCGAAGTGAAGATTGATGAAGCTATGCGTCTAGAAGATCTTCCTTTGGTTATAGACATCCTTCGCAACATAAAATCCAAGTTAGGAGAGTTCACACATAGTGCCAGGGAAGCTAGCGCCGATATGCCAGCATTAGAAGATAGTGCTGAGTACAAGGAAATGCAAAAAGCCAAAGAAGAGATACTTGCCCAAGTTTCCAAGAGTAGGGAAGAAGAGTTAAGTATTATTAATGAGATAAATGATCTTAAAGAAAAAGAGCGGGAGTCAGAATCTTCCTTACGTGACAATGAACGTGCCCTTTATGATGTGCTTCGCGACAAGAACGAAGTTGTATCTGCTATTCATGGGCTCAGTTTTGAAGAAGAGCGACTTTCAGCTATCAAGAATGCTTTTGAAATGGAGCTCGCAGAAGGTGGAGTCCTTATCGGTAGAGAAGTTGTAGACTTCGCTAGGATAAAGGTAGAAGGGGAGATAATCCGTAGTACCCAAGAAGACATGCGTCGCAAGATAGAACGCATCAAGATCAAGCTCGAAGATTCTGGTAGTGGTAACGCCAGTGATATTATGAAAGAGTACGATGATACGGCCGAGCGGGATGTATTCTTAGGTAGAGAATTAGAAGATTTGAATAAAAGTATAGATTCTCTTCGTGTTTTAATACAAGAATTAAAAGAGACTTTAGATAAAGAATTTAAGGGAGGTGTAGAGAAGATCAACAAGCAATTCCAAGACTTCTTTGCGCTTATGTTCGGAGGTGGTTCTGCGTTTCTGTCTATTACAATGGAACACAAGAAGGTAAGGAAGAGTGATGAGAAAGTTACAGAAGAAGATGAAGGCGACGAAGAAAGTGAAGACGAAGAAGATGGCAATGACTTAGGTTTTGAGCGGGGGATAGAGATCAACGTAACTCTTCCTCAGAAGAAAGTGAAGGACTTGCATATGCTCTCCGGAGGAGAGAGATCACTGACTTCTATTGCACTTCTATTTGCAGTCTCACAAGTGAATCCTCCACCATTCTTGGTTCTCGATGAGACGGACGCAGCGCTAGATGAAGCGAACTCTCGCAAGTATGGAAATATGCTTGAGAACTTGTCCAAGTATTCACAGCTCATAGTGGTAACTCATAATAGAGAGACTATGTCTCGAGCCCAAGTCCTCTACGGAGTGACCATGAGTGCCGAAGGCGCCTCCAAGCTCCTCTCCATCCGTCTCGAAGACGCCACAAGTTACGCAAAATAAACCCTTGAAATAAGGGTTTATTTTTATTGACTTTATCATATTTTCATGATATAATATACGAGAAAATTTGAAATAAATATAATAAAATATAAACCTAAAATTTTAGCTCATGAAAAAATTTTTGTTACTTATCGTCATTTTTGTGCTTGCGGGCATAGCTTATTTTTTTGTTTATCTTGATGTAAACAAAAAAGAAATTAGAAAAGTTCCTCATGATCATTCTGCTGACCTAGCCAACGAGATGGGTCGTAAAAAAACAAACATGGAAAGAGATATCTATGTAGAACTTGATCCTCCCTCTTACAAAATTAGCAATAAGGAGATCGCTAATTTTATTTATGCCGCATGGAAACTTAGTCCTTGGATTAAAAATCCAAATAGAATTTTTTACAACAAGGATTCTATAAAGTGGAATTATATCCTCTTTGGACTCGACACTAAAAATCCTACTTTTAAAGTGGCTTATGGTCACTCAATGTGGGTAACCGCGGAAGAAATTCTGAGATATAATAATTACTCGGGATATTCATCTGTGGCAACAGGAAAAATAGAAAAAAATAAAAAACCCATTTTTTTTAAGCCAAAACCAGACATGATAAGAGATCGTGGGCGAACTGATTCGAGTGGAAAATATAGACCATTTCGAACTAAAGACCAGAAGGATCAAGATTTGATTGTCTTAGCTGAACAACAAAGATTGGCAGATATACAAGCTAAAAACTTGTATGCCGATGAGTATAATAAAAAGGTACTCAAAGTACTGATACCATTGATTTTTTTTGTTCCAATGTTGGCTGCTCTATTTTTTAAATTTCTATTTTTATGGTTTGGTAATAAAAAATAATAAAAAAGAAATTTAGATTTATAAAAAAGATTCAGACCGTTGCGATTTATTGCAACGGTCTTTTCTATTGACTATAATATACTTTCCTGATATAATACAATTATGAAAAATTTTTTAATCATATTTGCAGTTGTTTTTGTTACTTTTTTTTCTAGTAGTATAGCTATGGGGAAAGAACAAGCTTCTACCAGTAGTATCAGTAATAAGTATTGTTTTGATATTTATGTGGATTTGGAGGGTAACCCTATTTTAGTTGAAATTCCTTGTCCTATCGGTAGTAGATGATAGTTTTTAAATTGATTATAAAAAGGCCGTTGCGATTTGCAACGGTCATTTTATTCAACTTTTTCTTTTTGAGTTAAATCCTCTTCTGCAAAGATTCATTCGGGTTGGAATTTCTTATTTAAAGTTATTATTTTACTTTCTGTATTTTTTAAAATTTTATCTTCATATTTTATTTCGAAAAGCATCCCACGCATTGTATTAGTTGAAAAATATTGATCGAAGATAAAGTTACCAAGTGAGTAGACTATAGGCTTGCCTTTATATTCTCCTATATCTTGTATTACGTGAGGATGGTGTCCTATGACTATATCTGCGCCATTGTCTATTATTATTTTCGCTAGACTTTCCTGTCTTCTATTATGTATGGTTTTATATTCATCACCCCAATGTATTGAAACGATAAGTATATCAGACTCTGACTTTGCATTTTTTATTATTTCAGGTAAATGAGGATTTGTTGCTAGTAGAATTCCAGCTTTATCATCTCCTGCTTCCATCCATGCCGGCCCAACATCTGATAATCCTAGGAAACCAAACTTAATACCATTCTTTTCTATTATAGTTGGTGTTTGCACCTCGGTATTATTTATACCGGCACCAGTTTTCAGAATTTCATTATTATAAAGTCTTGCAAGTGTATCTTTAAATGCATTTACATTCCAATCTCCTACGTGATTATTGGCAAAAGACACAATATCAAATCCTGCATTTTTCATTGCAAGAAGTATCTCTGGATCCATACGGAATGAATATTTACTTCCGACATTATTTCCGACGTCTGATACTGGCCCCTCAAGATTTCCAAAAAGGATATCAGCATCCTTAAGCTCCTGTACATTTTCAAAAAGTTTATTATAGTCTCCGTCCCAGTTCTTCTTCACAGAGGCCCCGACTCCTCTAGTAAGCATCATGTCTCCAACGAAAAACAGGGTAGTTTCTTTAGGAATTATTTCGGGTACTTTTTCTTCCGCTGTAGCTATTACTTGTGCTTTTTGTCTGTCGGCTTTAATCTCCGATATTTTATCGCTAATCACAAAACCACACCAGAATCCAATAATCGAGATCGTGAGTATTCCTAGCCCATATGATATTTTCTTAGTCATTTTATTCTATTATATCCTTCGGGTCGACGTAAGTATATCCTTTTGATTCTATATCAATCAGCAGTGCATCTAGGTTCGCTACGGACCAAGGATGCTCGTGGATGAGGATTATAGATCCATTGTGTATATTCCTCATAACGTTCCCCACAAATACATCCTTCTCTATAGTAGACTTTTCCCAGTCGAGAGCTGTCCCTGACCAGTCCATGAATATCATTCCGGCATCTTTCACAAGCTTCCTTACATGAGGATTACTATCTCCATAAGGTGCACGGAAGAATCGAGGCTTACTACCTGTAAGTTTAGTTATCAGATCTGTGTTTTTATTTATTTCTTGTTCAATAATTTTTTCATCTGTTGCCTTTCTAAGGTTAAGATGATCCCAAGTGTGGTTACCGACGGCAAATCCTTCTTTGTAAGTATCTTCTATAATACTCGGATAGTCCTTCGCATGCATACCATTTATAAAGAATATTGCTTTGGCATTGTGCTTATTTAGTATTTCTATCATTTCTTTTGTATGAGAGCTAGGTCCATCGTCTATGGTTAAGAGGATGGCTTTTGTTTTGTTTTTTATATCCTCTGGCACTACAACACTTCTGCTGACAATTTTATATTTTAATTCCGGAGAGAGACTAGGTGACCCAATTTTATTTTCTTCAAGAGCTGTGCTAATTACGTTCTTTACTTCCTCTACATTTTTTACTACAGGTGCCTCTATCTTTCTGAAAGGGAAAGCGTATACGACTATAGTTATCAATACAAAAGCCAGTATTATTATGTATAATTTTTTATTTTTATTAGTTGTTTTCATTTTCTTTTTTATATCAACGTATAATCTATCGTCTTCTTATTCATATCTGCTCCCACAACTTTAAATTTTGCTTTATCACCCAAGGTATATTTCTTGTGAGTCTTCTGACCTCTGATACTCATGAACTTTTTATCGAAAATATAATAATCATCTTTGAGATCTCTCATCCTTATCATACCTTCGCATTTAGTTTCTTTTTCTTCTACGTATAGACCCCATTCTGTCACTCCAGTAATGATACCTTCGTAAGTCTGACCTACTCGCTTAGACATATACTCAACTTGTTTGTATTTGATCGATGAGCGTTCTGCTTCAGCTGCCTCCTTCTCTTGGCTTGAAGCCTCCTCGCTCATGTGTTCATACTCGTACCACTTCTCTTTGGGTATAGCCTTATTAGCTAGGAAGTCTTTTAGTAGTCGGTGCACTATCACATCAGGGTAGCGTCTAATAGGTGAAGTGAAGTGAGTATAGAATTTAAATCCGAGGCCATAGTGGCCAATATTTTTAGTGGAGTAGATAGCCTTGGCCATCGTACGGATTATAGCTGTGTGAACTGTATCGCGGAGAGGGTTATGTTCTAGTTTACCTATTAGTATATTTATTTCTTCCGAGGGAATTATGCCATCCTTAAGCTTCATGTGGTAGCCAAGCCTTTTTAGGAAGGTAGCCAGGTCACCCATTTTATCTTTGTTGGGTAAGTCGTGGATTCTATAAAGGAAGACGCTTTGTTTGCCAATTTTTTTGCCAGACATATACTCAGCTACACGACGATTAGCAAGAAGCATAAATTCTTCCACAAGCTTATTTGTATCTCCTCGTTCTTTTGTATAGACAGATATAGGTACACCATGCTCGTCCAATTTAAATTTAACTTCTTCTTGTTCTAGCATTATTGCTCCTTCGTCGAATCTTTTTTTATTAAGTTTTTTAGCAATCAGATTCAATATATTTAATTCATCGTAGAATTCACCTTTTTTGTTATCTAGAATTTTTTGAGCATTTTCATATGTAAATCTTTTGTCAGAGTGAATAATTGTTTCTCCGAACCACTCACTGTATATTTTGCCATTCATATCAAGCTCAAATACAGCCGAGAAGGTGAGTCGGTCGACATTTGGATTTAGACTACAGAGTCCATTTGAAAGCTCCTCAGGTAGCATAGGTATTGTCCGATCTACAAGGTAGACAGAAGTGCCTCTACTTTGAGCTTCATCATCGAGAGCTGTGTTTAATTTTACATAATGAGTTACATCAGCAATATGAATACCAATTTCAAGATGTCCATTTAGGAGTCTTTCAAGAGAGATGGCGTCATCGAAATCTTTTGCATCGACAGGGTCTATAGTGAATGTTGTCACAGAACGCATATCTCTACGATCTTTTAAATCTTTTTCTGTGATTCCACGTTTAGATATTTCAATTGCCTCTTTTTTTACTACAGAAGGGAAGTCAGCCGAGAATCCTTTCTCCAGAGCAATCGCTTCCATTTCGGCATTATGCTCCATGGGCATTCCTAGGATTTTATTTACTTCTCCTATTGGGGCTTTTTTTGCATCTTTCCATTCTGTAATAATTACGAAAACTTTTTGTCCGATTTTAGCCCCGGCTAGTTTGTTCTCGGGGATTATAATGTCAGCATACATTCTAAGGTCACTAGGTATCAGGAAGTAGGTATCGTTTTCTTTTTCAAGTACCCCGGAATATCCCTTCTTAGAACGACGGAGAATTTCTACCACTTCGCCAGTCTGGGTTAATCCTGATCTTTTAGGATGAAGCAGAACTTTGACGGTATCGCCATGGCAAGCTGTATGTAGGAAGCTATGCTCTATTTCTATAGTGTCGTCTTTACCCTTTATTCGCACTACCCCCATACCTTTATGAGATATAGTGATTATCCCTTCTGCATGCCTATCTATCTTTTGTTTTTGCCTCGAATCCATTTTATGTTGTTTTATCTTGTTTTTCACAATGTCAGTATAGCACAAAAATGACAGTCTTTATTTGTTTATTCAACCTAGATCTTAGAACTTAATGTGATATAATTTTATTATGGAAGAACATAAAAAAATTCTAAAATTACTAGATATTTGGGAAAATGATATTAGTATTAAATCTATAGATGGAGGGATGACAAATAATAATTATTTTGTCAGTGATGGTAATAAAAAATATATTGCCCGTTTTGCTCCCCACAACACAAAAATCCTTGGTCTTAATCGTCAAAAAGAAATACAAAATACAAAAATTGCATCAGAAAACAACATAGGGCCAGATGTAAAAAAATATTACAAAAATTATGACTTACTTATTCTTGAATTTATAGAAGGAAATATTCTTTCTGTGGGTGTAGCACAACAAATTGATACCATTAAAAAAATAGCAGAATTGTTTTTGAAATTGCATTCCCTTGCTGGTTTTAGTGGAAATAGGTTACCTTTGCAAAGAGCAGAGAGCTACTTTAATGAAGTTAAGTCAAGAAATGGGTGGATACCAGATAATCTTGAAGAAAGTTTTATTAAAACAAAAGAAATAATTTCGCAACTGAAACCTTGTGTTTCGTGTTCATGTCATCTTGATGTTATGTTAGAAAATGTGATTGTTTGTAGTGATGGTAATTTAAAATTAATTGATTGGGAGTATTCTGAAAATGCAGACCCTAGATATGATTTGGCAATGTATATTATTAAAGCTAAATTAAACAGAGAACAAGAAGAACATCTCTTTTTGTGTTATGGCATAAACAAAGAAGAAGATAAACAAGATATAAGAAAGATGAAAACCTTAGTTGCACTAGCTGAGGCAACTTATGGTGTTTTGCAGAATGTTATTTCTGACAGAATATCTGTAGGTTATAGGGAATATGCTGAATCTGAACTTAAGGAACTAGAAAGTCTTTTGACTGATGTTTAGTTTTTACCATAATCTCTGTTTGGGGATACTTCCAAGTTCGGAACTAATAAAATACCATACAAATACTTGCTCGTTTTGTGTCTTTATTTGTTATATAAAGATTTGTATTTTATTAACTAATACTCATAGAGTTAAATAGTCTTATTAATCCTTGTTAAATCTTAATAATATATATTATTGAAAAAAGTCTACAAATGAAGTATAATTTGATGGTATTGTTAAATCATATAAATAATATTGTTAAATCATATGGAAGAAAATAATCAAATAAATAAGGTACAAATTCCAACTTTCCCTTTTGAGAGTAAATTGGCTGATTTAATCATTAGTTTAGACCATTTGAGAAGTGGTCAAATACAAGGAACAACGCCAGTAAATATTTTTATGGACTTAAAAAAATTATTTCATTTATTGGAAAGTGTTCAGTCTACAAGAATAGAAGGGAATAGAACAACAATATTAGAAGCTATAGAAAAAAAGATTGAGAATGAAAAAATCAATAATGATGAAGGGTGGAAGGAAATTGAAAATATAGAAAAAGCATTACAGTTTATTGAGACACATGTTGAGAACGGAAAAATTGATAGAATATTTATTTCTGAGTTACACAGAATAGTCGTATTTGATTTAGTCAGAGAAGGAAGCAAAAACCCTGGTAATTTTCGAATTGAACCTGTTAAAATAACCAACTCAAAACATATACCCCCCTCAGGAACTATCGTGGAAAGTTACATGAATGAATTATTAGATTTTATAAACGAAAAACATGGTAATAAATATGATTTAATAAAAGTTGCAGTAGCACATCATAGATTTACATGGATACACCCATTTGATAATGGTAACGGAAGAATGTCTCGTCTTCTTACTTATGCGATGCTTATGAAATATGGTTTTAGAGTACAAAATGCCAAAAGAGTTTTAAACCCTACTGGATTATTCTGTGTAGATAGAAACAAATATTATGATATGCTCCAAGAAGCAGATTTAAATGGTAATAATGGGCTAATTAAATGGTGTGAGTATGTTTTGGGTGGACTTGTTGGAGAAATAGAAAAGATAGATAAACTTACAGATTATGAATATCTTAAAAAAGAAATAATTTATCCTTCCATTACATATGCCAATAAAATGGGAACAATAACAAAGGAGGAGATGTTTATTTTATCCCTTGCTCTAGACAAAGAGGTTCTTGTTGCTGGTGATATAAAAGAAGTATTTCCAGATTATTATTCAGTTAAAGTTTCAAGGATGATAAAAGAGTTAAGAGATAAAAATTACTTAAAGCCATTCCCTAATGAAAATAGCAAAAGTTACGTTATTAATTTTTCAGATAATTTATTATTAAAATATTTAGCAAAAGAACTATACAATAAAGGTTTTATATTAAGTGATACGAAAGAAGATTTTTAATATTTATTATTGTATAATCTCTTTTTGAATATCATATTAAGTTCTGATTCACATTAATACTTGCTCGTTTTGTGTCTTTATGGTAGGATACTTTTACATATGTTAAAGATAAGATTACAAAGAATAGGGCGCAAGAATGATCCAGCTTTTAGAGTACTTTTGACAGATTCTAAGAACTCAGCTAAGAGTGGTAAATTTAAAGAAATCTTGGGTTCATACAATCTAAAGAAAGGCGAAGTTATATTCAAGGCAGACCGCATCAAGCATTGGATAAGTGTTGGAGCTCAGACTTCAGATACAGTTCACAATTTCCTAGTTAGCCAGAAATTAATAGAAGGCAAGAAGAGAAACGTACTTTCGAAAAAGTCTCCAACTAAAGCTAAAAAAGAACTTAAAAAAGCATAATTAAAATCCCCCAAGCCTTGCTTGGGGGATTTTATGTTGCATAAGAAAAGCTCTATATGGTATGATTATAGTCAGCAGGAGTAGTCGGTACACTGCAGAAATTATGAATAATTACTAAATACATTATATGATGGCAGATGATAAAGCATTTCTAGAATATATCGTTAAGGCTCTAGTTGATAATCCAAACGATGTGAAGATTGATCGAACCGTAGACGAAATGGGCGTTCTTATTACAATGACAGTAAATAGTGCTGATATGGGCAAGATTATTGGTCGCCAAGGCAATACAGCCAAGGCTATCCGCACACTATTGCGCGTTATCGGTATGAAGAACAATGCTCGTGTGAACTTGAAGATTAATGAACCAGAAGGAGGTAGAGTTGTGTCTGAACATGCGGAGCATACAGAGGCACCAACAGTTGCTCAAGCTCCTACAATGACAGCTAGCGAAGCTTCTAAGTCAGTTGATGCTGCTCTTGATGATCTTAAGGGTATTTAAGATAAAATAAATAAAACGACCTCATTTGCTTTGTTGCAGGTTCCGGGTGCTCGGTCAATGTAGAATTACTACATATCCCTCGCATCCTCACCTGCGCCTCGCATCTGGGGTCGTTTTCTGTATTTTATTGAATTCGTGGTATATTGATTTTATGCGATTCCATGTAGTAACACTTTTCCCTGAAATGTTTGACTCTTATCTAGGAGGGTCTATTTTAGGGCGGGCAATAAAGGAGAAGAAGATTTCTGTTTCTTTTGTGAACCCTCGTAAATTTGTAACAGGCAAATATAGAAAAGTTTGGCCAGATGGCAATGTATCCCTCCAAGTAGACGAGCGTCCTTATGCCGGAGGTCCAGGGATGGTCATGATGGCAGAGCCGGTTATCAAAGCGGTGGAATCAGTGTTGAAAAAAATTAAGAATTACGAATTAAGAATTAAGAATGGAAAAGTTAAAACTAAACAGCAAACACCAAAAAGCAAGGCATTGATTATAAATTTTATTCCTTCCGCCGAGAAGTTTACGACAGCAGTTGCCAAAAGTATTTCCAAGAAATACACAGACGTTATTTTAATTTGTGGACGTTATGAAGGTATTGATGCTCGAGTTGATAAAATTCTTAAAACTAAGAAGTATTCCATAGGGGACTATGTGCTGACAGGAGGCGAAATTCCCGCTATGGTTTTGATTGATTCTGTCTCCCGACAAATAGACGGAGTCTTAGGTAACTTTGATTCTCGCGAAGAGGAAAGAGTCTCTACCAGCGAGATATATACTCGTCCTGAAGTACTGATTTATAAAAACAAAAAGTATAAAGTTCCCAAGGTTTTATTATCTGGAAATCACAAAGACATAGAAGATTGGAAAAGTTTGACAAAAAGTGTTAAATAGGATAGGATGAAATCCAGATTGAATAGATTGAGTTATGGCAAATCAATCCTCGTTTATTAAGGTTTTAGCATACAAAAGTGTTAAACAATATCATTGCCAGTAATTATAAATAAAAAATCTAAATAAGGTTTGGTCACCTTGTTGTTTTTTGCGTTTTAACTTTATTAATAGATTAAAACGAAGGCATATATTTAAAATTTATGAGTAGGTGTGGGCGCGCCGAAGCGTAACGAAGTGGAGCGGAGAGGGCTAAGCGAATAAATTTTAAATATACGCCGAAGTTGTAATCCAAATTATTCATATGAAAAAAACAGCCGTAGTAAAGAAGTATTTTTCGCGTTACAAGAAACCCCTAGCCCCGTTTCCTAATCTTATTGAAGATCAATTAAATTCTTTTAATTGGTTAGTAGAAAAGGGAATCAAGGAAGTCTTCAAAGAATTCTCACCAATCAACGATTACTCAGACAAGAAGTTTCAGCTCGACTTTACTTCTTTTACTCTCGGAGAACCGAAATTTGATGAAGAGTATTCAAAAGTAAATAAATTAACTTACGAAGGACCACTCAAAGCTCGTGTTCGTCTTTTGAATAAAAGTATTGGAACTTCAAAAGAACAAGAAATTTTCATGGCTGATGTACCCCTCATGACCAAGCATGGTACATTCATCATCAATGGCGTTGAACGTGTTATTGTGGCTCAGCTCACTCGATCCTTCGGAGTATTTTTCACTGAGTCAGAATCAAAAGGTAAACGATATTTTGGAGCTAAAATTATTCCTGCTCGCGGTGTTTGGATTGAAGTTGAATCTGATTCTGATGGAGCTGTCTATGTTCGTATTGACAAGAAACGCAAATTCTCAGTCGCTTCGCTTCTTCGTGTTTTAGGATTAAATACAGATGAAGCAATACTTAAGGCTTTTGGAGATAATGAGGAAATTTTGAAAGTTATAAAAGTTTGTCTTGAAAAAGATCCAGCCAAAACTCTTTCTGAGTCTTATATAGAGATATATAAGCGTCTTCGTGATGGAGATCTCGCTACTCCAGATAATGCTCGCGAATTTATGAGCATTCTTCTTTCAAACGAACGCTATGATATATCTCCTGTTGGACGTTTTCGATTTAATAAGCGTTTTGAGAAAAATATGGACGAAAAGGAAATGGAGCGTCGCACCATATCATCCGATGATGTGGTCACTATTGTCAAGAATATTATTGATTTAAATAATGACATTCATGCAAAAGGAGACGATATCGATCACCTAGGTCAGCGCCGTGTTCGTTATGTTGGAGAAATGTTCCAACAAAAAATCCGTACTGGTATGGCTCAGATAAAGAGAAATGTTCAAGACCGTATGTCGACAATCGATGTAGGGACTACAATGCCTATACAGATAATCAATCAGCGTCCCTTACAAGCACGTATCAAGGAATTCTTCACAGCTAACCAGCTTTCCCAATTCATGAACCAAGAAAATGTTATGGCTGAAGTCGAGCACTTGCGCATTCTCTCAGCCTTAGGTCCAGGGGGATTAACTCGTGAACGTGCAGGTCTTGAAGTTCGTGATGTGCACACTTCTCACTATGGACGTGTCTGTCCTATCCATACTCCAGAAGGTCCAAACATTGGTCTTATATTACACTTATCTACTTATGCGAAGATAAACGAATTTGGTATTATTGAAACTCCATATGTCAAAGTCAAGAACGGCAAGATAACTTCTGAGGTTGTTTACTTAAATGCGCTTGAAGAAGAAAAGTACAATATTGCTCATGCAGGTATCGACTACGATGATAAAGGAAATATATTAGAAGACAAAGTAGAGGCTCGTCTTAAGACAAAGCCAGGTATGATTTCAAAAATGGAAATCGACTTTATCGACGTAGCTACCAACCAAGCTTTCTCTGTTGCTACGAGTATGATTCCATTCCTCGAACACGATAATGCTCACCGTACACTCATGGGAAGTAACATGCAGAAACAGGCTCTTCCTTGTATTATTCCTGAGGTTCCTTTAGTTGCTACAGGTATCGAAGAGTTGGCAAGTCGTGATTCTGGACGTTTGGTAATTTCAGAAGTAACGGGTGTTATATCTTATGTAGATGCCAAGAAAATAATAGTTAAAGATGATAAAGGTAAAGATCATGCTTACCCTTTGATTACTTTCTCACGTACAAACAATTTCTCAATATTCCATCAGCGCCCTTCTGTTTCTATGGGGGATAAGATAAAGAAAGGGGATGTTCTTGCTGATACAAGCACTACAGATCACGGACAGATTGCTATTGGACAGAATGCCCTTATCGCCTTTATGTCGTGGGGTGGAGCAAACTACGAAGATGCTATTATTCTTTCAGAAAGACTAGTTAAAGAAAGTAAGTTTACAAGTATTTATGTTACAGAATTCGTTTGTAATGTTCGTGATACAAAGCTTGGACCTGAAATCACAACTCGTGATATTCCAAACGTTGGAGAAAATAAACTAAAAGATTTAGATGAAGACGGCATCATTGTCGTTGGGGCGGAAGTTGTTGAAAATGATATTCTTGTTGGTAAAATTACTCCAAAAGGGGAGACAGAACTTACTCCCGAAGAAAGACTTCTACGTTCTATCTTCACCGAAAAAGCTCGCGATGTGAAAGATACATCACTACGTCTTGAACATGGCAAGAAAGGTAGAGTTACTGGAGTTAAGATATTCTCACGCGACCAGGGTCACAATCTTGAATCAGGAATTATCAAGAGAATTGTTGTTGAAATTGCACAGATCAGAAACATTTCAGTTGGAGATAAACTTTCAGGACGTCATGGTAACAAAGGTGTTATTTCAGTTATATTACCTGAAGAAGAAATGCCATTCATGGCCGACGGTACACCTGTCGACGTTATTTTGACCCCACTTGGAGTTCCATCTCGTATGAACTTAGGGCAGGTACTCGAAATGCATCTTGGTTATGCCGCTCATACACTTGGATACCAAGCTATAGTTCCTCCTTTCTCTTCAGCCACAGTTACAGAAATCAAGGAAGAACTTGTGAAGGCTGGAATGCCAGAGAGTGGAAGAGTTACTCTATATGATGGACGTACAGGAGATGCTTTCGAGCAAGATGTTGCTATTGGATATATGTATATGTTGAAGCTTCACCACATGGTTGAAGACAAACTTCATATGCGTTCTATCGGTCCTTACTCTCTCATTACACAGCAACCTCTCGGTGGTAAGGCTCAAGGCGGAGGTCAGCGTTTCGGAGAAATGGAGGTCTGGGCTTTGGAAGGACACGGTGCTGCTTACTCCTTGCGAGAAATGCTTACAATCAAGTCTGATGATATTATGGGTCGCTCTCAGACATTCGACGCTATTATCAAGGGTCTACCTATCGGAGAACCAAATATTCCTGCCTCATTCAATGTTCTATTGAACTACCTACGCGGACTTTCTCTTGATGTAGAATTAAAAAAGTCGAACGAATAATTAGTAACCATAATATTAAAATATATGAAAATAATTGATACAACAAATTTCGACTCTATTACTTTGAAACTTGCCTCACCCGAGAGGATCAAGGAGTGGTCTTATGGTGAAGTTACAAAACCAGAAACTATAAATTACAGAACAGGCCGTTCAGAAAGAAGTGGCTTATTCGACGAGAGAATTTTCGGACCAGAGAAGGATTATGAATGTTACTGTGGTAAATACCGAAGAATTCGTTACAAGGATATTATTTGTGAGAAATGTGGAGTGGAAGTTACTCGCTCTATAGTTCGTCGTGATCGTATGGGTCACATTGAGCTTGCAAGTCCTGTCTCACACATCTGGTTCCTACGTGGCGTGCCTTCTCGTATGTCTACTTTGCTCAACATTACAGTCTCAGACCTTGAGAAAGTTATTTACTTTGCTGGATACATTGTTATCAAAGTTTCAGCTGAAGAAAAGGAAACTATTTCCAAGAACCTAGAAAGTGAATTCAAATCCAAGATTAAAAGTGCCAACAACGAAGAAGAGAAGGAGAAGCTAAAGGAGTTGCTCTTAAATACCAAACGTGAAATAGCCGAGATAGTCCCCGGTAAAGTTTTGAATGAAATAGCGTATCATCACTTCGGTCTCAAGTATGGAAGTTGTTTTGAAGCAAGTATTGGAGCTGAAGCTATCTTTACTATTTTCAAGAATCTTGATTTAGAGAAGCTTAAGGCTGAGACTCTAGCCATGATTCCAAAAGCTTCAAGTATCGACAAGGAGAAGCTTGAGAAGAGAATGTCTCTTATCCGTTCAATGCTTCACTCTGGTATTCGTCCTGAATGGATGTTCTTGACAGTCATTCCAGTTATTCCTCCAGCACTTCGCCCTATGGTTGCTCTAGATGGTGGACGTCACGCAACTTCAGATCTAAACGACCTATATCGTCGTGTTATAAATAGAAACAATCGTCTAAAGAAATTAAAGGAAATTGGTGCCCCAGATGTAATCCTCCGAAATGAAAAAAGAATTCTACAAGAAGCAGTAGATGCCCTTATCGACAATTCCATTGCCAAACAAAATGATTCTCAGGCTGTCTCTGCTTCACAGAAGCGTGCACTTAAATCTTTGTCCGACAATCTTAAATCAAAGCAAGGTTTGTTCCGTCAGAATTTGCTTGGTAAGCGTGTAGACTACTCAGGACGTTCTGTTATCGTTGTGGGTCCTGGACTCAAGCTTAATCAATGTGGACTTCCTAAGCATATGGCTCTTGAACTTTTCAAACCATTTGTAATTTCCAAAATTCTTGAGACAGAACTTGCCTTCAATATTCGTGGGGCAAACCGCTTAATAGAAGAAGGTATCCCTGAAGTTTGGGCAATACTTGAAGAAGTGATTCGTGGTAAGTACGTACTCCTAAACCGTGCGCCTACGCTTCACAGACTAGGTATTCAAGCTTTCAACCCTATTCTTATTGAAGGCCATGCTATCCAAGTGCATCCACTCGTTTGTGCTGGATTCAACGCTGACTTCGACGGAGACCAGATGGCTGTCTATGTACCTCTTTCCGATATGGCTCAAATGGAAGCACGTGAATACATGGCTTCCAATAAAAACTTATTAAAGCCTCAAGATGGTTCTCCTATTATCTTACCGAAGATGGATATCGTTCTTGGTTGTTACTGGATGACGAAAACAGTTGATGGAGAAAAGGGTGAAGGCATGTATTTTGCAAGCCCCAACCAAGCTATTACAGCTTTCGATCTTGGTATTATTACTTTCCGTGCGAAAATTAAAGTTCTAGGTACAGATACTGCTAGATACGATAAATTTGAAGGAAAAGTTTTCGAAACAACAGTTGGAAGATTATTCTTCAATAGTATTTTCCCAAATGATTTTCCTTATCTAAATGAAGAAATTACAATTAAGAGAATGTCATTACTAGTTGACGAACTTATTGTTCACTATGGTATTGATGCAACTCCAAAAGTTCTAGATAAAATTAAAGATTTTGGATATCATTATGCGACCTACTCAGGGGTCACTTGGGGTATTGATTCGGTGACTGTTCCTCCAAGCAAAAAAGAAATTGTGGCTAAATTCCACAAAGAAGAAGAAATTGTTCGCGAACAATTTGCAGAAGGTCTCCTTTCTGAAGATGAACAATACCAAAAAGTTATTGAAATATGGGAACACGCTAAAAAAGAAATTGAAAAATTAATTCCAACTATGCTTGATCCTAATGGTTCGACTTATGACCTGATCACTTCCGGAGCTCGAGGAAGTATGGGATCAATGGTGCAGATGTGTGGAATGGTAGGGTTGATTGTAAATACTTCAGGAGCAACTCTCGACTTCCCAATTATTCCATCATATATCGAGGGTCTTTCACCGCTTGAATACTTCATTACGACTCATGGTTCTCGTAAGGGTGCTGCCGACACCGCTTTGAACACAGCCAAGGCTGGTTATCTTACACGTCGTCTAGTAGACGTCGCTCAGGACGTTGTGGTGACTGAGGAAGACTGTGGTACAAAGAATGGCAAGAAGATCGTAGCGATTGGCAATGACTTTGCCAAGTACATTCATGGACGCGTATTGCTTGCAGATATAAAGGGTGCTGACGGAGCTGTCATATTTAAGAAGGGAACTCTCATTATGAAAGAAGATGCAAGACTCTTAGAGAAGATGGGTATAAAGGAAGCTCTAGTTCGTACACCGCTTTCTTGTGAGACGACTCACGGCATCTGTCGTATTTGTTATGGTCTAGATCTAGGGCGTAACATCATGGTAGAGCTTGGACAAGCAGTAGGTATTATCGCCGCTCAAGCTATTGGTGAGCCTGGAACACAGCTTACTCTTCGTACTTTCCACGCTGGAGGAGTTGCGACTGTCGATATTACTACAGGTCTTCCTCGTGTTGAAGAAATTTTTGAAAGACGTATTCCGAAGAATCCAGCAATTATTTCTCAGACAGATGGAGAAGTGCTAGAAATTACAGACAACGGTAAGGAGAAGACTATTAAAGTTCTATCAGATACCAAGGCCGATGGTAAAAAGAATGAAATGGAGTATACAGTTGCCTTCCGTCGTCAGCCGTTAGTCAAAGCAGGTGCTCACATCAAGAAAGGTGAGTTACTTACAGACGGATCTGCCGATATCAATGAAATAGTGAAGTATGGAGGCAAGGAAGTTGCCGAAGAGTACATCGTAGATGAGATAAACAAAGTTTATGATCTGCAGAGTGCTTCTATTTCCAGAAAGCATATTGAGATCATCATTCGCCAAATGTTCTCACGTAAGAAGATTAAAGATGCAGGTGATACTACCTTCTCACCAGGAGAGATAGTTGAAACTATTGAACTTATAGAAGAGAATAACCGTCTAGAAGAAGAGGGTGGAGGCACTCCAGCTACTGCCGGAACTATCGTTCTAGGTATTACTGAAGTTTCTCTTACTACCAAGAGTTGGCTCTCAGCTGCTTCATTCCAAAATACAAACAGAGTCCTTATCAACAATGCCATCCGTGGCGGAGTAGACAATCTACGTGGGCTTAAGGAGAACGTCATCATCGGTAATCTTATCCCAGCAGGTACAGGCTTCGGTGTAAAACGTGCAAGTAAAGCCGAAAAAGAAGAAGTGAATGAAGAAGAAAGTGTTGCTTAATAAATAATGCCAGTCCGAAGCTTCGCTTCGGACTGGCTGGGCTCTAATTTTTACAAGCAAATATGTCATCATCTGTTGAGAAAATCAAAGAAAGGCTTTCCATTGTTGATGTTATTTCTTCGTACATGCAAGTAGAACAGTCTGGTAAGAATTTTAAAGCGAAGTGCCCATTTCACAATGAGAAGACACCTTCCTTTTTCATATCTGCCGACAGGGGGACTTACTATTGTTTTGGTTGCGGAGAGAAGGGCGACATATTCTCTTTTGTTCAGAAGTTTGAAGGTACTGACTTTATGGGAGCGCTCAAGCTCTTGGCGGAACGTGCCGGAGTGACTCTTGAGGCAAGGCCTAAAGATTCTAATGACAAAGAGAAGAAAGAACTTTATTATGAAATTCTAGAAGAAGCTACCAAGTTCTTCGAAAGTAATTTTGATAAAGAGCCAAAAGCTCGTGCATATCTTGTAAGTAGAGGTCTGACAGATAATAGTATTAAAGATTTCAGAATTGGATATGTGAAAGATGAATGGAGATCTCTTTCTGACTATTTAATAGTCAAGGGTTATAAAATACAAGATTTGGAAATTGTTGGCTTAGTGAAGAAGTCTGAGAAAGGCACATATGACAGATTTCGTTCACGCATAATGTTTCCTATAAGTGATTCAAGCGGTAGAGTTATAGCTTTCTCTGGAAGAATTTTTAATAAAGATGATAAGGAAGAGGCCAAGTATTTAAATAGTCCTGATACTCCACTTTTCAATAAATCCAATGTATTATTCGGTATAGATAAGGCCAAGCTAGCCATAAGGAAGAGGGGTTATAGTATCGTAGTTGAAGGGCAGATGGATCTAATACTTTCTCATCAAGCAGACTTTACCAATACTGTGGCTGTGTCAGGCACGGCCTTTACAGACAGCACTGTAGATCAAGAATCCAAGATAAATAATCTAGGACTCATTCGTAGACTCTCTCCCAATATTATTTTTGCTTATGACGGGGACTCTGCTGGTATCAGGGCCGCTAGTCGTTCAGCTATGATAGCCCTATCACTCGATATGCAAGTAAAAATAGCCAAATTGCCAGAGGGCAAGGATCCAGCAGATATTATAAAAGAGAACCCCGATGAATGGAAAGAAATTATTAAGAATTCTACAGATATTATTACTTTCCATGTAGATAGAATTTGCAAGAATACCAACGACATAAGGCAAAGAGGTAAGCTTATCCGAGATGTTATATTTCCATTTTTAGTTATAATTAAGAGCTCTATAGACAAGTCTTCTTATATTTCTATTATCAATTCCAAGACGGGGATTCCTATAGACGCAATCATGGATGATTTCAAGTCTTATGAGAAGAATCATATAGTAGAGAGTAATACAAAATTAGAGAAGAATATGCCAACCGGTAAGGATGAGTTTATTCCAAGGAGAGATAGCTTAGAGAAAAGGTTGTTTGGAATTATTTTCCTTCAAGATAAGAATGATATCGGAGTAGATAAGGAAAAGACCTTTTTATTACTCAAGGAAAAGATTGGAGAAGAAGAATTTAATAAAATATATGAAGCTCATTTGCCATTTGGAGACCTTCTTGCACAAGATATCGAAAGGTTGTATGGTAGTAATATTGAAGATATGAGTCGTCATTTAGATGAGTTGATTCTCAATCTAGAAGGGGAAATACTAGGAGAACGTTTGTATTTATTAAGAGACAAGATTAATCAACAGTCAAGTTCAAATGAAGACTTTGACCCAGGGCCTATACTTAAGGATATTCAAAAGATAGGTGAACGTTTAGAAATAATTAAAAGTAATAGATCACAATAACATTATGGCAAAAAAGATAAAACAGAAAAATAAAAAGATAGTTCCTAAAAAAAAGATCCTAGCTAAAAAAGTCATAAAGAAAGCTCCTACTAAAAAGTCTTCCAAGACAAAGAAAGTTACAAAAAAAGTAGCAAAGAAAACAGCTAAAAAAACTGTTGTCAAAAAAGTCGTCAAGAAAGCCTCCTCTGCTAAAGCTAAGGCGAGCCGAAGTAAAAAGGCTATAAAAAAAGTTTCCAAGGGAAGTAAGCCTAAGGTAAAAGTTATTTCTGCTTCTAAGAAGGAGCAACTAGAAAACAAGCAAAAGGATCATGAAAAGAGGTCTTTAGAAATGATAGAGAAAGGCAAGAAGAGAGGCTTCGTCACTTACGATGAGATTATCAAGGAATTCCCCGATATAGAGACCGATATTCTTTTCTTAGATGAACTTTATGAGCGTTTTGCCGTAGCAGGGATTGATGTACTTGAGGGAGGCAATTTACTTGATACAACGGGTGATGTAGAGAAGCTAGCTCTCAAGTATAGTAAAGATGCCAAGACTTACGACTCTATACAGATGTATTTGAAAGAGATAGGCCAGTATCCTTTGATAGCAGCCAACGAAGAAAGAGAGCTTGCTAAAAGGATAGAGAAAGGGGACATAGAAGCCAAGAATCTACTCGCTCGTGCGAACCTTCGTCTTGTTGTGTCTATTGCCAAGAAGTATGTGGGCAGAAGCTCTGACCTTACCTTGCTTGATTTGATTCAAGAGGGTAATCTTGGACTCTTTAAGGCTGTTGAGAAGTTTGACTGGACAAAGGGCTACAAATTCTCCACTTATGCTACATGGTGGATTCGTCAGTCTATTACTCGTGCACTTGCTGATCAGTCGCGTACTATCCGTATTCCGGTTCACATGGTAGAGACTATTTCGAAGTATAAGCAGGTTGTCAGACGCTTGTCTCAAGATCTTGGACGCGAGCCTTTAGTTGAAGAGATAGCAACCGAAATGAACTTAGAAGTAGAGAAGATTCATATTATAGAACAGATCAATCAAGAGACAGTTTCTTTAGAACAACCAATAGGGGATGATGATGAGAAGTCCACACGTGGTGAGTTCATTCCAGACGACAAGATTCTTCGCCCCGACCAAGATTCTTCCAGAAGAATTCTCTCCGATCAGATAAGAGAAGTACTTGAGACTTTGAGTCCCAAAGAGAGGAAGATCCTTGAACTTCGTTATGGCCTTATGGATGGGGTACAGCACACCCTAGAAGAAGTAGGCCAAGAGTTCGGTGTTACTCGTGAGCGTATTCGTCAGATTGAAGCCAAGGTCCACGAGAAGCTTCGCAACAATGAAAAGATTGCAAGACTAAAAAATTATTTTGATTAATTAAAACAAAACAATCTCCCCTAGGCAAGGCCCAGGGGAGATTGTTTTTGATGTATTAAATTCTTAATTCCTAACTGTCTTATAGATTATCTGTTGCTGTTGTATCTTCTTCTGTCTTCATTAATCCAAATACAAGATCAACATATTTCCAGAAAGCATCATTGCCCTTAAGCTTAGCTACACATTCAGCAGCTCCGGCCTTTGGCAGTGCTCCAGGATGTACTACCCAGTGACGATAAACCCAAGCAATTTCTCCATTTGAGTTAGCCACAAGTTCTTTCATTGTTCCACTGAATCTTTTACAGTAAGGACATTCGAGATCTGAATATTCTACTATGACGATAGGAGCATCTGGGTTACCTATGATATGATCTTCTGCTGTTACAGGTGCTAGGTCTCCCGTATATGGTGTTGTTACTTTGCCAGCCTTAACCTCGTCTATTAATTTTTGAACATCGGCTATTGGGTAGGCTCCACGTATTTCAGCTTTTGATCCATTTTTCCCAACGATGACACTGTATGGAGTTCCTCTTTGATCTGCCGGAATTCCTTTCATAGAATTTTCTGCTACAGTATTTGTCGCTAGTCTCAATGCATTTAGATCTGTATCTTTCATACACTGTGTGAACTTTGCCTTGTTTACTCCTACTTGTTCTGATAAGGTTTTTTCTTTACTTGAACCGCCCAATTTACCCCCTCCATTAGTTATTAAAATTGCTATCATTATAAGTACTCCTGCAACTATAATCGCTGTAGGTGTATTAATTTGTCTCCCTTCGGAAGATTTTTCGGAAGGAATGTTTTTTGTTTCTTCATTTTCCATGTCATGATTATAGCATAAATTTATATAAAACAACTGAAATTTAGACATTGAAAAAGAGGTTGAATTATGATATAATGCTCATTAGTTATGGAGGGGATATATACTATCATTTTCTATGTTTTTTCATTCATTTCTGTATATGTACAGATCTTTTTTTTGGTAACATTTTTAGACAAACGCCGTAATATAGCTTGGAGTCCTAAAAATATAGAACTATCTCATTATCCCACAGTAACTATCGCTGTACCTTGTTACAACGAGCAATCCACAATTCATAAAACCATAGAATCACTTCTTGCCCTTGATTACCCAAAAGATAAATTAACTATATTGATAGTTGATGATGGCAGTAAAGATGACACTTGGAAAATTATTCAAGGTTTTGATAATGGAACTAGCGTTAGGGCTTTTCATAAAGAAAATGGTGGTAAGCACACAGCCGTTAATTTTGCCTTAGAAAAAAGTACAGGAGAATTCTTTGGATGTCTTGATGCAGATTCTTTTGTTCATAATCAGGCTCTGAAGAGAATAATGAGATATTTTGAAAATGATCCAAGAAATATGGCAGTAATTCCTTCTGTTCTTAGTCACAATCCAAAGAACATAATTCAAAATGCTCAAAAGGTTGAATATGACATGGGTGTTTATATTAAAAAAATGTTAGGACTAATTGGAGGTATTCAGGTTACACCAGGACCTCTCTCAACTTTTAGAAAAAAAGTTTTTGATGAATTAGGTCCATATAGAAAAGCTCACAATACTGAAGATCAAGAGATCGCTTTAAGAATGCAGGAACATGGATATAAAATAGATTATTGTCCAGATGCCTATGTTTATACAAATACTCCTGATTCAGTAATGAAGCTTTATAGGCAACGTTTACGCTGGATTTACGGGTTCATAAAGAACCTAGTAGATTACCGTCATTTATTGTTTAGGAAGAAATATGGGACTGTTGCCTTGTTTACACTACCTACGGGTATGGTATCTGTTTTTGGAATTATCTTTGTTTTCTTTACTGTTGTTTATAACGTTATAAATCTAATTTATAATAAAATTGTACAAATTCACGTTATAGGATTTCATAACTTTTTCCAGATAGGTTACAAGTTTGACTGGTTCTTTATTAATACAAAAGCCATGTTGTTTTTATCAATCTTTTTGTATATACTTGTCATTGTATCTGTATTGATAGGGAGAAAAATGTCCACGGGAAAGGCTAATTTTTCTGTTTCAATAATTTATTTTAGTATTATTTATAGCATGATAGCGCCGTTTTGGATGTTGAGAGCAATCTATAACTCAATTTTCTCAAAGGAGTCAAGTTGGACATTTGAGCGTCGCGTCACAAACAATTAATTATGCATCAACACGAACCAAATGATTGGAAGAAATATGTGATAGTTTTGTTTATAACAACAACTATATTTATCACAGGACTATGGCTTTCGAATTATTTTAATAACAAAAAAATAGATCAGCTTAAAAGCATAGAAGATAAAATTTCTTTAGATTTAATGTCCTCTGAAACACAATTTTCTCTCCTTCAAGAATTGTCTTGCAAAGATGTTTCAACAACAGTCTTGTCTTCTGAATTAAATTCTTTAGCTGAAAAAATTTCTTATAGTGAAAGTAATATGGGGAGTACTGACGATAATGTTATTTCTTTGAAAAAATATTACTCTCTACTTGAGATAAAAGATTATTTATTAATGAAGAAGATTACTGAACGTTGTGGTCAGAAATCAATATTTGTCTTATATTTCTACAAAAATGAAAAGTGTGATGATTGTACCAAGCAGGGCTATGTACTAACTTCACTTCGTGAAAAATATCCAAATCTTCGTGTTTATTCATTTGACTATAATTTGGATCTTTCGGCTATCAGAGCCATGACTTCTATTTATAAAGTTCCAGATGATTTACCAGCTGTCGTCATAAATGGTAAGGTATATAGTGGTTTTAAAACGGTGGAAGAGATAGAGAAAACTTTTCCAGAGCTTGAGAGTATCAAGAAGTCAGAGGAAGTGGTTAAGCCTAAAACCTCAACAAAAGCAAAGGTTACTGCTCCTATAACAACTTCAACAGTTGAGACAGTTAAGACGAATTAGTACTGAACCGGCATACGAGGAATCGTCACACATAATTTCTTGCAAACATAATAGGGCCGGCAGACGAGGAATCGTCAGGCATAATTTTCTGGTGAAAATTTGCACGACCCTCATTCAGTAGAATGACTTACGTGTGCCTCCCGCCTTGTCTCACGACACGATTTACTAATCGGTGGTCCGGCTTTCGAATCCTCGTGCCTAATAAAAAAATACCCAAAAGGGTATTTTTTTCTAGAGCCGGCACGAGGATTCGAACCCCGGACATCCACTTTACAAAAGTGGCGCTCTACCAACTGAGCTATGCCGGCTAAACATTTTAATAAAAACAAATTTCTTACTCAACTATACTAGCATATTATAGGATTTTATCAACTTCATTTGTTTCTTCACTGACTGGGGTTTCTACTGGTGTTTCTATTTTGTCTTCATGCTCCTTTTTAATCTTATCCTTAACTTTCTTTATTTTTATTTTTGATTCAATCACGGCTCTTTGTATAAAGGAAATTTTCCTAGAGTCGGTTCCGTTTGTTTCTTTCCTAAAGAAGTTGTGTATTTTAGGAAGTTTATTCTGGAACCAGATTTTTGTTTTTGTAGCAATCAGGTACCATACTTTCACAATAAACAAGACTACAGACTGAATTACATGCTTAGCCAAGAATAGGAATATCTTTTCAAAATATTTAAAGGATAGTTGTGGTTTAAATATTTCTGTATTCTCGTCAATTACCACTCTCTTTGTTCGAAGTTTCCAATCACGAACTAGTAGCATTCCAAATGCGCTAATTATTGCTATGAAGAAAATGATAATAGTTAAAATCATAATTAACCAATAGATTCATGAATGAAGCTTACGAAAGTCGCACCCTTCTCTTTGAGTAGGTTGTCGATAGTTAGGTCAGGATTTTTAATAAATGGTTGATCCATCAAAGTTTGTTCTTTGAAGTATGTAGATATTTTACCATCGAGCATTTTCTTTTTTATCTCTTCGGGTTTGTCTGATTCTGATACTTCTTTTTCGAAGACTTCTATAACCTTCGCTTTATCTTCTTCTGTTATGTCATCTGCTTTTACAAAGGCAGGCTTCATAGCTGCTATGTGCATAGCTATATCTTTTGCAAGTTCTGTTGTTCCTCCTGTAAGTGTTACTATGACAGCTCTTTTACTTCCGTGTACGTAGCTACCTAGAGTAGAACCAGTTATTAGCTCTACCTTTCCAAGTTCAATCTTTTCTCCAACTTTCTGAACCACAGGATTTATGATATCTAGAGATTTTGCTTGTATAGCTTCTACTCCATCCTTCCAAGCTAGTTGTGCCAATTCGTTGGCGAGAGCTATAAAGTCAGCATTTCTAGCCACAAAGTCAGTCTCAGAATGAAGAGTAAGAAGTAAAGCTTTTCCTGTACCTTCAACTACCACAATGATACCATCGTGGGCTGTGCGGTCAGACTTCTTCATAGCGATACTGCTTGATTTCTTTTTAAGGATAATCAAGGCTTTCTCCATATCTCCTTCTGCTTCTTCAAGTGCATTTTTACATTGCATGACAGAGACACCAGTTGCATCTCTTAATTCTTTGACTAATTCTGCGGTTATTTTTATAGACATGATTTTATTATAGATTGGTTGTATGACCTTAACAAATAATTTTTTTTAACTACTTCTTATCTCCAGATACTCCTTTATTGTAAGCATTTTTGATTTGAGTCAAGAAGAAACTGATACTAGATACAGAGGCATCGTTGGCGATAATAGGGAATTCGGATTGCTTTATATTACAGTCTGTATTCATAACGGAAATAACAGGTAGATTCATTTTGTGAGCTTCTGTTACCGCGATGTGTTCTTTCTTAGGGTCAATTACGAACATTGCATCTGGAGTTTTGGTTATACCTGTAAGACCTTGGAAGTTCTTTGTCATGTCATCCATTTCTCGGTCTATTAGTAGTCTTTCTTTCTTAGTATATTTATCAAGGCCACCTTTTTCTTTTTGATCACGTAGGTCTAGAAGTTTGGTAATACGTTTTTTAATTTCAGGGAAGTTTGTAAGAGCACCTCCAACCCAACGCTCAGATACATAAGGCATGTTTAAAGATAAAGCAGTCTCTATTATTTGCTGGCGAGCTTCTGCCTTAGTTCCAACGAAAAGGATAGTCTTACCAGCTTGGGCAAGCTCTGTAACTTTTTCTATTGCTTTATTGAAGAGTTCATTAGTCTTCTCAATATTTATAATATCTACTCCGTTCTTCGTTGCGAAGATATAAGGGGTAGTAGATGGGTGGCGACGACTCTTGGAGTACCCGTAGTGAGTACCATTTGCAAACATTTCTTCTATAACACTATTTTGTGTAGTCATATTGTTTTTTGTCTAAGGCGAACCTATAGACTTTATGGTTAATTAATTATAATACTAACCGTTTTTAAGCATTCCAGCTCGCCCGACCATAGGTCTAGGGCTTATTTACAAAGGTCTTTTAAACAAAAAAGTCCTTCACGGAAAGTACCCACATAATACCAGAAAAAGCATTATTTTGCAAATAGAATTTTCACTAATTCTACTAGACAGGACCTAGTCGATTTTTGGTTTTTTATATTTAAAAGTGCTAATATATTGGAATGGAAGGATTAAATAAAAATACTCCAAAAGAAACAATCTCAGAAAATAACAGTAATCTTAAAAAGAAAGAAAAACAAATTTCAATTATTGAAATTGATGGTATTAAAATTGAGGCTCAAAAAGAATATTTTGAATATCCTGAATATATACAAAAAGAAAGTGGTGTTATTGGATATGATAGAACTATAATTGATGACAAATCATTATTTAATATTATAAACAATATATGTAAAAATAAGGGCATTGATCTTTTAAATGAGGGAGCTTTTGATTTCCATTCTTTGAAAGAAAAGATTATAAATCAATTTTCTACTTTTGTCTTAGACGAAGATCATCGTCTCAATGCAACTCCTGAATTGATTGAAATGTTTGGTGGAATGAAAAAAGAAGTACCTTCTATTTTTAGAAAAGTAGAAGAAATAATGAGAGAGTTACTCAAAGGTTTACTTTTAACATTTTCTAATGGAGAATATCCAAATAAGTGCTTTACTCACCAAATGGGTGCAGATTATAATAGAAATCGACGAGATGAATTTAAACAAGATCTTGTGGAGAATAAATTTTTTGTTCATAAAATTTATGATATTGATTATGTAAAAGAACAAACCGACAAAAAAGGATTTGATCATACACTATTTAATGCTACTGGAGGTCTTGAATCATGGAATACTATAAAATCAGATTTGGTAATTTATGACAATACAGGGGAAGAAGTTGAGGCTGGAATGATTGCTAAGCTTGGTTCCCCTAAATATTTTGAAGGCATAAAAAATGGAAGTTTGTTTGCGTGTACTCCTAAATCAGGCTTTAATGTTGATACTGGAAAATTTTTCTATTCGCATGAAGGTGGGTTAACAGATCCAGTACCATCTTTTGGATTTTCAATGAAAAATAATATTTTTTTTCAAGAATATTTAAATAAATCATTAGATATATACACAAAAGAAATTAAAGGAATAGATTGGAAAGAATTAGAAGGTGGGGGTATTAACTCTATCGTTCAAGAATTAGTTTTGAGTGATTCTACGGTGCAAGAAATAATTTATAAAAAACAAGGAGATAAAGAATATATTAAGGTTGAAAAATATGATGATTCTATTATAAGAGCAGTTAAAAACGTAGTAGAAAAAATAGAAGAAGATCACGGTATAAAATTGAATGATTACTTAATAAGTTCAGATGTTGTGGGGGATATAATTAGTTCCATGAATTCTAGAAGTGATCGTGAGAAACGCCTTCCTGTTTTTATAGGTAAAGATGATATTCCACAACTTTGTTGGGGGCACGCTTCTTTCTGTCATTTTATGAGTTCTAAAGGGTTCAATTTTATTAGATTCAAACATGCAGATCATTTGCCAAATAAAGATAAAACCGACTAGGCAAGACCTAGTCGGTTTTGTTATTTATTATAATTAAGCCATTCAAAAATTTCTTTTGTGAATGATTTTTTGTTTGGAAAATATTTTGGAAAGGTTTCTTTATTTAAAATATTGTTTTGAATTCTTTCTATCCCCAAATAATCAAGATAACTACTATATTGGTAATTGTATAAATATTCTAAGGTTTCTTTTTTATTTTTAACCCCGACTTCTTTCCAATCTTTTTGTATAAGTTTTATTGGATTTAAGTGAATATATGAAAATAAGTATTTTAAATAACGCTCTTCACTTACATGCTCTGATTTAAATTTACCTTCAAAAAGTCCACCAGTATGTTTGTATTTTTTATTATAATACATTACATATGCAGTAGTTAATTTTTGCATAAATTTGCTTATACTGCCATCTTCTATCTGTGTTATAAGAATATGAAAATGATTAGGCATAATACAAAAAGATCCTATTGATACTAACTGCTTGCCCCTTTCAAAATCATATGGGCTTTCTTTTACACCAAGACCAAACATTCTGAAATTATTTTCAGAATTACAAGCAAACATAAGACCCATAAAATGAAAACAATCCTCATTGTCATGAAAGATTTTTTGTTTACTATTACCACGATTAAATACATGATAATACTCATTATTAACTAGGTTTACCTTTCTAATAGACATAATTATATTATATACTTAAAAACCGACTAGGCAAGACCTAGTCGGTTTTTTGTTTTGACCCAAAGTGATTTTTAGGGTAGTATGTGGGTATGAAGCAATCACAACTATTTACTAGAACAAAGAAGGAAAGTCCAGCGGATGAAGTATCTCTAAATGCTGAACTCCTTATAAGAGCAGGTTTTATAAACAAAGAAATGGCAGGGGTATATTCTTATCTACCTCTTGGTCTTCGTGTTTTGAAGAAGATAGAAAGCATTATTAGAGAAGAAATGGACAATATTGGTGGTACAGAGATGAGGACAAGTGTCATTCAAAATAAAGAAGTTTGGGAGAAATCAAACAGATGGGATGATGAAGTGGTAGATAATTGGTTTAAAACAAAATTAAAAAATGGAACAGAGGTTGGGTTATCTTTTACAAACGAAGAAGCTTATTCAAATATTTTGAAACATTACATAAATTCTTATAAAGATTTACCTATATATCCTTATGATTTTAAAAATATCTTTAGAAACGAAGCTCGAAGTAAGTCTGGAATTCTAAGAGGAAGAGAGTTTTATTGGAAAGCGTTATATTCTTTCTCTAAGGATGAGAAGGAACACAATGAATTTTATGAGAAGGCTAAGGAAGCTTATAAGAACATCTTTAAAAGAGCAGGAATAGGTCATCTTACTTATCTTACTTTTGCTTCTGGTGGAAGCTTCTCAAAATTCTCTCATGAATTCCAGACTATAACTTCTGCAGGTGAAGACACTATTTATGTCGATGAAAACAAGGGAATAGCTATCAATAAAGAAGTTTATAATGATGAGGTTCTTGAAAGTCTTGGTGTTAAAAAAGATGATTTAGTTGAAAATAAGGCTGTAGAAGTAGGAAATATATTTTCACTTGGAACAAAATTTTCAGCACCTTTTGATTTGAAATACAAAGATGAAAATGGAGAGGAGAAGCTAGTCATAATGGGTAGTTATGGTATTGGATTGGGTAGACTAATGGGTACTGTAGTAGAAGTCCTATCTGACGACAAGGGTATCATCTGGCCAGAAAGCATTGCTCCTTTTAAGGTTCATTTATTGTTACTTGGTGGAGATGAAAATGTTAAGAATGAAGCAGGGGGTCTTTACAATAAACTCAAAGAAAAAAATATTGAAGTTCTATTTGACGATCGTAGCGATATAAGTGCTGGAGAGAAATTTGCTGATTCTGATCTTATTGGTATCCCTTATAGAATAGTTATTTCAAAACGAAGTCTAGCTGATGGAGGATACGAAGTTAAGAAGCGCACAGAGTCCAGTGGTAAAATAATAAATATTGATGAACTAATTAGTTTACTAGAAACTAAAAACTAGTCACTAGAACCTAATTTATATATGTTTAAAAAATTTTATCAAATGTTTTCTAATGATATCGGTATCGACCTAGGGACTGCCAACACCTTGGTGTATTTGAAGGGGCACGGTATCGTCATCAACGAACCTTCCGTGGTAGTTGTGAATCAGAAGACAGGTCAGATTGTAGCTGTCGGTGCCGAAGCCAAGCAGATGCTTGGACGTACCCCAGGACACGTGCGAGCTATTCGACCGATTATTGATGGAGTTATTTCCGACTTTGAAGTTACAGAAGAAATGCTTTCCTATCTTATAGGCAAGGCAGAAAAGATTTCCAAGAAGTTCATTCGTCCTCGCGTTGTTCTAGGTGTGCCAACTGGTATCACCAACGTAGAGATACGTGCCGTAGAGGACGCCGCTCTCTCAGCTGGTGCCCGCGAAGTTTATATTATCGAAGAGCCAATGTCTGCCGCTATAGGTATACGTCTACCAGTCAAGGAAGCCATGGGTTCGGTCATAGTTGATATCGGTGGAGGTACGACCGATGTGGCTGTCATATCTCTCTCGGGAGTTGTTCGCTCAAAGAATTTGAAAATTGCTGGAGATCTTCTCAATACCAATATTATAAATTACATGAAAGATGAATTTAAGTTACTCATTGGAGAGAGAACTGCTGAAGGTGTGAAGATTGCCATAGGTTCCGCTATTGAAGGTGAACCCATGGAAGCTGAAGTTAGAGGCCGAGACCTAGTCACTGGTCTACCTCGTCAAGTAATAGTTACAGACTCCGATATACGTGAAGCCATTCTACCTTCTATCATTAGCTTAGTAGATGGAGTGAAGGAAGTACTAGAGACTACTCCCCCAGAAATACTCTCCGACATAATGTACAGAGGTCTTGTTCTTTCGGGTGGTGGGGCTCTTATCAGAGGCTTGGATACTTTACTTCAGCAAACCCTTAAGATTCCTATATATATAGCCGAAGATCCTCTCACCGCAGTAGCTCGTGGTACCGGTGTGGTACTTGATGACTTTGAAAATTACCAAGAAGTTTTATTAAACACAGATGATTCATCAGTTCCGAGATAAAAAGCAAATAGCGAAAAAGAGAAAGTTAGTCAAGAATATTATCTTCTTGATAGGCTTTTTATTATTATCAGTTGGAGGAGTTTTTGCTTATACAAGCGGAGCTTTGCACTTTATTGGTAGACCTATCTGGAAAGCTAAGACTGCTGTTGTGGACAACATAGAGAGCAAGGGTTACATTTTCCGTTCAAAGGCTTCCGTATACAAGGACAATGCAAATCTTTTGAATGAAAATGCTCAACTCAAAATTTCCATGATTGATTACAATATTTTGAAAGATGAGAATCTGAAGCTCAAGGAATTATTTGGTCGCACAACTCCCACCAAGGATCTTGTCCTTTCCAGTATTTTAACGAAGCCAAACTTTTCACCTTATGATACGATCATTATCGATATCGGAACCAACTTGGGTGTAGCAGTAGGGGATAAGGTTTACTCTGACGTCGTTACTCCCTTAGGAGAAGTAAGTGCCGTCTACTCTGATACATCCTTAGTAACTCTTTATTCCAATCCAGGCCAAGTCACCGAGGCTATGATGGATGGTACCAATACTAGCGTAGAGTTAGTTGGTCGTGGAGGTGGCAACTTTGAAATGACGATTCCCATAGACTTACCTTATACCAATGGCACCTTCGTTTATCTTCCAAATTTTAAACCGGAGGTAGTAGCTACGATAGAAGAAGTAATATCCTCTCCCAACGACCCAGTGAAGAAGGTTCTCTTGCGATCTCCCGTCAATGTCCAGAGTCTCAAATGGGTTTTCGTCAGTCGAGAATAAAGCCTGTATGAAGAAAGCTATTGATTTTAAAATTGAAAAAAGGTTAGAGGGATTTCTAGGTAGAGCAGGGACTCTGACTACACCGCATGGAGTTATTGAGACTCCGTCTTTTGTCGTTGTAGGTACAAAAGGTACAGTCAAGGCCATGACTCCCGAACAACTCAAGGAGATAGGTGTGCAAGTTACACTTGCCAATACTTATCATCTTTATCTACAACCAGGAAATGAGCTTATACGTGAGGCAGGAGGTTTGCACAAGTTCATGAATTGGCAGGGGCCCATGATGACAGACTCTGGTGGATTCCAAGTATTTTCTCTTGGTGTGGCTTACGGCAAAGAGCTTTCCAAAGTTGTTTCTGTAACTGATCCTAGCTTGCTTATTCCGGAAAGGTCCACGGCAGAAGATGGAGTACCAAGACTTGCAACCATAGGGAACGATGGAGTTTCTTTCCGATCACACTTAGATGGATCGCTTCATTATATAACTCCAGAAAAGTCTATCGAGATTCAGCACAACTTAGGAGCCGATATTATATTTGCTTTTGATGAATGTACTTCTCCGACTGAGACTGCTCGATACCAAGAAGAAGCTCTTTCTCGTACTCACTCTTGGGCCAAGAGGAGTTTGGAGGAGCATAAGAAACGGGAGGAAGCAAAGCAAGAATATGCGAATTCTTCACGCTTTACCCTAAAGGGCTCCGACGCGACTCAGAATTCTCATATTCTTGCTTCACTTCCTCAGGCTCTCTTTGGTATTGTTCAAGGTGGACGTAGTGAAGAACTTAGGAAGAAGTCTGCTAAAGTTATAGGAGAAATGGACTTCGATGGTTTTGGTATTGGTGGTTCTTTTGCAAAAGAGGATATGTCTACTGCTGTAAAGTGGGTCAATGAAGTGCTCCCAGAAGACAAGCCTCGCCATTTACTAGGTATCGGTGAACCGGAAGACTTATTTTCTGGAGTAGAAAACGGAGTAGATCTCTTTGACTGCGTCGGCCCTACTCGCATTGCTCGCAACGGGACAATGTTTACAAAGAACGGCAAGATAAATATTCTCAATGCAAAGTTTGTAAAAGATTTTGGTTCAGTAGATGAAGGGTGCGGTTGTAATACTTGCCAGAATTATACTCGAGCTTATCTTTCACATTTATTCCGTGCCAAGGAAATGCTAGGAGCAACCCTTGCTTCTATTCATAATGTCTACTTCATCACAAATCTTGTAAAGCAAATGCGCAATGCTATACTAAATGATACATTCCATGAATTTAAAAATGAATTTTTAAAAAATTATGCCAAACAAAGTATTTAAATTAAAGAGTGAATATAAACCCGATGGTGATCAGCCCAAGGCTATAAAAGATCTTCTAGAGGGTCTTAAGAAGGGTTTCCGTAAGCAAACACTTCTGGGTGCTACTGGTACAGGCAAGACTTTTACTATAGCCAATGTTATCGAAGAATGGGGGAAGCCGACCTTAGTCATAGCTCACAATAAAACTCTCGCAGCTCAACTTGCTCAAGAATTTAGGGAGTTTTTCCCTGATGCCGCTGTTCACTATTTCGTGTCTTATTATGACTATTATCAGCCAGAAGCTTATATGCCAGTGACTGATACTTATATAGAGAAGGACGCTCAGATAAACAAAGAGATAGACAGGCTTCGTCATGCTACGACGCAGTCTCTACTTACTCGTCCAGACGTCATTATTGTAGCTTCGGTCTCTTGTATTTATGGTCTAGGAAGTCCAGAAGAATATGAGAAGGTAAATTTAAAACTTGAAATTGGTTCTAAAATTAGCCGAACCGATATTATGAGAAAATTACTTGGAGTTCATTTTGAAAGAACGAATTCAGACCTTACTCCAGGAACTTTCCGTTCTATTGGAGATAGAGTAGAAGTCATGCCTATATCGGAGACTTTTATTTATCAGATAGAATTTGCAGGAGGTGCTATTTCTAAAATTTTAAAAGTAGACCCTGTGTCTGCTCATGTTTTGAAAGAAGAGCAAGGAATATTCCTTTTCCCTGCCAAGCATTTTATTACCGAGACAGAGAAAGTAAAAGTGGCGCTTAAGAATATTAAATTAGAATTGACACAGCAATTAAAAAAGTTTGAGAAGGAAGGCAAGCTTCTTGAGGCAGAGAGAATTAAAAGACGAACCAATTATGATTTAGCTATGATAAAGGAAGTTGGCTATTGTAGTGGTATCGAGAATTACAGTAGACAGCTTTCTGGAAAGAAGGAAGGGGAAGCCCCAGATACACTCCTCTCATATTTCAAGAGTGATTTCTTAACTATTATCGATGAGTCTCATGTGACCCTGCCTCAGCTAGGTGGTATGTACGCTGGTGATGCCTCTCGCAAGAAGACTCTTGTAGACTTCGGCTTCCGTCTGCCTTCTGCCAAGGACAATAGGCCTCTTAAATACAATGAATTTGAAGAAAGAATTGGAGATGTCATATACGTATCAGCTACTCCAAGTGAGACAGAAAGGACTACAAGTGCTCAGGTAGTCGAACAGATTATTCGCCCTACAGGGCTTATAGATCCAGAAATATTGGTAAGGCCAGTCTCTGTAATGGGTTCCCTTAGGTCGGACCTAGGGGCAAATAGTAAAGAATTAAAGACCCTAGGTCCGACCTATGGTCCATACCCTGGACAAATAGAAGACTTTGTACAAGAAGCCGATAGAGTTATCAAGAAAGGTTTTCGTGCTATTGCTACGACTCTTACTAAGAAGATGGCAGAGGATCTAACTTTGTTCTTAAAAGAAAAGGGATTCAAAGCAGAGTACTTACATAGTGATATTAAAACCATAGAGAGAATTCAAATACTTTCTTCTTTTAGAAGAGGGGACTTCGACATTCTTATCGGAGTCAATTTGCTTCGCGAAGGATTAGACTTGCCAGAGTTAGCCCTCATAGGAATCTTGGATGCAGACAAAGAAGGCTTCCTTCGCTCAGAAACTTCGCTTATTCAGATTATAGGGCGTGCTGCTCGTAACGTAGAAGGTAGAGTAGTACTATATGCTGATCATATGACCAAGGCGCTAGAGAGTGCCATAGGCGAGACGAACAGACGAAGAGATATACAGATAGCTTACAACAAGAAGCACGGTATCACCCCCAAGACTATTATAAAAAATATTAAAGACATTACAGAAGAGCTCGAGAACAAACACGAGAAGGCTGTGAATGTAGAGCTAGACTTGGATGTAGAATTGTTCAAGAAGACTTTTGTAACTAGCAAGAGCAATAAGGGTAAGGGAGAAAGAGAGTCTATCAAGAATTTGCTTCTTTCAGATGAAGACAGGAATAAAAGTATTTACGAGAAGATAATAAAGATAAAAGAGAAGGAGATGAATAAGGCAGTGAAAGAATTAGACTTCGAAACAGCTGCAATACTTCGAGATGAGATAATTGTTTTGAATGATAAATTTTTAGGCAAATAAAAAGGCTGTCGAGAGTATGAATTCCGACAGCCAGTTTGTGTTGAGGGGAATGGCTTAAACCCTCAACGATATATAAAATTAGAGAAAAAATGAACAAAATTAAGTCGGGGTAGCCAGACTCGAACTGACGACCCCCTGGGCCCAAACCAAGTGCGCTACCAAGCTGCGCTATACCCCGAACTTTAAAGAAACGGGCCCTTACTCGGATTCGAACCGAGGACCCTCAGATTACAGATCTGATGCTCTGGCCAACTGAGCTATAAGGGCAATGATTTAATTTCATTCTTATATTACTTATTTCAAAATCTTTGTCAAGCTTATGGTTTTGTGTTATTATGTGACTAGTTAAATATTGATTCACCCCCACACCCATATTTTTATTGCAGGTAATCCTGCGTTGAAAACTATAAAAATATAGGTGTGGGGGTATACACCCCCTATGACAAATAGGAGGAATGTTTAAGTTTATAAATATATGAAAGAAATGAAGAAGCAACCCCGAATGAATTTTCTAAATATAATTTAATGTTTAACGAGGCTTAATAGTATAAATAATTTTAAAATATATGATAAAAAAAAGTGAAAATTCTGACGGGGCAAGAATAATAATAAAAGGAGCTCGTACTCACAATCTGAAGAATATTAGTGTTGAGATGCCTAGGAATAAAATGATAGTTATTACTGGTATGTCAGGCTCTGGGAAGTCTTCTTTGGCGTTTGATACTATCTTTGCTGAAGGTCAGCGTCGCTATGTGGAGAGTCTTTCGGCTTATGCCCGCCAATTCTTGAATCAAATGCCGAAGCCCGATGTCGATGAGATTACTGGTCTTTCTCCTGCTATTTCTATAGACCAGAAGTCTCGGTCGAACAATCCTCGTTCGACAGTTGCGACCATCACTGAAATATATGACTATCTTCGTGTTCTTTATGCACGTATCGGGCACCCTCATTGTCCAGAATGTGGCAATGAGATCAAGAAGCTTTCAAATGATGAAATACTTCACTTTGCCATAGATAAGATAAAGAATTTTCAAAAGGATAACAAGAAAAAGAAAGTAATGGGTGTCGAATGGAACGAAGCACCTATCTCCATTCTTGCTCCTGTTGTTCGAGGTAGGAAAGGTGAGTATTATCAACTTCTTTATGATTTACTCAATAAAGGATTTGCCGAGGTTCGTCTCGATGGACAGATCAAGAAACTAAGAGAGAGAATCGATATTACGAAGACAAAGAAACACGACATAGAAGTTATCGTAGATACTTTCGCTATTCATGAATTTAAAGACAATGAGAAGGATTCTTACTCAAGATTAGCTGAGAGTGTTGAGAGGGCTCTATTAGAGTCAGACGGACTTGTAATTATTAAAATAGATGAAGATGAATACCTTATGTCTTCCAAGTTCTCTTGTGCTATTGACGGCTTCGCTTTTCCTGAAATAGAGCCTAGGCTCTTCTCTTTCAATTCTCCGTACGGAGCCTGTCCTACTTGTAATGGGCTTGGTACCAAGTATTTTGGTGGCACAGAGCCCTGCGATGATTGTAAGGGCTTGCGATTACGACCTGAAGCACTTCATGTATATTTAGGCCAATCCGCTTCGCAGAAACATAAAAATTCTTCCCGCTTTACCCTAAAGGGCTCCGACGCGGATAAGAATTTTCATGTTTCTGCTTCGCTTAACATTGTAGATGTTACGAAGTTATCAATCGCTGATGTTGCTGACTTTTTTATTGAACTACAGTTGAATGATCAAGAAAAGGAAATTTCGAAGGTTGTCATAAAAGAGATTGAAGCTCGAATACAATTCTTACTGAACGTAGGGCTTGATTATTTATCACTCGATAGAAAAGCCAATACTCTCTCAGGAGGAGAAGCACAGAGGATACGCTTGGCTTCACAGTTAGGTTCACGACTTGTCGGAGCTTTGTATGTACTCGATGAACCGACGATAGGTTTACACCAGAGAGATAATGATAAACTCATCAAGACACTAGAAAATCTTCGTGACCTAGGGAATACTATCATAGTAGTTGAACACGACGAAGATACTATATATGCATCGGATTATATTGTAGATATAGGCCCGAAAGCTGGAGTACATGGAGGGCAAGTTATCGTGTCGGATTATTTACAAGATTTACTAGATGCACCAAAGAACGTTTCTAATTCTAGAACTTTGGCATATCTTAGAAATGAAGTCAGAATAGAAATTCCAGAGAAAAGAAGGAATAGTGATAAGGGTGCTATTAAAATAATTGGAGGTAAAATTTTCAATATTGAAAATTTAAATGCGGAAGTTCCACTAGGAAAGCTTGTAACTATTACTGGAGTATCAGGAAGTGGGAAGAGTTCCTTTGTGTATGAGATTATTCACAAGAATCTTCAGGCCAGATACGAAAGGAAGTTTAGAACAGCAAAGATTTTCAACTGTGCATCTTTCACTGGGACGGAATATGCTTCTCGCGTCGTTCTTATCGATCAGTCTCCGATAGGCCGTACTCCTCGCTCCAACTTGGCTACTTATACAGGCGCCTTTACTCATATCCGTGACATGTTTGCCTTAAGTGAAGAAGCAAGGCTCAAAGGTTGGAAGGCCAATAGATTCTCTTTCAATGTGAAAGGTGGGCGTTGTGAAGCTTGTGAAGGTAATGGCGAGGTAGCGGTAGAGATGCACTTCCTTCCTACTGTGTATGTCACTTGTGACGTATGTAATGGCAAGAGATTCGATAAGGAGACCCTGACTGTGAAGTACAAGAAGAAGAATATTTATGAAGTTCTTCAAATGACAGTTGAAGAAGCGATTGTGTTTTGGGAAGATATTCCGGCTGTTTATGATCGTATGAAGACTCTTATGGAAGTCGGTCTTGGCTATGTGAAACTTGGTCAGTCTGCTACAACTCTCTCAGGAGGAGAAGCACAACGTGTGAAAATTTCTTCAGAACTTTTTAGACCATATGAAGAGAAAACAATATATCTATTAGACGAGCCAACAGTTGGACTTCATTACGATGATGTAGCTAAGTTGCTTGAAGTTTTGAATAGACTTGTAAATAAAGGCAATAGTGTAGTGGTAATAGAGCACAATATGGATATTATAAAGTCTTCAGACCATATCATAGATATTGGTCCTGAAGGAGGGTTAGGTGGTGGCAAGATTGTAGCTAAGGGAACTCCTGAAGAAGTTGCTAATACAATAGGAAGTCATACGGGTAAATATCTTAAAAAAGTTTTGAAGAGGAAATAAAAAAAGAAGCGCGTATTATTGGCGCTTCTTGAGTAAATATACAGAGAATCTAATTTAATAAAGTAACTTCACATTCTCTATACACAACAGTCTTAACAATATATTTACCTTCTTCTTTTGAAGGTTCTATTGATCGTACTGTGTTGGTGACACCAAAACCTACTCCTGAGTCATCAGAAAATTCTTTTATGGAACTTCCTGGTGTGATCGGTTCAGCTAATTTTATATTTCCATGATCACGGAAAATTTCTCTTTTTGGATTGGTGTTGAATACTACTAAATTTATCACTGAACCACGTTTCCCAATTTCTTGAATTTTGTCTGGCATGATTTTCTCCTCCATTTTTTAGTTTAACATTTGTACAATATCTATTTTTAATCTAATATAATCTATATGAATAGTCAACAGGTCAAAAAAATAGGTTTGCCAGATAAATCAGGGGTTTATTTTTTCAAGGTGGGGGATAAGATTCTCTATATAGGCAAGGCCACTTCTTTGCGGGATAGGGTAAAGAGCTATTTTTCTAAGGATATCATCGTTACCAGAGGGTCACATATCTTAGATATGACGGTAAAAGCGGATAGGGTAGAATGGCAGGAAACTGGTAGTGTGCTGGAAGCCTTAATACTTGAGGCGAACTTAATAAAGAAATATAAGCCGAAATACAATACCAAAGAGAAAGACAATAAGAGTTTCAACTATGTCTGCATTACCAAAGATAAATTACCCAAGGTTTTAATTGTTCGTGGTAGAGGAATGGATAAAAAGTTGTATAGCAAAGTTTATGGTCCATTCCCCAATGGTCAGCAATTAAAAGAAGCGATGAAAATCATTCGTAGAATTTTCCCGTATTTTGATAATGATTCGTTAAAGAAAAATAATAGAGAATTTTACAAACAAATAGGATTAGTACCTATAGTTGAATATAAAAACAATATAAAGAATCTTAAATTATTTTTCGAAGGGAAAAAGAAAAGCATAATAATAAATTTGAAGAAGGAAATGCTAGCTTTTGCAAAAAAGAAAGAATTCGAGAAAGCTGGTGAAGTTAAGAATAGAATTTTTGCTTTGAATCATATAAATGATGTTGCTCTTATAAAAGAAGATTTAATTGCTCCACAGAAAAACGCTTCACAGGAATATGCGAATTTTTCGCGCTTTACCCTAAAGGGCTCCGACGCGACTCAAAATTCGCATATTCCTGTTTCGCTTTTTCGTATCGAAGCTTATGATGTGGCTCACATGGGAGGCAAGGATATGGTGGGAGTTATGACTGTCGTTGAGAATGGTGAAGTCAATAAAAGTGAATACAAGAAGTTCATTATCAGAACTCAAAGTGATGCGAATGACACAGGAGCACTCGAGGAAGTACTTTCTCGTAGATTGCGTCATACAGAGTGGGGACTACCTAGTTTGGTTGTTGTCGACGGTAGTACCGCTCAAGTAAATGTGGCCAAGAGAATTCTTGCCAGATATCAGTTTAAGGTACCTATAGTCGGAGTTGTGAAAGATGACAAACATAGACCGAAAGCACTTATAGGGAGTGAAGAAATAATTAAAATATACAAAAAGCAGATCCTACTTGCCAATAGTGAGTCGCATAGGTTTGCAATTACTTTCCATAAACAAAAGAGAAATAAAAGTTTCTTAAATAAGTAATTCTTGATATAATACTTCTATGATAAAAGTTGGGGTTATACGTGGGGGTATAAGTGGTGAGTACGAAGTATCTCTTAAGACGGGAAGTAATGTCCTTTCTCATTTGAGAGGAGATAAGTTAAATCAAACATATAAAGCCATCGACATTCTTATCGACAAGGAAGGTGTTTGGCATATAAATGGCAAGCCTGTATCGACAGCAGATGTATTCCATTCTGTGGATGTTGTTTTCAATGCCCTACATGGTGACTTTGGCGAAGATGGCAAGGTTCAGCAAATGCTAGACCAATGGAAGATTCCTTATACTGGTTCAGGAGCCTTCGCTTCTGCTTTAGGATATAACAAAGTTTTAGCCAAAGAACAATTTAGTAGACTTGGAGTGAAGACCCCAAATCATTTTGTGGTGCCTCGGTATCACGAAGAAGATGGTGATTTTGAAACTTATGCTGTTAATGTTGCAAAGCAAATTCACGACAAGTTAGTACCTCCTTGGATAGTGAAGCCTCTCTCTGGTGGTTCTTCTGTGGGCATGAAGATGTGTAGGACTTATCCAGAATTAATATCTGCTTTTATGGAAGGTGTAAACATGGAGACCGATGTTCTAGTAGAAGAACTTATAGAAGGCAAGGAAGCGACAGTCGGCGTTGTTAATAATTTTCGTAATAAGGCTGTTTATGTGCTTCCTCCTATTGAGATACGAATTCCTACTAGTAAAACATTTTTTGACTATGAAGCCAAGTACACTGGAGTGTCGGAAGAAGTTTGCCCCGGCAATTTCTCCAATAGTGAAAAGGAGGAACTCCTAAGGCTGGCCGAGGTTATTCACACAGGGCTTAATCTGGACCATTATTCACGAAGTGATTTTATCATACATCCGAAGAAGGGTATTTATGCGCTTGAAGTGAATACTTTACCAGGACTTACCGATGAATCATTGGTTCCTAAAATGCTTAATGCAGTGGGGGCAACAGCCCCTGAGTTTATAGACCACATTATTAAACTTGCTTTAAAGAGATAATATACTTGTGTATGAAAATTTCTATTTTAGGTTATGGAACTTTTGGTCAAGCTATTGCAACTCGTTTGATAATAAACGGGCATGAAATTTTAATAAATGAAGTAAAAGGGAGCGACATGATACTTGTCGCAACTCCTTCATACAGGGTGAAAGAGGCTCTCTTAGAGCACAAGGAGTTTATTATAAATCAGAAAATAATAATTTGTTCTAAAGGTTTTAATGAAGATGGGGATCTTATATCAACTGTATTAGGAAAGGAATTCCCTCATAATTCAATTTATTTCTTATACGGTCCAACTTTAGCCGAAGGATTAATAAATGGAGATCTTTCAGCTATGGTTTTAGCTGGTGGATCTAGTAAAGAAGAAGTAAAGAAACAGATTGAATCACAGAATTTAAAAATTGAGCTAAGTGACGATGTAGTTGGAGTTCAGATAGGTGCTGCTATGAAGAATGTAGTAACTATTTTTGTGGGTATTGCCGAAGGAGCATCGTATGGTCAGAATACTCAAGCTTATATTTTTACTAAAGGATTACAAGAAATACAGAAGCTAGGGGTTTCCTTAGGGGCAGAACCCAATACTTTTATAGGGTTAACATGTTCAGGTGATTTATCTTTACGTTCTAGGAATCGTCTACTTGGAATTGAGATTGGCAAAGGTAGAAAGATAGAGAATATTGTTGCTAAGAAAAAATACATGTTAGAAGGATTGGCAACAATTAAAAATCACAAAAACATCAGTAGTAAACTCGGAGTCGAGTTACCATTTGTTGATATTTTGTTTTCTATAATTTTTGAAGGATATTCAGTCGAAGAAGGAATAAGGAGAATTGTATAATTTTTATATTGATTAATTTTTTCTGAATAAATCTATAATAAAGAACGTTACCTTAATACCATTACCAGAAAGGTTGAAGAGTATTGCTACGGTGAAGAGCGATAGTGCCAAGCTGTTACTAAAGAAGGACACAGCTATAGCCATAATCGCCGAACCGACAGGGAAGAGGATATGCATGTTGGCATGTTCGTTTTCTTTTTTAGTGAAAGGAACGTTTTCTATTGTTCCAGACTTTATCACATAGTTACGCATTTTAAATAAAGTTGTACCTATAAGGATAATGTTTAATGCGAAGAATATTATTGCCGTTTCAGAATTAGCATATTGTCCTAAGAAACGAGAAGAGAATGGTACAAGAGCCACAAAGAACAGGAAGATCCCATTTAAGTTAGAGAATTTTGTATCAATATTTTTAGCAAGAACTGATGCTATGAGGTGGTGGCTTCTCCAATAAGTGAAAAGTAAAGAAAAACTAAGTAAATAGCTTAAGAAGAGGGGTGCCATTTCTACAAGTGTATTTAAGAGATGTTGTTCTGTGACTAATCCTGTAAAATTAGGAACACGTAATTCAAACACTAATATTGTCATAACGATAGCAAATATGCCATCGGAAAGCTGGTCTAATCTTGATTGTTTCATATACTTTTATTATACCATATGAATAATTTTATTTAAATATCTCATCTACAAGAGTTAGAACCCCTTTTCTTGTTTTATTCGAGAAGGGGATGATAGGGTGGTCGCCAACCACTTTTTTGATTTCAGCCATTTTCTTATGATAGTCGGATTGCTTTAGTTTATCTGTTTTGTTTGCAACTATTATAAAGTCTTTATGATGATTTCTAAGCTCGTTTAGCATGAGTATATCTTTGTCTGTCATGCCGACACCAGCATCTATAATCATTACAACTTTCTTTTGAGTATAAATAGAATTGAAGAGGTAAGAGTCTATAAGTTCGCCTATCTTCTCGCGTCCTAGTCCCGATGCTCGAGCGAAGCCGTATCCAGGCAAGTCTACCAAGTAGAAGGCATTATTTATCAGGAATATATTTATCTCTTGAGTTCTTCCTGGGAAGGAACTAGTACGGGAAGCCTTACTGTTGGTTATAACATTTATAAGGCTTGATTTACCAACGTTCGAGCGCCCTATAAAGGCTATCTGGGGTATACCATCAGCCAAGATCTCATCATCTCCGACGATACCCTTCATGAATTTTGTAGTTGTTATTAACATATTTATATCTTAGCAGAAAAAGGACTTTGAAGCGAAGGTAAATAAAAAAACGAATAAATCTGATATTAACAAAATTTAATCGTTTTAGTTAAAAGGGAACCCCCTAAATATTATGAAGTATGGTTGGTCATAACATACTTCAGAATTTTCATAAGGCTTTTCGTTTAGCATAACAGTAGGATAATTATCCCACGATTCCAAATAAAATGTTTCTTTTTTCATGGAATAAATATTATTTATCATTTATATACTTTTTTAACACCCAACTTGTTAGTCTGAGCATTAAAATAAAATATATAATAAGAAAAAATAAGGTAAAATATGCCCAAAAATAATTTTGCCCCATAATATATTATTTTTTAATTTTACAAATATAACTGTCAATATAATGATACAGGGGATTAAACATGTATGCAAATAATTTTGTGTATCACAAGTTACTACATGACCGCGAGTACGCTTCTCGACTCTTACAGAGTCAGTACACCTTTTCCATTCGTGAGTACACTCATATGGAAAAGGTTTTCTCGTCCTGTACGGAAAGCATACAAATGCTTTCCTAGGGTCCACCCAAGAAAAAAGGCACGCTTTCGCGTGTCTCTTTTTTCTACGGGTGGACCCTACAGGACTCGAACCTGCCACCTCCTCATTGCAAATGAGGCGCTCTAGCCAGATGAGCTAAGGGCCCTTAAATAATTAATAATTAAGAATTAATAATTAAGATACACATATATTACCTTATTTTATAATTTTTGCAAGACTTTTTATAAAACAACAGAAAAGTATTAGGTACGAGGCGCAGGCGAGGATTGCGACCAAGATGTAGTAATTCTACATTGCGGGAGCAACCGGAGCCTGCAACAAAGTAGATGATATTTTTATGTTGTTTTATTCTAGAACAGTGATATTATCGCCGCTATAGCCGTAACACTCATAAGTATAGTTGCTATCCATCCCAGTGCTTTTGTGATTGGCTTGTTGTGGAATTCTCCCATTATTTTTTTACTACTACTTATTTTCACTATGAATACTAGCATCACAGGAGCGACTATTCCGTTGGCAATAGCAGAGTAGAGTAAGGCCTTGATAGGATCAATACCAATAAAGTTTAGAAGTATCCCTACGATGATAGACACAGCGATAACTCCATAGAAAGCATGAGCAGTTTTCCATTTACGATAAAGTCCTTCCTTCCATCCAAAGCTTTCTGTTATAGCGTAAGCAGTTGAGCCAGCTAGTACTGGTATAGCTAGAAGTCCCGTCCCTATAATTCCAATTGCAAAGAGTAGATATGCTAGAGATCCAGCGAGAGGACGTAGTGCCAAGGCTGCATCCGAGGCAGTATTTATATTTGTGATTCCGTTTATAAAGAGTGTATTGGCACATACAGCAATTATGAAGAACATCACAATATTAGAAAGGAACATCCCAACCCAGATATCTAGTCGCATTTCTTTGACTTCCTTGTGAGTCGTACCTTTACGTGATGCGACTGTCTTCTTGCCATCTCTTATTTCTTCTTCAATTTCTTCAGATGTTTGCCAGAAGAATAAGTAAGGAGAGATTGTTGTTCCCAAGATACCTGTTATCAGAAGAATTTGAGATTTCGAGAAGGTTATGTGTGGTATAAGTCCATCGCGAAGTAAAACTGACCAGTCCATATGGATTATAAGCCCTGTCACAATATATGCGAACACAGCTATGACAAGCCACTTTAGATACTTTGTATAAATTCGATAAGGGACGATTATTTCTAAGAGTAGCCCAGAGATACCAGTGAATATGACTAGAAATACGAACGACATCTTTGGGGCTAGTAGTTGCACTGCCTTGGCCATAGCTCCCAAGTCTGCTCCGATATTTAATGTATTAGCAAAGAAAAGTAAAATAGTACAAATATAAAGAATTTTCTTTGGGAAATTTCTTTTGATATTTGAAGCAAGTCCTCGTCCTGTGACCATGGCTATGCGGGCACACATTTCTTGGATAGTGGAAACGAGTGGATAAACCCATAGAGCTAGCCACACCAAGCTTGTCCCAAATTGAGCCCCAGCTTGAGAATAAGTAGCAATACCAGAAGGATCGTCGTCTGCTGCTCCGGTAATAATTCCAGGGCCAATTTTCTTCATGTATTCCTCACTCTCTTCTAGGATTGTTTCCTTTTTTTCTATTAGAATTACTTCTTCATCTTTTGGTGCTTCTTTTTCATTCTTCATATATTACATAATATACTATTTTAAAAGAATTTGGTACAATATAGTCACTACTCAATATGGCGCTAAACAAACCAAACAAAATCCAGATTATCAAGTATGCTCCACCACCTCCAGATCTACCAACTTTAGGCAGAGTTGATCCCAGTGATGTTGTATTTATCGGTCGTACCAACTACGTAGCTTCTTTAGAAGAAAAGAAGTTTGTTTTTGGCTTCAAGCGAATTGATCGCCGTCGCCATTTGTATATTATAGGGAAGTCTGGTGTCGGTAAGTCCAAGCTCCAAGAGCTAATGATTCGTCAGGACATAGCTTATGGTCATGGTGTTTGTATTATCGATCCACACGGAGAACTTATTGAGGATATTCTGAACTTTGTTCCCGAGGAAAGAATCGAAGATGTCTGTATTATTGATCCAGGCGACATAGACTATCCTTCATCTTTCAATCCACTTTCCAACATCGATCCAACTTTCAAGCATCAACTTACCCAAGGCTTGATTGAAGTTTTGCGTAAGCAGTTCGGTGCTAACTGGACGCCTCGTCTCGAGCACGTTTTTCGCTTTACCGTTCTGGCTTTGCTCGACTATCCTTATGCGACAATGCGTGGCATGATTAGTATGCTGACCGATCGTAATTACCGTCAGAAAGTTGTGGAGTATATCGAAGACGACATGGTCAAACGCTTCTGGGCTATTGAATTCGCCGACTGGTCTGAGAAGTTCGATACAGACGCCATCATTCCTTTGGTCAACAAGTTAGGGCAATTCCTTTCCGATCCAATGCTTCGCAATATTTTCGGACAAAAGGAGAACAAAATAGACCTCGAGCAAATCATGAACGAACAGAAGATTCTCTTAATCAATCTTTCCAAAGGTAAGATTGGAGAGGAGAACTCTTCATTCTTCGGATCAATGTTCCTCACGAAGATCAAGCAGGCTGGTATGGCTCGTGCCAAGCTTGAGCCGAAGGATCGTGCCGACTTTTATGTATACGTCGACGAGTTCCAGAACATTGTGACGGATACTTTCGAGAACATTCTTTCAGAGGCTCGTAAGTATGGGCTGAATCTCATCGTCGCTCACCAGTATGTTGCTCAGCTTCTACCGAAGGTTCAGCAAGCTGTCCTAGGTAACGTTGGATCCATTATTACTTTCCGTGTGGGAGGGGATGATGCTACCAAGTTGAAGCCCGAGTTCGCTCCAATCTTTGATGTGAAGGACATGATCAACTTAGGAGTTGGAGAATTCTATATCAAAATGACTATTGACGGAGAGAGTTACGACCCATTCTCAGGGGAAACGTTGCAAGTATTACCAGCCACTCATCCATCTTATAGACAAAGAATTATAGAAGCATCTCGTCGCAAGTATTCTATCCCAGCTGGCGATGCTCAGCGTCTAATCGCTGAAGAGGAAGCCACTATCATCCGTAGCGCCCAAGAGAAAGCCGCAATTACAGGGAAAAAGGAAGAGAAAGAGGAAACCACCGAAAACGTCAATGACAATAAAAAAGAAGAAGTAAAAAAGGAAGAGAAAGGTGGTGAACCGTTAATTTAATTAAGAATTAAGAATTATGAAAAAGATTTGCGAACATTGCGGTAAAGAATTCATAATAACAGAGACAGAACAATCTCTCAGTGAAAAGATTGGCTTAGAATTATCTACTGTATGTTCAAGGTGTTTACTGAAACAACATTTGTCTTTTTGGATGTTTGGTAAATTTAGAAAAGGGAAGTCTGATTTATCGGGAGAGAGTATGATTACAGTATTACCAGAAAGTCGCTACCCACTTTATTTACTAAAAGAATGGCATAGTGACGCTTGGGATGCTATGGATTATGGTGTGGATTATAATCCAAGTGAATCATTTTTCAAACAATTACAGTCTTTACAAGAGAAAGTTCCTCATCCTCATCAAAATGGCTCAAACAATACAGGGTGTGATTATTGTGATGATGTCTGGAATTCAAAAAATTGTTATTTAGCTCGCTCTATGGAATTTTGTGAAGATTTGCTTTATTCATACAGAAATTTAAAAGTAAAGAATTCTATGGATACAGTTATTTGTTATGCATCAGAAAGATTGTTCTCATCTCTCAATTGTATAAATTGTTATAAGCTTTTTTATTCTAGAAATTCAAAAGATTGCATAGATTCATCTTTTCTTTTTGATTGTCGCAATTGTCAGGATTGTTTTATGTGTTGGAATCTAAGAGGAAAAAGTTATTGTATAGAAAATATTCAATATACGAGAGAAGAATATAAAGAAAAGCTACAATCTTTTAATTTAGGTTCTTATTCTGCTATTGAATCTTTTAAAGAACACTTTGAAGATATTCTTAAAAATGAAGCAATTCACAAGCTGAATTTTAATATTAAGGCATATAATTCTACTGGTGATAATCTTTTGAATGTAAATAATTGTCAAAATTGTAATACAATATCTGATTCAGAAGATGCTGTGAATGCAATAAGAGGAATGAAACACAGTAATACCTTAAATGCCAATGGTTGTTGGTATATAGAACTATCTGGTAATTGTGGCGAGTGCCTTAATTCTTATGGGCTTAAATATTCTACTTGGTCTTCGTCAAGATTTTCAGAATATTTAGATTTATGCACAGAATGTGAATATTGTTTTGGTTGTGTGGGGCTTAAGAAGAAAAAGTATTGCATTTTGAACAAACAATATACCAAAGAAGAATATGAAAAATTAAAAGATGAAATTATAAATAAAATGAAAGAAGATGGAGAATATGGGAAATTCTTGCCATATTCTATGAGTGCTGGGCCATTTAATTTTTCTACTAGCTATTTATACTTTCCAAAGACAACTAAAGAAGAAATTTTAGGGCTGGGTGGTTATTGGCAAGATATAGATGAAAGTAATATAGAGGGAATGCCTACAAGTGAATTACCAGATTCTATAAATGATGTAGATGAAAGTATTTGTACTCAAGCCTTAATATGTCCAGAAACTGGATGGAGGTTCAATATTTCAAACAATGAACTAGAATTTTATAAACAATACAATATTCCACTTCCTCGCAAGCATTTTGATGTAAGAATAAAAGATTTAGTAAAGTATTCCATGGTATTAGATACTTCAACTTATAATTGTTTTTATTGTAAACAAAAAATACAAGCTTTTTATCCCAAAGAATGGGGTTACCAGAATATTGCTTGTGAGAATTGCTATCAGCAGAATTTAAACTAGTTTGTTTACAAATCTGGGGAGAGTGTTACAATTATATTGTAAAGGTCGTGCAGTTAATCGTCTATATATTTTATGGTATTTATATATACAACATGCGAAAATATGGATGAGGCAAAGAAGCTCGGAAGCTTAATTATAGACAAGAAGATCGCAGCTTGTGTGGATTTCTGGTCTATATCATCCTGTTATAACTGGGAGGGGGAGTCAAAGTGCGTAGAGCACGCCATGCTCCTTATTACTACTTTTGAAGCCAAGCTAGATGCTGTGACTCAGATTATTTCTGAGAATCATACCTATAGTGTTCCTCTTATAGCTGGAGTGGATGTCAGACGTATAAATCACCCATACAAAGAATGGATGATGAAGGAGATAGTATAATAATGCCTCAAATTATAAACTCCAAGAAAATATTAATATTTGGCGTTTTCGATGGTGTCCACGATGGGCATCTTTCTTTTATAAATGAAGCCAAAGAGCAAGGAGGTCATCTTATAGCGATTGTCGCACGCGACAGTATGGTAGAAAAGTTGAAAGGCAAGAAGCCTATGAATAATGAAGTAGAAAGGATTAGAAATCTTTTAGAAATTCACGAAGTCGACAGAGTGCTCTTGGGTGACTTAGATATAGGCACATATAATATTCTCAAAGAAGTTGCTCCTGACGTCGTATTCTTAGGTTATGATCAGGAAGCTTTATATGAGAATTTAAATGAATTTATAAAAAGGGGAACTTTGGGCGATATTAAAATATTAAAAGGTAAACCCCACAAACCCGACACCCACCACTCGTCGATTTTGAATAAAAAGTAGAAGACCGGAGACAACAAATGTTGTTCCGGTCTTTTCCTCAATAATAATTAACCTTTTCTCAAAACCACAAATAATTAAACCACCGGAATAAGTGATTCAGCACCAGGATAAGATAAAGCCATAATCATCGATACGTCGTTTACATTGTTAGATGAATTAAAACTTATCTGAAAGAAACCTACATCGCTTGGCAACATTTTTCCGATCATAGTTCCATTTGTAACGGCAACTGATTCTGTAGTAGAAGTAAATGATGTAATTTGCCCAATGTCGGTAGCAGCCATCAAATCACCTTCACTTTTAACCTTTGTAGTATTTGCAACTTCACTTTCAGTAGATTTAGATACACTTGCTAACTTTACATCCTGGCCGGTATCATTCATCATCTTTTGCATCCAAGTAGCAGTCGAATTTGAATTAGAGTTTGTTGTCGAAAGTAGTAGTAATACCGGCTGATCCATCCTGGCATAATTGGTGCTTTCAAAAGTAACAACACTTGTAAAACTAACTGTCCATTCAGGTACTGTAACCGCTTGTTCAATTTTCTGCACTTTTGCTTTTTGATCGAAACCTGCGACACTTGTCGATAATGCAACTACAAAAGCTACAAGCAATAATATCCCACTTAAAAATCTGATCTTTTTCATCGTTTCAATTTTTAATGATTTTAAAATTTGTTTGAATTTTTTTTAGCAATCATTGGTAGATTTTCCAGATCTACATATATATAATCGCTGTTTGTGAAAGAATTGTTTTTAAATCTTAATTTCATAATATTATAATCAAATAATTTTGTATACTTTACGGAAATAAGAATGTGTTGTGTAAAATAAAATGCTTAAAATTTTGCGAAGCAAAATTTCAAGCTCAAGTTTGGTGTTTTGGAATTTGTTACAAAAACCCTTTTATAATTTTATAAATAAATGTATACTATATATACAATATGGAAAAAGAAATTCCACACAATCGTGACGTCACTTACTTCGCCAAGACGAACTTTCGCAATAGTGATAGTATTTTTGGTATCAAGCGCAAAGACCGCCGTCAGCACATGTATATTCTCGGTAAGTCAGGTACAGGTAAGTCCGTCCTCATGTCCAATCTCATCGTTCAGAACATCCAGAATGGCGAAGGAGTGTGCGTTGTTGACCCTCACGGAGAACTTGTCGAGGAAATACTTCACCTTATTCCCGAGCATCGCAAGAAGGATGTTATCTATTTCAACCCTGCCGACACCGAATTCCATATAGGGTTCAACGTCATTCAACTCGATGATCCAAAATACAAGCACTTGGTAGCTTCTGGACTCATGGGTATTTTCACGAAGATTTGGGCCAACGCTTGGAGTTCTCGTATGGAGTACATCCTCAACAATGCTATCTTGGCCTTGCTCGATACTCCTGGCACAACTCTTCTAGGTATTCCTCGTCTTCTTGTCGACAAAGATTATCGTCAAATGATTATTGGTAATTTGAAAGATCCAGTTGTGAAAGCTTTCTGGGTGCACGAGTACGAGCAATGGCGTGAGCAGTTCAGAAATGAAGCCATCGCTCCGATTCAGAACAAGGTAGGACAATTTCTCTCCACTTCAATTATTCGTAATGTTGTCGGGCAGCCAAAGTCGACTATAGATATTTTTAAAATAATGAACGAAGGGAAGATCTTCCTTGTGAATGTTTCCAAGGGGCGTATTGGTGAGGACAACTCAGCCTTGCTTGGAGGTATGATTATTACGAAGATCCAGCTTGCAGCCATGGAGCGCGTGCGTATTCCCGAGGATGAGCGTAAAGACTTCTACTTATACGTCGACGAATTCCAAAATTTTGCTACGGATTCTTTCGCGAACATTCTTTCAGAAGCTCGTAAGTATCGTTTGAATTTGACTGTTGCTCACCAGTATACGGCTCAGCTTGAGAATAAAGATGGCTCAAAGGTTCGTGATGCTGTTTTCGGTAACGTAGGGACGATGATCATTTTCCGCGTAGGTGCCGATGATGCCGACTTCTTGGAGAAAGAATTTGAACCAGAGTTCATGGCTCAAGACTTGGTAAACTTGCCAAACTTCCATATTTATCTAAAACTCATGATTGATGGTATTACTAGTCGTCCTTTCTCTGCTTCGACTCTTCCTCCCCTTAAAGTTGATCCGACTTCAGGTGTTAAAGATGCAATCATAACTTCTTCTCGTAATCTTTATTGTCGTTCACGTCAGGAAGTAGAAGATGAAATATCTAAATGGAGTGGAATGCTTCAAGTAGGTGACGGTGAAGCTAAATACAAAGCCGATTGTTCAAATTGTGGCAAAGTTACCATGGTTCCTTTCGAGCCTCAAGAAGGTAGGCCTGTCTATTGTAAAGAATGTATGTTCAAGATCAAGAGTGGTGAGCTTAAGCCTGAGAGTGGGTTTATAGCTTCTCGTTCTTCTCGTCAAGAGGAGAAAGTTTCAACTGCACCTCTTGCCGCGCTCGGTATTGAATTCGCAGTTACTGATACAAATTTTCGGGTTTCAAAAAATCACGAACAGACAAATCCTAAAATTCCCAACAAGATTGATAGGAATATTAGTACGAATAATCATGTAAACAATAATTATAAAAACAACCACAACAATTCCAGCCAAAATGGTAACAAGAATCATTTCAGTAAGCCCGAGAGAAGTCATTCAGGACCTTCACCACTTTTGAAGGGATTACTACAGAAGATTGGTCTAAGCAATGGCAAGGGAGAGACAATTCCAAAAGTTGAAGCCGTAGAAGTGAAGAAGGAAGTCCCAGCCTCTATGTCTCTTTCAGATCTTAAGAAGGAGGCACCCAAGGAAGCAAGGAAAGAGTTCGTCGCCCCAGTCAAGGAAGCAACAGAGGAGAAGAAAGCATCGTTGAAGGACCTACTTGCTAAAACAGTCAATCATAATTATTCTCACGAAGAGAAAACCTCAAGTGTTGAAGCTGTAGTTCCACAACCAAAGCCAGAAGTTAAGGAAGAAGTATTCATACCAAAAGCTGAAGAAGTCAAAGAAGAAGTTCCTTTACCACCAGTAGCGGTCGCCTCATCGGCGACTCACCGAGAAGGCGAGAAGGAAGAGGAAGTTCCTATTGTACCTCTGCCTCCCAAGAAAGATATTGAAGAAGCAAAAGCCGAAGAAGACACCATCATTGATTCTCGTTCATGGCAGAAACGCCAAGTGAAGAAAGAGGTTCCCGAAGATGTGCTTCGCAAGGTCTTAGAATAAATATTTTTATGAGCATAAAAAGAATTAAACATTCCGTCATTTTTATCATAATATTTTTTGCCTTTTCGCATGCAGTATATGCAAATCTTGAAATTACGGAAGTTATGTATAATCCAGAAGGGACTGACACAAACCGAGAGTGGATTAAATTACATAATAATGGAAGTAATACAATAACAGTTATTTCGGGTAGATCAGATTCTGCTTGGCGTTTTAGTGATGATGTTGAAGGTACAGAGTTACATTTAATAAATGATGAATTAATAATAGATCCAAGTGCAGATGCTATTTTAGCAAGCAACAAGGATATTTTTATATCGGAACATCCTGAATTTAATGGTCCTGTGGCCGATACGTCAATGTCTCTTAATAATGCATCAGGAACGGTTAGGATTTGGGACGGATCTAACCCTAGGAATATAGTTGCTTTTAAAGAATATCCATATATTGATAATCCAATTGTAAATGAAGAAAATACAAATAGTAATATCGATACATCCATAAGTTCAAGTACTTCAGGTGGTAGTTCTTCGAGCTCTAGCACTCCCAAGGAAGTAGAGAAGGTCTACAACATAGCCACGAAGATTATCTCTCCCAAGGTTGTTACTGCCGGAGTTCCTTTTATTATTAACCACAATACAACAGGAACAAAGAAGGAAAAGATTATTTTGGGCAAATTTGTTTGGAACTTTGGGGACGGTATGAGAAAAGAGGGAAGTACTTCAGATCCATTTTCATATACTTATCAGTATCCGGGCGAGTACGTCCTTACACTTTCGTATTCTCTGTCTAGTTTCAATATCAGTCCCGATGCGACAGATAGACTTACCATAAAGGTTATTCCATCTGGTATTATCATCAGTTCAGTTGGCACTCCAGCCGATCCATTCATAGAAATCGAGAATAATTCTAACTACGAAATGTCTCTTCGTGGCTGGGTCGTGAAGGGGAGTCTGCATTCATTTATTCTTCCCGAAGGAATGACAATCTTATCCAATAAGAAGATAAAGTTATCTCCAAAGATTACAGGTTTTGATTTCAATGATTTTAATTCTATTAGCATTATTGATGGAGGGGGTCAGATATTTGCAGTCTATCCCAATAGAGCTCCATCTAGAGTAAAATATTCGGCTAGTCAGAATTCAAATTCACAAGATTCAAATGGCAATATTGTCAAAGGAGAATCAGTGAACAACAACCAGCTAGAAAATGCATCACAAGTTATAAACCTAAATGACCTCGGAGCCAGTGCCGTCTCTTCTGATGGTCTCAGCAGTTTAAGTAAAGGATTCTATGCTTGGCTAGGTCTTGCCTTGGTTATTGTGGTAGGTATAGCCAGCGTCGTTCTCCTCCGTCGCAATGAAGAAATTCCCGACTATGTTGAAGAGACCATAAGTGCCAAAGACATGACGATAATAGAGTAGTTAGACATAAGTCCGACTTGTGGCTAGGACTACTGTTTAGATAATTTTTTCCAATGCCTTTGGAATTTTATTGAAATCTTTTATGAGTGTTTCTCTCATACCACCATTGTAAAGTGCCGCCGCAGGGTGGTAGAGGGGGAGGAAGGATTGCTTCTTACCTAACTCTGGGATGGGTTTAATTAAGAGCTTTCCGTGGAGGTCAGAGATTTTCCCCGTAGGGAAAAATCTCGTCATAGAGTGTCTCCCTAGGAAGACTATCAATTTCGGAGAAATTATTTTAAGTTCACTTATCAGCCATTCATTGCAATCCTCTTTCTCTTGTGGCTCTGGGTCGCGGTTGTCCGGCGGACGATATTTTACAATATTTGTTATGTAGATATCCTCTCTTTTCATTCCTATACCTTCAAGCATTTCGCCAAGGAACTTTCCTGCTGCCCCTATAAATGGTTTACCACCCTCATCCTCTTTTTTACCTGGGGCTTCGCCTATGAAGACTACTTTACTTTCTGCATTTCCATCTCCGAAAACGGCTTGCGTAGCAGTCTTTTTTAGCTCACACTTGCAGTTTTCTTTCCAATATAGGTTTAGTTTATCTAATTTCTCTCTATTCGTTTCCATATTTTTATAGTATAGCATTTTGTTATTTGCTATAATAGAAGTATGAAAAAGAGTCTTGTTTCTGAAGTTTTAGGGTGGTATGGAGTAGTGGCGATTCTCGGAGCCTATGCTCTTTTAAGTTTAAATATATTATCATCTAGTAATCTTATATATCAACTTTTAAACATGTCAGGCGCCTTAGGTATAGTTTACGATTCTTTTAAAGGGAAGGATTATCAGCCTGTTGTTTTGAATATTATCTGGGCAATTATTGCATTGGTCGCTATTATTAATATTATTAAATAATTTATGGATATAAAATACAAAAGTTCAAATTTTGCAACATATCTACAGTATATTGCTGTGCCATTAGTTTTATTTATTTTTGTTTATCAACTGTATGTGTTTATTACAACAGGAAGTGGGACAGAAGGGATGCCAGCTTTCTTTTTACCCTTTTGGTTTTGGGCTACAATTGTAGTTGTTGTAGATTTGTATAAATTGAGATATATAAAAGTTACAGAAAGTAATATTTTAATGAAGTCATTGAAAGGAGAAGAGGTCCTTGAATACAAAGATATAGAATGGATCAATCAGAATATTTTTGGCTCAAATTGGTATATACTTTCAATCAAATATAAGGATATCAATATTGGCAAATCTAAAATAATATTTGTATTTCCTGAAATGTATTCTATCAGAGAGAGGATAACAGTGTTTGGTGAATTAAACATTACGAAGTATATAAGAGAACAAATCATTAAAGTCAATCCTCTGTACAAAGTTGAGGACGAACCTTCTCGTTGGTATCTAGCTAAATGGGTATTCTTGTCATTAATACCATTTGTTTTAATATCCTTTATTTTTTTCAACTAAAAATTTTATGAATCCATTATATAAAAGTTCAAAATATTTTACATATTCTATTTATATATCTTATTTAATATTTATATTTTTTTATATATTTTTTGTTTTTTATTATTTAATAAATGAAAATTTTGCTAAGAATCTTCATTTATTTTTAATTATTGGCTTCCTTCCATTTTTATATGAGTTTCTTTGTTTTTTAATTAAATTAAAATATATTACAGTAAATGAAAATAATATTATAATTCGTTCATTGCATAACAATAAAGAAAAAATACTAGATTATAAAGAAATACAATCAGTCAGCCAATATTTTTTAGATGGATATAATAATGTGATAATTGAGATAAAATATATAAATAATGAAACAAATGAATTAACCACAATAATAGTTTTACCTGAATTAATTACACCAAAAGAAGACAACTATGTTTTAATTAGGTTTAGAGCTAGACCAGAGATGAACATAACTAAATATATTAAAGGAGAAGTTGCTAAAATAAATTCTAATTTTTTAAGTGAAAATATTTATAGTCCATATTTATATGTAGTTAAAAGACTTGTAATATTTTATATTTATTTTATTATTTTTATGTATATATTTTTTAAATTTTAATTATGAAACCATTATATAAAAGTTCAATTATTAATACATGTGCAGATTATTTCATAATTGCTATATTTATTTTTTTAATGCCATATGCAGCATTTCGAAGTATTACACTTTCTGGTCAGACTATAGGAGGTGTCTATTATCTCATTTATCCTATGATGTTAATATTATTTATTCGTCCTCTTTATATGCTTAGGTATATTAAAGTTTATGAAGATTATATTTTGATACAATTTTTTAATAAAAAGAAAATTTTAGATTATTCTGAGATACAGTCAGTTCGTCAGGTTTCTGGTTTTGGGGGTATTGATAGTAGATGGCTTTCAATTAAATATAAAGATAAACAAACAAATAAAATTAAAACTATTTTAGTAGATCCTGAAATATATACAAAGAAAGAAGATCGATCCTCAAGGTCTGGTTTTGGTTATTGGAGAAATGAATTAAATATTACTCAATTTATAAGAGGAAAAGCTATAAAATATAATTCTAATTATTTAAACTAGATTTATGAAAAATCAATGGGAAAATGAGAATAATTCACTGGTAAAAATTTTTGTATTTAAAGGATTTGTTGAAGCGGTTGATTTTGTAAACAAGATCGTTCCATTAGCAGGGAAAGTACAACATCATCCAGATATAGAAATTTTTGCTTATAAAAAGGTCAAAGTGAAGCTAACTACACACGAAAAAGGTAAAGTGACAGCAAAAGACATCTCTCTATCTAAAAAAATTGATAAAATAAAATAACAAAATTCCCACCAGTCAAACTTAAAACTCCCCTAGGCCGTGCCTAGGGGAGTTTTAAGTTGATTACTATTTCAATATTTTTATATCAGCACCAATAGCATTTAATCGGTCTGCTATTTCTTCGTACCCACGATTGATCATGTAGACATTACGAAGAATAGAAGTACCTGTAGCACCAAGCATTCCTATAAGGATTATCATGGCAGGGCGGAGAGCAGGAGGGCAGACGACTTGAGCTGCCTTGAGAGGTGTGCCTCCTTGAATGTAGACCCTGTGTGGATCTGCGAGAGTGACACTAGCTCCAAGACGATTAAGTTCTGTGAAGTATATAGCCCTGTTCTCGTATAGCCAGTCGTGTATCATCGTTTGACCTTTAGCTTTAATCGCGATAGGTACAAAGAAGGGTAGGTTGTCCATGTTTATTCCTGGGTAAGGATTAGCATGTATTTTATCTTCTAGCGCCTTAAGTTTAGAAGGGAAGACGTGTAAGTCTATTAAATTTGTTCTATCATTGTAAGATTTATATTTTTTTATAATTTTATATTTTAATCCCATCCTTTTTAATTTTTCTAATTCAAGAGAAAGGAAGTCTATAGGGCAACGATTAATTATCAGTTCTGAGTCAGTTGCAATAGCTGCTGAAATGAACATCATGGATTCAATAGGATCTTCACTATTTGTATATTCTATATCCATATCTATGTCTTTTACTCCATGAACAACAAGTGTTGAAGTCCCGATACCATCTATTTGTACCCCTAAATTTTCAAGGAAGAAGCAAATCTCTTGGACCATGTAGTTTGCACTCGCAAAACGTATTGTAGTTGTTCCATTTATTTTAGCTACAGCTGTTAGAATATTTTCGCAAGCAGTATCTCCGGCTTCATACATTATAATATTTGCGGGTTTAAGTTTTTTAGTTTCTATTTTATATTCTGAATTAGTTGTCTTTATTTTAGCCCCCAAGTCTTCTAGTGCATATGTGTGCGCTGAAATAGTACGTTTACCAAGCTTGCACCCAGAGGCATGAGGAATAGAGAAAGAGGGAAGAATGTGTATAAGTGGACCGATAAGCATGATGACTGAGCGGGTTATAATAGCAGATTCTACATTAATTTTATCGAGATTAAATTTGGCAGGCGGAGTTATGACGACAGAGTTGTTGTCTATCCATTTTACAGAAACGCCAATACTTTCCAGTATTTCTATGACTCTGTAAACTTCTTCTATGCGAGCTATACCATGAAGTGTTGTTTTGCCCTTGTTTAGGAGTGAAGCACAGAGAAGACCAACTGCTCCATTCTTAGAGAAGTTTGTATTGATACTACCGCTTAATTTTCGTCCGCCTGTAATTTTAAAGTCGATAGATTCATTTATGGAAACAATTTGGTGGTTTAGTACTTCACTTATTTTACCAAGAATTTCAGTACTGAAGTTTTGCTCACCTTTCTCCATACGAGCTACCGCCGACTGAGATGTCTCAAGGGCCTTGGCGAAAGCTTCTTGAGTCATATTCTTCCTTTCTCGTAATTCCTTAATAAAAAGCCCTATTTTTTGTAATTCACTTTGTTTTTTCATATTTGATTAAATTAATAAATAATTGTTAATAATCACTATTTACTATTTTATCTCATATATGATATAATTGCAATACATGAACATACAAGATTATGTGGATATCAAAAGTTATTCAACTCTTAAGGTAGGAGGGCAATTCCGTTATTTTTGTATTGTATCTTCAGTTTATGATCTTACATCGATATGGACCATCGTTCACACCGATGTACGATATAAAGATATTCCTATTTTTATATTAGGAGGTGGCTCAAATATTATCTTTTCTGATGGAGTTCTTGATGTATTTGCTCTTAAGATTGAAATTAAGGGTTTTGAAATTGTTTCAGAAGAACAAAATTATGTAGATATCAAAGTGGGTGCAGGAGAAATTTGGGACGAAATTGTTTCTCGTACCGTTAGTATGGGTTTGTCAGGTTTTGAATCTTTGTCATTAATACCGGGCACAGCAGGGGCCAGTCCTGTACAGAATATAGGTGCCTATGGAGCAGAAGTGAAAGACACAATTCTAGAAGTTGAAGTGTATGAAATAGAAACTGGAAAAGTATTTAATATTTCAAATAAAGATTGTAAGTTTGGATATCGAGATAGTATTTTCAAAGGGGAAGCTAGAGGCAAGTACATAATTACAGGTGTTACTTATAGACTTTCGAAATCCATACCAAGACTGCCTGACTATCCAGGAATCAAAAGTTATTTTATAGACAACAATATAAATATTCCGACATTGGCACAAATACGTGAAGCGATTATAAGTATCCGGCAAAGTAAGCTTCCCAATCCAAATGAAATTCCCAACGTTGGTTCTTTCTTCAAGAATCCTATTGTAGAGAAAGTTGTTGCACATAAAATAAAAGAAGATTATCCAGATGCAAAGTTTTTCTCTGTTGATGATACTCATACGAAAGTACCAGCTGGTTGGCTTATAGAGAATGCAGGACTCAAAGGAAAGTCCTTTGGAAAAGTGTCGATGTATGATAAAAATGCTCTCGTGTTAGTAAACAAAGAAGGCGCTACTTGTGAAGATGTTATAAGAGCTCGTGACGAAATTATAAAAATAGTTAAAGATAAATTTGGAATTGAGCTTGTTCAAGAACCAGAGATTTTATAATTAAAAATTACAATTAAGAAACGGCCGTTTCTTAATTGTAAAATGACTAAATTTTTAAATTTAGTCATTTTAGTTTGTGCCGGAGAGAGGACTTGAACCTCCATCCCTTGCGAGACGCGATTTTGAGTCGCGCGCGTATACCAATTCCGCCACTCCGGCAATTTGAGAAATATACTGCGAATTTCTCTTTATAAATTACCGGAAAGTGGCGGTCCACAGAATGATTACATTCTGGATAAATATAAAGCAGTTTATATTTATCCCACTCCGGCAATGTTAGTATTCTAACAGAAAAATCAGAAAAATCAATTTTGAAAATATTCTTTATTTGGCGTATAGTAGTTGTATGGCAAAAACAAAAGAGAGATCTCTTTCATATCTAGAAATTTCTAAAGACAACTTGATACACAATATCAAGCAGTTTAAAGGTTTGGTGAAAGGGAAGACTAAAATTGCCATAGTGATAAAGGCCAATGCTTACGGTCATGGAGACATGGAGGTAGCCAAGATTGCAAATCCTTACGTGGATTATTTTCAGGTAGATAGCATAGAGGAGGCTGAGAGAGTAAGAAAGGTAAGCAAGAAACCTATTTTAATATTTGGATATACAAATGAAGATGGGGTAAAAAGAGCTATAGAAATAGGGGCTATAATTTCTGCTTTTGACTTGATACATCTTTTGAAAATTAATCATGTTGCAGAAATTTCTAAAAAGAAAACAAAGGTTCATCTTGCTATAGATTCGTATCTAGGCAGAGAGGGTATAATGCCTTCCCAAGTAGAGAATATTATAAAAGAAATAAAAATTCTGAAGAACATTGTTCTCGATGGAGTGTATTCGCATTTTGCAAATATCGAGGACACCATGAATTCTACTCATGCCAATCGACAAATAGATACATATCATAAGTGTGTGGAAATTTTCCGAGAGAATGGATATCCAAATATTAACACTCATATATCTGCAACGTCGGGAATTCTAGTATATGAGAAAGGGGAGAATCTTCACAATATTGTTCGTTTAGGTATTGGGCTATATGGTCTATGGCCAAGCGAGCATTTGGAGTATTTGAATAAAAAGAAAATAAATCTAAAACCAGTTTTGAAGTGGATCACTCACGTCGCCCAAGTGAAAGTTATTCCTGCCAATTATCCTATAGGTTATGGATTGACTTACATTACCAAGAAGGCCACCAAGATAGCCATCATTCCTCAAGGTTACTACGATGGACTTACGCGTTCAATGTCCAACAATGGAGAATTTTTGATAAGAGGCAAAAAAGTGAAGATTATAGGCCGAGTTGCCATGAATATGATTGTAGTAGATGTATCGCATGTTAAAGATGTGCGAGCAGACGATGAGGTAGTTATAATAGGAATACAAGATAAAGCTAAAATCACAGCTGAAGATGTGGCGAAAAGGATGGATACTATAAATTACGAGGTTACAACGAAAATAAGCGCCTTATTGCCAAGAATCATAAGATAGGATGTTCGGCGGGTATATTCAAAATTTACTCGCTTATCCCTCTCCGCTCCACTTCGTTCCGCTACGGCGCGCCCACACCTACTCGTAAATTTCGAATATACCCGCCTTCCATCAGTAGTTGCATTTTTATGAGTTTTATAGTATTGTATGCAATATGTCACAAGATAGACTTTTAAGATTGAAATGTAGTAAGTGCAAGAATGCTAACTACTATACAAGTAAGAATAAAAAATTAGTTACAAAAAAGCTTGAATTAAACAAGTTTTGCAAAACTTGCGGTAAAAACACCAAACACAAAGAAGCAAAAATCACAGGTTAAACTAAAAAATCCCCATCTGGGGATTTTTTAGTTTTTATGCTATATTAGATAAGTTATTACTTTAGGGCCTATAGTTCAGTGGTAGAATTCTCCTCTCCAAAAGGAGCGACCGGGGTTCGAATCCTCGTGGGCCCGCAACATAAATTATATGTTAGATTACAAAATTTTAATAAGTATTATAACTATTATATTGATGTTTGTTGGTTATATTCCTTACATCAAAGATACTATAAACAATAAGACCATTCCACATACCTTTACTTGGCTCATATGGGTATTTACAGTTGGAATTACTTTTGCCCTTCAGGTGAAAGGAGGAGCAGGAATAGGCTCTTTAGTTACCCTAGTTCTTTTTATAGTATGTTTTTATATTTTTATTTTAGGTTTATATAAAAAGAATAAAGATATTACTTGGTTAGATATCATCTTTTTAATTTTTTCATTGATAGCTTTGCTTTTATGGCTGGTAGCTAAACAGCCAGTTTTGTCTATTGTAATTATAGTTATCGTTGATGTTTTAGCCTTTGTTCCTACAATAAGAAAATCATGGAATAATCCACATTCAGAAACATTATCTTTGTTTGAAATAGTTACTATTCGACACGCATTGAGTATTTTTGCCTTACAACAGTATAATATTTTAACATATTTATCTCCGGTAGCTAGTACTCTTGCCAATTTAATATTTGTTATTATTTTAATAGTTAGAAGAAAGAAGTTATTAAAAAAGAAACATTAATTATTTCAAAAACCTTTTTATTTCTTTTAAAGCTTTTGTCTCCTCAGATTTTTTAGTTGGGTTTATCCAAATAGTATTTACATCACGCTTGAACCATGTTTTTTGGCGTTTGGCATAATGCCAGGTTTCAGTATTTATTTTTTCTATCATTTCATCTTTTGAAATTTTGTCTTGTAAATACATAGCCCCGTATCTATACTCAAGACCTAGTGCTTCCATTCTCTTCCACGACAATCCAGCCTTATGAAGATTCTCAATCTCTTCTAGCATTCCTTTCTTAATACGGGCAAGTAGGCGAGCCCTGATTCTTTCTTTTAGTATTTCATCTGGCACAGTAAGTCCAATTTTTAAAACTTCAAACTTACTTTCCCCTAGGTCCGACCTAGGGGAAAGCACTGGGACTCTACCTAGAGCTTTAGCTATTTCTATGGCACGGATTAATCTAACTTTATTGTTTTTATCTATAGTTTGTAATCTTTCAGGATCTAGCTTTTCTAAATACCCAACTAACGCGATCGCGTTGAGTTGGTAAAGTTCTTCGCGAAGTTTTTTATTTGGTGGAACTTCAGGGAAAAATGTGTTGTTTACAACTGTATCTATGTAGAATCCTGTACCACCACAAATTATTGGAGTCTTACCTCTTTTAATTATTTTTTCTATTTCTTTATTTGCAAGTTTCTGGAAATCAGTTACTGAGAAAACTTTAGATGGGGAAGCTACGTCAAGCAAATGGTGGGGTACACCCCTCATTTCTCTTTTTGTTACTTTCCCTGTACCCAAGTCCATACCCTTATATACCTGTCTGGAATCAGCCGAGATTATTTCTCCGTTGGTTTGTCTTGCAATTTCCACAGCGAAGTCACTTTTCCCAGTGGAAGTCTGACCAAGTATTACAATAACCTTATTCATATTTCGCATATTAACACATTTTATGATAATATATGAATATTATGGGATTCAAATCATATATAACAAAAAAGGCTCTTCAAATGAAGGGGATGTCTGCCGACCAAGCAGAGCAAGTCGCAAAACAACTAGACGAAAATCCACAGATTGCCGAGAGTTTAAAGGCTCTTGAAAGTAACAAGGAAGTCAAAGAACTTTTTGAAAAAATTACAAAAGAAATAGAAGAGAAGAAGAAGGCAGGTACAGCCGAGCAATATGCTGCTATCTTAGTTATGAATAAATACAAGGCTGATATTATGAAGCACAGGGAAGCCCTCGCTCCACTCTTAAGTTTAATGCAGAAATAATTTTATATGATTGGTGTATTTTTAGCAGCTATAGGAACTTTTTTTGATGAGTTTGCTATTTCTGCAGGAAGATCAGAAGTTTTTAATAAAAAAGAAAATATTTATACTTTTGGTTTTTTAAATTTCTTTTGGATTTTTATTCTTCTTATTATCATGGCTATTGTAAAAAATAGTTTCCTTTTTGATATTGCCTCAATTCCTTTAATGATAATCTTTATTATTCTTGAGATTCTGCAAGTATATATTTCTCTTCATGCGACAATAGAGGCAGATAGAAGTACTTGTGGTTTTTTAATGATTACAACTATTCCTCTTTTATTAATTATTGATACATTTTTAGGTTACAAATTAGAAATTAATTCATTGATTGGGATATTTATTTTAGTTATAGGACTTATAATTTTACTTTTAAATCATGGAATAAATAAAAAAGGTATTGGGTATGTTATTTTTATGTCTATAAATGCAGCCGTAACTATTTCCATATATAAGTATTGTATTACTCACTATAATTCAGTCGAAAGTCAGTATATAATAACTTTATTTTTTATATTAATTTTTTTGCTAGTAATGTCTTTTTGGAAATATAAAGAAAATCCAATCAAGTACTTGTTTAAAAGAAAATTATTTTTCGAATCTTTTCCAAGGGGTATAAGTGGTGTACTTATAAGTTTTGCTTATCTTTATGCACCTGCTTCAGTAATAACTAGTGTCAAGAGAGGTTTTTCAGTTCTTTGGTCTATAATTTCAGGTAATAAAATTTTTCATGAAAAACATCTTGTTATTAAAATAATTTCTTTTGTTTTAATAATAACAGGTTTAGTATTTATGGTTTTTTAATAATGTAATATAATTAATTTATGAATACAATAAAACATATTAAATTACCGAAGGATAATGGCCCTCATGATTTTGTTGTGGAATGGTGGTATTTTAATGGTCACCTGAAAGATAAATTAGGCAAGGAATACAGCTTCATGAACTGCTTTTTCAAGGTAGATATTACCAAGGTGAATCTTGTACATCTGGCCCCTCATCTTATAGAAGATATTTTCAAGAAGGGGGTCTATGTGCATTTTGCGCACTCTGTTGTCACAGATATTTCGAATAATAAAACTTATAAAGAAATTCAAAACTTATCACTCATAACAGAAGATAGTTTCAAAAAAGATTTACTTTATATAAATTACAAAAACGCTCATATATTAGGTGAAGAATTAAACGGGACTATCGTAGAGATTGCTCCAAATGATTTTCATATTAAGAATAAAAACATAGATTTAATTCTCTGCTCAAACAAGAAGCCACTTTTAGAAGGTGGACATGGCTATGTAGGGACACCAGAGAATGGAAGTTACTACTATTCTTTTACAGATTTATCTGTCACTGGAAGTATCAATATAAATGGAGCTGATGTAGAGGTAGAAGGTAAGGCTTGGATGGATCATCAATGGGCAAATACAACATACAAAGGTAAAAGTGATAGATGGACTTGGTTTTCATTCCAATTAGAAAATGGCACAGAAATAATGTGTGTAGAATATGATAGTCCGACCATAGGGACAGACATTCTCATAGATATAATAGATAAAGATGGAAATCAAAAGCAATACAACAAAGCAAAGATAAAATCTACAGGAAAGTATTGGAGAAGTAAAAGAACAAAGACCAAGTACCCACTTTCTTGGCAAATAGAAATAAAAGAAGCAGATATGATTATAAAGACTAAAGCTTTAGCTAAAGAACAGGAAATGATTTTTGGTCAGATAAATTATTGGGAAGGACCCATGGATGTAATAGTAGAAATAAAAGGTAAAAAAGTAAAAGGTAAAAGCTATATGGAGCTTGTCGGATATCCTTCAGATTATAATTATCTACTTCTTGAAGGAGAAGAAATAGAAAAAGGTATTCTGAAAAGAGTAAAAAAGATTTTTAAGAAATTTTAGACGCCATTTTATTCCTTTATTTTTCACCCAAAATCTGCTAAAGTTTAAGGATGTCACTATCAATCGGAATCGTAGGATTGCCAAATGTCGGGAAATCGACGCTATTTAATGCCCTTACCAAGAAGGGTGTTCCTTGTGAGAACTATCCTTTCTGTACCATAGACCCATCTGTGGGTGTCGTTGCTGTGCCTGATGAAAGGCTTTGGAAATTGTCTGTTTTTTCTAAATCTGCCAAGACTATTCCTGCTGTTATAGAATTTGTTGATATTGCTGGTCTTGTAAAAGGAGCTTCAGAAGGGGAAGGCTTAGGTAATAAATTTTTAGCGAATATTCGCGAGGTAGATGCCATACTTGAGATGGTACGCATTTTCCCTTTGAAGACAGATAAGGGCGACGAGATCTTGCATGTCATGGGCGACATTGATCCGCTTCGTGATATTGAAATAATAAATCTAGAACTTATTTTAGCTGACCTAGAAACAGTAGTGAAAAGGAAGAATAATATCGCCAAGGAAGTAAGAAGAGGTGACAAGGAATTTATACTAGAAGATGAGGCGCTTATAAAACTTATACCAACTCTTGAGGCTGGTAAATTGGCGAACACAATAAATTTTACAGAAAAAGAAATAGAAAAAGTTAAACAACTAGGGCTCTTAACAATGAAGCCTTTTATTTATGGACTCAACAAGAGGGCTGGTGCAGAGAATTTAGACGAATCAAATACTGAAATTTTTAAAGAATTGACTGACTATATAGAAAGTATGGGTTCTAGATACGTTGTTATTGATGCCAAGATTGAACATGAGCTGAAAGACTTTGAAGGAGAAGAAAAGGAGATGTTTAGAAAAGAACTAGGAGGGGACGATGATGGTATAAATAGTCTGATTACAGAAGGGTATAAGCTTCTAGGTCTAGATACTTATTTTACTACTGGAGAGGATGAGACTCGTGCTTGGACTATAAAGAAAGGTAGTACTGCACCCGTCGCAGGCATGGCTATACATACAGATTTTAAAGACAAATTTATTCGTGCGGAAGTAGTATTCTGGAGTGATTTACTTGAATCAGGGAGTTACGGTGAAGCTCGAGCGAAAGGTAAAGTTAGAACAGAAGGGAAGGAATATATAGTTAAAAATGGAGACGTCGTAGAGTTCAAAATTTAATGCAAAATAATTGGCTCAAAGCAGAAAAGGTTTTAAAAGAAGGAGGGATTGCTGTAATTCCTACAGATACTTTGTATGGGTTAGTAGCGAGTGCGTTTGATAAAAAAGCAATAGAAAAGATTTATAGAATAAAAGAGAGAGATAAAAGTAAAGCTTTGATAGTTCTTATTTCTTCTTTAAAAGATTTGGAGAAGTTTGGAATAAAAACAAATAAAGAGCAGGCCAAAATTTTGGAAAAATTTTGGCCTGGAGCAGTCAGTGTTCTGCTGTCATGTAAGAGCAATAAATTTAAGTATATACATAGAGATACGGAAGAAATAGCTTTTAGAATGATAGGGAAGAAACATAAGAATTTATTTAATCTCTTAAAAAAAGTAGGACCTCTGGTGGCTCCAAGTGTAAATAAGGAAAGCGAGAGACCGGCGGAAACTATTAAAGAAGCTAAAGAGTATTTTGGTGATAAGGTAGACTGTTATATAAATAGTGGTAAAAAAGTCAGGGAACCATCCACTCTAATTCGTGTAAAAGAAGGCAAGATTGATGTACTAAGACAAGGTAGAGTTTTTTTGATATAATAGATAATTATGGAAACAACAATGAAAAATTCAAGACTAACACCAAGATTTTTCTTTATATCTTTGGGAGTTATCGTCACTCTTATTACTAGCGTATCTTCGTTTTTAGTTTTGTTATTTGAGTCTTTAAACAAAAATTTCCCTGATGCTCTGAATTCTGTATATCAATATGGGTATAATAGTTACAATTTTGAGACTATTCGTGCCTCACTTGCTACCCTCATTATATTCTTCCCAGTATTTATATTTATTTCATATCTTTGGCTAAGAGAATCAAAGGAAGATATTGGTCAACATAATCGAACTTTACGCAAGTGGATGATATACCTGATTTTATTCTTGGCAAGTCTTCTAATTGTTATAGACATGGTGACTCTTGTTCGTTACTTTGTTTCAGGAGAGATTACAACACGATTCATATACAAAGTTTCAGGTACTCTTGTAATAGCTTTTCTTGTGGATTTCTATTACTCGTTAAAGATGAGAAATGTAAACTTCAATAGTGATAAATCCAAAAAAGGCGGTTTTGTAATAGGAATTATCTCTATTGTATTATTCTTTGGATTGGTTGTATGGAGCTTTGCTGTTATGGGCAGCCCTGCCAAGCAACGTGCATGGAGACTAGACGATAGAAGAGTAAATGACTTACAGAGTATCCAGTACCAAGTTATAAATTACTGGCAACAAAAAGAGAAATTACCAGCCACACTCTCCGAATTAGCTGACCCTATATCAAGCTTTTCTATCCCCGTTGATCCAGAATTTGAGAAAGGGAAAACTTATGAATATATTCTTGGTGCAGATAAAAGTAATCTTTCTTTTGACTTATGTGCCACATTTATGGAAGATATGCCAAAGGGTTGGCAAGAAAATAATTACGGAGGACCAGTCATACCTATGATGGCAGTAGAGCACTTCTTCAAGTATTTATCCTTATCCAGGTGGTGGAGTAAACAATTCCTGGGATCATAAGGTTGGACGCACTTGCTTTACACGTACTATAGACAAGGATTTATACCCAGTATTTAAGAAAGATATTAAATAATAATTATGAAAAATTACGATCATAGAAAAATTGAAAAAAAGTGGCAAGGTACATGGGAGAAAAGCAAAATATATGAAGCCAAGACTGGCGGTAAGGGCAAGCCATTTTATGGACTCATAGAATTCCCATATCCATCAGGAGCTGGTCTTCATGTGGGGCATATTCGTAGTAATACAGCTATGGATATTATCACTCGCAAGCGTCGCATGGAGGGCTATAATGTTCTGTATCCTATTGGATGGGATGCTTTTGGACTTCCTACTGAGAATTACGCTATTAAGATGGGTATAGATCCTGCCAAGGTTACCAAGACTAATACCGATATCTTTAGAAAGCAGTTGAAGTCTGTAGGTTTTGGATTTGATTGGTCTCGAGAGATAGATACTACAGATCCTGCCTATGTGAAATGGACTCAGTGGATATTCTTGCAAATGTATAAGAAAGGTCTTGCTTATAAAGCTCGCACTACTATCAACTGGTGTCAGAGTTGCAAGATAGGTCTCGCAAACGAAGAAGTTGTAGGTGGTGTTTGTGAGCGTTGTGGAGGTCAGGTGGTCAAAAGAGAGAAAGAGCAATGGATGCTTGCTATCACTAAATATGCAGATAGATTAGATAAAGATTTAGACAAAGTAAATTATTTAGATAAAATAAAAATACAGCAGAGGAATTGGATTGGCAAAAGTGAAGGAAGTGAAATTGAATTTCCTGTAAAAAATTCATCTGATAAAATAAAAGTATTTACAACTCGAGCCGATACTATTTTCGGTGCGACTTATGTTGTACTGGCCCCAGATCATGAATTAGTTACAAAATTAAAATCACAAATTTCAAATTGGAGTGATGTTGAGAAATATGTTAAGGAAGTTAAAGACAAGCCAGACATAGAAAGAACTGCCGAAGACAAAGTAAAGACAGGAGTAGAATTAAAGGGAGTAAAAGCTGTAAATCCAGCAAATGGAGAAGAAGTCCCTATATGGATTGCAGACTATGTACTTGCTACCTATGGTACAGGTGCAATCATGGCGGTACCACAGCACGATGAAAGAGATAGAGAATTTGCCACTAAATTTAACTTACCAATAATAGACAAACCACTAGTAGACGCAAAAGAAATTACAGACAAAGTTCATGGTAAAATTGTCACCAAATACAAACTTCGTGATTGGGTTTTCTCAAGACAAAGATACTGGGGTGAGCCAATTCCTATAATACATTGTGATAAATGTGGATATGTTCCAGTACCCGAGAGAGACCTCCCTGTAGTATTACCGAAAGTTAAGTCATATACACCGACCGACAACGGAGAGTCACCTTTGGCCATTATTTCAAAATGGGTCAATACAACTTGTCCTAAATGTAAGGGTAAGGCAAAGCGTGAGACAGACACAATGCCCAACTGGGCAGGTAGTTCTTGGTACTTCTTGCGTTATGTTGATCCTAAAAATAAAAAAGAATTTGCTAGTAAGAAAGCTTTAACTTATTGGATGAAGAATGGAGTGGATTGGTATAATGGAGGCATGGAGCATACTACTCTTCACCTACTTTATTCTCGTTTTTGGCATAAATTCTTGTATGATTTGAAAGTTGTTCCAACTACTGAGCCATACATGAAGAGAACTTCACACGGAATGATACTAGCGAGTGGCGGAGTGAAAATGTCTAAATCAATAGGAAATACAATAGATCCCAAAGAGGAGCTGATACTTTACGTATATATGAAATGTTTATAGGACCATTTGATCAAGCTGTTTCTTGGAATACAGATAGTATTATAGGATCAAGAAGATTTCTTGATAAGATTTGGAGATTAGGAGAGAGGATTGGCTCCTCGAGGCCTTGCCTCGGGCCCATTGGAGGCAAGGCCTCTTCCCGCCAACTTGAGTCTGCTTCATTACAAACGCTTCTTCACAAAACAATTAAAAAGATAGGAGAGGACATAGAGTCTATGAGTTTCAACACAGCCATTTCTTCCATGATGATTCTGGTCAATGAAATGGAGAAGGAGGAATTTGTAAATGAGAAAGATTTTAAAATGTTTCTGCAAATTCTTGCTCCATTTGCTCCACATATTACAGAAGAGATTTGGTCTACTTTAGGAGAAAAGAAAAGTATTCATAAAAGTTCTTGGCCAAAGTGGGACAAGAAAAAGATCGTAGATGATACGGTGAAGATTGCTGTTCAGGTCAATGGCAAAGTCAGGTCTGAGATCATGGTTAGTAGTGATGCCGATGAAGAAGCTGTGAAAAACTTAGCCATACAAGACAAGAATATAATTCCTTGGATAGAAGGCAAGCCAATTCGGCGTGTAATCTATGTAAAGGGACGAATTGTGAACATCGTAGTCTAGCGTTATTTGCTCATATTAAGTATAATGTAATTATTAATAATCTTTATAAAAATTATGGAATCAAAAAGAATTGAATTTTTTAACAAGTTATCGTTCGTCACATTATTAGCAACTATTTTCTTAGTTTTATTTTTCTTCATACCTTATGTACCTGTTACACTTGAGGCTAGCAAGGGGTTCCTACTTTCAGTCGGTACAACTCTTTCTGTCTTCTTCTGGTTGATAGCACGACTAGGTGAAGGCAAGTTTACAGTTCCGAAGGATAGGTTAATTCTTTTTGCAGGGGCGATTCCACTTATATTTTTAATATCATCCTTCTTCTCTTCTTCTCTATATGTATCACTTTTTGGTAGTGGCTTTGAGATGGGAACATTTGGATCCATGTTGATTCTCTTCATAATTTTATTCTTGTCTTCAATGTATTTCCAGACTGAGAAACATCTATGGTACTTCTTCGGGGCTCTTTTCCTAGGAGCATTGATACTTTCAGTATTTGAACTTCTAAATATGTTTATAGGGGTTGAACGCTTCTTGCCAGGATTTATACAAGGAGTATCTTCTGGTAATCTAGTAGGCAGTTGGAACAATTTTGCTCTTCTATTTGGAATGATTATACTGTTATCTCTCTTTACTCTTGAATTTCTTAAGACAAGAGGATTCTTCCTATTCATTCAATACTTCTTACTTGTAGCTGGACTATTCTTTCTAGTTATTATTAACATACCTCTTGTGTGGTTACTCGTCGGAATCTTTTCTATCATTATATTTGTCTATAGTGTTTCTATTCAACATGCAGGCATACACATAATTCATGGCGGAGGCGATAGAAAGCGATTCCCCTTTGCATCTCTGGTTGTTGTATTCTTCTGTCTGTCTTTCCTTATAGGAAGTAATTCTCTTGGTGGTTTAGTATCAAGATACATCAATCTTTCTAATCCCGAAGTTCGTCCTTCTATAGTTACTACTTCAGAAATCGCATGGAAGGCTATTAAGCACAATCCATTCTTTGGTACAGGTCCCAATACTTTCGTTATAGACTGGGCTCTATGGCAACCAAGAGAAATAGCACAGACAATCTTTTGGAATTCAGACTTCAATCAAGGATATAGTACTTTATCTACTTATGCTGCCACTACTGGTATCTTGGGTCTTTTAGCTTGGATTGCTTTCTTTATTGTTTTTGTGATAAGAGGGGTTCAGTCTATGCGTATTGCACTCAAGGACCCACTTTCAAATTACTTTATAATGACAACATTCATGATATCTCTGTATTCATGGGTTTCAATTATAATATACACTCCCAATATTATAATGTTAATGCTGGCTTTCACTTCTAGTGGTATTCTTATAGGCGTATTGGTTTACAGAGAGGTTGTCGGAGTTAAGCAGTTTTCTTTCCTAAATGATCCTCGTAATAGCTTCTTTGCGATTCTTTCGTTATTTGCTCTCATGCTTGTGACCCTATCTGTAACGTACTTATATGTCGAGAAATTCACTTCTATTTTATACTTCTCAAAAGGATTAAATACTAATGGTAGTATAGAGTCCCTCTCTCGCTCCGAAAAGATGATTATTAATGCTATCTCGCTCGACAAGAATGATGTCTACTACCGTACTCTTTCTCAGGTCTATATAGCAGAAATAGGGGCTCTAGTAAACGACGAGAAAGTTTCAAAAGATACTTTGAAGTCAACCTTACAACAGTTGATCAATCTAGCTCAGAATTCTGCGACCCTAGCTGTAAGTCAAAATTCTAAGCAATATCTTAACTACGTTAATCTAGGCAATGTGTATGCATCTCTCGTACCTCTTTCTGTAGAGAATAGTTATGAAAGTGCAATTGCTTCCTATTCTAAGGCACAAACTTTAGCTCCCAACAATCCTTCTATCTTATTAGCTAGAGCTCAATTAGAATTTGCTAAGAAGAACAATGATGAAGCTCGCAAGTTCATACAGCAGGCCCTTGATCTCAAACTCAATTATACAGATGCATTATTCCTTCTTGCTCAGATTGAGACTAGTGAAGGCAATCCAGCAGGGGCTATCAGACAGGCCGAAAGAGCAGCAGATTTAACTCCCAACGATGCTACCATCTTCTTCCGCTTAGGATTGTTGCGTTACAACAACTTACAATACTCTGACTCTGTAGGAGCATTTGAACAAGCAGTCACCATAGACCCCAATTACCTAAATGCTCGTTACTTCCTAGGTCTAGCTTATCAGAAGGTCAATCGTACAGGTGATGCTCTAATTCAATTTAAAATTTTAGCGAAAGTATTACCAGATAATCAAGATGTTAAGAAGGCTATTGATTCATTGTCCAATGTTGGAGCCCCTGTAATATCTGATATCAATACAAGTACTACTACCGATACAAAAGCCACAGTAAAAGGTAAGCCTGCCAAATTACCAGCCACAGCTCAATAATAGTTTCATTTGATGCCTAAAAAGATTCTAACATTCTTCAATAAAGAACTTAATGGGATAAACGAAGCCGCCTTACTACTTGGCGGTTTCGCTTTTCTCTCACAATTGTTAGGGTTACTTCGTGACAGGATGCTAGCTAGTGCCATAGGACCGGGCCCGATCTTAGATATTTACTATGCCGCCTTTAGAGTTCCTGACTTTCTATATATTTCTATTGCTTCTCTGGCTTCTGTGACGGTCCTTCTTCCTTTCTTAATGGACAGAATAAAGGGGGACGATAGTAACAAGAAGGCTCGTATCTTCTTGAACAATGTATTTAGTGCTTACATGCTTTTCATGATGCTTGCCAGTCTTATTGTTGCTATTCTCATGCCTTATATAGCACAGTATATTGCTCCCGGTTTCTCCCCATCACAAATACATTCTCTTGTCATTACTAGTCGTATCATGTTGCTGTCGCCTATATTTATAGGACTCTCGAACTTGATCGGCTCAGTGACTCAGCTCTTCAAGAACTTTTTCATTTTTTCATTGTCACCAATATTTTATAATTTTGGAATATTATTTGGCATTATAGTTTTGTATCCAAAGTTTGGAGTTTACGGTTTAGCCTATGGAGTTATCTTTGGAGCTATTATGCATTTATTTATTCAAGTACCAGTGGTTCTTGGCCATGGATTATTTCCTAAAGTAACTTTCAAGATAAATTGGCAAGAGATTTTGCAAGTTATGAAGTTATCCCTACCTAGAACCTTAGCTTTATCTTGCAATAGTCTTGCCTTTATTGTACTTATAGCTATGGCTTCTACTTTAAAGGAGGGCTCAATATCACTATTTACTTTCTCTTATAATTTACAATCTGTCCCTGTTGGTATCATAGGCATTTCTTATTCTGTCGCCGCCTTTCCAGTTCTCGTCCGCTCTTTTTCTATGAATGAGATGGATAAGTTCATAGAACATATTATCGGAACTGCCAAGCAAATTATATTTTGGACGCTACCTATCATAGCTCTTATCGCTGTTCTTCGTGCTCAGATAGTTCGTGTCATCTTAGGAGCCAATGCTTTCTCATGGGCAGATACGAGATTAACTGCTGCCGCTATTGCTCTCTTCATAGTCTCTCTGGCAACACAAAGCCTAGTTCTTCTTTTTGTCAGAGGATACTATGCCGCTTCGAAGACCAAGAAGCCACTTATCGTCAACGTGTTCTCTTCTTTTATGGTAATTATTTTTGCGTATATTATTTTAGCTGTCTTTAAGAATTTTCCCAATACTCTCAGTATTTTAGAATCAATCCTTCGTGTGAAGAATGTAGCAGGAACCACTATGCTCGCCCTTCCTTTGGCGTATGCACTAGGATCAATATTGAATTTCTTTTTAATTTGGACTTTGTTCAAGGTAGATTTCTTAAAGAAGGGGAATCCCATGCTAGTTAGAACATTCTTTGAAAGTTTACTAGGAGCTATCACAATGGGGGCTACGGCTTATCTCTCTTTGAACTTTTGGAGCAATATATTCAATCTCGACACTTTCATTGGAATCTTTCTGCAAGGATTACTGTCGGGAGTGTTGGGGATAGCCGTTGGTATACTTGTCTTATTCTTAATCAAGAATCAACAATTATTAGATATCACCAAAGCTCTCAGTCACAAATTCTACCGCAGTCGTATCGTCATCCCCGAACAAGGCGACCTCTAAGCCCGCTTTTAATTTAAGGCTTTTTTTGCTAGTATAAGACCATGGATATCAATTCTATAAGAAATTTTTCAATTATTGCCCATATTGATCATGGTAAGAGTACTTTGGCTGACCGTATGTTAGAAGTTACGGGTACGATAGAGAAGAGGAAAATGAAAGACCAAGTCCTAGATTCAATGGATCTTGAGAGAGAGCGTGGTATCACTATCAAGATGCAACCTGTAAGAATGGAACATACTCTAAATGGAGAGAAATATATTTTGAACCTTATTGATACTCCGGGGCATATAGACTTCTCTTATGAAGTATCTCGGGCTCTAAAGGCCGTAGAAGGCTCTATATTGCTCGTAGATGCTACTCAGGGAGTCCAAGCTCAGACTCTTACTACGCTTCAAATGGCTCGCGATTCAGGACTTGTCATCATACCAGTCTTATCGAAGATTGACTCTCCGTTAGCGATGGTAGATGAAGTCAAAATGGAAGTCGCTATCTTGCTCAATATTGATCCAGATTCCATTCTTTTAGTTTCTGGTAAGACAGGTGAGGGTGTGCCAGAGCTTCTCGATGCAATAATAAAAAGAATTCCACCCCCAAAGCATCCCACAGAAATCATAAAGACAGACGGAGCTCGTGCCCTAGTCTTTGACTTCAAGTACGACAATCATCGTGGTGTCATAGTCTATGTGCGAGTAATAGACGGAGAGTTCAAGAAGGGCGAGTCACTTCTCTTTGCTGTTTCTGCTGAGAAATTTATTTGTCTTGAAGTTGGAACTTTTTCTCCAGAAGAAGAACCAAAAGAAAAGATAGGTACAGGAGAAATCGGCTACATTGTGACCGGGATTAAAAAGCCAGGAATCGCTTCAGTAGGAGACACTATTACTTATGCGAAGAAACCAGCTCTTCCACTTTCTGGATATATGAATCCCAAGCCAGTTGTCTGGGCGTCTGTCTATCCAGAGAGTCAGGATGATTTCCCAAATCTAAAGCAAGCTTTGGGTCGCTTGCGTTTATCGGACTCATCTTTCTCGTATGAAGAAGAATCTTCAGGTTCTTTAGGGCGAGGCTTTCGTTGTGGATTCTTGGGGATGCTCCATCTTGAGATTATAGTAGAGAGATTAAATCGAGAGTTTTCACTAGATCTCGTTGTCACAATGCCATCCATTACTTACAAGGTCATTATGCGTAACGGCAAGGAGGAGACTATCTACTCTCCTCATCTCTTTCCAGATGATGGCACAACACAGAAGATATTTGAACCATGGGTCAATGTGAAGATTATTACTCCATCTATCTATACAAGTTTTCTGATGCCATTTTTATATGAACACGAGGCAACGATCAAAGGGACAGATAATTTCGGTGACAGTCGTTCGTCTATTGATCTAGAAATGCCACTTCGAGAACTTATGAGAAACTTTTTTGATGATATGAAAAGTTTAACTTCTGGTTACGCATCCATTTCTTATGAGATAGGTGAGTATAGACCAGCCGATGTTGTACGTATGGATATTATTCTAGCCAACGAAGTGATGCCTGCTTTTTGTCGAGTAGTTTCTAGAAGAAGAGTCGAAGAAGAAGCCAAGTACCAAGTAGAGAAACTGCAGAAGATTATTCCACGACAACAATTTGCTTTCAAGATACAAGCCAAGGCCTTGGGACGTATTATTTCCTCGGAGGCCGTCTCAGCTTTCCGAAAGGACGTGCTGATGCATGGAAGTAAAGTAGTAGGAGGAGGGGACGTTAGTCGTAAGAAGAAGCTCCTTGAGAAGCAAAAGAAAGGCAAGAAGAGAATGCAATCAAGCGCCAAAATAAACATCTCTCACGAGGTGTTCCTAAAGATGATGCGTAGTAGTAATGATAAGTAGTTAATATCCTTAATTAAACAAGATAGGCATATAGAGCATAATCATACTGACAATCATGAGTATAGCTATAACTGCAAAGATTCTTTCTACTCTCTTTTTATTCTTTTGATTGAAAAACATGATACAATAATAGCATTAAAAATGTCCGAATTCAATAGGAAAATTAAAAACAGTTTTTGGCACTCCCCACTAGTACTTTTGGTGCTCTTTTGTATTTTGATATTATTTATATATAATATTGTTGGTTTAATAGAAAAGGAAAGAGAAACATCTAAGAAGAAAGACTTAATTCTATCCAATATTGAAAGTTTACGAGCAAGAGAGAAGTCTTTGTCCTCCGATATTGCCAAGTTAAAGACAGAAGAGGGTATAGAGGAGACAATCAGAGACAAGTATCAAGTAGTGAAAGAAGGGGAGAAAATGGTCGTAATAGTAGATGAAGAAAAGAAGTCGAATATTGCAGAGCCAGAGGCGGGGCAGGTTCATGGATTGTGGGTTTGGATAAAGAAGACTTTTAAGATTAATTAAGAATTAGGAATTAATAATTAAGAATGGAAAATGCGGGTATAATACAGTGGTAGTATGTTTGCTTCCCAAGCAAAAAACGTGGGTCCGATTCCCACTATCCGCACATTGACTTAAATACATTTTTATTGACTTATATGTATTTCATGTCAATATGTTGATTATTTGACGACTGTGATATACTAAATATAGGTAAGAAATTATTAATTAATAAAATAAATTATTTATGAGTAAAGTTACAGTATATAGCACACCTACATGTCACTTTTGTCACATGGCCAAGGACTTCTTTAAAGAGAAAGGAGTGGAATTCGAAGATTTCGATGTATCTACAGATCTTGTAAAAAGGAAAGAAATGTTAGATAAAAGCGGTCAAATGGGAGTTCCTGTTATCGTTATTAGTGATCAAATAATAGTTGGTTTCAATAAACCTAAAATTGTTGAACTTCTAGGGATCAAAGAGTAGTTTTTTGTCTCGCAATAGGGTATTATAAAAGCACCAGAAATGGTGCTTTTATATATTGCCTCTGTAGTTCAATGGATAGAACAGTCCCGTCCTAAGGGATAGATATCAGTTCGATTCTGGTCAGAGGCACTTTTATTTTTCAATTAAATATGATAAAGTAAGACCAATGGAGGAAGAAATGAAAAAGCTTATATCTGAGAATATTGCCTTGAACAAGGAGAATAATGAGATGCTCAAGAAGCTTATTACTTTTCAGAAGTGGAATCAGATATACAAGATTGTATACTGGGCTATAATTATTCTTTCTGCAATAGGGGCACTTTATTTTATAAAGCCAATGTTGGATAATTTGGTCAGTGTTTACACAGGTGGAGTTGGTACCACAAGTGTGGACAGCTTAAATGATTTGAAAAACCTAGGAACCAATAAGGACATACAGGAGATGCTGAATTCGTTGAATAATTAAAGATATTAAAAGATAAATAAAATGCCGAGATAGCTCAGTTGGTAGAGCGCTCCCCTGAAGAGGGATAGGTCCCCAGTTCAAATCTGGGTCTCGGCACAAAATCAAAAAGTGGTAGGCTATAGCCTACCACTTTTTGATTTATATCGATTTAACTTTCAACTTTGTTTCTTTGTTCTTATCTATCTTTGGAAGTCTAATTATTAGTAGTCCATGCTTCTCTATAGCTTCAGCTTCTTCAGGATTCACTTCTTCAGGCAAGGCCATAGTTCTAGAAAATGTTCCCCAGTAGAGTTCTTGAACCACATAGTTCTCTTTATTGATAGATTGATTCTCTTCTCTTTTTCCACGGATAGTTATAGAGTCGCGAGTGATGTTAATATTCAAGTTATCAGGGTGGACTCCAGCTATCATAGTTTGGATTATTATTTCGCTTGGTGTTTGATACAAGTCTATAGTGAGCTCGGCTTCTTGCTCTTCTTCCCAATTCGAATCTTTATTGTCTCCCATACCTTCTATATCTTTACCATTCAAAGTAACTTTCTTTGATGATTCTTCTTGAGGATTAGAAGCTTCTGGCTCTTCATCCTCCATACGAATACTCCCTGTAAGACGCTCTAAAAATGATCTCTTTTTTATCATATATAATTTATGAAAGCACTTTCGTGGCTCCCATACGTTTTAATTTCTCAAATATAAGAATGTTAATAATTGCGACGACCCACAAGAAACCAAAAACTGAAAGGAAATTTTCGCCGCTTCCTTTCATTATAAAAAAATTAAAGATACTATGCAAGGTAATAGCACACGATAAGCCAATTATAAAATAGAAGAATCTATTGCTTTTAATATAGAAAGACAATCCGAGAGCACTTCCTATCATCGAGCTTGCTATGGCATGGAGTAGGGTAGACCCTAAGAATCTCAAGTTGCCAGTGAGTGCTCCTACGATACTACTGCCATTTCCCATTGGTTTTATAAGGTAAAGCACATTCTCAAAAGCCGCGAATCCTAAAGCTGTAGCGATAAAGTACATAGGGAAGTCTATTGGCTTTCTTATAATATTGTTTCCAAAAATTATAAAAGATACTCCAAGTAGTTTAAGAATTTCCTCCATAGATGCCCAGACTATTATTTGGGTGGTGTTGTCTTGGATAAAGGTCATTGAGAATTTCTCCATCCACATTGCCACTAGCACCATAACTCCTCCAAGTATAAAAGTAAGTATTATAAGTCCCACTGGTTCTGGTTCATCTCTATCTTCTTGATACATCCAAAACCAAAGCCACAATATAGCAGGGAGAGCTCCCCCAAGTATTGCGTATAGAATTGTTTTAGGATCTGTTTCCATTTAATATTTTATTCGTCCTTCGTCTACTGACTCGGGACCTACGACCTCTCGGTCTCGGGCCACCTCTCTACCATTAATAATTTCTTATTATCTATTGGCATTATACTCCATATCTCTTCAGTTACGAAAGGCATAAATGGATGAAGAATCTTTAATATTTTAGTTAATGTATCTAGCAGAAACTGTGCTCTCGATTCTTTTTCTTCGTTTGTACCATTTTTAAATATTTCCTTACTTTCTTCAAGTATAACATCTGCAAAACGAGACCAAGTATAGTGGTATATCTTTTCACCAACGATATAGAATTTATATTCATCCATTTCTTTTGTAATTTCTACTATTAAATCATGTCTTTCTTTTATCAATTCTTTATCCTTATCTGAATAGTCATTAAAACTAGAATCTAATTTAATATTCTCTGTACTACTTAATACAAAGCGAGTTATATTCCAAAGTTTATTGGCATAATTCTTATAAGCTCTTATCTTGTCTTCAGACATCTTACTGTCATTACCTGGACCTGTTCCGATAATTAGGGACATACGTACAGCATCTGCTCCGTACTTTTGTGTTAAATCTAGCGGGTCCATAGCATTACCCAAGGACTTACTCATTTTACGTCCTTGTGAGTCTCTTACAATACCATGAAGGTATACTGTCTTAAACGGTACTTCACCAATCAGATATGTACTCATAAGTATCATACGAGCAATCCAGAAGAATAATATATCATACCCAGTTTCAAGCATATTTGTAGGATGATATGTTTTAAAATCGGTAGCGTTTAAATCAGGCCACCCCAAAGTTGAGAAAGTCCAAAGTCCAGAAGAAAACCATGTATCAAGGGTATCTTCATCTTGAATCCATCCATCTTCTTTTGGTGCTTCTACTCCACAATAAATCTCTTCGGACTTGTACCATACAGGAATTCTGTGTCCGTACCATATTTGACGAGAGATACACCAGTCACGTAAATTCTCAATCCAATTATAATAAACTTTTTCAAATCTATCAGGAATTATATTTATTTCTCCACCACGAACAGCTTCAAGCATAAGCTCTTTTAGTGTTTTATTATTTCTGTCAGCAATAGGTTTATTTACATTTATGAACCATTGAAGCTTAGGGAGAGGCTCTATAATTCCACCAGTTCTTTCAGCGGTAGAAATATTTTGTGTGACTTCCTCTTCTTTTTCAAGTAGCCCTTCACTCTTTAACCATTCTGCTATTACAAGTCTTGCCTCTGTCGTTTTTTTATTGAGAATTCTTTCATCACCTACAGTCATTTTTGCAAATTCATTTATGACCTGTTTAGTAGGAAGATTGTGTCTCATTGCTATCTCCGCATCTATTTGACTGTGTGCAGGTGTTACGCCAAGAGCTCCAGTTCCGAATTCTTTTTCTACTGCATCATCTGCTACGACTTTAATTTCAAGCTTAACTCCACAAAAGTCTTCAATTGTGAAAGTTTTACCTATGTACTGTGTATATCTCTCATCTTTAGGGTTTACAGCCACAGCTGTATCTCCCACCTTTGTTTCAGGACGGGTTGTAGATATAGAAATAGGGAAGTCCTTGGAATATTTAAAAGTATAAAACTTTGCTTTCCTTTCTTCGTAGACTATTTCATCGTCAGATATTACCGTCTGACCCTTTGGATCCCAGTTTACAATACGATGACCACGGTATATAAGACCATCACCATACATTTTCTTAAATGCTGTACGGACAGCTAAGTTTCTTTTTTCATCAAGTGTGAAAGCTTCTCGTGACCAGTCGAGAGATGCACCCATCTTCTTTGATTGGTTTATTATTGTGTCGTGACTTTCTTGTGCAAATTTATTTACTCTTTTTAAGAATTCTTCTCTTCCTAGATCAGTTTTTCTTTTTCCTTCTTCTTTTTCTAGTATTTTTTCAACTTTTGATTGAGTAGCGATAGCAGCATGGTCAGTTCCTGGTAGCCAAAGTGTACGCTTGCCTTGCATACGAGCAAAGCGAGTCATGATATCTTCTATTGTTAGTGTGGCCGCGTGTCCCAAGTGTAGAGTTCCCGTAACGTTTGGAGGGGGAAGCACCATAGAGAATGTGGTGGCATCTTTATCTGTCACACCTTTCTCAATACAAACATCAGGATTGAAGAAACCAGACTCTTCCCAGATTTTATAAATACGATCCTCCGTTTCCTTTGGGTCGTATGGCTTAAGTAATTTAGGGTCTATGTTTGGTTCTTGCATATATAAAATATAGCACTTTTTGAATAATTATTCAAAAATAAATATATGCATTTACTTACGTATGTATTGACAATTAATATTTATAATGCTTTTATTTAAGTAAATTTAAAATAATCAAAATGAATGAATTTCAAACCTTCGTTGTTATTTGGTGCATAATCTGTCTGCCTTTACTTATTATATGCATCATAGATTATATTTATATGGCAATTGATTTTATTGCAATTTTGATTGCAATGTCTCTCATTTTTTTCCTTGAAAGAATAAAAATAAAAAGGAAAGATTAATATTTTAATATGCTATTAAAAATTAACCAATTAATTTTTAATAGCATATTTTACTATAAACTCAAATTACCTTCTGCTTTTATTTTATTTATATTTTTTACAAACTTTTTATTTCTTGCTTGATAGTATCCAGCAATAGCGATCATCAGCGCATTGTCTCCAGTCAGAGCCTTGGAAGGGAAGTGAACTTTAATCTTACCGAAGCCTTGCTTCGGTAAAACTTTTATTGAATTTTTCATTTGTTCTTGAAGATAAGTATTGGCAGAGACTCCACCTCCCACTATGAGAGTTTTAATTTTATATTGCTTGATAGCCTTGATAGTTTTGTGTACAAGAGTTTCTACTACTGCATCTTCAAATTCTTTGGCAATCTTTTGCTTTATATTTATGTTTTCCAAAATATTTGGATTTTTCTCCCTTAAGTCTCGTATTAGGTAGAGTACGGCCGTTTTAAGTCCAGAGAAAGAGAAGTCGTAATCCTTAGAGTAAATCATTGGTCTTGGTAGTGTAATTATTAATTCTTCATTCTTAATTATTAATTCTTCTTCTCGAGCTTTTTTAGCAAGAGAAGAAATGGCTGGTCCTCCCGGATAGGGTAGTCCCATCATTCTTGCTACCTTGTCGAAAGCTTCTCCAGACGCATCATCTCTTGTTTTCCCTATTTTTTTATATTTATGCCAGTCTTTCACTAAGATGAGCTCGGTATGTCCTCCAGAAACTAGAAGAGAAAGCATTGGGAATATTTTTTCACTTGTATTTACTTTAAAAGTTTTTCCTTTTTTAGGGAAAATAGAAAAGATGTGTCCCTCCATGTGGTTCACTGGGACTATAGGAATATTGTATTTTAGAGATAGTTCACGTGCAAAGACTATTCCAGTCCAAAGTGCTGGCTCAAGTCCGGGGCCTGTGGTTACAGCTATAACATCCACTTTTTCAATTTTCATTTTTGCATCTTTGAGTGTTTTTTCTAGAACAAGAGGCAAATTCTTTATATGCTCTCTTTTGGCCATAGCAGGGAAAACGCCTCCATATTCTTTATGGATTTCAATTTGTGAATTTACATTATTTGCCAAAATCTTAAAAGTATCACTTTTGCCCAGTCTTTTCACTTCTACTATGGCTATGGCTGTCTCATCACATGAGGTTTCAATGGCTAAAATCTTCATAAGAGCACTATAACACCCCATAGTAAATTTTGGAACACCTTTTGTTTTGTTATTTTTCTTGAAATTTATACCAAAATTACTACGGGGCAGGCAAGGTTTTTTTAGGCTATTGTTTATGGTAGAATGAAAATATGAATAAAAAGCATATTATAACTATTGCAGGTTCACTTGGAAGCGGTAAGTCTTCAACAGCAAAGAAAATAGCAGAAATTCTAGGGTATGAGCATAGATCTACGGGAGACTTTTTTAGATCTATTGCAGAGAAAAGAGGTGTTTCTTTAGTTGATTTAAATAAAATAGCAGAAACGGATTTGTCTGTAGACAAAGAAGTAGATGATAGAAATATAGAAATAGGGAAGATGGAAAATATTGTACTTGACTCACGTTTAGGTTTTCATTTTATTCCAGATTCATTCAAAGTTTTTCTTGATATCAGTCCAGTTATTGCATCAAGAAGAATTTTAGAAGATAAGAAAAATAATCCAAACAGAAGTAAAGAGGCGACAGGTTCTTTTGATACAGAAGAAAAAATTCTAAATTCTATATCAGAAAGATTAAATCTTGAAAAAAATAGATATAAAGAATTATATGGGATAGACGACAATACTTCCCCTATACATTATGATTTAATTGTAAATACTGAAAAAGTTAATCTTGAAGAAGTTTCAAAGAAAGTTATAGAAGAGTACAATAATTGGTTAAATAAAAAATAATACCTGTCCCGTAGTAAATTTTTGATTAACAAAAAATGTTACAATATATAATACTTATAATATGAAGTCGAATAAAATAAAAATTAATATTAAAATTTTACTACTGGGATGAAAATACTCAATGATCTACTAAATGATGTAAAGATTCTCCATACGCATGGCAACATAGATGCAGGGGTTTCTTCTGTGTCACTTGATTCTAGGTCTATTCTACCTCATTCATTGTTTGTTGCCTTAGTCGGGAATGTGACAGATGGTCACAACTTTATAAATGAAGTTATAGAGAAAGGATCCAAGACTATAGTTCACGAGAAAGATATAGAAGATTTTAAAAGTGGCGTTACTTATATCAAAGTTGCAGATACTCATAGTGCCGTAGGATTAATAGCTAGCAACTTTTATGGTAATCCTTCCCAGAAGCTAAAGCTTGTAGGTGTCACCGGTACTAGTGGCAAGACGACCACAGCTACTCTCCTTCATCAGTTATTTCGTAACTTAGGATACAGGGCAGGACTCATAGGTACTGTTGTGAATAGGATAAATGACAAGGAAGAAGAGGCTCATCGTACGACCCCAGATGCTGTCGCCTTGAATGAACTACTTGCTCACATGGTAGACGAAGGCTGTGAATACTGCTTTATGGAAGTCTCTTCACATTCTGTATCAGAAGGACGTATCTCAGGACTTCACTTTGCAGGTGGTATATTTACCAATCTATCACTTGATCATTTGGATTATCATAAGACTTTGGATAATTATGCAGATGCCAAGAAAGGATTCCTCGATATGATTCCTAGGGCAGGTTTCGCTATTGCAAACATAGATGACGAAAGAGGTGAATATATGCTAAGCACAACAAAAGCTCATCCTTATACTTTTGCTCTGAGAAAGCCTGCGGATTTCAATGAAAGATTTGAATCTAAATTAATTGGCGAATTCAATGCTTATAATTTACTAGGAATATATGCTACTGCTGTATTGCTTGGTCAAGACAAGGCTAAATCCGACGAAGTCGGATCGCCCGACTCTTTTGTAAAAGAGTTTAGGGATAAAGTTATAGAAATTATTAAGAATTTAGAAGCTGTTCCTGGAAGATTCCAATATTTTAAATCAGAAAGTGGAGTGACTGGCATAGTGGATTATGCTCACAAGCCCGACGCACTAGAAAATGTTTTGAAAACTATCAATAATATGAAAGGTAATGGGAAGGTTATAACTGTAGTAGGTTGTGGCGGAGATAGAGATAAGAGCAAGCGTCCTATCATGGCTCGCCTTGGTTATGACATGAGCGACATACTTATACTTACATCCGACAATCCTCGTACTGAGAAGCCGGAAGCCATACTGGAAGATATGAGGAAGGGCCTAGATGGACTTTATTTAGAGAATAAGGTTTATATTATTACTGATCGTGGCGATGCTATAGAGAAAGCTTGCACCCTAGCTTCATCGGGCGACTTTATACTTGTGGCAGGTAAGGGTCACGAGAATTATCAAGAAGTGAATGGTATTCAAACCCACTTCGATGACATGGAAGAATTAGAGAAAAATTTTAAATAAAACCAATTACACATATACGCAGGGGCTGATATGTGTAGAAAGAAAAAATGGAACACAAATTAGAAAATAGAACGTGCCAGAATTGTAAAGTGGACTTCACTATCGAGCCCGATGATTTTCTATTCTATGAGAAGATCAAAGTTCCAGCTCCCACTTGGTGTCCGGAGTGTAGAATGATAAGACGATTTTCTCATCAAAATACTTGGAATTTATTCTGGAGGAATTGTGACAAGTGTGGTAAAAAAACTTTATCCATGTATTCTTCTTATGAAAAGATTAAAGTTTATTGTCAGCCTTGTTGGTGGAAAGATGACTGGGATGGCACAGAATATGCTATGGATTATGATAGCTCTCGTCCATTTTTAGAACAAGTAAAAGAAATTATACATAAGACTCCATATGTTTCATTAAATAATCTTTATTTAATGAATAAAAATTGTGACTATGTAAATAGTACTGGTCAGTGTAGAGATTGCTTTATGATTTTTTGGGCTGACTTTTGTGATAATGTATATTATTCAACGTTGTTAAATACTTTAAAATTTAGTTCAGATTGTATTCGCGGATACTTTTCAGAACTTTGTTATGAGTCTGTTGGTTTTAGTCGATGCTATAGGACATTTTTTTCAGAAGAGTGTGATGACTGTATAGATGTTTGGTTCTCTCGAGATTGTTATAACTGTACTAACTGTATAGGCTGTGTAAATCTGCGAGGTGAATCCAACTGTATTTTTAATATTAAATATACAAAGGAAGAATATTTAGAAAAATTAAAAGAATTAAATTTAGACTCATGGAAAAGTTTGAATGAGTTAAAAATTAAATCGAAAGAATTTTGGATTACAAAACCAATTCGAGATTTTCATACACATTCCTTAAGTGTAAATGTATCAGGGGATTATGTGTATGAGTCAAAGAATTCAAAAGAAATGTATATTAGTAATGGAGCCGAAGATTGTAAATACTGTCAACTTATAACCGTTAAGCCAGTCGAAGATTGTTTTGATTATTCAGGTTGGGGAGATAATGCAAGTCAGATTTATGAAGGAATAACAGTTGGAAATAATTCTAGTTCTGTGTATTTTTCTTTTGAATGTTGGCCTGATAGTATGAATTTACAATATTGCTACTGGAATATAAGTGGTAAAAATAATCTTGGCTGTGTAAATTTAAAAAGAAAACAACACTGCATTTTAAATAAAGAATATTCAAAAGAAGAATTTGAAAAATTAAAAACGGAAATAATAGAAGATATGAAAGTGAATCCTTATATAGATAAAACTGGGAAGAAGTTTTATTATGGTGAGTTTTTCCCGCCTGAATTTTCTCTTTTCCCTTACAATAAATCCAATGCCATGCGTTTCTTCCCAAAAACAAAAGAAGAAGCAATATCTTTGGGCTATGAATGGTCAGATGTTCTTAATCCAAACCACACGACTACTATTAAAGCAAGTGATTTACCGGATAGTATACTAGAGACAAATGATAGTATTTTAAATGAAATAATAGGTTGTAGAGACTGCGGACGTGCTTATAAGATAGTAGAAGGTGAATTAAACTTGTTGAGAAAAATGAACTTACCTATTCCTCATGAATGTCCTAAGTGTCGTGAGAATAAGAGATTTGAAAGAATGGACCCGATAAAGTTACACAAGAGGAATTGCATGAAGTGTGGTGTTGGTATAAGCACTCCATATTCCAAAGACCGTCCAGAAATAGTATACTGCGCAAAGTGCTATCAGCAAGAATTTAATTAAAAAACATATGGAGAATAAAATTTGTTTAAAATGTAAAAGTGAGTTTACGGTAGATCAAAATGATCATATTTTTTATGATCGTATAAAAGTTCCTGTTCCTGAGAATTGTCCTGACTGTCGTCAGCAACAAAGGGTCCTCTTTAGAAATTTTAAGACTTTGTATAAACGTCCTTCTAGTAAGTCAGGCAAAATGATTATTTCCATGTATAATCCAGATGTTCCTTTCCCGGTTTGGGATATTTCTGAATGGTGGGCTGATGATTGGAGTGCCTCAGATTATTCCATAAATTTAAATTTGTCTATGCCTTTTGTTACACAATTAAGCGAACTTTCAAATAAAGTGCCTCGTTTTTCTCTAATGAATACAAAGAGTGGTAATTGTGAGTATTCTAATATGGTTATTGAGTCAAAGAATTGTTATTTAATTTTTGGTTGTGTGGAAGATGAGAATTGTGATTATGGGCATATTGTTTGGAATTCAACTGATTGCACAGATAATCTATATTTGAATAAATCTGAACTTTGTTATGAATGTATAGACTGTCTTGGTTCTAATAAATTACTTTATTCACAAGAATGCGAATCTTGTGTTGATTCGATAGGGCTCTACGATTGCCGTGGTTGTACCAATTGTATTGGTTGTGTAGGTCTTCGACAGCAATCATATAATATTTTTAATCAGCCTGTATCCAAAGAAGAATATAAAGAATTTTTAAGTAAACATCCTTTGAGTGATGAAGCTAGTATTATTTATATATTAAGTAAAAGAGAAGAATTAAGAAGAAAGATGCCAGCTCGTGCAGTATTTGGTTCTCATAATGACAATGTATCTGGTGATCATATTCACAATTCACATAATGTTATAGAATCTTTTGATATAAACAATGGTGAGAATAGTAGATATTGTTATACTTCAAGAAAGACGATTGAAACATATGATGTTTCTTTTAATCCAGATATAGAATATAGTTATCAAACATTAGCTTCTATGAGAAGCAATAATTTAATTAGTTGTCATCTTGTCATTGACTCAAACAATGTTTTTTATTCAGATTCATGTTATAACTCCAAAAATTGTTTTGGATGTTTTGGTTTAAGAAATAAGGAATATTGTATTTTGAATAAACAATATACAAAAGAAGAATATGACAAACTTGTTCCAAAAATTATAGAGAATTTAAAAGAAAGTGGTGACTGGGGAAATTTCTTCCCAATTTGGATGAGCCCTTTTAGTTATAATGAATCTATCGCAAATGAATACACTCCTTTAACAAAAGAAGAAGCACTCAGACAAGGCTTTCCTTGGAAAGATAATATTCCTCATACAATAGGTCAAGAGAATTGTGAATACAAGGATTTACCTAAAAATCCAGAAGATTATAACGATGATAATCTTTTAAATAAAATTTTAAAATGCGAATCTTGCGGTTTTAATTATAAATTTATTTCTCGAGAAATTGCATTTTATAAAAGAATGAAGTTATCAATCCCAGCAAAATGTTTTAACTGTAGACATCAAGCCAGAATGAATGCTCGTAACCCTAGAGTTCTAAATGAAGTTACATGTGTCTCTTGTGGTAACATAACAAAAACAACATATCCTAAAGAAAAACATAACCAATACAGAATTTATTGTGAAGATTGTTATAAAAGAAAAATTAATTAATACTAACATTTTGCAAAATGACAAAATAATATATAATTAAAAAATGGGTTTAGAATATAAAAAAATAGAAAAAACAATAAAAGCCTTTGCAAATCACAGAAGAATTCAGATTTTAGAGTTATTAGGGGATAATCATGAAATTTCTGTTGATGGAATATCTAAAAAATTAAATGTTGGATTTTTTACTATATCAGATCACATTAGAAAATTATCAGATGCTGGTCTTATAGAGAAGAAAAATAAGGGTCGGTTTGTAATTAATAGTATTACTAAGAAAGGTAAGTATATTTTGTCATTTTGCAAAATGTTTAAATAATGAAAAACTACAAACAAAATTTTAAAGGGAAGAAGATTACCGTCATGGGGCTGGGGCTTTTGGGAAGGGGAATTGGGTACACTAAATTCTTGGCAGAATGCGGAGCGGATCTGATAGTGACTGATTTGAAGACCAAAGAACAACTTGCTCCAGCCTTAAAAGATCTGGAAAAGTTTTCTGGTCATAAGCGTGGCTTAGGACCGATAAAGTTTGTATTGGGGGAGCATAGACTAGAAGATTTTAAGGGTAGAGACATGATTATTAAGGCTGCAGGGGTGCCAATTGATTCTTTTTATATAAAAGAAGCAAAGAAGAATGGAATTCCTATTGAGATGGATGTATCTTTGTTTGCTAAATGTGCCCCTAATGTGATGATAATAGGGGTGACAGGCACCAGAGGTAAGTCTATGACTACAACGCTTATTTATGAAATTCTAAAAGCCAATGAAAAATTCTTAAAGAAGAATGTGTATATTGGAGGGAATCTTCGTGGAGTAGCGACACTGCCACTGCTTAAGAAAGTTAAGAGTCGCGCTTCAATGGACACTGCGACATGCGAATCAGTAGATTCGAAGCTTGGCAATTTTGCAAAATCAGATATCTTGGTGTGTGAGCTTGATTCTTGGCAATTACAAGGCTTCGGTGAGGCAAAGATTTCTCCTTCTATTTCAGTATTTACAACTTTCATGCCCGATCATATGAATTATTACAAGAATGATATGGATAAATATTTTGGTGATAAAGCGAATATTTTTAAATATCAAAAGAGTGGAGACACTTTAGTAATTCTTCCAGATATGAAGAAGTGGATAAAGAAAGAAGACATAAAAGGTGAGTTGATAGTTACAGACAAGAAAAATGTTGATAGCTGGAAGTTTAGTGTGAAAGGGGATCATCATAGGAACAACTTGGCTTGTGCGGTGAAAGTAGCAGAAGTACTAGGAATACCAGAATCGAAAATAAAAAAAGTTATTTCAAAATTTGAAGGACTAGAAGGACGTCTTCAGCTTTTAAAGACTTACAAAGGCATAAAGATTTACAACGATAACAATGCCACTACTCCCGAAGCCACAATCGCTGGCCTCGAAGCATTATCTAATATTCGGAAGTCGGACTTCCGAATATCTTCCGCTAGGAAAGTCCTAGCGAAGAATAAAATTGTGCTTATTTGTGGTGGGGCAGACAAGGGGCTCAACTTAGATAACTTTGTAAAAGCTATAAATAAATATTGTAAAGCGGTTGTGATGATTCCAGGGACGGGAACGGAGAGATTAATTAATAATTATGAATTAAAAATTAAAAATGAAACAGGTAGAGATTTGAAAGATATAGTGAAGACTGCGTTAGGTCTTGCCTCACGCGGGGATATAATCCTTTTCTCCCCAGCATTTGCATCGTTTGGAATGTTTAATAATGAATATGAGAGGAATGATTTATTTATGAAAATTATTAAAAAATTAAAATAGTATATGGATAACAAAAAACAAATTCTATTTATAAGGGGAGGAGAAAGTTTTGATAATCAAGAAGATTTTTATAAATATATAAGTACAGTTTCTCTTGATCCATATAATAAAACAAAGGAATGGCGAGATTGGATTATATGGGCACTTGAAGATTCTTATGATTTAATTTGTCCACTTATGCCAAATAAGCAAAATGCAGATTATGTTGCATGGAAAATTTGGTTTGAAAGACATTTTCAATTTATTAATAATGAAAAACCTATCTTAATAGGACATTCTTTAGGAGGAGGATTTCTACTTAAATATTTATCAGAAAATAATTTTCCTAAAAAAATTTCACAACTACATTTAGTAGCACCATATGTTGAAAATAATGGTATTTATTTGGAAAAATTAAATACTTTTGAATTTGATGTTAAAAAGATAAATGTAATAAAAGATATATGTGAAGAAATACATTTATGGCATTCAAAAGATGATAATGCAGTACCGTTTTCTCACAGTGAGTTGATAAAAGAAAATATTTCTTCTGTTGAATTTCATGTATTTAAAGACAGGGGACATTTTAGACAGCCTGCTTTTCCTGAGATTTTAGAAGTTATAAACAAAGCAAAATAATGTATGAAAAAAGTTGTCTTTATTTGTTGTGGTAATATGTTTAGAAGTCAGGTTGCTAAAGGACTTTATAATAAAATTCAAAAAGATGGTTCTGTGGCATATAGTTATGGTGTTCATGTTATAAAGCAAGGTCATCAAGGGTTAAAACTTTCTTCTTTTAATGTCTTAAATATATTAATCAATGAATCAAAAAAATACGGATTAAATATTTCAGATGAACACTGTGAACAATTAAAGGAAGAATATTTGAAAGATATAGATAAAATTATAGTTATGGCTGAAAGGGAATTTATACCAGATTGGTTAAAAAATTATGAATATGAATATTGGGATATTCCGAATCCAGAAGTACACGTAAGTGAAGAAGTAGAAGAAATAATTAAGTTAATAAGAGAAAAGGTTTTAAAATTAATTAAATAAAATAATTTATGAAAAAAGAAATTGAAAAAAAGTATACAAAGAAGCAGACAATTAAAATCCTAGAAAGATTAGTAAAATCGTTAAAGAAAGAAAAGTCATTTAGAATGCAGATAAAGGGGAAAAAAGTCTATGTTTCTAAAGAGCCTGAGGTTGAGATAGAATACGAAAACGATAAAAAGGAAGAAAAAATAGAAATAGAAATTAAATGGTAAAATTTGAAATTAAAAATAGAATAGGATTAAAAATAGTTGGAGAAGTTCTAAGACCTGAAAATCCAATTGGTTTATCTTTTGTAATGCATGGATTAAGTGGATATAAAGAAGAATTTCATATAGATTTAATTGCTAACATTTTGTTTGAAAATAATTATATTGTAATAAATTTTGATGCTACAAATTCAAGAGGAGAAAGTGGTGGAAAATATGAAGATGCAACCATGCAAAAACATTATGACGATTTAATTGATGTTATAAACTGGTCTAAGACACAAAATTGGTATCAAGAGCCATTTGTTTTAGCTGGCCATAGTATGGGTGGTTTTGCTGTAACAAAATACGCTGAAGAATTTCCTTTTGAAGTAAAAGCAGTATTTTCGTTTGCTGCACCTTATTCTGGTAAAGATAATCTTGAAACCCATAACAAGTTTAGACCAGAAGAAATTAAAGAATGGAAAGAAACAGGATGGATGTATAAGACTAGTAATTCAAAACCTGGTTTTGAATTGAAACTTCCTTGGTCTCATATGGAGGAAAGATTAAAGCACGATTTAAAACCAATGGCACATAAAATTACCATGCCAATATTATTTGTAGTTGGAGAAGATGATAAAAGTTGTCCACCAAGTGATCAAAAGAAATTTTATGATTTATTGCCCGAAGATACAATAAAAGAGGTTCATGTGATAAAAGGAGCTTCTCATGTATTTCGTACCATCGAACAGCTAGAAAGTTTAAAAATTATATTTAATAATTGGTTAAAAAATTTAAAATAATATGAAAAAAGTTTATTTAATTCACGGTTTTGAAGGGAGCCCAAATGGTGGCTGGAGACCTTATCTAATGGGAGAGCTAGAAAAGCAAGATATTTATTCATTTGCATTATCCATGCCAACTCCAGATAAACCCATTATGTCTGAATGGCTATCAGAGATAAAACATTATGTAGACAGAGATATTAATGACGAAATATATTTACTTGGACATAGTTTAGGTGGTACAGCGATACTACATTATTTAGAACAATTTGGTTCTTCTAATATTAAAGGTGCTATCATTGTGAGTGCACCGTGCACACGCACAGAAGTTAACAAGAAGATATGGAATTTTTTAGAAACTGATTTTGATTGGAGTTTGATAAAAAGTAGATTAAATAAATTTATGATTCTTCATGGAGATAATGATCCACTTGTTCCAATTTCTGATGCGGAGAAAATTTCTAATGAATTGAATGGTGAATTAATAATCATTCCAAACGGTAAGCATTTGAATGGTTCAGCTGGATATACTCAATTACCTGAAGCATTATTAGCAGTGCTTAAAATAATGAAATAATAATACTTGTCCCGTACTAAATTTTCGATTAGTAAAAAGTATAGGAATGTGTAATATTTATAATAAAAGTGTCGAATAAAGTGGTAGATTAATATTAAAATTTTAGTACCGGGATGAAAAAAGTAGAAATTGGAGCTATATATAAGCATTATAAAGGGACCAAGGTGAAAGTCTTGGGTGAAGCTTTGCATAGCGAGACTATGGAGCCAATGGTAGTTTATATGCACCTAGAAGATGGGGCTTCTTGGGTCCGTCCAAAGAAAATGTTTTTGGAAAGTGTTTTATTGAAAGGAAAAAAAATAGAAAGATTCCAAAAAATTAAACAACAAATTTTAATTAAACCTAGTAAATAAATTTATGAAAGATAATATTGATTTAAAAAATACATACAATAAAATAGCTAAAGATTGGCATACTGATCATGAAAAAGATGATTGGTGGTATGAAGGTACAGATAAATTTATTTCTTATCTCAAAGAAGGAAATAGTGTATTAGATATTGGTTGTGCTGGAGGTGTAAAAAGTAAATATTTAATAAATAAGGGTTTAAGAGTAACAGGCATAGATTTTTCAGAAAACTTTATAGATATAGCGAAAAAGGAAGTGTCTAATGGAAATTTTAGAGTAATGGATATAAACAATATAGATAAATTAAATGAAACTTTTGATGGTATATTTATACAGGCTGTTTTATTACATATTCCCAAAAATGAAGTTTTAAATATTCTTAAAAAAGTTGTAAGTAAATTAAATGAAGGTGGTTATTTGTATATAGCAGTTAAAGAGAAAAGAGAGGGAGGATTTGAAGAAGAAATTAAAAAAGAAAATGATTATGGATATGAATATGAGAGATTTTTTAGTTATTTTACTCTAAATGAAATTAAAAATTATTTTAAAAATATAGGGTTAAAAGTAATTTTTGAAAATGAAGAACCACCAAGTAGAGCTACAAGAAAAACTAATTGGATACAAGTAATTGGCAAAAAATAATTATGGACTTAAACTTAAATAAAATTAAAAATGTTCACTTTATAGGCATCGGAGGGATTGGCGTCTCTGCGGTGGCTAGAATGATGCTTCATGAGGAGAAGTTTGTCTCAGGGCAAGATATGCAAGGAGGAGAGATAGTAAATGAGCTTGTGAAGCTTGGTATAGATATAAAGATAGGAAAGACATCATACGACAAGATACCAGAGAATACAGAGCTAGTTGTATATACTGTAGCTATTGAAACATACGAGAAAGAGCTTTTCGATAAATTAAAATCTCAGACAGATTTTGCTATACGTTCATATCCTGAAATGCTTGGAATTATAAGTAGAGATAAGTATACTATCGCTGTGTGTGGTACACATGGCAAGACTACTACTACAGGTATGCTCGCTGAAATATTTAAAGATGCGAACTTGGATCCAACTGTCATAGTTGGAAGTTTGCTTAAAGATAAAGAAGGGAATCGTACTAACTTTATAGGAGGAAACCCTAATCATGAGGGTGGACAAGGAGAGAACGACTACTTTATTGTAGAAGCTTGCGAGTACCGTCGATCATTCTTGAAAATTAATCCAAATATTTTAGTTATTACAAATATAGACGAGGATCACTTGGATTATTACAAAGACATAGAAGATATTAAGAGTGCCTTCCATGAAATGGCCATGAAGGTGCCAAGTGACGGATTTGTAGTATGTAACGTAAATGATGAGAATATAAAAGATGTAATAAAAGATATAAATGCGAAAGTTGTAGATTGGCAAGAATATTTTGATGTTAATTTGAAACTTAAAATTCCAGGACTTCACAACAAAAAGAATGCCTCTGCTTCTATCGCAACTTCTGAAATCTGTGGTATCGAAAAAGAAAATGTAAGAAAGTACGTTGCAGAATTTTCTGGCACATGGCGACGTTTTGAATTCAAAGGGGAGTTACTAAGCGGTGTTCTCATTTACGATGACTATGCTCATCACCCCAAGGAGATCACTTCTACCCTCGAAGGTTTCCGAGAATTGTACCCGAAGGAAGCAGGATGGAAAATTACTGTAATATTTCAGCCACATCTTTTCTCTCGTACTAAGTTACTTCTAAATGACTTTGCTCAAAGCTTCAAAGATGCAGACCAAGTTTTACTTCTTCCTATATATTATGCTCGAGAAGTAGATGATGGCACCATCTCTTCTGAAGTGCTTTCTGGTAAAATAAACCAATATACTAACAACTCCAAAGCTTTTCCGGATTTCGAATCTTTAGAAAAATATTTGGAAGTTGGACTTCCAAATATGGGGGAGAAAGACGTGATAGTGACCATGGGAGCTGGAGAGGCATTTAAGGTAGGAGATTTTATTTTAAAAAGATAAATGTGATACAATGTAAATATGAGGAAGTATTTTGTATTTTTTATATTAATATATCTTGCTATCATTCCGCTTCATTATTCATTTGGAGCTACCACTACTGGCTTTATACCGGGGCAGATTTGGTATTCGAAGGATTCCTTCATAGAAGGTGACACTGTAAGTATTCATACCGCTATCTGGAACAACGGTCCCTCATCTCTTTCTGCGAAAGTAGAATTCTATGACAAGAATGTAATACTTGGCTCAAGAGATATAGTAGTTCCTGCCAATAGTTTGAAAGATGTATCAGTATCATGGAAGGTCACTTCGGGCGACCACTCCATATCTGCGAGAATTGCTTCCTCAAGTATTACGACAAGTGGCAAGAAAGAGAATATTACAATTAGCAACAGTACTACAGAGACCGACAAGAGATTCATACCTGTTGTCCTAAACACAGTAAGTGGTAAGCCTGCCACAAGTGGAGATATAGTGAAGAGTCAGCTCGACAAGGCCACTTCATCACTCGACAGTATAGTACCAGAGTCTATTAGTACTCCTGTATCGGACAATGTCGGAGCCTTTGATAGCTTCCGCGCCGATACTCTTGCCAAGATTACCGAAACCAAGCTTGAAGCCAAGAATAAAATAGCCGAATTAAATAGTGTAGATACTAAAGCTCCAAGCAAAGTAAATGGAAAGGTAGTCTCAACCCCAAAGAGTGTAGGAGTAGTAGATGCCACAGAGAAGCCTATCACATATTTGAAGCTTATTTTCCTTTCAATACTTTCTTTTATATTTGGAAGCAAGCTAGTGTTCTATGCAATCATTGTTTTCCTTATTTTCTTATTAGTTCGGTTTATATATCGCAAAATACGTAACAGGTAAACCCCCACACCCATATTTTTAGTTGTAAACAACAGACATTAGTCTGCAATAAAAATATAGGTGTGGGGGTAAAATATTTGTCAAATCAGTACTTTCTCTAGTATACTAAGACTATATGAAGAGAGTATTTTTTGATATATTACTTTGTTTGGCTGTATTCTTGTTGCCTTGGTGGGCTACCCTGATTCTCTCTATCATAGGGCTATTCCTCTTTACAAAATTTTACGAATTCCTTGTTTTCTCTATCATAATATATTTATTATCAAGCGTACCTACACCCACATTTATAAATAGTTCTTTCTTTGTTTATTTATCCATAATTATTTTTTATTTATTAGTTCAGTATTTGCGTAGTCGCATAATCTTATACAAAAATGAAATTCCGTACAAAACATAAAAGAATAAGAGGGGAGATTGCTCCCGATGAGATCTTCCTCGATTCCAAGAATTTGCCGGAGTTCAACACTCAGCAATTCGAAGGCAGACTCGAGAAGGCTATACCCAAGAAGTCCATCTTTTTCCTTGGGGCTTTCTTTCTCTTTTTGTCATTGGTCTTTATATTTCAACTCGGCAATCTTCAGATCATAAAAGGTGAAGCATACTTCAAGAAAAGTGAAAATAATACCCTCATGAAGCAACCCATCTTCGCAGATCGTGGACTTATATACGATCGCAACGATGTTCTGCTTTCTTGGAATACATGGGAGAGCACTGGCTTGGACAAATTCTCGGCACCTACTAGGTCATATACATCTCTATCAGGATTTGGTCTTCTACTTGGGTACGTAAGTTCTCCTGCGAAAGATTCGAGTGGAAGATATTGGCAAGATTCTTTCATAGGTAAGGATGGAGTAGAGAAGTCGTACAATGCAAATCTTTTAGGCAAGAATGGCGTACGTATTACCGAGACCGATGTAAAGGGTGTAGTTCAGTCAGAGAACATTGTCTCGCCACCTGTGGCCGGAGAGAATATTAAGCTCTCTATAGACAGTAGAATCCAGAAGAAGATGTACGACTCTATATCGTCTATGGCTACTAGTGTATCCTTCTCGGGAGGAGCAGGAGTACTAATGGATATAAAGACAGGAGAGATCATGGCTATAACTAGCTACCCAGAATACAACGGCACTATCTTGTCCAAAGGAGAGGACAGGAAGACTATTAGTGGATACTTCTCCGACAAGAGAAAGGTATTCCTGAATCGTGCTGTATCTGGCCTTTATACTCCGGGATCTATTGTGAAGCCCTTCTTGGGGTATGGAGCTCTTTATGAAGGTGTTATAACTCCCTTAAAGCAAATTTTCTCCAATGGCTCCATCTCAATACCGAATCCATACTTCCCTGAGAAGAAGTCAATATTTAAAGACCACGGATCATTCGGCTACGTCGACATGAGGAAGGCCATTGCTATTTCTTCAGACGTTTACTTCTATGAAATAGGAGGAGGATTTGAAAGTCAGAAGGGCTTAGGTATTGCCAACATCGACAAGTACGTCCAGATGTTTGGCTTGGCAGAGAAGACTGGTATAGATCTAGGTGGAGAGAAGAGCGGTACTATACCAACCCCAGAATGGAAGGCGAAAACTTTCAAAGGAGATGCATGGAGAGTTGGAGATACTTACAACACATCCATCGGTCAGTATGGCTTCCAAGTTACTCCACTTTCTATGGCTAGAGCTGTCGCAGGAATCGCTTCTATGGGGACTATTCCTACTCCACATGTGCGTTTAGCTGACAAGACTTTCGAAGCGAAAGTTACTACTATTCCAGTTGATAAAGACAAAATGAAAGTTATCCACGAAGGTATGCGTATGGCAGTAACAGAAGGTACAGCTACAGCACTCAATATATCGGGAGTAAAGGTAGCAGCAAAGTCTGGTACGGCTCAGGTGGGCTTTGGCAATACCAATACCAACTCATGGATTATTGGATTCTTCCCTTATGATAATCCAAGATATTCTTTTGCTATTCTCATGGAGAGAGGTCCCAAGGCTGCTTCTGGTAACGCAACTCGAGTCATGAGTGAAGTCGTAGACTACATGAGTGTCTATACACCAGAATATTTGAAATAGTTTGAACCAAAAACCTTTACCCCCACACCTATATTTTTATTGTTTTAATATTGTGCTCTAAATTATTACTTAAAATATTTAATAAAAGCATCATTATTTTGATTTATTTAGAAAGATTACTAAAACACAATAATAAAAATATAGGTGTGGGGGTTTACATATTATCGTATAATTGATACAATTCGGCAATTATGGAAGAAACAAGTTATATAACAGAAGAGAAGAAGCAGGCTCTCCTAGATGAGCTCAAACACTTAACAACCGTTAAAAGAAAGGATATTTTAGAATCATTAGAAGCTGCCAAAGCCTTGGGTGATTTATCTGAGAATGCAGAGTACCACCAAGCTCGTGAGGATCAGGGCAAGACTGAGGATCGCATTCATCAGATTGAATACATGCTTCAGTCATCGGTAGTTGTGAAGAAGCACCACAGCACCAAGATAGAGATAGGTACCACTGCTGTTGTGAAGAAGGAAGGAAGCAAGGATACTATCAGCTACAGTATTGTAGGAGCTGAAGAAGCAGACATGATCCACAATAAAATTTCCAACAAGTCACCCCTTGGTGAAGCTCTCTTCGGCAAGAAGAAAGGCGACGTAGTATCTATCAAAACTCCAAAGGGTCTAGTCAAGTACACCCTAGTTGATATACAATAGAGCTATGGCATCTATAGAAGAATTGCGCACTGCGCGTTTATCAAAAATTACTAAACTTAAGGAAGCGGGTATGAATCCGTATCCTGTCTCTGTTCCTCACGATTACTCTATCAAGGAAGTCAAAGATTCCTTTGATAGTTTTTCTACAAGCGAAAAGGTTGTCTCTATAGTAGGGAGAGTACTTGTCGTGCGAGGACAAGGAGCAATACTTTTCATTGTGTTGCAAGATGGCACGGAGAGACTTCAAGCTGTTTTAAAGAAGGATACACTTACAGAGAAAGTTTTCAATTTGTTTGTCGACACTATCGACAATGGAGATTTCGTATCTGTGACTGGAACTTTATTTGTCACTCAGAGAGGGGAGCAAAGTATTTTAATACAAGACTGGCATATGGCCACCAAGGCACTTCTTCCACTTCCCGACAAGTGGCATGGCTTACAAGACGTGGAGGAAACTTATAGAAAGAGGTATTTAGATATATTGATGGACAAGGAAGTGCATGATCGTTTTGTAATTCGTTCTAAAATAATCAAATTTGTTCGAGAATTTTTCGACAAGAAGAACTTCCTAGAAATAGAGACTCCAATACTTCAGAGTGAAGCTGGGGGAGCCATGGCCAAGACTTTCAATACTCACCACAACGACTACGATATGGACATGGTCCTTCGTATATCGCTCGAGCTTGAGCACAAGATGCTGATGGTAGGCGGATATGAGAGAGTCTATGAAATAGGCAAGAATTTCCGCAATGAAGGCTCTGATCCGACTCACTTACAAGAATTCACAATGATAGAGTGGTATGCCGCATACCAGACTCTAGAGACGAACATGACTTGGACAGAAGAACTTATCAAGTCTATTGCCACGGATATTATGGGCAAGACTGTGTTCAAAGTTTACGACAACGATGGGGCTGGCGTAGACGTAGACCTGAGTCTAGAATGGCCACGAATAACTTTCGGAGAATTACTAAAGAAGGATGCGAATATAAATATTGAAACTATTACATTGGAAGAAGCTAGGAAAGAAGCTTTGAAATGGGGAGTGAAAGAGGAAGAAGTAGGTAAGCTTGGCAGAGGTAACTTGCTAGATAAGATTTACAAGAAATCTTCAAGAGGGAAGATTATTAATCCTACATTTGTGACTGATTTCCCCGGAGACTTGAAGCCCTTAGCCCAGCAAAATGAGAATGGTACAGCTAAAGTCGCTCAGCTTATAATTGCCGGAGCAGAAATTACAAATCAATACGCCGAGCTAGTAGATCCTACAATTCAAAGAGAGCTCCTAGTCTCTCAAGCTAAAGCCAAGGAAGGAGGGGACGAAGAAGCCATGAGTGTCAACGAAGGCTTCCTGACAGCCATGGAGCACGGCATGCCTCCTATGACAGGCTTCGGTATGGGTATAGACCGTCTAGTAGCAATATTTACAGAACAGAAGAACCTTCGCGATGTGATCTTCTTCCCGACAATGAGACCGAGAGATGTGAATAATTAGGAATTAATAATTAATAATTAAGAATTTAAACTAAAATTAGCGGAACTCTTTTGATAAAAAGTTCCGCTAATTAAATTGAGTTTTTACTCAATTATTACTCAGGCTTACTTTCAGGATCCCTACGATTAATTGGAATAGCAAATTGCATTCCACTATTTGGAAGAGACGATGAAGATTGCCTTGGTAGATCTTTGATTGAAGCAGGAAGATCTATTTTCTCTTGTTCTTCAAATTTAAACACAAAAGTTAAATGACCTCCATTGTTGTTTTGAAAAGTTACTGTTCTTTGTGGCATAATATATAGGAATTAGAATGTTTCTCTCATATAATACAGTAAAATATACCTTTTGTCCACCTTTTGTTGACTCTAGATTCTATTAATGTTACTATTCATTAAATCACCCAAGCTCTTTCAAAAAAGAGTTTTTTGTTGTGGTATCTACTATTTTCCAAGCTTCTTTGAGGGGAGGTTTAGAAAATAGTAGATATTATAAACTTAAAACCAAAAAATCATGTCTAAAGAAAATTACTTAAATGAATTTAAACTTCAAGGTGATCCAAAAAAATTTTTGGAAAAACGTCGAGAATCTGTTACGCATAATTTAACAGAGATTAAATTACTAATAGATTCAAATATGCAGGAAATTAAAAAAAATAATGGAAAAGTTTTGTATTCTTTTCCATGCAAGGCGCTTGTATTTAATGATGAATCTGATTTAAAAAAATTTGATGATGATATAGAAATAAATTCTGGAATATTTCAAATTAAAAATATAAATATCATCAGTCTTGAAACAACAGAAGATGGAATACAATGTAGACAAAGTTTCGGGGTTTCATTTATAAGAAACTGGCGAGATTTTTCTTCCAAAAATGTAAATGATGACCCCTATCCTTATAAATTTAAAGAAGAAGACATTCCTGCAGTTATTGAAGAGGATAAAATTATGTTTTCTAATGATAAAAAATGTATCCATGGAAACAATCATTCTTTTTATTTTGTTTCAATTTTAAAGTATGCAGAGATTATTAATTTTATTAAGGATGCTTTAAATTATTTAAAAAATACCAATCTTAAAAAAGTTGATTGGTCTGCTTTAGACCTCCATTGATTTTAAAAAGAAAAATAATTAAAAGAGCCTGAAATTCAAAAGATTTTAGGCTCTTTTTTGTGGTTATCACCACCCAATACTTATCCACAGTTTTGGGTGGGAGGGGTTGTTTGTTTTGTGGGATGAAGTGGTGTATAATATAACCAAGTGGGATGAAGTGGGCTAAAACAATTTTGTTAAAAATTGTTCGCCCGAACATGTAATCATGTTTTAGGGAAATATTTTTTTATTAAATTTAACCTTATTCCACAACATTATTATGCTTATTGGAGAATACACACATACACTAGACGACAAGAACAGAATGTCACTACCCGTAAAGTTCCGAAAGGAGATGGGTAAAAGTGTTGTTGTTGCTCCTGGACTTGATAATTGTTTATCAATTTTCACCGTTAAAGAATGGGAAAAAGTTTCAAATAAATTATCAGACTCCTCAATGCTTGCATCTGATAATAGAAGTTTCTCGAGATTTATGTTTGGTCAAGCAGTGATTGCTGATGTGGATGCAAATGGCCGAATACTAATCCCGGAAAATTTAAAAATTCGTTCAGGACTTACGAACAAGGTTGTAGTTATTGGAGTTCAGAATCGTGCAGAAATCTGGAATGAGAAAGCTTGGAGCGATTACAAGAAGTTAGTAGAGACACAGGCCGACGCCCTCGCAGATAAATTGGGGCAGATAGGAGTTCTTTAATATGAAGCATATACCTGTATTGAAAGATGAGTCTATAAATGGTCTAGCCATTAAAGAGGGCGATATCATAGTAGACGGCACTCTCGGTGGCGGTGGACATACTTATGAGATGATCAAGCAGTTTGGATCTAGTATCAAGATTATAGGTTTAGATCTAGACCTAGATGCAAAGGCCCGCACACAAGAGCTCATAGGAGGAGCTCTGTCCAACTTCACTTTCGTCAATTCTGGCTTTCAGGATATCGATAAGGTCTTGGCTGATTTGAAGATAGAGAAAGTTGACGGCATCTTGCTCGACTTGGGGATCAGTTCTTTCCAGCTTGAAGTTGCAGGTCGTGGATTCTCTTTCTTGAAAGACGAACCACTCCTTATGACGATGAAGAAGGAACCCACAGACGAAGACCTAACTGCTCGTGAAATAGTCAATACATGGGAAGAGGAAAGTATTGCAGATATTATCTACGGATTCGGCGAAGAGAAGTATTCCAGAAAGATTGCTAAGAAGATAGTTGAAAGTAGAAAGGAAAAGGATATAGCTACCACCTTTGACCTAGTAAAGATTATCGGAGATGCTGTCGGAGGGCATTACAAGGGGCTTCGGATTCATCCAGCTACCAGAACCTTCCAAGCCTTACGTATAGCTACCAACAGCGAGCTTTCCAACTTGGAGCAAGTTATAGAGAAAGGCCTTGATTGCTTGAAGGCAGGAGGGCACATGGCAATCATTACATTCCATAGTTTAGAAGACAGAATTGTAAAGCGAGCATTCGTCGCACTAAAGGAGAAAGGCAAAGCCAATATTTTAAACAAGAAGCCAATAGTACCCACAGAGGAAGAATTGAAGTCAAACCCACGTTCAAGAAGTGCAAAGTTAAGATTATTAGAAAAATTAAAATAACAGAAATATATGAGCAAAACAAAAGCAATAGCAAACGAAATAGTAGAGAATTCCAACACACAAAGAGTCATCCTTCGTATACTTTTGGGTTCTTTGCTGTCGCTTTCTATTGTTTATATTTATATGATAGGCTCTATAACCTTCAACGTTGTTGCACGCAAGTCTCTAGACAGAACTGCTCAAATATTGAACAGCAATATCAGTGACTTAGAATTGACCTACTTAAGTAATATGAATAATATAAATAGAACTCTTGCAACGAATAACGGATTTGTAGATACAAAGTCAAATATTTTCGCGAAGCGTTCTATTACTAGTGTTGCTATGCGCTAATGAACCTCTCTTCGTTCCAGTTTAGAATAAGGATCGTCTCCGTACTTGTTTTCGTATTTGCACTCATCCTAGTTTCTAAACTTTTTTTTGTACAAGTAATCCACAAGAATTTATATACCGAGAAGGCCGATCGGCAGTACGCTACTCCCTCTAGCAATATATTTGATCGAGGTTCCATATTCTTCACAAAGAAGGATGGATCTCTAGTGGCCGCTGGCACTGTCTCCTCTGGGTTCAAGCTTGCTATTAAAGCAAAGGACATCGTAGACGCCGAGAAGACTTACGAAAGTCTTGCTCCATACATGGAGCTTGATCACGATGCTTTCACCGCGAAGGCCAATAAGGTCAATGACCCATACGAGGAAGTTGCCACGCACCTCACCAAGGAGCAAGTAAGTGCAATAGATAGCATGAAGATTCCCGGAGTTTCTATATTCAAAGACAATTGGCGTTTCTATCCGGGGGGCTCTCTAGCTTCGCACACCTTAGGATTCCTTGCCTACAAGGGAGACGATAAGGTTGGTCAGTATGGCATTGAGCGTTATTACAATGATACTTTATCAAAGCCAAAGGATGAAGCATATGTGAACTTCTTTGCTGAAGTCTTCTCAAATATACAAGATCAGGTGAAAGATACGAAGAAGCAAGGCGACGTCGTAACGACCATAGAGCCCAATACACAGCATACTCTAGAGGCAGAGCTTGGTGGTGCCTTTGAAGCTTGGCATGCCGATCAAGCCGGAGGTATTATTATGAATCCACAGACAGGGGAGGTCTACGCCATTGCTGGATTCCCTAACTTTGACTTGAATAAATTTGGCGAAGTCAAGGATCCCAGTGTATACAGGAACATAATGGTAGAAGATGTCTTGGAATTTGGTTCTGTTATCAAGCCTCTGGTCATGTCATCCGCACTCGATACAGGCGCAGTAACTCCGGAGACGACCTACTTCGACAAGGGAATGGTCACAGTGAACAAGAAAGATATTTACAACTTCGACAAGAAGGGTCGTGGCACGACAACAATGCAAACAGTTCTCGATCAGTCACTCAATACAGGAATGGTCTTTGCTGAAAGTAAGCTTGGTCATGCCAACTTCCGCACATACATGAAGTCCTATGGCATAGGCGAGAAGACAGGCATAGACTTACCCAACGAGACTTCAGGTCTTATCAAGAACTTGGAAAGTCCTCGAGACATAGAGTACGCCAATGCATCATTCGGACAGGGTATAGCTCTGACTCCCATAGAGGCCGTGCGAGCATTCTCGATCATTGCCAATGGTGGCAACCTAGTCACTCCTCATCTTGCCAAGCAGATAAGATACGAAGATGGCACTTCTGAAATATTAAAGTATCCTGTCTCATATTCTGGTATAATAAAGAAAGAGACTACTAGCACCATGAGTCGAATGCTTACACATGTATTTGAATCTTATGACGGAGGAGCTCACAAGATGGAGCACTATAGTATCGCTTCCAAGACGGGTACAGCCCAAGTAGCGATGGATAATGGCAAGGGGTACTACACCGATAGACACACTCACTCATTCTTTGGCTACTTCCCAGCTTATGATCCGCAGTTTATCGTCTTTATGTTCTTGAAGAATCCGAAAGAAGTGAAGTACGCATCGCAGACTCTGATTCCTCCATTTATCAATATTACTAAATTCCTTTTGAATTATTATAATGTTCCGCCAGATAGATAATATGAATTACAAAAATATATTTAAAAAGTTAATAGTTGCAATTGTCACTTGGCAAGCCAGACTTGTCTTAAAGAAGTACAAGCCCAAGATTATTGCCATTACTGGCTCAGTAGGCAAGACTTCCACCAAGGACGCCATTTTCACCGTGCTTTCCAAGTTCAAAACTGTTCGCAAGAGTCAGAAGAGTTTCAATAGCGAAATAGGCTTACCACTGACTATCCTCGGATGTCCCAATGGTTGGAGTAATCCTTTCATCTGGATTGAGAATATAGTGCAGAGCTTCTGGCTGATTATATGGAGGGCTCCTTATCCCGAGTATTTAGTATTAGAAGTCGGCGTCGGTAAGCCAGGAGATATGAAGAAGAATGTAACCCCATGGCTAGCTCCCGATATGGTGGTCATTACACGTTTCCCCGATAAGCCTGTGCATGTAGAATTCTTTGATAGTGTTGATAGTATAATAGAAGAGAAGAGTGCCTTAGCCTTCGCCTTGAAGCCAGACGGAGTGCTTATCCTCAATCATGATGACGAGAAGGTTTATAATCTCCACACAAGAGCAAACAGGCGTACCGTCTCTTATGGTATGAATGAAAATGCAACATACAAAGCCACTTATCCTGTGTATATAAATACGGCAGTAGATGGCGTCGAAATTACTCGTGGTATTAGCTTCAAGCTAGAGCACGATGGGCATACCTTTCCTGTAATGCTTCCAAATATTGTCGGGATGAATTTCGTAGGTTCTGCTCTCTCGGCTATTGCTGTCGCATCAGAGGCAGGTTGTGACTTGCTTACATCTATCAATTATATAAGTGAGTACAATACTCCCCCAGGACGTCTGTCTCTTATTGAAGGTATGAACAATTCTATGATTATCGATGATACTTACAATTCTTCTCCGGTAGCCGCTCTCTCTGCGATAGAAGTATTGAAGGAAATGAAAGCCAAGAGGAAGATAGCCGTCCTAGGCGATATGCTAGAGCTAGGCAAGTACACCGAGGAAGAACATCACAACTTGGGGGGAATGGTTGCAGATGTTGCAGACATGATAGTAACTGTAGGTCTTCGATCGAAGTTTATTGCCGAAGGTGCCATAGAGCATGGGTTTAACAAGAAGGAACTCTATAGCTTTGATTCTTCGCGAACAGTCGCTAAATTCCTAGTTGGCGTTGTAGAGAAAGGGGATTTGGTCCTCGTGAAAGGGTCTCAGGGAATACGCTTAGAACGTGCGGTAGAGGCCATAATGGCCCATCCAGAACAGAAGGACAAGCTCTTGTGTAGACAAGAGAAGGAGTGGGTGAATAGATAATTAAGAATTAAGAATTAGAAATGCGTGGTGGGGCAAGCCCCACCACGCATTTCTTGACTTCAGAATAAAAAAATGCAATTATATAAATATGGTTAGTATTAATAAAAATCAAAATTTAAATAAGAGCTTCTGGGGAAGTTTCTATTTCTTTACTTTCAATTTGAAGGTTGATTTTTGTTAATAAAACTACTCCCACTTATTTATTACTAAAAACCAGCTTTCAAAAGAAAGCTGGTTTTTAGTTCCCGCCTCCTCGGCGGGTCGCCGATGAGGCGACTTTGTACCTTATTTGTACATTCAAAAATAAAATAAATAATTTTTTAACTTTTTAAAATTTAGGAGGAATAATTATGTTTATGGAAGCTGCTATTTCAAACTCAAAAGAGTTTAAGTATGTTAGAAATTTTAAATCCAATCGTTATCTATTTAGGATATACAATGCAAATAGGCCAGAGGGTCATTCTGCAAATGGTATCTGTAGGGATGAGGAAGAAGTACCAAATGCAGTACACTGTAATTGTGGGAAATTTCATCCTGTAGTGTTGGATTTAGATTCACATAGGAATGAATATAATTCTCAAAGAACCAAGGTTGATTGGTCTATTGAAGATTCTAAGTTAGTTGATCTTATTAAGAAAGTTAAATTAATGTGGGCCAGCGAAGCAATTTAAATTAAAACACAGCCGTCTTTTTTCAAGACGGCTGTTATTTTTGTTTATAATAATATTTAATTTGTAGTAGAATATAATCATGAAATCTTTTACGGAAAAAGTTTATGAGATTGTAAGGAAAATTCCCAAAGGGAAGGTTTTGACATACAAGGAAGTTGCAAAGAAGGCAGGGAATGAGAAGGCTAGCAGGGCAGTGGGGAATATCTTGCATAAAAACTTTGATCCAAAGATTCCTTGCCATAGAGTGATAAGGTCTGATGGAAAGTTTGGAGGATATAACAGAGGGGGAGAGAAGAAGATGGAAATGCTGAGGGGAGAGGGGGTGAGACTAGACAAAATGGGGAGGTTGGGGTAGAGTGAGGGAAAATTAAAAACCCCTACAATAATGGAGATTTTGAAAAAAGAGATGGTTGAATTTATAATAATTCACCACTCAAACAGAACCTTTGATTGCCCTTTATTCATAAAGTTGCGTCATAAGTTTATCCGTAGGTGGAGTGATACTGGCTATCATTTCATAATAGGCAATAAAGTTATGATAAAAAATGGAAAAGTGTATAAAGCCAGGCCAACTGATTATGTTGGTGCCCATTCTTATGGATATAATAAAAAATCCTTAGGAATATGTCTTATTGGTAATTTTGATTGTTGTACCCCAACTTTCAAACAATACCGTTCTTTAATAAGATTAATAAAATTTTTAAAAGAAGAATATAAAATTTCTTCTGAAAATGTTTTAGGACATAATGAAACTTCGGGTTGTGAAAAAACTTGTCCTGGAAACCTCGTGCCTATGGAAAGAATCCGTAAATTAATATAATACCGAAATTTTAAAAGAAATTCGGTATTATTTTTTTTATGACCCTACAAGAGACCGTGAGTACACTTATCGACGACTACATCGTCAGGTACTTTTCGCTTCTCTGACAGAGACCGGCAGTAGCCTTATCGACCTCGACTAAAACTTTTTCGTCAAAATATTGGTATGCTTCGCGTTCTAAAATAACGTGGTCACAAGTTACTAAATTGAAAACCCTACAGAGAACCGTGAGTACACTTTCGGTCAGGGATATTTTTTATATCGCCATATAAAAAATTCCACGACCCTGACTCGTCTATTTTTTCTGCTGAAAAAATATGACTCCGTCTTTCGCTTCTCTGACGCAAGCAAAGCAGTTTGCTTGCTTAGGGTCACAAATCTTAAAAAAGCCTTATAATATAAGGCTTTTTTAAGATTTGTGACCCTACAGAGAATCGAACTCTGATTTTATCCTTGAGAAGGATACGTCCTAACCGTTAGACGATAGGGCCGAGGTAATTAAGAATGAAGAATTAATAATTAGGAATTAGGAATTAAATACATAGATAATTACTTATACAAAATAGCAGAAAATGAAGGTTTTTACAAGGATTTAAATAAAAACAGGTTGTTTTGATATTAATCAAAACAACCTGTAGTAATAGAAAAAAAGAAAGTTAGAAGATGACAATGGCATTTTCATATCCAATAGGATGTTCTGTAAATGTCATATTTTCAGGATCAATACTGTAACCCTTCGATACTTCAATTTTAATAATTTCTTTTTTTCGATTTAAATAACAATAAAAAATAATCTTTTTCATAAATTAAGATTTTTAAAACAGCCGTATGGCTGTTTGATTAAACGTAAGGTAATTTCTCATAAATCATACCATAAAATCGTTTAAAATCAAAAATGTTGTATTAAAAGGGGATTTGCTGATAAATGATTCGCAAGGATTGTCCTTGTGAATCAAATTTAATTAACCCAACTTTGTAGAATTTATATTTCATAAACTAAAAATGTCTGTCTTATTAATAAGGCAGGCATTTATTTTTTAGAGGGTGGGGGATTTCTTTCAGATCTCTGTTTTTTGATTTTATTATATTTTCTTTTTCTTTTATGCCCTTTAATTTTTTGGGCAAGAATTTCTGTGGCCTTTTGTATTTTTTTTAAAATATTATAGCCTTCTTTTGGATTTTCTTCAAAAGAATGAAATTCTGTTGAGGGTTTTTCCTCTTCTTTTATTTTTTTCATGTTTTACAATTTATTGGTTTAATTTAATGATACAACTTTTCAGATAAAATGATAGTGATAATAAAAACACCTGCCAGTATCTCCCTGGCAGGTGTAGTTTTTAATCTATTCCAAATTCAACGAAGTCATCAGATCCAAAAACTCTGGGATCTTCATTAAAATTCGAATATTCTGAGTTTGAATCTGAATCATTATCTTCAAAATTAATAATCTGATCATCCTCTGATGGAGGACTCGTATCAGACAAATTTTTTTCTGACATGATGTTTTAATTTAAAAAATAGTCGTTTCAGATTCTGACTTTATTTTTACGAGTGAATAATCCTCTTCCAACAAGTCTTCCTCGACTACGATACTACTCCAGTTGTTTTCATTTGGTGGAGTTCTGATTTCTGGCCCTGGATCATTTCTCTTGTTTTTAATAAAAAAAGAAAAAATGTTTTTGAGAATGTTTCTTTTCATAGATTTTAAAATTTTTAAAACAGCCTGTAGTGGCTGTTTGGTGGGACATAAGATAATTTCTCATAAATCCTATCATAAAATCGTTCAAAATCAAAAATGTTGGATTAAAAGGGGATTTACTGATATAATGCTAGATAAATAAGTATAAAATATAGAGGTTGACCCCCACACCCATATTTTTATAGTTGTTCCAACGCAGACTTTGTCTGTAATAAAAATATAGGTGTGGGGGTTGACAAGGCACCTTATATATGATATACTATGTACAAATTGATTAAGATGTTGGTTAGAAAAAATAGGTGATTTTATTAGTCATTTATTTCTTCTAACCAATAATTAATCATTAAAAAATCAGATTTATGACAACGACAAATGGAAAAGTGGGAATTACCCACGGGACTATCTTAGTTATGTCCCTACTGGTTATTGTTACTGGAGGAGCAACAGTTTTATTTGTTACTTGTTTCCATCAAATCTTTTTCGCAACCCCTATTTTTTCTGGGGTTTGGGCATATATTTGGGGATTATTGTCCCTATGTGAAATAATGGCATTTTTTGTTTTTTATGGATTTATTTTTGATTCACTGCAAAAGTATTTTCTTAAAAAATAAAATTGAAAGATATTTAAGAGTCCCGTATGATTTCATGCATACGGGACTTTTTTTATGTTATACTATTACTATGACAAACGAACTAGGAACATTATACGTAGTAGCGACGCCGATAGGGAACATGGAGGATATTACCTTGAGGGCACTTCGGGTACTGAAGGAAGTGGATGTAATACTTTGCGAGGATACTCGCACAACGAAGAATTTACTAAATAAGTATGATATTCACACAAAGACTCTTAGTTACAATGCGCATAGTTCTGACAACAAACATAGCAATATTATCGAGATGCTTCGCGAAGGCAAGAACTTGGCAATGGTTTCCGATGCAGGGACACCCTGCATTTCAGATCCGGGAGTTCTACTTGTAGCTTATGTACGAGAAGAATTTGGTAAGGAAGCGAAAGTAGTTCCTATACCCGGGGCAAGTGCTCTAGTCTCCGCGCTCTCAGCTAGTGGCATATCTTCTGCTGAATTTATATTTATAGGATTCCTACCACACAAGAAGGGTAGAGAGACTCTCTTCAAAGAGATGGCTACGACCAACAGGACCATAGTCTTCTACGAATCCACCCACCGTATACTGAAGACTCTCGCATCCCTAGATACTTTCTGCAAGAATCATAGGGTTATGATTGCACGTGAGATTACCAAGCAATTTGAAGAATTTGTGAAGGGTACACCTGCTGAAGTCCTAGAATATTTCACTGTCAATACTGACAAGCAGAGGGGAGAGTTTGTGGTGATTGTAGACCCGAAATAAATAAGTTATAATAATGGGATGAGAAAAGAACGCACATTGTTTATCATTGGTATATGGGTTGCTGTTTTACCTCAGCTTGGAATTCCTCAAAGTTTCCGAGAGGTATTGTTTATCATTACAGGGGTAGCTATTTTCTATATAGCTTATTTGTATTATCTAGAAGCCAAGGCTCGTTTGAATAAAGATGAGAATAGAATTAAATCATTTGTCGACAATATAGGTAATGAAGAATAGTATCGCATTTAAATTACATGGAAAATAAAAAATCTTTCAAGTTACCTATCATCGTAATACTCGCATTAATTCTATGCGGGTTATTTGTTTATTTTGTATTACCTCTTTTGAAGAATCAGGTAGAGTACAACATAAGCGACTCCCTAGCTTCTTCATCTTCCGAGAAAGTTTTAAATAATAAAGAAGAGGGTAAAGTAGCCGAAGCTATAGTTCCCGTAGATGGTACTTCTGTCGTGAGTCCTATAGTGGTAACGCACGTAGAGACTCCCAAGGAGCTTAAGGCTGTATATATCTCAGCATGGGTAGCAGGGTCTCCCAAGTTCCGAGACAGTATTATAAAAATGATAGACGAGACGGAGCTCAATGCCATAGTTATAGATGTGAAGGATTCTACGGGAAGAGTCAGCTTTGATATGCCCGTTCCTAATATACAGAAAGAGGGAAGTATCGAGAAGCGTATTGCCAACGTTCGTGCTCTGACCGACACACTTCACAAGAAGAATATTTATATTATCGGTCGCGTCTCAGTCTTCCAAGATCCATACATGACCAAGAAGCACCCCGACTGGTCAGTAACAAAGAAGAGCGACGGCACAGTCTGGAAGGATCGCAAGGGTTTGTCATTCCTAGATCCAGCTAAGAAGGAAGTACACGACTACATCGTCTCTATAGCCAAGGGTGCATATGAAGAAGGATTCGACGAGATCAACTTTGACTATATTCGCTATCCTTCAGATGGAAATATGAAGGACATTAACTATCATCTTAAAGAAGGCGAAAGTCGAGGAGACAATATAGAGAAGTTCTTCAAATACCTTTCGACCGAAGTGAAGAAAGAAAAGAATATTCCAATGTCTGCAGACCTTTTTGGGCTTACCACAGAAGCTACCGACGACATGGGTATAGGGCAAGTCTGGGAGAAGGCTCTTCCTTATTTTGATTTCCTTTGTCCCATGGTCTATCCATCGCATTATCCTGCTGGTCACGCTGGCTACAAGAATCCAAGCAACTATCCATATGAAGTTATCAACAGAGCTCTTATAAGTGCCGTGAAGAAGACAGAGAAAGTAGGTGCAGATAAGAGCAAGATTCGTCCTTGGCTTCAAGATTTCGACTTGGGTGCCGTCTATACAAAGGAAATGGTTCAAGCACAAATAAAAGCCGTATATGACAATGGACTTACCTCGTGGATGCTCTGGGATCCGGCGAACAAGTATACTCCTTCGGCTTTGAAGCTTGAAAGTGTACAATAATTTTGTAATAATTAAATAACAACGAGAGATAATAACAACATGAATCTTTTCAAAAACATAAAAACAAATATAAGAATAAATTATAGGAAAGCAGGGTACATTATAGTATCAGCTGTACTTCTAGCAGGAGTCTGGGGCTTTGGGCTTTATATAGGTTACTCGCATCGCCCAGAAATAGACAAAGTGAGTACAGTTATAAACAAGACTCCCACATTTGAGACTACAGCCGACTTTACGGCCTTCTGGAAAGCATGGAATGTTCTCAAGGATAAGTCTATATATAGCGACAAAATAACAGATCAAGATCGCGTCTGGGGTGCAGTACAAGGCCTTGCATCTGCGTCAGGCGACCCATATACCACTTTCTTTAGTCCAGCCGACAATAAGCTGTTTAAAGACGAAATCAAGGGGTCTTTTAGTGGTATAGGGGCTGAAATAGGTATGAAGGACAAGGTTCTGACCATTATTGCTCCTCTGAAGGATACTCCAGCATGGAAAGCCGGAATCAAAAAGGGCGACAAAATTCTCAAGATAGACAAGACTAGTACCAGCGATCTATCTGTCGACAAGGCTATCAGTCTAATGCGAGGCGAGAAGGGTACTCCTGTGACAATTACTATTTTACGAACAGGAGAAAAGGAAACTCGTGAGATATCTATAATACGCGATACAATAGAGATTCCTACAATAGAAACAGAAAGTTTGCCAGACGGAATATTCCTCATAAAGTTCTACAGCTTCTCAGAAAATTCCGACAACCTTTTCGCGCGCGCTCTCGATGAATTTATAAAGTCGGGCCATCATAAACTCATCGTTGATATACGAGGCAACCCAGGAGGCTATCTCGACGTCGCAGTGAATATAGGCTCATGGTTTATAGATGAGGGCAAGATAATAGTTAGCGAAGACTTCGGTGCCAACAAGAAGCCTCAGTATTATCGCAGTCATGGTCCAAGGTTGTTCAATGAGAATTTGCAATTCATAGTACTTGTCGACGGAGGTTCAGCTTCTGCGTCAGAAATACTAGCTGGTGCATTGAAGGAGCACGGTATTGCTACTTTAGTCGGAGAGAAGACTTTCGGTAAGGGTTCAGTCCAAGAACTAATAGATATTACTAAAGATACTTCATTAAAGGTTACAGTAGCCAAGTGGTTAACTCCAAATGGAGTTTCTATTTCAAACGGAGGACTTGAACCAAACATAAAAGTACCATTTACCATTAAGGACTTAGAAGCCAAGCGTGACCCTCAGATGGATAAAGCTGTCGAAATATTAAAAGCCAAACAATAAATCATATGCGAATTATTCTAACAACAGATATACCAAAGGTAGGGAACAGATACGACTTAAAAGAATTCAAGGATGGATACGCCAATGTCCTCATAGCTAGAGGGCTGGCGCTACTTGCAACACCTCAGGCTATTGCAAACTTACAAGCCAAGAAGGCCCAGATAGAGAAGAAGAGGGAAGAAGACATGAAAGTCTTTGATTCTATAATATCAACAATAGACAACAGGAAGGTAGAAATAAAGGTGAAGGCCAATGAGAAGGGTCACTTGTTCAAGTCGGTCTCTCCTCGTGACGTCGCCCAAGCTATCAAGGAAGTGTCCGGAGTAGATATAGATGAAGGATCTATAGTCATGGATCATATTAAAGAAGTCGGCACTCATATCGTAGAAATTAAAAAAGGTAACAAGAAAGGCAAGTGCGAAGTGCTAGTAGTAAAAGCCTAAATCCTACCAGATAGGGGTTGAGCCCCTATCTAGAAAGAATAATATGGAATATCAATCAGAAACTAAAAATTGTCAGAACTGTAAAGTAGACTTCACCATTGAGCCCGATGATTTCCTTTTTTATGAGAAGATCAAAGTCCCTCCTCCAACATTTTGCCCAGAGTGCAGGATGATAAGGAGAATGATGTGGAGGAATTGCCGATCTCTTTTTAAGAGAGAGTGTGGTAATTGTGGAAAATCTTTAATCTCAATGTACTCTCCTGAAAAAACCAAGATAATTTATTGCCTGGATTGTTGGAATAATGACAATAGGGATCCATTTAAAGATGGATTTGATTATGATTTCTCAAAAAACTTTTTTATTCAGTTAAAGGAATTAAGAGAAAAATCTCCTGTTCTTTTTGCTCATCACACTGGGACTTTAGTTAGGTCTGATTTTACCAATTATAGTGCAGACAACAAAGATTGTTATCTTTCATATTCAGTCATTAATTGTGAAAATGTTTTGTATTCTGAAGTAGTAGATGGTTGTAATAATACTCAAGATTGTTATGCTGTTCAGAAAGTTGATGGCTGTTCTTATAATGTTGATTGTGAAGCAAATTACAATACTCATTATGCAGTTAAATCACGCAATTGCATAGATTCTTACTTTGTTTATGATTGTGTAAATTGTAGTCACTGTTGTTTGTCTTCAAATCAGAGAAATAAAAATTACGTATTTAAGAACATTAAGTTATCAAAAGAAGAATACGAAAAAGAATTATTAAATCTTAAATTAAATACCTATACAGGAATTACTGAAGCTGAAAAAATATTTGATACTATTTTCAAAAAAAATTCCATACATAGATTTGCTCAAATATATAATTCACAAAATGCTAGTGGGGATTATATAGGAAACTCAAAAAATATTTATTATTCTTTTGATACTCAAAATTCTGAAGATATTAAGTATTCGGTTAGAACTATTGTGGGAGCTAAAGATTCATATGATAATCAAGGTTTAGCTAGTGGAGAATTAATATATGAGTCAGTTGCTACTAGTTTTGGTTCTTATAAAGATTCTTTTACATATATATGTGTTGGTTCAAAAGAATGTGAATATTCTTTGATGTGTAAGAATTGTTCTAATTGTTTTGCTTGTATAGGTCTTAAAAACAGACAATATTGTATTTTTAACAAACAATATGAAAAAGAAGAATATTTTGAAATGCTAGAAAAAATAAAGAAGCACATGGATGATATGCCATATGTTGACTACATAGGACGGTCCTATGTATATGGTGAATTCTTTCCTTACGATATGACCCCATTTGGGTACAATGAAACCAATGCTCATGACAATTTTCCAGTTAAAAAGGAAGTTGCTATAGAGAAAGGATATCCTTGGATGGATAGAGAAGAGAAGAATTACAATATAACCATTGAGTCTTCTTTGTTACCAGATGATATAAAAGATTGCAATGATTCTATTTTGAATGAAATAATAGCTTGCCCAAATAAGGGCAATCAAGATTATCAATGCACAACAGCTTTTCGTATTATTTCTGAGGAGTTAAGTTTTTGTAGACAGAAGAATCTTCCATTACCTAGATATTGCCCAAATTGTAGGCACTACAAAAGACTCACTTATCGCAACCCTATGAAATTATGGCATAGACAGTGTATGAAGGAAGGCTGTACTAATACTTTTGAGACGAGTTATGCACCAGATAAGCCGGAGATTGTATATTGTGAGAAGTGTTATCAAAAAGAAGTTTATTAAAAATAAAATTCCTCATTGCTGAGGAATTTTATTTTTATATTACGTGTACTACTTTCTTGACTGATGATGTTCTGTTGAAGTTTACCTTTCTTTTTGTACCGAATTTAACCGTGCCAGATTTTAGGGCGAAGAGAGTGTGGTCTTTACCCATACTGACATTGTTGCCTGGAAGGATCTTGGTGCCTCTTTGACGAATAATGATAGATCCTGCTTTGGCTACCTCGCCAGCATAAAGCTTGGTACCGAGATACTTTGGATTTGAGTCTTTTAAGTTTTTAGCCGATCCGCCGGCTTTTCTATGTGCCATATAATAAGTTTATAGTTTTTGAGTTTATGGTTAAGTAGGATAATGGCCTAAAATAACAATATAATCTAGCAAACTACCGAAAAATGATTTATAATTAAACTTGTATGAGTATAAATCATTTTATGGATAAAATCAAGGGCAAAATAGGCATTGACAGTACTACACTCGTATGTCTTTGCGTTATTGTCCTTGTAGGTCTTAGTTCTTTTGGCTTAGGGCGACTTTCCGTTTCCAATTTTTCCAAAGAAGAAGATATTAAATTAGACAACACCACAGACTATATTGTCAAAGGGGAGATAGGGAAGGGTATACAAGCAGAAAATAGTATGAAGAATGTGAATACTTTACCAAAAGAGAGAAGGTATCTCGCTTCAAAAAATGGTAAACTATACTATACCGCTGACTGTAGTGGGGCCAAGAGAATATCTGAGAAGAATGTGGTATGGTTTTCTACGAGTACAGAAGCAGAGAAGTCAGGGTATAGTTTGTCAGCATCATGTAAATAAAAGGAATGAAAATAATCAATCAAATTATAATAGTAGCAATCTTTATAGCACTGGTCTTCGTTATCAAGAATGACTATGGGTCAGTCTATTCGAAAGTACTTTCATATTTACAAAGTCAGACTAGTCTACCTTCCGAATTCAAATCAAGAGTAGGTGATGTCATGAATAATATAAATAGTACTTCTGTTGCTAATAAAAATTCCACAAGTACAAATACTAAAAGTACAGATACCAAAGTGTCATCGCTAATAGAGACCCCCGGAGCACTTGTCGTATCGGAGGATTACCTTACTTATAATCTGAAGAGTATAAAGTTATCCAATAAGGGTGTAATAGATATCACCAACAAGCAAAGGGTAGACAATGGTAATTTACAACCACTAGTCGAGAATTCCAAATTAAACTTTTCAGCTGAAAAAAAGTTACAAGACATGTTCGTGAAGCAATACTTTGAGCACATGTCTCCAGAGGGAGTTTCGGTTGGGGATTTAGGTGCGCAAGTATCGTATGAGTACATTATCATCGGAGAGAACTTAGCCTTGGGCAACTTTAAAGATGACCAAGCCTTAGTCGATGCGTGGATGGCTAGTCCTGGACACAGAGCTAATATTCTAAATAAAAGGTACACAGACATAGGTGTGGCTGTAGGTAAAGGCACTTATGAAGGCAAGAGTGTCTGGATGGCCGTACAGCACTTCGGACTACCTAAGAGTGCTTGTCCATCTATAGATGGAGTGCTAAAAGGCATGATAGAACTTGACCAGAAGAACATAAAGACTATGGAGGGGGATTTAGCTGTAAAAAGGGCTATAATCAGCTCTGGGGCTGTAAGTGGGGGGCAAACGACAAATGAGCAGATAGACAGCTATAATGCACTAGTAGCAGAATATAATAAATTAATTTTAAATATAAAAGAAAAAATAAATATATATAACGGGGAAGTTCGTGATTTCAATAATTGCATTGCATCAGTTAATTAATCAATTAAGCCAAGAATAGAGAAGGGAGTATAGCAAAAGGGCCTTCTAAGGGTCCTTTCTTTATAGGGTTTATTTTATATGTGAACGTCGCACAATATATCTTTTACGACATTAGTATTGAATAGAAGGCTCTCTATTCAATACTAATGTCGTAAAAGATGACGGGATTGTACGTACATTTATTAAAATGTCGTACAATCCCTCTTTGCGACATTAAGTATCAAAAGAATAGGCTGATATGTATTATATCAGCCTATCGTTTCTATTTTTTTTGATGTCTTTTAATGAGAAATATTAAAGATGTCTATGTTGACACTTGTGTTTTCTCCTGCTAATAACCCTAATTGTTCATATTGCCCAATATTTAAAACCTTTTTAGTTTTATTGGGACTACTGTTTTGCTTTCTGAATTTTGAGGATTTTCCCCAACCGTGCTTACTTTTTGGCATAATAAGAAAGTTTAGTGTTGTTAAACAAAAAATTTAATTCACTCGAGAGATCTATGTTAATCTTTATAATAATACTTTCAAATTTTTTTTGCAATACTTACCCTACAAATGTCAAAGCTACACCTTTCTTGCTTGCACGGCCGGTTCGGCCGATTCGGTGGATGTATGTATCATAAGTTTGAGGAATTTCGTAGTTTATGACGTGAGTGACTTCAGGTATGTCTAGCCCTCTAGCTGCAACGTCGGTTGCTACTAGGATGTTGAGCTCGTTGTTCCTAAACTTGGTAAGAGTACGCTGACGGTCATTCTGACGCTTGTCGCCATGTATGCTTCCTGACTTGAATCCCCTTTTTACAAGTTCATTTGAGAGCTTCTCGACAGAGTGCTTCATTTCAGAGAAGATTAAAACTTTCTTAAATTCATTCTCTTTACTCAAGAGATCGCAGAGTGCATCTATCTTGTCTTCGCCACGTGCTAGGCGGATGACGTCTTGTTCGACGTTCTTGGAAGTCTCACGAGTCTTGACCATTACTTTCACTGGATCAGATGCAAAGCGCTCTATAAGCTTCTCTATAGGCTTTGGTAGCGTTGCTGAGAAGAAGAATCCTTGTCTATCATCGGGAGTTTTCTCTAGCAGGAATGTGATATCGTTTATGAATCCCATATCAAGCATCCTATCAGCTTCATCTAGGACCACAGAGCGAGTACTTGAAAGGTTGATTTCTCCGCGTTTAACTAGGTCTAGTAGTCTTCCGGGAGTTCCAATCACGACGTTACATTCACGGCGAAGATTCCTTATCTGGGCTGTTATAGGCATGCCTCCGACGCAGACAACGGAGAATATTCTCATACCTCGTGCGAAGTCGTTGAACTCTACTTCTATCTGTGTAGCAAGCTCACGAGTTGGAGCTATAATGATAGCTGTTTCATTCTTGTCTTTCAATATTTTATTTAAGATTGGTATTAGGAAGGCTGCGGTCTTGCCTGTGCCTGTATCTGCAATGCCTAGGATATCACGTCCCTCTAGTGCATGTGGAATAGACTTGTCTTGAATAGGACTTGGGTAAATGTAGTTCTTATTTGCAATAGCAAGCTTGAGCTTGGTATCTATCTTGAAATCTCCGAAAGTATGAGTCGGAAGATATATTTCTTCTTTCTCTACGACGGTAGACTTACTAATGAATCTTGATACGTCTATCCTCTCATAAGAAGACTTTCTTTTATTTCTTCCGCCACCTCCTCTGTTACCTCCAAATGATGGCCTTCCAGAGCCACTTCTACTTCCACCAGAAGATGGTCTAGTGCTACGGTTACCGAAAGAAGCTCCACCGTGATTACCGCCAGAAGGTCTATTACTACGACTCGAATAATTAGGGGCTCTCGAAGAGCCTCTTGTTTTTGTATTTGTATACATATTTTATTATAATATTTTTTATTAAAAAATATTTATTGCGTGTTCAAAATTAAAATTGAAACACTCATACACACAAAGGAGTCTCTCAATATGTTCTCATAGTATCACCTATCCCCTATCTTGTCAAGAGATTAGGTTCTAGTTTCTAGTAAAAATACAGTAAAAATACGTTGGCATAGCCAACGCATTTTTACTAGAACATATCTACACTATAACCTAATTCTACTACAGAGTTTTAATATCTGTATTTACTCCATTGATATCAGCATCAATACCTGAGTCCAGATTAATAGTATCCATTTCACTTTGAATAGATTCATTAGTATTTACTGCTGGAGCTCCTTGTCTATCACCATTTACTGTCGCTTGATCATCTTGTGGGAGTCCTTCCTTCTTTGAGTCTGTCCACATGATAGCAAGCACTACGATAACAGCGATAACTACAATGACGTACAATATTTTTTTAAGCATATAATTTAATTAATTGTTGTGGTAGTTGTTGTTGTATTTTCGACCGCTTTATTATTTACTTCAGTGCTAGTTTCTGTCTTGTTGGATACTTCAACAGGTGTGGTAGGTTTTGGAAGAGTTAGAAGTGCGTCGACAACTGCCTTATGAGCCAACTTGACCTTATCTCGAAGAGCTTTGATGTCAGCGTTTAGAGATTCCTTCATTGTACTCATACTACCCTTCAATGCTGTCTCTGTTGTAATAGTAGCAGTATAAACTTTAGCTGATTGTATTAAAAGTTGTGCTTTTGCATCAGCTATTGAGGCCTTTGCCTTCACAATAGCGTCAAGTGTAGCTTTCACCTCTACCCCTTTAGCTTGCTCTTCATTGGCACGAGTTTCAATCTTGGCCAAGCCAGCTTCTATCTTGGTGATAGATTCTGTAAGGTTGTTTACAGCTTTTGTATTCAATTCTGCTATTTTGTCATTAATCCTCTTTACAGTTTCCACCTTTTTCTCATCTTTAATTTTCAATAGATCTGTCTTAAGCTTTTCTCTGGATGTTTCCATCTTTGCTTTGACTTCCTCTCTTCTAGCTTCCATTGCTGTCTTGAATTCGTCTCTCTTTGCTTTAATTTCGTTCATCATTTCTTCTCTCTTTTTTTGCAATTCACTTTTTAGTGCTTCCCTATTATCTTTATTTGCATTTATAGCATCTTCCCTTTTTTTGATTAGACCATTCTTTAACGCTTCCCTTTCTTGATTAAGATTCTTTTTCATCAGTTCATTACGAACTGCATTGGGTGTTGGACCTTCACCTGGTTTGATATCTTTTAATAAAGGAGGTTGTCCTGCTTGTAATCCTGCAGATACACTTGCCTCTTCTGCGTATACCGCAGGAGCAAGAACTAAAATTCCAACGAAAACGAGTGATGTGTATTTTATATATTTATTCATGTTTAATTATACTTATTAATAATAAGTATATTATAATATTTATATGAAAGATAAGCTACTAGACTTTTGCACAGTCGCTGTTGTTTGTGACGCTATTTAGAGCTTTGCCTGTCTCTAGGACGGATATGACGTTCTTTACAGCTATTTCTGCCATCATATTGCGAGCTGATTCGCGAGCTGAAGCTATATGAGGAGTGAGAATTACATTATCAAGCTTTGCTAAACCTTTAGCTAGCTTTGGTTCAAACTCAAATACATCCAAGGCAGCACCTCTAATCTGCTTATTCTTGAGTGCTTCCACCAAAGCATTTTCATCTATTACAGGTCCTCGGGCAGTATTCACTAGGAAGGCGGTAGATTTCATCATAGATAGAACTTCTTTGTTGATAAGGTGAGTTGTGCTTGGTAGAAGTGGTACATGTAAGGATATAATATCTGCAGTTTTGATAAGTTCATCGAATTCTTTTCTTATTGCACTTGTTTCCTCTTCTAGCTTTTTATTTTCTACAACATCATGATATATAATATTTGCACCAAATCCATTGTGGAAAATTCTAGCGACTTCACCTCCTATGGCTCCTCCACCTATTAGTCCGATGGTCTTGCCTTTCATATCTGTCCCAACTAAAAGTTCTGGGTTCCACCCTTTATACTTTCCACTTCTCATATATCTATCTCCTTCTACTAATCTGGTAGTAAGAGCAAGCATAAGTGCTATTGTGTGTTCTGCGACAGCTACATCGGAAGTTCCCGGAGTATTTGTAACCTCAATACCCCTCTTTCTTGCCTCCTCTAGATCTATATTATTGTACCCAACAGAAAAGTTTGCGAAAATTTTAGCTGTAGGGCATGCATCATATACTTCTTTGTCTATAGTGTCTGTCAGAAAAGATATAACCCCATCGTAAGGCTCCTTCTTCAATTGTTCAATTATTTCTTTTTTATTTGGAGCAAGTTCACTTGTACCCATGTCGAACTTGATACCTTTTTCTTTTAAGAGTTTTAGACCTGCTTCTGGAATTCTTCTCGTAATATAAATTTGTTTATCCATAATATAATTTGTGTAGCTTTTATTATAAATTAATTAAATAGCAATATCTTTCTTCATTAAATGCTTTTCTGAAGCTAACGCTATTTTCTCCATCATAGCTACTGCTTCTATAGGGTGCTTGCCGGTAGCAGACTCTTCAGAGAGCATTACTCCATTGGCTCCATCTATAATAGCATAAGCCACGTCCGAGACTTCAGCACGTGTAGGGACAGGACTCTCGACCATTCCTAGCATCATCTGTGTTGCTACTATGACCATCTTACCTTTTGCATTACACTTTTCTATTATTTTGTGTTGGATGAAAGGTATTTCTTCAAGTGGGTATTCATTACCCAAGTCTCCACGAGCTACCATAACCCCATCTGTCACTTCTAATATCTCATCAATATTTTCGAATGCCACCTTGCGTTCAATCTTAGCAATTATTCTCTGATTCCCACCTTTTTCTTTTATTAAATTTCTAAGTTCTACAATGTCTTTGTCGCTTCCGACGAAAGAAAGTGCCACATAGTCAACACCTTGTTCTATGCCAAAGTATAAATCATCCTTATCTTTTTCTGTGATAACTTCCCCATTCTCCTTTCCACCAAAATGGTGGCTCGATCCACTCTGCTCTCGTGGTCCCGACAAATCTTGCATGATTTCTACCTTCTTGCCACTTTCCTTGGATGCTTCTCTAATATTCTTTATAACCTTCTTGTGACCCTCGTGATTGTCCCAAGAAAAGTTTAATCGGGCTATATCTAAGTGGTGACTGATAAGCTCTACTATCACATCTTTGCTTTGACTAGAAGGCCCAATAGTTGCTACTATCTTTGTTTTTGATTCCATCATAATAGGCTTATTATACTAGAAATTTGTTTATTTTCAAAGAAATATGTCCAATTTTACCCTAAGTTGGACCTAAGTTGGACTTATGGCGAATAATCCCTCTTGATGCAAATATAGTTACATATTATAATTGTAGTATGGATAATGAAGATGAAATAATAGAAGAATCCAATAGTCCTGATACTCAATGTCCACGATGTGGCTTGCGTACTTATGACGATGTATGCCAGAGTTGTGGCTCTCCCATCATTAGCAAAATTGATGATGAGGAAGAGGATTATGACTGGAGAGAGAAAAAAAGATAAACCGAAATGGTTTATCTTTTTTCTTTTTCTATTTTAATAAGTTAGTAATAAAGTTGAGGGGCATCCCCGTTAGGAATATTACTATATACAAAACTATGAATATTATAGGGATTTTTCTTTCTATTAAAGACAGTGGATAGTACTTATTCCTATCTTTTCCTTTACCAAGTAGTTCCCATTCTGTTTCAAATAAAGAAATTGGTAGCTTAGTTTCAACTTCGTGGATAACTTTGAATTTAGTTCTGTTTAGTTGTCTATAAGAATTTATTATTTGGTACCAGCAGTAACATATAGCAATACCTACAAATGGAGCGAAGAGAAATACAGTAGAGTGCTCATCACCACCCTTAGCTTCTAAGTATCCGAGAGCTGCTATGATGGCCGTGTTTAATCCCAAGAAGAAGTCATTGGATTTACCACTTCTATCGTGAGTATTATTCATGATATGAAGATATATTCTGTATTATTCCAAATAGTGATCAATATATTTAGTATCTGCATCTTCACTTTTAGGAACTCTAGAATACAAAAGGTTGTCTATATTTTTATCCATCCCGTTAGAGATAGGAAGTCATTAGACTTCCGTATCTGATTAATAGTTGTTAATAATATAACCAATACTAATATTTTATAATCCCGTAATGTATTTACAAATATCTCTAACGGGATTAATAATATCCGTATTATATCACTATTGACCTATCTTGTCAAATAAACAGTTTTGCGAGGCGGATATCTTCAAAGGATAAGTTATAGCCTTCTTTTTCGAGGATTTGTTTTATGGGGTTTAGCTTTCCTTCTTCCTCCCCTTTTAATTTTTTATTTGCCTTTTTTACTATATCAATATTTTTCTGTTGGGGTCTTATGTGGGTTATGATAGTTTCTGGGAATTCTTTCATTATTTGCTCTATATGGTGAGTAATGGTACCTGCTGTTAAGTTTCTTTCTTTCGCTATTTCTTTTATATTTTTACCTGACTCTAGCAATCCTTTTGTTATTAATACTGTTGGAATTTTGGTATCATGAATTCTCTCTATTTTATTTCTTTTATTTTTTGTACTTGAATTAATCGTATTTATTGTTCCACCCATTCTGTTTATGAATTCTAATTCAAGCTTTTCTTGTTCACCCTTTTTTAATTTATTGAAAAGAAGTTCGTTCTGATAACTTTCATTCTTAAGTTCAAGATCAAGTTCTAGGATTCTAGGATCTACAAGTAGTGACTCCTTCGTGAACCCTACTAAGCGTATTCCAGAGAGAGTACGCACTCTCGATAGTGCCACGTATCCCATACCATAGGTAAAGGTACTTCGGAGGTCTATCTCGGCATTATCTAGGGACATTCCTTGACTCTTGTGTATCGTTATAGCCCAAGCAAGTCGAAGTGGAAGCTGAGTAATGGAGGCCTTGACTCGCCCGTCTTCTTCTATGGCCCAAAGTTCAGGAGCCATGGTTACAGTCATGCCGTTGTATAACTTCACTATGGGGTAGTTTGTATCAGCTTCAAATCCTGTGACCTTACCTCTTGAGCCATTCACGTAGCCCTTATCGAAATTATTCTTAATACACATGACTTCAGCCCCTACCTTCAGTCGAAGTTCTTCATAGGCCAGACAGCTTTTCTTCAAAATATCTACAATTATTTCATGACCCTTGGAGGTCATATTGTAAACTTGTTCGATACCAGCTATTTTTGCAAGTTCTAGATTGTTTTCATTGTCTACATTTACATTGTGGGTATAGAGCTTGGTTGCTTTAATACCAGAAAGCTCTCTGTCTATGCATTTATCTAAATATTCATAATGTTTCTCTTCTAAATTATTTCCTCGGACATTGTTCAATATTTCAGTTAAGATATCATCTTCTTGGCGGTGTTGTTCTGAGAGATAGCAAATAGCAGGATTAAGTATTTTCCATGCCTCACTTTCATAAACCATACTACTTTTTGTATTTGAGCCAGAAGTCGGACTTGTGGCTATATCTTTCTTTGTCTCGCCGTAGCCTTGTGCGGAGGAGGATTTTTTCTCCACTGGAGGAAGTTGAAAGAAATCTCCAGAGAGAATAACTTGGAGTCCACCGAAAGGCTTACTATTCCTCTTGAATCTCTTACAAACTTTCTCTATCATGTCTAGCTGGAAACCATGAAGCATAGAGATTTCATCTATGATCAGAACTCTTGCCTTCTCAAATCTTTTCCATAAGTATTTCTTCTCTTCGAGTTGTTCTAGCTCGTGTTCCCCTATAAAGCTTCTCACCCCAATTCCAGACCATCCGTGGATAGTCATACCGTTCATATGGGTAGCGGCAATACCAGTAGAAGCAGTCACAGCCACAGCTATATCGTGACTATCTAGGTAAGATATGTACTGATTCAAGAGATAAGTTTTACCAGCTCCAGCGCTACCTGTAAGATAAATATTCACGCCAGTTTTCATTATTGTGAGAGCTTGCTCTTGAGTCATATCGGTTATTATACACTATTTAGTATTTTCTAATTACCGCTTTTACTACGGCAGTAATATTTAAATACATTTTAGGATAAATAGGCTTGAAATCTTTGTTGGCTGGTTCTAGCCAGACTTTATTCTCTTTATCTTTCCTGAAATATTTCATAGTAAACTCACCATCAACATTGGCGATAACTATCTGGCCATCCTTGGCAGTATTTGTTTTCTCAACTAGGACCATGTCACCATCTGCAATATGAGCGTCTATCATAGAGTCACCATCAACTGTCAGCATATAGGAATTATCTTTCTTGGCTATGAGGTAGTCGTCGATATTGATAGTGTCTTTCAATTCTTCTGCATCTGATGGGAAGCCTGCCTTCACGGATCCAAGCATGGGAATGGAGTCAAAGGATGTATCAGCGATAAGACGGCCCAGATAATCTTTACTGACTATTCCTTCCTCAATGAATTTATCTACAAGTCGAGCCACGGCATTCTTGGATTTGAATCCGAACAATTTCATCATCTCAGAGTATGTCGGCATGCGTCTATCTCTATTATAAAATTGGGTTAGCTTAGTTTTGTAATCGTTATACATATAATCTTAGTATATTAGATATTGGAAAATTGTGGAAGTCTGTTTAGTAAGTTAAGAAAATTTCCTAAAAAACCTCTCCTTTTATGCTGGCGAATTTTATGAAGAAGCTGTTTGTGCTCACGGGCTTCTCTGGTGTAGTCTATGCCTTGGATAATCTTTGCATCAATTCTTTTATTGATGTTGTGGATCTCACGCTCTATAATTTTTAAATATTGTTCTCTGGTCATATAAAATATATATAATTACTATTAATCACTCACATATATAGTATATGTGAACGAGCGTTCACAGTCAAGATAAACACCTGTGGATAACCCCCACACCCATATTTTTATTATTTTGCCTTACAAAATATATGGGTTAATACTAAATATAATGAAATATATAGTAATAAATATTATAAATAATCTGTTTGTATTTAGAAACTATAAAAATATAGGTGTGGGGGATAAGTTCCCTAATTAAAGAAATACCCATATTATGGGTATTTCTAACTGCATTATTTAGCTTTAACCTTTTTAGGTTTCTTTACTTCTTTTCTGTGTCCATCTCCTTTTGCCATAAAATTTAAAAAATTTATTAATAATAATTATATTTATATTATAGCACAAATATATTTATTTATTCTCACTTGAATAGTCCAAGCTCTGAGTAACGAGCATACTTCTGTTGCTCAAGTAGTAGTTCCCTATCAAGATGGCAAGTATTAGAGCTAGGATTATTAATCCGTTGGTAATGATACCATAGTGATGATTCTTCATTTTTATAAATACATAAAGTGTTAATGCGGTAGAAATAATTACAAAGATTATAAATAGAATTATGTTGGAAGTATTTCTAGGTGAAGCAAATGCTCTCTCTAAAAAGTTTGGCTGTTGAGTGGGTGTATCTATTGCTACAGGTATCGTTGTAACAATGTCTTCAGATTGTTTTACCGTCTCGGCTCCTAGAACACTTTCAGCATCAACTATGGTTGCAGTATTTTTTACATCTTCTGGTTTGTTAATTGCTACTTTTTCTGGTTCTGGATTCACCGCTACTTTCTTGGCTGGATTGGCATATACTTGTGCAACAAAGACAGTTTCCTTGCCTTCATATGTACCGAAAGCTACTCCTGTACCCATCTCTGTATAGTTTCCTTTCACAATATTTGCCTTATGTGTAGGACTATTCATCCATGCACTTGCAACGTCCTTAGAGTCTGTAAAGTTAATAGCCAAGTTCTCCCCAGCATATTGGTAATCGTAGCCTGCAAGTTCTAGCCAGTACCATGGAGTCTTGCCTTCTGGGCTTGTATGAGCAAAGTAGCCCTTGGTAGCCATGTCTTCAGCTTTCATAGTGGCGGCTTTTACCAAGATAGGATTGGTGGTTAGACTTTGTAATTTCTCTGAATGACGTTCTTCATTTGTAAGGTTTGCTAGTACCGCTGGTAAGACTGCAGCCATGCCACCTGTTCTCTTGATATAAGTAAGAGTTGGTATAAGGAAAGTGAAAATTTCTAGAAATATAATTAGAAAGACGATATTACGAGTATTGTTGCTTCGTAATATATGGGGACGATGATCGTTGCCATTGTGTGGAATGAAGTGATTTTTAATCCAAGATATCATGTGTACATTATAACATAATAAAGTGCCACCTGTAAAGGTGGCACTTTATGTAGTTTATTTGTTTAGTGTTGCTCGTGTTGCAGGACCTACTAGACCATCACCTTTCAAGCTATTTGCAAGTTGGAATTTAATGACAGCTCCTTTAGTTTTAGGTCCAAAGAAACCATCGGCTTCTCCACAATTATATCCTGATGCATTCAATAATTTCTGAAGCTCTATGACCTCATTGCCCTTTGAGCCATTCTTCATTGGTTGTGTGAAGTGGAACTTAGTTGCTCCTAGAACTGATCCTGGAGAAGTAATAATTCTTGTATCTCCAGAAAGATTGGAATTTGTAACAGAGAGAATCTGACCATTGTTCAAGGTTACTTCTGCTACTACCTTAGAAGGAATTAGATTTTTACCATATTCACTTTCTCTGGTATTGGTAAAGTATCCATCTGCCGTATAATTAAACGAGCCTAGAACATCAAATGGTGTTATGAATTCTGAACCTTTTATTTTGCCACTGACAGCTCGGTTCGTCTGGAGTAGAGTTGATCCTGAGTATAGTTTGATAACTATAGATGAAGCATCGTCGAATTTAGCATCTTTGATACTAAATCCTACGTCGTATCCCTTCACGTTCCCTTGATTCCAAACTATAAAGTTTTGTGAAGACAAAGTGGCATTTGTAGCAGAGACTGTTTTAATATTTGCGACAAGACCACCTACGGCTAATACAAAAGTAAACATTAAGATAGAAAAGTTTTTAAAATTTATGTTTTTCATGTTGATAAATATGTAATTAATAAATTAGGTCTTCATAATTATAGCACATATGATTAACCCATACCATATAGTATTACACTAAATACATATTTTGTCAAGCCTTAATAAAGTCATGTATTATTTATTCAAATAATAAAGCCTTTTCTTTTCAGGAAGTCTTTCAATAGCATACCTGAGCATTGTACGTGGCATTTTATGGCTGTTAGTATCAAGGTATTTAGTAAGCTTATCTTCTCCTACCCTCTTCCCAACTTCTCGAAGCATCCATCCACAAGCCTTATGGATAAGATCGTGTTTATCATTCAATAGCATACTTACTATTCTGAAAGTCCACTCACTCTCACCTTTATATATAAATGCAAAGGTAGATATAATAGCGACTCTCCTTTCCCAAAGATTTTTAGACTTTGCTAGTTTTTCTAAAATATTTCTATTCTTATATATTAAATACTCTCCTACTATATATCCTGCCGACAAGTCTACTAGATCCCAATTATTTATATACTTTGTATTTTTCAAATAAAATCTGATGATACTTTTTTTATCTTTTTCTAATTTAGCTTTTTTATATTTATGAACTAAAATTAAAATAGCAATCAATCTCACTTCATGGTATTTATTCTCTAAAAGTTTCGAGAGATCGCTAAATTCCAATTCATTATATTTTTTGGCAATACTTCTAGATACTGGTACTGTAATGCCTAGGAATTTATCTCCTTCCCCGTATTGACCTTGACCTGTCTTAAAGAATCTAACAAGTAGCTGTGCCTTCTCCTCATTCTTATGTGAAAGTATTTCTTTTAAAATTTTGTTATACATACATCAATTATGGAATATAAGGAAGTCGGACTTCCTTATATTATATTCAATATATTTTGATTTTTATGATTTCTTTTTGTTTATTAAGTATTTTCTGTTTTTTAACTTTTCAGGAAGAAGGTCTTTGCTTGTATATTTCTCATAATTCTTGCCGTATCCTATTTCTTTATTTAGCTTAGTAGTAGGGTTTCGGATTTCTAGTGGGATAGGTAGATTCCCATACTTGACTACGTCTTCCTTTGACTTCAGATACGCATCATAAGCTCGCCTGTCCTTTGGCGCCTCTGACAAATAGACGACTCCATGAGCCAAGTTTTCCCCACATTCAGGCATGTCTATAGTAGTAACAGCTTGGAAGACTGCATTTGCCACGACTAGAGCTGTAGGTAGAGCGAGCCCTATATCTTCACTGGCAAAGACGACCATACGACGAGCTATGAACTTGGGATCTTCTCCGGCTTCTAGCATTCTGTTCATATAGTATAGGGCAGCATCGGGCTGTGAGGCTCGCATACTCTTTATAAATGCACTTATAGTATTGTAGTGTTCATCCCCCTTTTTATCATAACGAAGATACTTGGACTGGAGAGTATTTTTAAAATTCTCTATAGTTATTTCTTTATATAAAGATACGGTATTTTCTATCATGGCTAGAGCTTGGCGGGCATCTCCCTTTGCCATAGATACGAGCCAGTCAGTCGCATCTTTCTTCATTTTGTGTCCGGTACTTTTAATAATCTTTCGCATGTCTTCATCTGTCAGTTCTTCAAGTACGAAGACTCGGCAACGTGAAAGAAGCGCAGGAATAACCTCAAAGCTTGGATTCTCTGTCGTAGCCCCGATCAATACAAGCCTTCCACTCTCTACATAAGGCAGGAGGAAATCTTGCTGAGCTTTATTAAAACGATGTATTTCATCTAAGAATAAAATTCGAGGGCCGAGAAGAGCTCCACTTACTTTACCTTCTACAATCTGACGAATGTCATCTTTGCCAGCAGAGACCGCGGAAAGCTCATGATAGTCAGCATTTAAGGCCTTAGCATATATTCTAGCCAGAGTGGTCTTCCCTACTCCCGGTGGTCCCCAAAGTATAAATGAGAAAATATGCCTCTCTTTGATAGCAATAGAAATCGGCCTCCCCTCTCCTACAAGGTGTTCTTGTCCTATGAATTCCTTTAAACTTTTTGGTCGTAATTTTGAAGCCAGTGGTTCCATGAGTAGATTATATATCAATTTGTGATAACAGTGCTACTATTGACTATCTTGTTTAAAAGTATTATAAATATATGGAAATTCACATAAACAGTAACCAAAAAATTACCATTATGGACTCAATTATTTTTATTCTAGTAGTTATTTGTATTTTATTTGTTGTATTTAGTAGTGTTTTAAAAACTGCTAAATTAAAGAAAAAAATATTAGATTTCTTCCTTTCTCTTTTGCCTGAAAAGGTAATTATAAGTGGCGAACTTGTAAGTGTCTTTATAAAAAATGGATTCTATCCATTTTTTGCTTCAGTAGATAACTTAACAATTTCTTTTGATACTTCAAGAGGTGTACCCATTGACTTTTATTATATAAAGATATGGGATCCTCAAAAGGATGAATATCATACAATTGAAGTGGATTTTAATTTGTATGAGTCTATGCAAAAGAGATTAGAAGATTTAGAGTTAAGTCTTTCTATTTTTTGTAAAAAAAATCCATGGAATGGTGAGCTATACATATAATGTTTTTGTTTTTAAAATAAAATGCCTATCTTTGTAAAAAAGGTAGGCATTTAATTTATTTCCTATATTTTTTATTCTTCCACTTATCAGCGATTTTGACACGAGTGAGTGAGCGTTCGAGTTCTGTTTCAAAGTGTTCGAAGTCTACTATCTCTTTGTTCTCTGCAAGCTTTCTCAACTCTTCTGACTTTGCTTTTGCTTTCTCTATGACTTCATCTGAAAGTTCTGATATGTGCTCTGCGAAGTCTGCAAGTATAGCCACTTCACTCTGGCCTTCTTCATTATTCTTTACTTCTACGAATCCTCCAACGACAGCGATAGGTATATGCTCCCCAGAAACAAAAGCTACTATATCACCAGATGAAAGTGGAGCTATAAGAGGTACATGATTTGGCAAGATTGTTATCTCTCCTTCTTTGGTAGGAATTGTAACTTGCTCTACCAATTCTTCGAGAATTAGTTTTTCGGGGGTGACTATTTTAAGTTGTAGTAATTTTGACATATATTTTGTATTTTTCTCCCCCTGCTAAGGGGGAGTGCCCGTAGGGCGAGGGGGTTTGATTAATTAAAATTTTTCTCTTTGAGGCTTGACCTCGGGCTCTCTTGAGGTCAAGCCTCTTCCCGAAAAATTTTATAGTGCTCCCTTCATATAAAATTCATTCTCAGACTTATCATCGTGCTTGCCTTCTAGTATTTCCTTGAATGATCTGATTGTTTCTGCTAGTGGAACATAAGTTCCTGGTGTTCCAGTGAATTGTTCGGCAACGAAGAATGGTTGAGATAGGAACTTCTGAATCTTACGAGCACGAGCCACTAGCGACTTGTCATCATCTGAAAGTTCTTCCATTCCCAAGATTGCAATAATGTCTTGCAAGTCCTTATAACGTTGAAGTACACGCTGAACTTCACGAGCCACTTCATAATGCTCTTTACCTACGATGTGTGGGTCGAGAATTGTAGAAGAAGAGTCTAGTGGATCCACAGCTGGGTAAATACCGATTTCTGTAAGTGAACGATTTAGCACAACAGTAGAGTCAAGGTGAGAGAATGTTGTAGCTGGAGCTGGGTCAGTAAGGTCGTCGGCTGGCACATAGACAGCTTGGACGGAAGTTACTGAACCTTTGTCTGTAGATGTAATTCTTTCTTGTAAGTTTCCCATTTCTGTAGAAAGAGTTGGCTGGTAACCTACAGCTGAAGGAATACGTCCAAGTAGAGCGGAAACCTCGGAGCCGGCTTGTGTAAAGCGGAAGATGTTGTCGATGAAGAATAGCACGTCTTTGTTCTCTTGGTCACGGAAGTGTTCGGCCATTGTAAGACCAGAGAGAGCTACACGTAAACGAGCACCAGGTGGTTCATTCATTTGTCCGAACACCATGGCAACTTTGTCGAGAACTTTCGAGTCTTTCATTTCGTGGTAGAGGTCGTTACCTTCACGCGTACGTTCACCAACTCCGGCGAATACAGAATATCCTCCGTGGTTACTTGCGATATTGTGAATGAGCTCTTGAATCACAACAGTCTTCCCGACTCCTGCTCCTCCAAAGAGACCCACCTTTCCTCCCTTTAGAACAGGACAAATAAGGTCGATAACCTTGATACCAGTTTCTAGAATTTCCACTTTTGTAGCTTGAGAGACGAATTCTGGAGCCTTACGGTGGATAGAAGATCTCTTGTTGTCACTTGCAATAACTTTCCCATCGTCAATAGCATCTCCTAATACATTGAAGATTCTACCAAGAGTTGCAGTTCCAACTGGGACACTGATGGGTGCTCCTGTATCAGTCACTTTCATACCACGAGCAAGTCCGTCCGTCGTATCCATGGCCACAGAGCGCACTACTCCGCCTCCTAGGTGCTGTTCTGTTTCTAGAGTAACTTTGATGTCACCATTCATCACAGTTAAGGCGCTATAGATTTCAGGGATCTCTCCTTCAAATTCTACGTCGACGACTGGCCCGATTATTCTTTTTATTGTACCTGTTTTCATAATTGTTTTAATAATATTTATAATTTGTTAATAATATTGATAATAATTTTGTTAGGCTCCTTTAGGCCTTGCCTCTGGGCTCCTTTTGAGGCAAGGCCTCTTCCCGCCTAGCTCACTGATGCCATTCCCGCACTAATCTCTGATATCTCTTGGGTAATACTTGCCTGGCGAGCCTTGTTGAATACCAATGTCAGATCGTCTATCATTTCTCCTGCAGCTTCCGAGGCATTCTTCATGGCCATCATTCTACTGGACTGTTCCGATGCGCTCGACTCGAGTATCATGTGGTATATCTGCATTCGGACTAATTTCTCTGCAAGTGATTCTATAATTTCGTTCATATCCCCCTCAAAGATGTATGGAATTGGTTGTTTGTTCGTATCTAGCATTTCCATCTTTTTATTTTCACCTAGTCTTTCAATCAATTTCTTTAACTCTAGTTGTTGAATTGGTAGGATTTGTTTTACTCGGGGTTTTTGATTTAGGGCCGACACAAAGTCTGTATAAGCAATATAAACTTTATTGTATTTAGTTGATTTAAATTCATCTATAATCATTTTCGACATAGGTAGAACATCCGAGAGGTTACTATTGTCGGGAAGATCAAGGAATGAAGCAGTGACATTTTGTCCAGTTCTTCGCATTGCATTGTCCCCCTTCTTTCCAATTGAAATAATGTCTACGTTAGATGTGTCAATTTCCCTTAAGGAAAGAATGGACTTTTTAATTATTTGAGAATTATATGCTCCACAAAGGCCACCATTGGAAGTAATCAGAACAAACAATGTTTTATCTACTTTGTTTTTTGTTTCTTTGTGACCGTTAAAGAATGGCTGATCGATATCTCCCATTCTTTCAGATAAGGAAGTCAAAAGTTCCCAAGAATAGTTCGCATAAAGACGAGAAGAAAGAGCCTTGGAGATAGCACGCTTCATCTTCGAAGCTGCTACGAGTTCCATCGCTTTTGTAATCTTCTTTGTGTTCTTCACACTCTTTATTCTTTGTTTTATTTCTTTTGTACCGGCCATATTTATTTATTAAAACTTATTACGAATTCTTCAATTACTTTTTTAAGTTCAGCTTCACCTGCATCTGTCCACATCTTTGTGTCGGTAACTTCTTTGTAGAAAGTCTTTGCATTCTTTCCGGCGTACTCTGCGAGGCCTATTTCAAACTCTTTTATCTTTTCTACTTTCACTTCATCCATATATCCATTAATAAGAGCATAAAGAGTTACGACTTGGTCTACAGTTCCTACTGGTGCGTACTGAGGTTGTTTCAAGACTTCTACAGCTCTCTTTCCACGTTCTAGTTGCTTCTTTGTGCCTTCATCAAGGTCTGAGCCGAATTGAGCGAAAGCTTCAAGTTCACGATATTGAGCAAGCTCAAGCTTGATCTTACCTGCTACTTTCTTCATAGCTTTAATCTGAGCTGTTCCTCCTACACGTGACACGGAAAGTCCAACGTTTACAGCAGGGCGAATACCCTTGTAGAACAAGTCCGTCTCTAGGAATATCTGACCGTCAGTAATAGAAATAACATTTGTTGGAATATAGGCAGATACATCTCCAGCTTGAGTTTCGATAATTGGCAATGCTGTAATAGATCCACCACCGTATTCTTTGTTTCTTCTACAAGCACGTTCAAGTAAACGTGAGTGCAAATAGAAGACGTCCCCTGGGTACGCTTCACGTCCTGGTGGACGACGAAGTAGAAGTGATATCTCACGGTAAGCCACAGCGTGCTTGGATAGGTCATCGTAAATAATCAGAACATCCTTTCCTTGATCCATGAAGTATTCAGCAATAGATACTCCAGTATAAGGTGCAATGTATGCTAGAGATGCAGGCTCGGAAGCTCCAGCTGATACCATAATTGTATAGTCCATAGCGCCACCTTCTTCTAGACGAGTTTGTAATTTACGAAGTTTTGAGTCTTTCTGTCCAATAGATACGTAAACACAAATCATGTTTTGACCCTTCTGGTTTAGGATTGTATCAATAGCGATAGCAGTCTTACCTGTCTGACGGTCACCAATGATAAGCTCACGCTGTCCACGTCCAATAGGAATAAGAGCATCAATAGCCTTGATTCCGGTTTGAACTGGCTGGTCAACTGATAGACGGGTAATAACTCCTGGAGCAACTTTCTCAATAGGATTTCTCTTGTCACTTTTGATAGTGCCTTTCCCATCAATAGGCTCACCCAATGCATTTAGAACTCTTCCTATTTGTGTATCTGATACTGGAACTGAAAGAATCTGTCCTGTAGCCTTTACTTCTTCACCTTCATGAATTTTTGAAAAGTCACCGAGAATAATAATACCCACAGTATCTTCTTCAAGGTTCAAGGCCACACCGCTTGCTCCACTAGCAAATGTCACCATCTCTGATGCTTTCAAGTCTGAGAGTCCAGAGACACGAGCAATACCATCAAATATTTCAACTACGTGTCCTACCTTCTCTGACTTTGTGTCTGACTGGAATTTCTCTATTTGCTTTCTTAAATTTTCTACAATGTGATTTTTGCTCATATTAGTTTGTTATTAAATAAGTTTGTAATTGATGTATTTTATTGGCTAATGTTGTGTCTATGATGTCGTCTCCTATTTCTATCTTTATTCCTCCGAGAAGTTTTGGATTAATGATACTTTCTAGTATTACTTCTTTCGCTTTGTATTTCTTCTTTATGGATTCCTTTACTTCTTGCTCCATCTTTTCGTTCAGTTTTGAGCTAGTGCTGACTTTCGCTTTAACTATTCCCTCTTCTTTGTCGATAATATCTTCTAGTGACTTCAATATTTCTTTCTTCTTACTCATCAGACTTTTGTCTCTCATAAATATGACACTTTTGGACAATACAGAGTCTAGCTCTGCCCCACCTTTATCTAAAGATGATTCATATATTGCACGAGCTAAGTTTTTAATGGATATACTTGCCATAATGATTTAACTAATTTTCTTTATTTCTTCTAAAGCTTTCTTGTCGAAAGATTCATCCTTGTGAGTTTCTAGCAATTTCTCAGTTGCTTTCACTACTAGAGACACTATTTCAGTCTTGGCTTCCTCTATCATTTTATTCTTTTCCGATTCCAAGACTTTTTTGCCATTTACTATCATGTTTTCTACCTCAAGACTTGCACTGGCAAGCATTTCCTTCTTCTTCTCTTCGGCTTCCTTTTTGCCATCTTGGAATATAGTATGAGCTTCTTGTCGAGCTTTTGCTATAACTTCATCGTACTCAGCCTTTGTGCTTTTTAATATTTCAGCATTTTTTACTGCATCATTTAGACCACCTTCTATTCTTTCTGATCTTTCTTTCATTAACTTCTTAAGAGGTTTAAGTGCTAGGTATTGCAATATGAAAAGAACAACTACAAAGTTGATAGCTTGGGCTATTATAATTTTCCAATCTATATGAAATGTCTCGATAAATGAATCCATGGGTATTTTAATTAAAAATTAAGAATTAATAATTGAACAAAAGAAGCTTTGCTCCTTACTCCTAGTCATTTGTGATAGAAACAAACGACCAGATGTAAATAGTAAAAACTATTTAATTGAGAATGCTATAACAAGTGCGTAAATAGCGACCGCTTCAGCAAAGGCTGATGCGATAAGCATTGGCACGAAAACCTTACCAGAAGCCTCAGGATTGCGTCCAATAGCTTCCATGGCCTTAGAACCAATCATTCCGATTGCGATAGCTGGTCCAACGGAACCAAGTCCGATGGCGATAGCTTTTGCAAGTGTTGCGATTTCCATATGTTTTATCTTTATTAACTAATAATGATTGACCTTTAAATTAATGTGCTTCTTTCAGCTCTCCTTTATTACCATGATCCTTAGCCTCGTCATGCTCCTCATGATCGGTACTAGAGATAGTATAGTAAACGAGAGTTAAAATAGCGAAAATAAATGCCTGTATTACTCCTACCATTACTTCTAAAAGTAAAAATGGTGTAGGTAAGAGATAAGCCATAATAGCACCCATAGAAGCTAGAAGTACTTCTCCAGCAAATACGTTACCGAAGAGACGGAACGAGAGCGAAGCTACTTTAGCAAATTCACCCACTAATTCTAGTATTCCTACCGCAAACATGATAGGAGCTGTCATTAGAATCATTGGGTCCTTTTTAATCTTGGTAAATATACTCCCAAGCGCACTTAGATTAACATATTTATTGATAGTTTTCCAGAGACCGATAGAAATAATACCGAAAATATTGGCTCCAATGACGGACATAATAGCTAAGGGTAAGGTTCCATTAATATCAGCTGTTCCTGAGCGTATAAGAGGAATAAACATTTTTCCATGCTCACCCATTTCTACAAGTCCAAATCCACCTAGAGGGAAAATTCCTATCCAGTTATTGAATAGAACGATTATGAATACTGTGAAGACTATGGGGAATGCTTTGTTCGTAATGGCTCGGCTGTTTGTAACTTGGTCGCAGAGAGACTCTGCTCCTTCTATAACTATTTCAAATATATTCTGTATTCCTCTTGGAACTTTTTTAAGTTTAGATTTTATAACAACTGCCAAGGTGATTAAAATGAAGACCACTATCCAACTAGTAAAGAGAGCGTTGGTGACAGTAAAATCTCCTATATGGAAGATTGGTTCTGCAAAAAGTGTTGATTCGTGAGTTATTTCGTTATTTGCACTTAATTCGTTTGTTGGAATTTCTGTAGACATATTATTTATTATTTAAATTTTCTTCTTTTTCTATTTTCTTTTTATAAATTTTCATTTCTTTCCATATTAGATAAATTGTCGAAAGGAAAGCTATACCTATTAAAACTAAAAACAGTAAATTGCCAGTATTATATTTTTGATCTAGATATTTTCCAGCAAATGAAGCTATTACAACGGGGGCAGCAATATATGCTGAGACTTTTACAAAGATAATCACCCCATCTCTCCACCAAGGTATTTTGTTGTTTTTGTTATTTTCCATATTAATAACACCAAGAAAAGGCTAAAAGCCTTGTGCGTGTGCTTGGAATCGGACCAAGGACCTCTGTCTTATCAGGACAGCGTTCTACCACTGAACTACACACGCAATAACACTAACAAAATCTATCCTTAAATATCAAAAGAACAGCCACATTGTATCAAAAAATCCTTTGTTTTGCAAACTAAAATCCCCCACTCTTGCGAGTAAGGGATTTTAGTTCAGGATAATATAATTATCTGCGGAAACCTCCACCATTTTGTGGACGCTCTTCCATAGGACGAGCTTCGTTCACTGTAAGATTTCTTCCTCCGAAATCTTTACCATCAAACATTGAGATTGCTGTAGCTGCATCGGCATCGTTTTCCATTTCTACGAAACCGAAACCTTTTGAGCGACCTGTCATCTTATCCATAATAATGGTTGCTGAAGCGACAGCTCCTGCAGCACTGAAATGAGCACTAAGCTCATCATTTGTTGTTGAGTAAGGTAACCCACCAACATACAACTTTTTTGCCATATATGACAATGTGCTTCTCATAGCGATACTTTCATATCCACTACTTGAAGAAAACTAATTTATAAATGTAATCGCGAAGCTGATTTCATTTACATACCTCAATGTCCAAAAGAATTTAGCACAACGAAGAATGAAACTAATACCAAAACATAAGCTAACTACTGGGCGGAATTATACCAGAGATAGGAAAATATAGCAACACCCCGAGCTAGGCAAGACCTAGCTCAAAGATAGCGAAGTAGGATTGTTAAAATTTTTATCCGTGTCGGAGCCCTTTAGGGTAAAGCGGGAAAAATTTTAATAATCCTACGAAGCGATCTAATCTTCTTCCTCTTCCCCTATTACTCCAGCTGAAAGTGCCTCAATAATTTTAGTTATATTTCCTTCCATGATTCCGGGGATATTGGACCAAGATTGCTTTATACGGTGGTCGGTGACGCGATCTTGAGGAAAGTTGTATGTGCGGATCTTCTCACTTCTGTCATTTGTACCTATTTGAGCTTTTCTATCCCCTGAATATTTTTTAGCATCTTCCTCATCTTTAATCATTTGAAGCTTAGAAGTAAGCATCATCATAGCCTTTTCTCTGTTGCCAAGTTGGGTTCTCTCGGTTGTACAACGTACGTCTTCACCTGTTGGCTTATGTATCAGGCGAACAGCTGTCTCTACTTTGTTCACATTTTGCCCTCCTGCTCCACCAGAGCGTGAATACTCTATCTCTATATCGGCTGGGTTTATGATTATTGTTATCTTCTTTTTCAAAGGAAGCACAGCCACAGATGCAGTAGAAGTATGTATTCTGCCATTCTTCTCTGTGGCGGGGATACGTTGAACTCTATGAACTCCAGTCTCATAGCGTAGAAGTTTGTATACATCTTTACCTTTTACTTCTATAGAAGCTTCTTTGTAGCCCCCAGCACTACTTAAGGATTCATTGAGGATTTTCCAGTTCCAATTTTTCTCTTCAGAGAATCTTTCGTACATATGTGCCAGCTCCCATGCAAAAAGTGAAGCTTCATCCCCTCCTGCTCCAGCTCTAACTTCTAGAATAATTTCATTGGGGAATTCTTCTTCCTCTTTTTCACTTTTCATTATTTCTTCTAGTTGTCTTTCTATTGCCTCCTTTTGAAATTTAATATTCTGGATTTCTTCTTCTGCTAAGTCGCGTAGACTTTCATCAGCTCTCACCATTTCATTTACTTTCTCTTCCTCACTCAAAAGGCGCTCATATTCTAGAGCGAAGTAACTAGTCTTGTGATCTTTCTTAAGTTGTTCTAAGTCTAATTGCATGAAAATATTATAGCACACCACCTCGCCCTTCGGGCACTCCTCCTCCTCCGAAAGGAGGAGAGGAATTCAAAGCCCCCTCCTTGTGGAGGAGGGGGTTGGGGGTGGTGGTTACTTTTTTGTTTTTGTTGCCTTTGCACCTGCAGCTGCACGCTTCTTGAAGCGGTCTACACGTCCTGCTGTGTCGAGAACCTTTTCGTTGCCAGTATAGAAAGGGTGGCATTGACTGCATATTTCAACACTGATTTCGTCCATTGTAGAACCTACAGGAAAAGTTGCCCCGCATGCGCAAGTTACGACTGAAGCACTGTTATATTTTGGGTGTGTATTCTTTTTCATATGTTTTGTGATATTATCATGATTTTGTTAGTTTTGCAATGGGTCGATCATAGTTTTCTGGATATTGGCGGCTTTCTTCATAACGCTGTCTCCATAGAAGCTATTGTTGGGCTTTTTGGTATCACATTTACGTCCTGAATAGTATCTACAAGCAGCATTTCTCTCACTGGTATAACTTTCCCCTTTTGCCCCTAAGTCTGTCAAATATATAGCCGAGGCTATGAATGCGTCCTTTGCATACCAAGGATCTGGGGTCTTTATCCCTAGCAAGTCTGCAATACGATTCTTCAACAGTACCCAAGTAGAAGGTATGAATTGTGCTGGCCCCATAGCTCCACCATATCCTGATCCACCAATTGGACAAGATACAAGAGTTTTATAAGGGTCGCGTCCAACAGATGTAGTTATATCGAAAAATGGTTTTACATCTCGTGTGGGCTTCATAACATTAGCAAAAACTTTTCCACTTTTGGAGCTCACCCCTTGTCCTGTATCCATATTGGTAACATAGCAAGATCCTTGGTCAGTACCTAGGTTACTTTCCTGAGTCAGTATGGCTAGCAAGAAGGCTGGGCGGATTCCTACTTTCTCTTCAGCAACTTTTGCATACTCTAAAGCTTTTCCAAAAGGAATTGCAGAAGCATCACGAAGATTAAAAAGTACAGCTAGGATTTCCGATCGTCGTCTAGCCTTATCGTCAAGCAATTTCTGATATTCCTTCTCTTTGTTTTTACTTATAGACAGAAGCTGTTGTTTATCCTTCTCACTTAGTTCAACTTGCTTCTTTGCATTTTCTAATTGAATTTTTGTATCGACTTCTTGATTCTTTTTTTGCTCGAGGATACTTTTCTCTATTTCTGTTTCAGACTTTACGCCCCTTATCTCATCAACTGACTTACTAATACTTTTCTTCAGAGAAGAGAATGTATCAATGTCGCCATATGCTTCAGAAATAGTACTCTTTGATAGGACCAATGCTAGTACCGACTTATTGTCTATTTCTCTGTCTTTACGAATGAGCTGAGCAAGGGATTCCTTTATGTTATCGATTCTTGTATTTAAAATATTGATGGTTTTACTTTTCTCTACTATTTCTCCTCCCAACTTTTTGATAACCAAGCCCTTAGCTTGGATGTCGAGCTTCGACTTCTTGATCTGAGTCGTAAGTATGGCTATGTCTCGTGAAAGTGAAGTAGACTGACCTTTCTGAGAAGAAAGCTCCTTCTGCTTAGCGGCTATTTCGTTCTCTAGATTGGCAAGCTCCTTCTCTAATCTGGCTCTATCTGCTTGAGCATTTTCAAGCTCTACGCCTGCATATGCGGGCGTCACTTGGTAAACGAAGTTACCAAAGGTTAAGCTAAATATAAAAATTAAAGAAAAAAAGTATAGAATGTATCGATTCATGTCTTCATTATAGCATAAAACACTCTCTAACCGAAGTTGGAGAGTGTTTTATCTTAAGGTTTATATTATTTTGCAGATTCTTCGGGTGCTGATTCCTCTTCTTTCTTGCCCTTCTTCTCTACTTCTATCGCAGATAGATCAACAACTACTTCCTCTTCCTTTTCTTCTTTAGCTGCTGCTACTAGAGCTACAACTTCACTAGCTTCTGTTATAAGGATTACTCCCTTTGGAAGTTTAATGTCTTTTGCGTGGATGAAGTCTTCGAGAGTTGAAATAAATGAGACATCTACTTCTATATCATGAGGAAGATCTTTAGGAAGAGCTTCTATTTCTATCTCATGTAAGACTTTTACAAGAGTACCTAGTCCATCCTTTTCTGCCTTAGCGTGACCCACAAATCTAAGTGGAACTTTGACTTCAACAGCTTTATTCATATCAACAGCAAGGAAGTCTACGTGTATTGGAAATCCTTTTACAGGATCAACTTGCACTTCGTGGATAAGAACGTCAACCTTTGTTACTTTTCCTGCCTTTGCATCTGGCAAATCTTTTTCTGTTGCATCGACGATGTTAAGTACGATTGTACTTGTCTCACCTGCTACTTTTAAAACTTTTATAAAATCGGTACTCAAAACGGAAACTAGTTGGTTTTCCACTTGAGCGCCATAGACAACAGCTGGGACCATACCGTTAAATCGTATAGTTCTAAGCTTGTCCGCCTTACTTCGCTTTGTTGCGGTTAATGTATTCATGGGGGCAATATAACACTAAAACCTCAAATTTGCAAGTTTAAACATTTGACAGAAACACAATTTAACTGTATTCTCAAGAAAAATTGAAATTATGTTTTAAAATATAAACCCTTAAAAATAAACTGCCATGGATGCAAATATCATTTTTGTATTATTAATGTTTTCTATTTTCATTGTTCCCTTTTTGATGATTATTAGAAAAAATAATTTTTTGAAAAGAAATTTAGAGAAAAAAGATCAGGAGATTATTTTTCTTAAAAAAGAGAACATGATTGTAAAAAAGAAAAACAATAAGTTTTTCTTTGAAAAAATAGATCGCAGTCGCGGTTTACGAAAGAGAAAAAAAGTGACTTTCCTTCTTAAAATGGAGCGAATTAACCACTCGCGAAATCAACGGAAGCACAAAAAACTCATCACCTCTCTTCAGGAAAAAATTAAAGATCTGGAAATTACAATTATAAATCATAAAGAAATTTCAGATCACTGGAGGGATAAATGCACGCGACTTCACTAGAGTTTTTTTAATTTAATTAATTTATGTAAAATAATAATACACTTCGCTCACAAAGCAGGTGTATTTTTATTTATATAAAGATAGTTATTATTCCTTTCTTCTCCAGTTTATTTCAAAAGAAATAGAATATTTATTTGGGATTTTCCATTTTGAGAATCTAAAACAAAGAAACTGAAATTTATTTTCATTAATTTTTCCAAAACCAAACCTATTCAAAGTAAGCTCTATATCTATAACCATATATTATTTTATTTAAATATTTTAAAAGTTGGACTAATGCTAAATAAAAAATAACGTCTATTATTTATATTTAAATAATGTGGATTTGATTTTATTGCTTTTTCTTTAATAAATTTAGTTACTTGTAATTCAACAGTATTAAATAATGTATCGCGATAAGTATATTTTACAGAGTTTTCTTTTTCTGGAAATACAAGAATTACTTTTAATTTATTTGTTTTTATATCTAGATACCACAAGACAAGACCATATCCATTTTCGTATCTTAAATTATATACATAAACAATATTTTTATACTCAATTGTTTTTTTATGATTAATTAAAATACAATCTTCACTAACTTCAATATATTTTAATTTTAAGATAGATTCAAATTCTGAGATAAATAGACAAGAAAAACAAATAAAAAGAAAAATAATAAAAATTAAGTTAAAATTACTATGCGACACTATTGCAATAATTAAAAACAAAAAAAATGCTATAGAAAATGGCGTAATAATATAATAAGAATAAGTAAAATATTTTGAACTTTTATACAAAATAGGCATAATTTTCTATAAATTATTAAATAATTTTAGGCGATTATAAACTACTTTTTCCATTGCATCTACTCCACCTTTTAAGAATTTATATGGAGCGACTTCGTTTGGATTTTCTTTTAGGAATTTCTCTAAGGCTTCTTTATAAGCTACACGGATTTCGGTATTTATATGAATTATAGATATTCCTGCTTTTATTGCATTTGTGAAGTCAACATCTGCAATACCTGAGCCTCCGTGAAGAACTAGAGGTGCTCCACAAGCTTCACTTATCTCTTTTATTCTCTCTATGTCTAGTCTTGGATTGCCACCTTTTACCATTCCGTGAATATTACCAACAGAAGGGGCAAGTAGATTTATACCAGTTTGCTCTACGAAGTATTTTGCATCTTCAGGTTTTGTCATGGTCGCTTCACTTACACCTTCTGGAATTGCATCTAGAAGTTTAGAAGACTGACCTATGAATCCTAGCTCGGCTTCTATGAGGATATCTGATTCTGCAGAATCATGTCGCGTAGTGTCCTTTGAAACGCGACTTCTTTTTTCGCTTAATTCTTTTGCATAATCCACACACTTTTTAGTAAGTTCTATATTCTCTTGTAGTGGCAATTTAACCGCATCTATAATTGCAGAGTCATATCCAGCATCCAGTGCTCTCTTTACAGATTCAAAACTATAATGGTGATCTGCATTTAAAAATATTGGATAGTTATCTCTTTCTCGAATCATTTTTACCAATACAGCCACTTCATCTCTACCTATAAATTCTTCCTCGCCTTCAGATACACCTATAATAACTGGAACATTTAATCTTTTCGCTGCATTGTATATACCATGCAAGGCTTCTATGTTTGAAATATTAAAGTGCCCAATTGCTACCCCCTTTTCTCCTGCTTCTTTTATATATTCTCTTAAAGTTTTCATATACAAAATTATACCACAATGTGTTATAATTACGGAATATGGATAAACAAATAGATTTTCTGGCCATAGGTGATATAGTCACGGAGCCATTTATAAAGATTACAGACGCAGAAGCCAATTGTGATCTGCAAGGAGAACATTGCAAGATATGCTTTCGTTTCGGCGAGAAGATTCCCTATGAGTCTGCAGAAGTTTGCTGTGCTGTAGGCAACAGTCCCAACGTAGCAGTGGGTATAAGCAAGCTTGGCATCAAGTCCTCCCTAGTTTCTTATATTGGAGATGATACCATAGGAAAGCAAAATCTTGAGTCCTTAATGAAAGACGGAGTGAATATAGACCACATGAAGATTGTTCCTGGGATGGAGTCCAACTATCACTTTGTCCTTTGGTACGAGACAGAGCGTACTATCTTGGTGAAGCATACGGAATTCCCTTATTTTTTTACAAATGATATACCAGAGGCTAGGTGGGTGTATCTTTCATCTTTAGCTTCAAATTCCCTAGACTATCATAAAGAAATATCTGAATACTTGAAAAAATTTCCAGAGATAAAGCTAGCATTTCAGCCTGGTACTTTCCAAATAAAGCTTGGCACAGAAGTTCTAAAAGAAATATATGAAAGGACAGAAATTCTCTTTTGTAACTTTAATGAAGCCAAGAGAATATTACAAACAGAGGAAGATGATAAGATCAAGCTTATGGAAATGCTTCGAGCTCTTGGACCAAAGAATGTAGTGATGACAGATGGAGTAAGAGGTGCATACTTGGATGATGGAGCAAATGTATGGTTCATGCCTGTCTATAGTACGACTGCTTCTGTAGAGTCCACTGGTGCCGGTGATGCTTTCGCTTCGGCTATGATATCAGCACTCATATTAGATAAGGATATCAAAGAAGCACTGACTTGGGGGCCCATAAATTCAATGTCCGTAGTGTCTTACGTTGGTCCACAAAAGGGACTCCTCTCAAGAGAAAAGTTGGAAGAATATTTAGCAAATGCGGGAGAAGATTATAAAGTAAGTCAAATTAAATAATATGGAAGAATTTAAATTTATACCCAATGTGAATCTAGAAGAAAAAGAAGTTTTAAAAAAAGAATTAGAAATTCTTACTAAAAAATTAGAGTTATTAAAAGATTTCTTAAATGGAGTAAGAGATAATTATAATGAGTATGAGGCTAACTTTCCTGATGACAAAAAATTTTTGGAGGACTCAAAAGCTTTTGGATTAAAAGTTACAAAAGAAATAGAAAGAATTAATATTGAAATTGTAAAAAAGGTAGCGAGTGTTTCTACTAATTACGGTGGGGCTAATTAGATAATATCTTTCTTACAGCTCTAAATATGGCCTCTTGGTCTATTTCGTAATATTTTGCGAGTTCTTCAGGATTACCTGATTGACCGAATTTATCTTTTACCCCTATAAACTCTATTCTCGTAGGGTAATTTTGTGAGAGGCATTCAGCAACAGCTCCCCCCATACCCCCAGAGATTTGGTGGTCTTCCACTGTTACTATCTTTTTGGTTTCTTTTGCTAAGGCTATAATAGCATCACTGTCTAAAGGTTTAATAGTGGATAGATTCATAACTTTTACCTTTATTCCTTCACTCTCTAAATTCTTAGCTACTATTAGTGCGTTGTACACTGAAGGTCCTGTAGCGATTATTCCCAATGAAGCGAGTCCATTTTCCGGCTGGAAGATTATTTGTGCTTTACCTATTTCAAATGGAGTTTCTTCTGTCGTTATTATAGAAGTATCGTTCCGAGCACACCGCAAGTATGTAGGACTTTTTATTTTAGACATAGCTATAGTTGCCTTCTTAGCCTCTATGGCATCACAAGGAGAAATAACTACAATATTAGGAAGTACACGAGTCAGAGCTATATCTTCTAGGCATTGGTGACTTCCTCCATCGGGGCCCACAGAAAGACCTGCATGTGTACCGATAATTTTAACAGGTTCTCCGTTAAAACAAATTGTTGTACGTATTTGCTCCCAGTTACGTCCAGGACTATATATTGCATAAGAGGCAATAAAAGGAATTTTCCCCATAGAAGCCATTCCACTAGCGACAGATGCTAAGTTTTGTTCAGCAATTCCTAATTCTATAAATCTGTCAGGGAATTTGTCCGCAAATAGATTCATTTTAGTAGATTCTACTAAGTCAGCACAAAGTCCTACTATATTTTCATTTTGTGTTCCAGCAATCAGTAATCCTTCGCCAAAGCCAAGGCGGGTGGATTTCTTTTCAACATCAACGTTCCAAACTTTTGTATTCAATTTTAATTTTGGATTTAACATATCTTTTCTAATTCTTTAATTGCCATGTCCCTCTCTTCTTTATTTGGTGCTATTCCATGCCATTTATAATTTCCTTCCCATGCTTTCACTCCCTTACTTGGAATTGTCTTTGCAACTATTACATAAGGTCTTTCTTTGTTATTTTTAGCATTGTAAATTGCGTGATTGATTTGAATGAAATCGTGTCCATTTATCTGCTCACCATTCCATCCAAACTCTTTAAATTTAGAAAGCATATCTCCCATAGGCATAACTATTTCAGTACTACCATCTATTTGAATAAAGTTTCTATCTACTATCACAATTAAATTATTTAATTTTTCTTTACTTGCGAGCATTATTGCTTCCCAGTTCTGTCCCTCGTTTAATTCTCCATCACCAACAATACAATAAATCTTCCTATCTACTCCTTTCTCCATACGGGATGCAATAGCCATACCTACTGCTTGTGAGAGTCCTTCACCAAGTGGACCAGAAGAGGTCTCTATCATGGGTAAGAATTCTCTATGTGGATGTCCTTGTAGTCTACTACCAAATTTGCGGAGTGTATTAAGTTCTTCTACTGGGAAGTATCCTGCATGAGCCATTGTGGCATAAAGTACTGGACAAATATGACCATTGGACAATACTAATCTGTCCCTATCTGGCCAGAATGGGTTCTCGGGCTGATGTCTCAAAGCTTCGAAATATAAATAAGTAAATATATCTGTCATACCAAGAGCGCCGGCTGTGTGTCCAGACCTTGCTTCACAAAGCATATTAATAATACTCTTACGGATATTATTCGCTATTATTTGTAATTCTAAAATTTTATCTTCATTTAAATGTTCCATATTTTATTTGTATTTACTAACCACTAGAAACTAATTACTAGAACCTAATTCACTTAATTCTTTGATTGTTTCTTTGACATCAAAACTTTTCATAAGTACACTCCCTGCTACAAGTCGGCTGGCTCCTGCTTCTACTAGTAGTGGAGCAGTTTCTTCATTCACACCCCCGTCTACACTTACAATCAAATCTGGATATTTTTCTTTTAAACTTTTAATCTGTTCTATGACTCTTTCATCAAATGCTTCACCTTGGAATCCAACATGCTCTATCCCCATACATTGTACAAAATCTATTGAATTTATGTAAGGGAATAATTCTTCTATCTTAGTTGTAGTGTTTATAGCTATGCCTATGTCGAGATTTTCTCTTGTGTAGGGATCTATGGAATCGATAAATTCTTTCAATTCATTCTTGTCTTCTGCTTCTAAGTGAAAGATTATTCGCTTTGCTCCAAGACGTACAAAGAAGTCGAATTGCTTGATAGCATCCTTAACCATCAGATCAAATTCGAAATCCAAATCTTCCCAATACGGCAATCCTTCTTCCTCTTCTAGTATAGGTGCGACACTTTGCGCATCATAAGGACTCATGGGCCAGCTTGTAGATTCTACAAATTTGCCATCGCAGATATCTATCTGGACTATATTAGTTATGTTTACAACGTTGGCAATCTTTTGCCTTAGGTCATTTATATCTTTAGCTAATACTGCTGGTATAACTTCTATCATTGTATTTAAAGGTTTTACCGAAGCAAGGCTTCGGTGGATTTAATTAATTATTAATTTCTTCATTCTTAATTTCTTCTAATCTTCGAACATGACGTTCATCATTTGTAAAAGGAGTATTTATAAATATTATAATAGCATTCTTCGCTTCATCTTCCGTTATAAATCTTGCCCCAAGAGACAGTATGTTGGCATTATTGTGTTCCCTGCCCAACTTCACTATTTCTAGATTGCCTCCATAGAATTCTATGGCTCGGATGCCGTCTACTTTATTTGCAGATATTTGCTCCCCTTCTCCGCTTCCACCGAGAACGATACCAAGCGATTCACTATCTTGGGCGACAGCTTCTGCTACTGGAACTATAAAGTCAGGATAATCATCCTCATTATTTAAACTAAAAGCACCTTTGTCTATAATTTCTATATTAAGACTTTGGATATATGTTTTTAACTTTTCTTTAAGTTCGTATCCAGCGTGATCAGAGCCTATATAAATTTTCATATTTATATTATAATACATTTTATGATAATATTCCATAAATATCACGGTGCTGGGAATGATTTTATTATGATTAATAATCTGGATAAAAGCTTAGTTTTAACACCAGAGCAAATTAAGCATTTTTGTGATAGAAACTTTGGAATAGGTGCTGACGGAGTGATTCTTCTCGAGCCATCCGATAAGGCTGACTGTTTTATGAATTATTATAATTCCGACGGAACTCTAGCTGAAATGTGTGGCAACGGTGCCCGTTGCACTGCCAAATTCTTCCTAGAACAAACTTCTGCGTTAGGCCTTGCCTTACGCAAGATTGAATTAAATATAGAAACTCGTGCTGGTATAAAAAATATAAAAGTAAACGAAGATGATACTTATTCTGTAAATATGGGTGCTCCTATATTTGAAAGTGCAGACTTTCCTGTGGGTACTTTAAATTTAGAGGGTTTTGATTTTAATTGCGTTTCTATGGGCAACCCTCATGCTGTTGCCTTGGTGGAAGACTTAAATAAAATAGATTTGAAAACTATTGGCCCAAAGGTAGAAAACAATGGAAACTTTCCACACAAAATAAATGTGGAATTTGTAGAGAAAATGAGTGAAGACTATTACAAAGTAAAGGTCTGGGAGCGTGGATGTGGAGCCACTCTCGCCTGTGGCACAGGTGCTTGCGCAGTATATTCTATAATAAAAAGTGATTACCCCACAGGCAAGGCCTGTGGGGTAGAAGAAATAACACTTGAATTCCCTGGTGGAAAGCTCTACCTGTCTAACAACGAACAAGGCCACGTAATTCTACGTGGCGAAGCTACTTTTGTGTTTAAGGGAGAAATATAAAGTATATCAAAAGGATATTTGTTTTAATTATTATTTACAAATATTATGCCAATAACATAAATATATGCTCACAATTAGACCAACAATAATTAATATAATAAATATTAATTTAACATAATTTTTCATAATTATTTGTTTATTGTATTCCCTGTTTTAATAACGTGATCTACTAGTGTATATGTATACCCCATTTCGTTGTCATACCAGCCGAGAACTTTCACAAGATTGCCACCAACTACGCGAGTCATTTCTAGGTCTGCGATACAAGGGTGACTTTCTCCTAATATATCTGAAGAGACTAGGTTGTCTGTTGTGACAGTGAAAAGATTGTGCCAACGTGGATCTTCTGAGGCCTTCTTCATGATCTCATTTACTTCTTCTTTGGTAGTATCTCTCTTTGCTATGAAAGTTACATCTACTATTGAGCCTGCTGGTACTGGCACACGGATGGATATACCATCAAATAGTCCCCTGAGAACTGGGAAGGCTTCTGTCACAGCGATAGCTGCTCCTGTAGAACTTGGAATGATGTTTTGAGCGGCTGCACGACCTTCACGAAGATCTTTTTTGCTTGGACCGTCTACGAGTGCTTGAGTGGCTGTATATCCATGGACTGTGTTTAAGATAGCCTTCTCTATTCCCAAAGATTCATGCATTATAGCTATAAGAGGACTAGCTGCATTGGTAGTACAAGAAGCATTGGAGGTAATATCGCAAGTGCCAAACTTATCTTCGTTGACTCCTAGAAGGATTGTTTCGCCGTGAACTGTACTCTCACCGCCCTTGGAAGGTGCAGATATCACTACCTTCTTTGCTCCTTGTTCTAAGTGAAATTTTGCTTTATCAAATGAAGTAAAGAGGCCTGTGGATTCTACTACTACATCAATATCTAAATCTTTCCAAGGAAGTTTAGTTGTATCTTTTTCTGAAATAAATTTAACTTCCTTTCCATCAATAACCAAGTCAGTACCCACAACTTCTACTTTATGTCCCCAATTTCTATAAACAGTATCATGACGAAGTAAATACGAAAGACTTTCAAGAGAACCTAAGTCATTCACAGCTACTATTTCTATATCGTTTCTCTCCCATGCAATTTTCAAAAATGCTCTTCCAATTCTCCCAAAACCATTTATCGCAACTTTTATTTTTTTTGTATTTTCCATATAAATAAATTATATCATAGATAACGAAGCAAGAATATGTGAATTATGAGTCGCGTCGGAGCCCTTTAGGGTAAAGCGTGAATAATTCATATATTCTTGCGAAGTTTTATTTTAATAATTCTTTTAATAATTTCTGAACCATTTGTGGGTTTGCACTCCCCTTACTTTCTTTCATAACTTGACCAACTAGGGACATTATAGCATTTTCTTTGCCCCCTTTATATGTCTCTACGACGGCAGGATTAGCATCTATGACTTTCTGTACTATTTCTTTAAGTGCGCCTTCGTCGTGGTTTTGAATTAAGCCTTTTTCTGTAGCAATCTTTAGAGGAGATTCATCTTTTAATACAATAAAAGCAAGTATATCCTTGGCTCCACGAGAAGAGACCTTATCTTCGCTTACCATATTTATAAGTTCAGCGAAATTTTTAACATGTGGAAGTTGGACTTCCGAATTTATCTTTTTAAGACCTAAATAATCAGATGTTATATAGTTTGATGCAGTTTTGATTAGATCTTTATTTTTTAAAATATTTGCAACTTCTTCAAACCAAGTACCAAGTTTTTCGTCTAGAATATAACTCTCTATGTCTTCGTCTTTAATACCATAATTATTTCTGTATCTATTCCTTCTTGTTTCTGGTAGTTCAGGAAGTTCGCTACGCATCTTCTCTATATCGAAAATTTTATTCAAGAATAACTTTGGCAAGTCTGGATCTGGGAAGTAACGGTAATCGTTCGCATTCTCTTTTGAACGCTGAGAGAAGGTGGATTGCTTGTTCTCATCCCATCCACGAGTCTCTTGGACTATTTCATCACCACGACCTTCTTCTAGTAATTCAGTCATTCTTTTCGTTTCGTATAGGGCTGCACGCTCCATGGCACGGAATGAGTTAATATTCTTCACTTCAACTTTGGTACCGAAAACTTTTGGATCTTCTGATATAGAAATATTTAGCTCAACACGCATTTGTCCCTTTTCCATATTGGCTTCTGATACTCCTAAATATCGCAGTAGTATCTGTAATTCACGTCCGAAGTCTCCTGCTTCTTTTGCAGAGTGTATAACTGGCTCAGTCACAAGCTCCATAAGAGGTACTCCAGCACGATTGAAGTCTACAAGTGAATAATCACCCCTGTCGTGCTTGCTTGTAGCTGTATCTTCTTCTAAGTGTACACGAGTAATATCTACTCCTTTAAGGGAGCCCCCTTTAACTATTGGGTACTTGTATTGTGATATCTGGTACGCTTTCGGTATATCTGGATAGAAGTAATTTTTACGATCAAATTCTGTGAAGTCAGCAATGTTGGCTCCGAGAGCAAGTCCTACCTTTATAACGCTTTCTACTGCCTTCTTGTTTATAACAGGAAGAGTTCCAGGATGGGCCATACAAACTGGGCAAATATTTACATTTGGTTTTATTTCATCTGGATCATTCTTGCACCCACAAAACATTTTAGAATTGGTGTTAAGTTCTGCGTGGATCTCTAGGCCTATGGTAGTATAATATTGTTTAGACATATAAGGAGTATAGCAAAATTTTAGAAAATTAGAATTGGTATACATGTAATCATGTGTTATAATAAGCGTATACCTTATGAATAAGAAAAGAAGATGGACCGAAAAACAATTAGAAGAAGCTGTTACCCTTTCTAAAAGTTACAGAAATGTAATTAAACTTTTAGGGTTAAAACCTACGGGAGGTAATTATGATCAAGTTAAAAAATATATTAAACAGAGTAGATTATCTGCTGATCATTTTACTGGCAAGGTGTGGAATAAAGGATTAAAATTTCCTGATAGAAATTATATAGAATTAAAAGATATCCTAATTAAAGATAGTTCTTATCAGAGTCATAAGTTGAAAAAAAGACTATTCTCTGCTAGAATAAAAGAACCTAAATGTGAGATTTGTAAATGGGCTAAATATTCTATAGACGGAAGACTCCCTTTAGAATTAGACCATATTAATGGGAATAGACATGATAATAGATTAGAAAATCTTAGGGTATTATGTCCAAATTGCCATAGCTTGCAAGTGACACATAGAGGTAAAAATATAAAAGCCCGGGTGGTGTAATTGGTAGCCACGAGAGACTTAAAATTTCTTGCCATTTATGGCGTGTGGGTTCAAGTCCCACCCCGGGCACAATTAAAAAAATGGAAGTCCGACTTCCATTTTTTTATTTCTTTATCATACTTGCTAGTAATTTAGGTAAATATAACCCTGGATTTAAATAAGCACTTAGGGCGGAAATAGGCTGAGTAAAGATCTTGCCACCACAACTCTTACTAGGCACTGTGGCAACTTTGACTCCATCAGAGGCATATACTGCCACATGTAAGTGTGGGCCTGTAGAAGATCCAGTATTTCCCGAATAAGCTACCACATCTCCTGCTGTCACACTCTGTCCTACAGACGCAGATATAGATGACAAGTGGCCGTAGGTACTTGAAAGCCCATTGTTGTACTTTATGAATACCCACTTACCAAAGGAAGCTCCCTTGCAAGCTATGTCTGTATCCCCTGTGCCCATGACTGTACCAGTAGCCATCGACTTCACAGGAGTACCTATAGAAGCTCTGAAGTCTAGTCCATAGTGGAATCTTCCCCATCTAGAACCGTAATGTGAAGTTACTAAAATACTATCAAGTGGCCAAGAAAGTACCCCCGATCCTTCCTTTGGAATAAGTTTCGGATTTAAAATAAATTGAATCTGAGCTTCGTAGTCTTCTATGGCTTTTTCAAAAGCATCTTTCCTCTTTTGAGTTTCAGCAAGAAGCTTCTGATAGTTAGATTCTTTGTTCTTAGTTTCTATCAAGAGAGTATTCTTCTCTTTCTTATTGGCAGTTATTTCTATCTCCTTGGCCGTTAGACTTGCTTTCAAGGTATTCAAATTCTTCTTCTCATCTTCTTTTTTGACTTTAGATATAGTTAGATTCTCTTTTTGCGTAGATACACTATTTATATACTTTTTGATTTCTGTATTTAGACTAATTACATTGTTGTATTCACGACTCAGATCGCTCATGGTACTTTGAGACAATAATTTCTGGAAGACTGTTTGGTCATCTTGTTGATTGAGGTTTTTAATCAAGCTAGCTAGAGATTCCTTAGACTTATCTAGGATACTACTTTTGACATCTATTTCACTATCTAATGTCTTGATGACAAGACTTGCTGTAGTAATCTTCTTCTCTGTCTGCTCTCTTTCCTTTATGAGTTTATTTCTCTTAAGAGTCAAGTCTTTAATAGCGTTCGACAAGGTCTTCTTCTGTAGCCCAGTCTCTGCAATCTGGTTCGAAAGAGCCTGTATCTCCTTATTGAGCTTCTCGATCTGGTTATTTGTATTATTTATCTGAGCCTGAAGCTCTTCTATGCTCTGTGCAGACGAGCGCAAAGAAAAAGCGAAAATAGCTAAAACAACAAAAATTGTACTGAATATAATCTTCCTCATTACTCTTTCTATTATACCAGATTATAAACTTAAGATAGAAATTGCTTTGTTTATACGTGTTATAGTTTCCTTTTTGCCTAAAATATCAGCTAGAATAAATGGATCAGGTGATTTATCGAGTCCAGAGAGAGCAAAACGTATAGGATGAAGCACTTCACCTCTAGAGTCCATATGATTCGCTATATCCATAAGGAGAGCTTTGATCTTCTCGAAAGTAAAGTCCTCCTCTTCTGTCATTTGAAGACTATCTAATGCTTCTTCTAAATTACTTTTAATTTTTTGAGAAGAAACATCTTTATATATTAACTTAGATGCTTCATATGCAGGCTCTTTGTAGAAGAAATCAAGTTCACCACTATCCACCATTGTCTTAATATCGCTAAATTTAGAAATCCGTTCTACTATAAGAGGAATTAATTTTTTAATATGTAATTCTTGTGGAAGCCAAGCAAAAATATTCTTCTCTAGTTCTTCTTCTGGCAATCTTTTGATGTGCTCCTTGTTTATCCAATCAAGCTTTTCTTCGTTAAAACCACCTCCACTTATATGAATTTGTTTAATGTCAAATAGATTTATAAATTCTTCTTTAGTTAAAATTTCCTTTTCTCCACCCGGATTCCATCCTATAAATGCCAAGAAGTTAATCATTGCATCTGGCAAGTATCCCTCATTCCTATATTCTAAGAAATCTTTTGCTCCATCTCTTTTACCCAATTTCTTCTTACCATCGGCTCCCATAATTGGAGGCAGTGTGACAAAAGAGGGTCTTTCTAATTCAAGTGCTTCATAAAGTGCAAGAAACTTTGGAGTTGAAGATATAAATTCATCAGCTCTCATTATATGGGTTACTCCCATTTCAAGGTCATCTATAATATGTGCAAAGTTGTAAGTTGGATAGCCATCACTTTTTATTAAAATAAAATCATCAAGAGCTTCTGGCCCTGCTTTTAACTTTCCTCTAACTTCATCTACCCATTCATAACTTTTAACGTCTGTGATTTTAAATCGAAGAGGTTTAGTACCATCCCACACAGGAGGATTCTCGGGTCTATGGTCACGATATAGAAATGGCCTCTTTTCTTCCTCAGCTTTTTTCCTGAAAGATTCCACCTCTTCTTCTGTGTAAGGATCAGCATAAGCCAAACCTTTCTCAACTAAAATTTTGGCATATTTCTGATATGAAGCTAGTCTCTCAGATTGCTTGTATGGAGCATTGGGCCCACTTATATCTGGACCTTCACTCCAATCTATACCAATCCACTTAAGTGATTCAATAATATGATCTATAGAACCTCCTACCTCTCGAGCCTTGTCGGTATCCTCAATTCTTAATATAAAAGTGCCATTATTTTTCTTAGCATAAGCCCATGCATACAAAGCAGTTCGTATTCCACCAATGTGTAAAAAGCCTGTAGGAGACGGGGCAAAACGAGTAACTACTTTTTGTTGTTTGTTTTCTATCATAAATATACAGTTATTGTTCTTCGTGGCTTAAGGCTATTATAATAGCTTCCTCGGCAATTTTCTCTGCGGCTAGAGGATTTGCAAAGGCTAGAGCTGACTCTTTCATTTTGTCCAATTTTTCTTTACTATTCATCATTTTGTCAATTTCTGAAATCAGTAAATGAGGAGTAAGATTCGCTTCATCTATAACTTCACAAGCACCGGTACGTGCATAATTGTAAGCATTCTTCCTTTGATGGTCACCATTTGACTTCGTAATAGGAATTATAATCGAAGGTATACCCCATGAAGATATCTCAAATATAGCAGAGCCTGCTCTTGAGATAATGATGTTTGCGATGCCTGCCGCTTTCCTTGTGGCTAGATTATTAAGGTAAGGAAGTGCTACATATCGAGCTATGTTTGCATTATTCTCCATTACAAGCTTTGACCGTCCTAGCACATCATCAATATTATTTATTCCTGTCTGGTGAATTATTTGATACTTAGAAAGCAAGTCAGGTAATACTTCTATCATAATGTTGTTAATTATCTCCGCGCCAGATGAACCACCAACAACCAAGATAACTGGGAGCGTTGATTCCAACTTGAAGAATTCATAAGCACCCTCACTATCACCGTGTAAAATGTTTTTCCTTATTGGCTGACCTGTGAGAGCTGTCTTCTCTTTGGGTAGATATTCTATAGCTTCAGGCCAAGAAATGGCTACCTTCTTGGCAAACTTGGCAGTCCATACATTGAGTCTACCAGGGAAAGAGTCTGACTCATGTACAATGACAGGTATGCGTAGCAACTTAGCAGCAAAAACTGCAGGGAAAGCAGCATATCCACCCTTGGAGATAACTACATCAGGGTAAATAAAGAACATACTGAAGAAGCCTATGAACATACCAGAAAGTGTTTTGAAAAAGTCTGAAATATTCTTGAGGGAGAAATACAAACGCATTTTGCCAGCTGGCACTTGGACAAAGTTGATACCATTTTCAGTAAGCATACGCTTGTCGTAGGGCTTATCGGACATATAATAAAGCTTCAGATCCACTATCTTTTGTTTGTCTGTTTGCTCTATTAATTTCTCTGCTATAGCTATAAGCGGGTAAAAGTGCCCACCAGTCCCCCCTCCTGTAAGTAATATTTTCATATTTTGTAATTATAGCGTATTTATGTAATTTTTTCTAGGTTGTCTTCTTTTGGAACTTTGAAATATTGAGGACTATGCCCATTAGACCTATATCTAGGAGGAGTGCGGTACCACCGTGCGACATGAAGACGAGAGGTACACCAGTCAGTGGAAAGACTCCAATGATAGATGCTATGTTCATGAAGGATTGGGCAGTGATGATAGTGATAATTCCAATAACAAAAAGTTTAGAGAATGAGTCTGGGGCATAGTGAGCAATACGATATCCACGCAAAGCGAAAGCCACATACAAGCAGACAATAATAGCAGAACCAATAAATCCGACTTCTTCCCCAACCACTGCAAAGATAGAGTCCCCTTGTGGCTCTGGCAAATAGTTAAACTTCTGAATACTCTGCCCCAAGCCTCTACCAGCTATACCTCCTGATCCTACAGCTATGAGTGACTGCTGAATCTGATAAGAGGAGGTACTTCCATTGGCACTTGGATTTATGAAAGTATTAATTCTACTTCTCAGATAAGGAGTCGTAAGAGCAAGAATTATGAAGGCCATAACAGCAACTAAGAATAATCCTAAAATATATTTCCAAGGAGTACCTGATATAAAAAGCATTACAAGTCCTGTGACTGTAATAAGTATTAGACTCTTGGTGTCCGGTTGTCTAATAAGGACAGCAGAAATAACTCCAAGCAATACGATTAGAGGAAGTAGTGTAAAACGAAAGTCTTGTACTCTGCCTTTGACCCAAGAGAGCCAAGCAGCAAAATAAATAACGAATCCAATTTTCAAGAATTCAACTGGCTGTAATGATACTCCGAAGAATTCTATCCATCTTCTCGATCCTCCGTGAGCCATGCCGAGTCCTGGTACGAAGACCAAGGTTGTAGCTATGATGGAGACAATGAAGAGAGGCAGTGAATACTGTCGCCAGAATTTATATGGAATCTTCAGTCCAAAATAAAATGCGACAAGCCCACCAATGAGTCCAAAGATTAATTGATTGAAAATGACGGCGTAGAACTTGGATTCATTTTTGTTCAATATTCCAAGCGATGCGGAAATAAACATAACCACTCCAATTAAAATAAGTGAGAGAACTATACCAAAAAAAATTCTATCTATTTTATTACTATTAGATGCCATATTGCCCTCTCTATTAACTTATAATCGAAATGATAACTCCGAGAATAGCTGTGATGATACTTACAATCCAGTAACGCATTGTGACTTTGTATTTAGGCCAGCCGAGAGCTTCAAAATGGTGGTGAAGTGGTGCAAAAAGGAAAACCTTCTTGCCATTGCGAAGTTTGCGGGAGCCTATCTGGATGACATTTGAAAGAGATGTAATGAAAAGTGGAAATGCAATTATAGGTAGTAGTAGAACTGTATGCGTTAGGAAAGCAATGACCGAGAGAGTTACAGTGAGCCCTATCATGCCCGTCTCTCCCATATAGAATCTGGCAGGAGGAATGTTGAACCAGAGGAATGCAAGTGTACCACCAGTAATAACAGCACAGAAGGTGGCTAGTTCAACTTGATTATTGAAAAATGCAATAAGTGTATAAGCAGTAAATATAGAAGCTAGAACTCCACCAGAGAGTCCATCTACTCCATCTATAACACTAGATGACCACAAAGATATCATGACAAGAATGAAGAATGGAATAAATAAATATCCAAGATTTACAAATCCATACCAAGGAATATAGATACTAGAATATCCAAGCTTCACATAAAACCACATACCGATGATAATTCCTAGAGACAGTATAATTCCAATCTTGATGTACCTTAGTACCATGGGATCGGTCGTCCACTTTCCCTTTCCAAATATTTGCAGGAAGTCGTCTCCTAGTCCTATCAGTGAGGCCACTATTAAAGTGAAGAATGGCAGAAGCGTCTGACTACGACTGATAAAGTACATCTTGTTTGATAATTCACTTACAAATAAATAATCCAGAAGACTTACGACCGCCAGCGTCAAGATAACTGAAATCCAGATAATCATACCACCAGTTCGAGGAGTAGAAACTTCAGCATTGTGATCGTGGATTTTATTGAAAACATTATTTGAATTTTCAGGTAGGTTGTTGTCTCTGGAAATTCTGCGCCACATTCTGTACTTGTAAAAGTAGTGTGTAGCTATAGGAGTCAGTATTATACCTACAATGAAGCTGATAACAGCCGGCAAGAAAATTTTGATAGCGTTAGTCATTGGTATTTTCGTTTTGATTTATAACACCTGATAAGGAAGCCACTACCTCTCTATAATTTGGAAGTTCTGTAATGGAAGTGACATTCATATAAGAGAGAGTTTCGAATGTAGGACGATAAAGTAATCTTCTACTGTCCTTACTATCTACTACCTTCTCTATGAGTCCACGCACAAGTAAATTGCGAAGTATGAAGCTTGAATTCACTCCACGAATATAGTCGATCTCGCTTCGAGATACGCCATTTTTGTATAGAATGATAGACAGAGTCTCGAGAGTTGCCTTGGAAAGTTCCTTGGTAATTTCTTCTTTGCGGATTGATTCTATCAAGCTTGAAAGCTCGCCTGTAATACCTAGTACGACTCTATCATCCTTGCGTACAAGTACTAGTCCACGACCAGTCAGAGACTGCTCTAGCTTACCCAAGGCTTCATTTATTTCTTCTTCGCTCACATTCAGAAGTTCTGCCAACTTCTTGATAGAGACATCTTCCCCTTTATAGAAAAGCAAACCTTCAATTTTTGATTCTAAATTAATTTCCATAATTTTCTTGTTTATTTATATTAATATCACCATAAGTTGCATTCTGTATTACATCTATCAATCCTTCTCTTACCAATTCTAACATAGCGAGAAAAGAAACGATAACGTGCACCTTGGCCTCCTCAGCATCTCCTGCCCCATGACTTTTAGAAAATTCTCGGAATGAAAGGTTCATGGCTGTCTGTATGCGACTCGTCAGACTATTGATAACTTCATCGATATTTATAATCTTCTTCACTTCAACTTCTGGCAACTTGGCCTCTTTCTTGGGAACTTCTGCGAGGACGTCTGCTATGGACTTGGCAATGTTGGCTACTGTGATAAGTGGATCTGGAGCAAATATTGGCTCACTCCAGATACGATCAGTAGGTGTAAATATAATCTTTGCTCCGAAATTTGCCTTAATATCAATTCCAGCATTTTTGATAATCTGGTAAAGTCGTAGTCTTGCCTCAAGATCTACTATCTTTTCATTTTCATCTTCAGTCAAAGCCAGATTGGGAAGTAAAGACTTAGACTTGATCAATATCAAAGTTGCCGCTATTAGTACAAAGTATGATACATCATTTATGTTTCTACTTTCTTCACTTAAAGACTTCACATAAGCTATGTAGTCGTTGGTCACATCTCCCAGTGATATTTCATTCACAAAAAGCTTCCGAGCCTCTATAAGCGAAAGCAATACATCAAGTGGCCCCTCAAAGGTCCCCGCCCGAACTTTATAGGTAGATGTGATACCTTCCGTCTCCATATTACTTTTTAATTATATTGATACCAAGTTCTTTAAGTTGCTTTTCTGATACAACAGATGGTGATTCCATCATTAAATCTTTGCCTTCTCCTGTTTTAGGGAAAGCAATAACTTCACGAATATTTGGTTCATTTTCAAGAAGCATTATAAGTCTATCGAACCCCCAAGCTATACCACCATGAGGAGGTGTACCTGTTTGGAAAGCATTCAACATATGACCAAAATTCCTATCAATATCTTCATCTTTATGACCAATAATATTTAAGACCTTGCGCAAAGTTTCTGCTTCATGAGCTCTTATACTTCCACCGCCGATTTCATAACCATTCAAGGTTATGTCGTACTGAGTCGTAAGAATATCTCCCAACTTTTCCCCTTCTAAAAGCCACTGTTTGTGATCCTTAATTGGTTCAGAAAATGGATTGTGAGTAAACGTCCATTCTCCTTCTGTGTTTGGATTATCAGACTTATCAGTTCTTTCAAAAAATGGAAAATCTACAACCCAACAAAAAGCAAGCAAATCTGGATCATTTTTATCATTACGTATATCTGGACGATCATTGCCATACTTTTCTATTGCATCTTTATATGAAATTCTAGGAAAAGGAATTTCTTGAATTTTTTTATGTGGATATAAATTGGAGACTAACTCAATTAAAAGTTTCTCATTCACAGCCATTACATCTTCTTTCTTTACAAAACTCATTTCCATATCGAGTTGAGTAAATTCAGGCTGTCTGTCACCTCGAGTATCTTCATCTCTCATACATCTAGCAATTTGGAAATATTTTTCCATTCCTGATGCCATAAGTAATTGCTTGTATTGTTGAGGAGATTGTGGAAGTGCGTAAAATGTACCCTTATAAAGTCTTGAAGGTACAATATAATCTCTGGCTCCTTCTGGAGTAGACTTGGTTAATATTGGAGTCTCTATTTCTATGAAATTTTCTTTATCCAAAAAGTCACGAACAAATTTTGCTATTTTGTGACGGTTACGAATATTCTTTTGCATTCTAGGTCTTCTTAGATCTAAGTAACGATAAGTAAGTCTAGATTCTTCATTAATTTCTTTCCCATCAGAAGTTACATCGAAATTAGGAGTCTTAGCTTTATTTAAGATCTCAATATCTGTTATTTCAAGTTCAATATCACCATTTAGAACTCCTTCTTTTATATTTCTCTCAGGGCGTTTATTCACTATGCCAGTTATAGAAAGTACCCACTCTGTACGCACTTCTTTGACTTGCTCCATGGCTTCTACATGGTTAGGCAAGACTACGCATTGTACCTTTCCAGTCATATCTCTCATGTCCATGAATACCATCTTCCCTTGATCGCGACGTACATCTACCCAGCCAGAAATGGAGACAGTGGAACCGATAAAATCTTTTAAATCTTTAATATAAGTACGTTGCATATGTTTAAATAAGTGATAATTTGATAATAAAATAATTAATGTATATCCCTAGCTATGATGAATTCATACGGCACAGAAATGATGAAAGTGATGGCTACGATAATCCAGTAGAATGGAGTGAATAGATACCAGATGATTATATCCTTCTTCTTTTCTGCAAAGTACCATTTCTGGACTTTTGTATGGACAATATTCACCGGCCAATAAATAATACCGAACGCTATTGTAAATAAAATTCTGATATATTTCATAAATTTACTCCTACATTATTTCTAATAAGTTGCATTTTTGCATTAATATTATTTTTAGCTTTTTCGCCTCCCTCTTTCAAAATACTTTTAACTTCATCTATATTTTTCTCATAATATTCTCTATTTTCACGCATAGGTTTTATAAAAGAAACAATTTCTTCATAAAGCATATCTTTAGATTCTTTGTATCCTAGTCCACCATCTTTATATCTTTTCTTCAAGTTTTCAAGTTCTTCTCCTTTCAAGAAAAGTTTATGAAGAGCGAAGATGTTGCACTCTTCGGGATTCTTAGGTTCAGATGGACTCTTCGAATCTGTTACTATACTCATGACAGCTTTTCTGATTTGCTCGTCTGTACCGAAAAGTGGAATTATGTTGCCATAGCTTTTACTCATCTTCCGACCATCTGTCCCTGGTACGATAGCAACTTCTTTCATTATTACAGGTTCTGGAAGTTTAAAAGTCTCTCCATAAATATTGTTAAACTTTATTGCTGTATCACGAGCATATTCTATGTGTTGCTTTTGATCTGAACCCACAGGTACAACGTCGGCATCTTGTATTAAAATATCGGCAGACATAAGGATAGGATAGTCGAAAAGTCCAACGTTTACTTCTTTGGCTTTCATTCCTGCATCTTTATATGCAGTAGCACGCTCTAGGTATGGCATTGTGGTAATGCAATTAAAGTACCAAGCAAGCTCTGCTACTTCAGGAATATCTGATTGTTTGAAAAGGCATACTTTCTTTGGATCAAGTCCGCAAGCCAGGTAATCCATAGCCACACTTAATATATTGGACGATAAAGTACTCTTGTTTTGTACTGTCGTGATGGCGTGCAGGTCTGCTATAAAGATAGAGGAATCGTACTGATCTTGAAAGTCGACAAACTGCTTGATAGCTCCAAAATAGTTACCAATATGTATAGTTCCTGATGGCTGTATGCCAGATAATAAACGTTTTTTCATATACCCTATATAATATCAAAAATATGAAAGTTTTGCACATATTAGTAACACACTTATCCTGAAAAGTAATTTGGTACTATCAATCCGAACTGATACAATGACAAAATGGCATCAAACAATAAATCAAACATCCGTATCCCTCCACAAAGTATCGATGGAGAAAAGGCCGTCTTGGGTTCTATAATGCTCCGCCCATCTGCAATACATGAAATCAACGATATAGTAAATGAAAGCTCTTTCTACGTCGCCAAGCATGCCAATATTTACAAAATAATGCTGGAGCTTTCTAGTAAAGGCGACCCTATTGACCTCCTAACAGTCTCCCAGAAATTAAAAGAGAAAGGAATGCTAGACTCTGTAGGTGGCAACAGCTACCTGACTGAGCTTAGCAACTCTGTCCCCGCTTCGACCAATATTAAATATTATGCAGACATAGTCTCTCAGAAGCATCTATTGAGGAAAATAGTTGATGCTGGTTCTGATATATCTGAAATGGGATTCAAAGAAGAAGTAGAAAATGTATTTGAAGTTCTAGATCAGGCCGAGAAGAGAATGATGGGTATCAACAACAATATGTCCGGACACGCCTTCGCCTCTTTGAAGGATAGCTTGCCTGAAGCGTGGGAGCGCTTGGAGAAGCTTCATGAGAGTAAGGGGGAGCTTCGTGGAGTACCGACAGGCTTTCATGATCTTGATCAATACCTTTCTGGACTTCAGAAGTCCGACCTTATCATCCTTGCTGCTCGTCCTTCTATGGGTAAAACGACCTTAGCTCTCGACATCGCTCGCCAAGCTGCTATGAATCACGGCACACCTACTGTCATCTTCTCGCTTGAAATGAGTACTCAGCAACTCGTCGACAGAATGCTAGCCGCTCAGTCACGCGTTAATGCTTGGAATCTACGTACTGGTAACCTTACAGCTGAAAGTGAGTTTGCTAAAATCCGCGACTCTCTCGATAGTTTATCGAAGGCTCCTATCTTCGTAGACGACATGGCTGGTAACTCTATTGTTCGTATGCGTTCCGTCTGTCGTCGTATCAGAGCTGAGCATGGTATAGGACTTATCATAGTCGACTACTTACAGCTGATGTCGACTTCAAAGAATTACGACAACATGGTGAACCAAGTTACAGAGATATCTCGTTCGCTCAAATCACTTGCGAAAGAATTTGACGTACCAGTCCTTGCGCTCTCACAGCTTTCTCGTGCTGTGGAGTCTCGTGGAGGACGTCCTCGCCTTTCTGACCTTCGTGATTCAGGATCCATTGAGCAGGATGCCGACATCGTGATGTTCATACATAGAGAAGATAAAGGTAAAGATGAAAGTGAGAAGACAAACATCGCCGAAATACTTATCGAGAAGCACCGTAATGGACCAGTCGGTAAGGTTGACCTTTACTTCGATGAGAAGACAACAACTTTCGTATCTATTGATAAAACGGGTGGACATCAATTTGCTCCATCTGGTAACACAGGTGGTGGAATGGATCAATTTTAGTCCCGTACGAAATTTACGTGATATTAAAATAAATAATAAATATATTAAACAATAATTAATAATAAAATAAAAAGAAAAAATAATTTTTATTTTGTACGGGATGAATCCAATAGAAAAACTTACAGAATATTTTAAGGAATTCCCAGGGATTGGCGAAAGGCAAGCCAAGCGTTTTGTGTATTTTCTGCTTCACAAGAATCCCACTTATGTGAAAGAGCTTGGAGACAAAGTTCTTGACTTGAAGAATACTATTCACCAGTGCCCATCATGCTTCCTATTCTTCCAATCCACGCAAGACCAACTTTGCGACGTATGTAGCAATCCAAAGACTGACAAGTCTTCCCTTCTAATAGTTGAGAAAGATGCAGATTATGAGAATATAAAAAGAAGTAAAAATTATAGTGGTATGTACTTTATACTTGGCGGACTTGTACCAATAGTTACAAAGGATACTCCAACTTTCGTCCGCACGAAGGAATTACTTCGAAATATTGAGAAGCAAGCCAAAGACCACAGTCTCAAAGAAGTTATCCTTGCCCTCTCTCTCAACCCTCAAGGTGAACACACTGACATGTACTTACGCGAAATACTCGACACACTAGAGAAAACTTACAAATTCAAAATAGTCTCCCTCGGCCGTGGCCTTTCCACCGGCACCGAACTCGAATACTCCGACTCCGAAACAATCAAAAATGCATTAAGAAATAGAGCATAAAAAAATCACCGACTTGATGTTTCGGTGATTTTTTAGTTAATAAAAAAGGTTCATTTAATAGAAAATTTTAGCGAGTCTACCAGACTTCTTGGCATCTTCAGTGATCTCTTTTGTAGAAATTTTTAGTTCTGGTGGAATAAGCATTGTATCCAATTCTTCTATTTGCTTTTTTATCTCTTCAATTGAAGAACCAGATATTTTTGATAGCTCCTCCATAAAGACATTTATGTCTCCAATATTCCCAAAAGCACTGATTTCATCTGCATCATCAATAACAGCAATAAGTCTAAGGGATGTAAATTGTTCCCCTTGTCCGCCATATTCACAAACATCAACTTCTTCTTGAAAAATAAGACGCATAAAATCAGAATAGAAATCAATCCTTTCAAAAGTGTGAAATGAAAAATGCTCTTCACCTTCCCATGAATAGAAAGTTAAAAGTTTCGTTCCTTTTTCCAGAGAAAGAATTTCTTTTAGATGTAAAGGATCTTTGTAGTCTAAATACCTTACATCTGTATGATTTTCATAAGGACAACTACACTCATCCCTGTAACCGCCAATACGCCATTCACTACCATCTTTTTCAAATGGCTGATGCCAAACCTTGAAGGGTAAACATCTATAAATTCTAAATTTCTTCATAACTTATAACATTTAGTTTTTGATTAAAAAAACAATTTTTTCTTCCACATTACAACTTATGGATATATTAGTCAAATACAGAACCAGCCCCGAAGCAAAGCTTCGGGGCTGGTGGTTTTTTAACGAGTATTATTTGATTGCGGAGATTTTGACTTCCATGAATGGTTGGCGGTGACCGTTCTTCTTCAAGTATCGGCTTTTTTGGAGGTATTTAACTACTTTGACTGTTTTGTGTTTACCAAGCTTAACGAAGAGGGACTCTACTGTAGCTCCTTTAATATAAGGGCTTCCGATAGTGGTATCTACGCCGTTGTCTACTAGAAGGACTTTATCAAAAGTTATTTTGTCTCCAATTGCGAATTCTCCATCAAGCTTTTCAACCTTTAGGATGTCCCCAACTGCGACTTTGTACTGCTTGCCACCAGTAAGAATAACTGCAAATTCCTTGCTTTCTGCCTTCTTTTCTTTGATTGTTTTTTTAACTGTAGCCATAATATTTATGTGTTATAGAAAGCCTTTAAATACATAGGTTTTCCACAGGACTCATAATACACAAAAATTTTGAAAAAAGCAATAGGGGCTGTATACTAGAAGAATATGATTTCAAAATACAACCATAAAGAGCTCAATTGGATTGATTTGGAATCACCAAGGGAAGAAGAGATCGAGCACGCCTTTGGAGAGTACCCTATACCAAGTATTATAAAAGATAGAATCACCAGCAGTAGACGAGAGGACTTTGTGGATATCAATTACGACTATATTTATATATCAGTTGCGGGCAAGCTAGTCTTCTTTGTAAATGACAACTTTTTCCTTTCTATTCACAACGAACCCATGCAAGCATTCAGCGAATTCTCCAACGAAGTTGAGCTTGATGTGGTAGGGGGAGAAAAGATAAATAGCCACAGATTACTCCTAGCTTACTTAATCAAGAACATTCATTTGAATAATCACAAAGATTTAATATCGAAGGTAAATGAAGTCCAGAATCTAAAAGAAGCCTTAAATAAAAACAAAAGAAAGATTAAAAGGCAAACAATCATTATCATTTCATTAATAATACTACTCATTATATTCATATGGCTTTAAAATTATACAACACACTATCCAGAGAGAAAGAAGAATTCAAGCCAATATCAGGTATGGATGTAGGCTTGTATACTTGCGGGCCTACGGTCTACAACTATGCCCACATAGGCAATATGCGTACTTATGTATTTGAAGATGTGTTGAAGAGAGTGCTAGCTTACAATGACTACAAAGTGAAGCATGTCATGAACATTACCGACGTCGGGCACCTAACTGGTGACCGAGACATGGGCGAAGACAAAATAGAGAAGGAATCCAAAAAGGAGAACAAGTCAGCTTGGCAGATAGCGGAATTCTATACGGAAGGATTCAAAGAAGATTTGCTAAACTTGAATATCATTTTCCCTGACATATTCTGTAAAGCAACAGAGAACATAGATGAGCAAATAGAAATGATAGAAGTATTAGAAAAGAAAGGTTTTACTTATAAAACAAGTGATGGAATATATTTTGATACAGGGAAAGTGAAGGATTATACCAAGCTTTCTCATCAGAAGTTGGAAGACCTAAAAGAAGGCGCACGGGTGGAAGTAAACGACGAGAAGAGGAACGCTACAGATTTCGCTCTTTGGAAATTCTCACCAAAGGATACCAAAAGGCAAATGGAGTGGGAGAGTCCTTGGGGTGTCGGTTTCCCCGGCTGGCACATAGAATGCTCGGCTATGAGTGTGAAGTACTTGGGAGAACATTTCGATATTCATGCAGGAGGAGTAGATCATATAAGTATTCACCATACCAACGAGCTTGCCCAAACAGAAAGTGCTACTGGCAAGGAGCCTTGGGTCAACTACTGGATTCACGGAGAATTTATGAATATCAAGGATGGCGAGAAAATGGCCAAGAGTACTGGCAATTTCCTCACTCTCAAAAGTGAATTCTTAGATAAAGATATTAGTCCTCTTGTGTACCGTTTCGCTACGTTTGGAGTGCACTATAGAAAGCAAATGGAATGGAATAGTGAGATAGTAGTGCAAGCAGAAACAAGTTACAACAATCTTTTAAATAAGGTGAAAGCTTTAGGTAAGGATGTAGGTTTTGTAAATATGGAGTTAAAAGAGAGATTCCTAGATAGTATCAACGATGACTTGAATATGCCGAAGGCTCTAGCTGTCCTCAATGAAGTATTCAAGTACGGCATTTCCAATGCAGACAAACTTGCCACCATCCTCGACTTTGATAAAGTCTTGGGGCTTGGTTTGAGTAATATAAAGGAAGAAGTAATACCAAATGAAGTTAAAAACTTAGCCGAAGAGCGACTCCTCGCCCGCAATCAGAAAGACTGGCAAAAGAGCGACGAGCTAAGAGACCAAATAAAAAAAATGGGCTATGAAGTAAAAGATGTAGAAGGAGGATATGAAATAAGTAAAATGTAGCATGAATAAATTAAAATGCACTAGGTCTTGCCTAGTGCATTTTAATGGTATTGCAATAAAGATATTTATATTTTATAATCAAAATATGGTTAAACAAGCAAATTATACCAATATAGCATGGTGGACAGCTCACATAAGTGGGTAATCTTTTGTTGTATTTATAATTTATTTCTAAAATATTAACAAGAATATACCCACAAAACGTGGGCTTTTTTTATTTGTAACTTATTAAATTATGGAAAAATTTATTTTTAAACAACATTGTACTGAATTCTGGCGCAAATAACATTGTGTTTATTGCTTATAAATTATTATTTTAAACTTAAATTATATGAAAAACAATATTAAATCATTAAAGAATTTACCAGATGAAAGTGGATATTATGGAAAATTTGGCGGAAGTTTCATACCTCCACAGCTAGTAGAGCCTCTTAAGGAAATAGAAAGAGAATATATAAAAGCAAAAAATGATCCTGATTTCCAGAAAGAATATAGAGACTTACTTACAAATTATGTTGGGCGTCCTTCCCCTCTTTACTTTGCTAAAAATTTATCAACAAAGCTTGGTGGAGCAAAAATATATCTTAAGCGAGAAGATCTGAATCACACTGGTGCCCATAAAATAAATCATTGTCTTGGAGAAGTATTACTAGCAAAAAGAATGGGTAAGAATAAAGTTTTAGCAGAAACTGGAGCAGGTCAGCATGGAGTGGCTCTAGCTACCGCTGCTGCCCTACTTGGTCTTGAGTGCGAAATACATATGGGTTCTATTGATATAGAAAAGGAACATCCAAATGTAATCCGTATGAAATTACTAGGTGCTAAAGTTGTAGAAGTTACGTCAGGAGGTAAGTGTCTCAAGGATGCAGTTGATAGCGCTTTTGCAACATTTATAAATGAATACAAGACAACATTCTTTGCTATAGGTTCAGTAGTGGGACCTCATCCATATCCTATGATAGTTAGAGATTTTCAATCTATTGTTGGCAAGGAAGCAAAAGAACAAATATTGAAACAGGAAGATAGATTACCAGATTATGTAATAGGCTGTGTTGGTGGTGGCTCTAATGCTATTGGATTATTTCATGAATTTCTTGATGATGAAGTTAAACTTGTAGGTGTTGAACCAGCAGGTATCGGATCAGGAGTTGGTGAACATGCAGCTACTATTACTTATGGAACAGAGGGAGTCATACATGGTATGAAGACGATTGTATTACAAGATAAAAATGGAGAACCCAACAGTGTTCACTCCATTGCATCTGGATTAGACTATCCAGGAGTTGGCCCTATTCATGCTTATCTGAAAGATATTGGAAGAGTAGAATATACTAGAGCTTCTGATGATGAGACAATTAAGGCATTCTTAGAATTGTCTAAAGTTGAGGGAATTATTCCAGCTTTAGAAAGTGCTCATGCCATAGCTTATGTAATGAATCTAGCTCCAACTCTTAGTAAAGACAAAATTATTATCGTGAATCTTTCAGGTCGTGGAGATAAAGATATTGATTATGTAGCTAAGTTGTTAAAAATTTAATCCCAAAAATCTTCCCCTAGGCAAGGCCTAGGGGAAGATTTTTAATTTATAATTCCTAATTATTTAACCGCTCCAAGTTCCATGAAGAAGGTCGAGCCTTTGCCCATGCCTTCGGACTCAACGTATACACGGCCTCCATGAGCTTCTGAGATCTCCTTGGTGAGGTACAAGCCCAAGCCCGTGCCGGAAGTGTTCATACGAGCACCTTCACCACGAGCAAACTTCTGGAACAGTGTAGCCTTGATCTCTGGAGTCATACCCATACCTGTATCCTTTACGGAGAACAAAACCTTGTCCCCCACTTTTTCGACTTTCACATTTATCTCCCCTGTCTTTGTGTATTTGATGGAGTTATCGACAAAGTTTATAACAACTTGGCGAATCTTGTCCTTGTCACCATTAACCATACAATCCTTCACACCTTCTGACAAGAAGTTCATTTTGAGACCCTTGCCTTCTGCAACAATGGAAAGTTCTTTGGTCACAGACTCTGCAACTTCATTCATATCAAATGGAGCCATATCATACTTCATGCCTCCCTGCTCAATCTTAGACACGTTCAGTAAGTCTTCCACAATTTTAGCCAAGTTCTGACTGGATTCATATATACGAGAGATAGCATCCTTGGCTTCCTTATTCACTTCACCATAGTCTCCATCCACAACCATGGAAGCATAACCCTTTATGGCTGTCAGTGGGCTTCGTAGCTGATGTGAAGCCAGCGACACGAATTCACTCTTCAATTTATCAAGTCCTTTCAACTTTTCATTGGCATTTTCTAGGTCGCTATTTGATTGCTCTAATTTCAATCTTAATACTTCTAATCTTTCACGTTGCCTTATTTCTTTTATAACACTACGTATTAGATTTATACCAAAAACAAGGAACAAAAAGAATACACACCCTCTAAATATAATCATTAATAATGTTTCGGAAAATATAACTTCAACGAGTAGAACAACAGAAAGTATAAATACTAAAACTGCCGTTGCTGCAACTTTTATATTAAATAAATGTCGTTTTAAAATAGCCACAGCTGTAAATATTACAAAAGGAAATGTAAAAAGTGCTCCAAGGGGTATATATCGTGTATTATCAGACATTACAGGTAAAATAAGATTAAATAAAATTATTGATGTAAACATTATTAATACACCTACAACAATTAAATTTATTTGGGAACGTAGTTCATCTTTAGCTAAATTTAATTTTCTTAAAATTACCACAAATCCACTAATAACCAATGAGAGGGCTACAAAAATAAATATAAATATTCCTGAAGCTGGAACAGGATGTGACACAACATCCCCTGGAACTCTGGTAATTGAAGAAAATACATAAGGGGTTAATGTTAAAATAGCTGTAGCAAAAGCAATCGGAATGACCCCAATCTTAAACCATTTAGGAAATATTATGACTTCTTGAGGAAATACAAACATTAATGTAAAAAAAGACAAAGATTGAAGAACTGCAAAAAATATTACAAATCGAATAGTCCACAAAATTAATAAATCATTATTGATATTATAATTTAAATAATTAGTTACACCCCATGCCAATGTAACCATCGAAAAAATAAAAAATATTTTATTCGTTAGACTTTTTCTATTACTAAAATAAACAACAAAACCAAGTAAGCCTGTTCCTGCAACAGAAACACCTACCGTTAATAAATCTAAATTTATGCCTGATTGAAACATTTATTTTTTAATTACACTATTAACTAATAATCTTGGACTATGATGTGGGTCTTTATTATTATAACCTATTCTAAATAAAAATTCTGGATAAAACTCAGTATTTAAGACTTTTTGTAATTCTTTATTCGATTCACTATAAACACTCACTGACCCCCATGGAGAAGTTTTTATGTCTTGAGATATAGCATTAAGAGCTATATTTTGATACATTCTTCCAATTATTAATTTATCTTTCTTAGTATTATTTTTTGAAGTTAATACAATAATTTCTGGAGTATACTTTGTGAATAGAGCAGTATTTTGTTTTTCACTAAACTTATCCATATTAAATAACTTAATGAGATTAGGTACTATTAAGGATAATATACCAGGAATTTGCATACCAAAAGCAGGAATACCAACATAAGATTCGGTAAAATTATTCTTTACATGAGTTGATAATTCCCTTCTAAACAAATAAGAACTCATTAATTGTATAGAAGCATAATTGGCAATCTTACCAATATCAGCAATAGTTTGAGAATCTTGTATAAGTACTACTTTATGATCTGTGGTTGAAAATTTTTGAATTTTTTCTAGAAATTCATCTGGGAGATTTCTCTGTTCATATTTACCACGATTAACAATACGTCTTTTAATTTGGTGTATTAAGTGACTAGAATCTATACTTTTCGAGTGGTCTTGTGTAAATTGTAATATTGCACATAGTTCTATTTGTGGATTTTCTTCATAAACAACACTAACTGTATATCCAAAATAATCAGCCGTAACAACAATATTTTCTACTGTACATCCTATACTCACATATGATAAGTCATCGTTAGGATCACCAACTGGTAGTACTCGTACTTTTGATTTAAAAACATTTATAGATAATTTCTCCACGTCAATTTGGAATTCCCATGGTTGAGAATTATGACTCGAAGGGGCAAGAATACCAAACCTTAAGAAAAAAAGGAGTTTATCGTAATCCGATTTCTGTTCTTCAAAATCAGTGACAGAAACTTTCCAAGCATCGTAGTTGTTTGCCATACAGTAGATATTATAGCATAAAATATAAACACATACGACAAAACATTATTTTACCCATTGTTGCTTTCCGTTACCGCTAAAATATTTATGATGATGGTATGGCCAGCCAATAATTTTAGGATAAACTTTTTTCCCCTCTAGAGAATATAGATAGGCATATTCAGAATTTCTCGAACGTAATTCTTCTACAATATAATCGGCAATTTGTTTTTTTAGCATAGGTGTCATAAAAACATTCTTTTTTAACTCAATATTTATCTCAAGGACTGAATTTAATGATTTATTTTCTTTCTTTAGAATAGTAGCTTTGCCTGTAATAAATTTTGATAATTCTTTTCTATCAAGTGCTGTTCTAATTTCTTCTGAATAAATATTTGCTCCACGAAATACAATAACAAAATCACTTCGCGTAAATAGATAAACTATAGGCAAATTAAATACTTTGTTTGAAATACCAACTTTTTTCGCTTCGGTCAAAATATCTACTCCTACTGTCTTGCATTTTTCTAACAATTCTTTAAATGATATAACCCCACCTAAATCTGAAAAAGCATAGCGAACAAGGGGAACAGATGAACTATAGCTTGTAACAACAACTTCCCCGTTAACTTCTTCAAAATATGTTATATGTGGATAATATTGAGCTACTGTCGGCATAGAAATTGCATTTGGAAATAATACTTCAAATATTTTTTTATTTTTATTTGAAAGAGATCGAATTAGTGCAGTAAGAGCGGTCTCGTGAGCAATAGTACCTTGTTCCACTGTACCATAAATATTTACAATATCAGTATATTTATTTCTAATTCCGGTCTTTTTGATTAAATAGTTACGAAAGTTTTCTGAATACCCTTCCGCTGCTGTTAAAATGCGCATATTATATTCCTCCCAATTGATACCATGCTTTGGTCCATTATCAATAATATCTTTTATGAATGGAGGGTAACCCATAATAACAGTATTATCATAAAATGGCATGAATTTTTTACATGAAGTTAAAAATAATTCCTTATTGGTACCAACTGGGATTATTGTTAATTTGTATCCTTTCTGTGAAAGTTTATTTAAATTTTTATAGGTAAAGACACCACCAATCCAAATACCTAAACCAAAACCTAAAACACATAAGGTGGATTTATTCTTAGATAGACCAAACTGATTTACAAAAAATAACTCTAACGCATATTCATAATACGAATCATGCACCTCAGAACGAGGAAAATAAAAAGATTCTCCAGTAGATCCAGATGTCGCAGAAATTGTTGTTGCTTCATTTAAGGCATTCTTTGGAAAAAGTTGTTCATATGGTAGTTTACGTAAGTAATTATCTCTTCTAATAAGAGGTAAATTTTTAAAATCTTTAATATTATTTATAGGACTTTTTACATTATTCTTAATAAGAAAATGTGCATAAGCTGGTACAGATTGTTTAGTAAAACGAAATATATCAAGAGCATTCTTTTCTCCTTGCAATTCAAGCCTTTGGGAATCAACCAACCTTAAATAATCAATTTCTTTCTTAATATTATCTGTATAGTGAAATGATAGAACCTTTTTCTTCATAAGAATTATAATTACTATTTTTTATTGATAATCTTTTTAGCTAATTTGTCGGCGATTCTTTCGGGAGATATATTTTCCTTATCACTATTTTTAATTATCTCACTCATTATTTTTTGTATCTTCTTAACGTTATTTTTTATTCGAGTGTTGTTGATACTTGAGTTTTTATATTCATCCACAACACTTATAAGTCCACCCGCATTGACTATATAGTCAGGTCCGTAGAATATACCCTTATCATACAATTTATCGGCTATATCTGCACTCTCTAGCTGATTGTTAGCAGAACCAATTATTATTTTACACTTGAAATCTTTAATGCTCTTTTTATTTAAAGTGTAATACAGAGCACATGGCATATAGATATCAACTTTTTGTTTATGAATATTATCAACGTCTATGATCTTTACTTTAGGAAAAAGCTTTTTTATATAAGCTAATCTTTCCTTATTTGTATCTGAAATATAAATACTTTTAGCCTCTTTGTATACAATCTTTAGAAATTCAGAGCCCACCTTACCAACTCCTTGAATAGCAAAGGTTCTGCCTTTCATATTCTTGGTTCCAAATATCTTTTGACAAGTTGTCTCAATAGCAAAGAATAGACCAAGGGCTGTGTACTTTTCTGGATTAGAAAAGTAGCCAACTAGATACTTAGTATCTTTCTTCATTGAATCTAGGTCAGCAACAGTCAAGCCAACATCTGTCCCAGTGATAAACTGCCCCTTAAGATTGTTAAGCAGAGTAGCGTATGACTTAAACAAAGCCTCTCTAGAGAACTTCCCCTTAGGCTTTATTAGAACTGCCTTTGCTCCCCCATAAGGAAGCCCAGCTAAGGCACTTTTATAAGACATTAGTTTGGAAAGCTTCAAGGCGTCCTTTAATGCCTCTTTATCTGAAGGATATTTCAACAATCTTGTTGCTCCAAATGAAGGTAGTGAGCCATTCTTTCGATGAATGGCAATGTATCCATGTAATTTTGTTGCTGAATTATTCAACTGTAATACCAGAAAATGATTGTCAAATTCTGGTATTTGCTTTAAAGTTTTTTTAGTTAACAACTTACTAGATTTAATTTTATTCATACAGAAAGAGTGTAATGTTTAGTTATGTATAACTTTTTATTGTTTTTAAGAATTTCTTTCACTGCGTATGTAACGATAACTCCACCCAAAATTGCTGCACTTCCCAACTGAGACCAAGACACCAATTCTTTGTTAATAACTTTTTTAACTGACTTTATCATATTTGGATCAACCTTATCTACTCCTCCGACAATATCGTTTACAATGAGACCACCAGCTTCTTCACGTGTTAACTTATTCTTCATAATATTATTCCAATACGATATATCTTTATTGAAAATTTTATTATAACCCAAGTCATATCTCTCAATGTGAAGAACTACTCCATCCCCGTTGTCAGTTATCATCAATACAGGAATTTTATATTTTAAAGCTAATCTTCGAACTTCAATTTTAACTGGGAAATCATCAATCTCTTCAACAATACAATTCAGCTTTTTATTCTTTAATAAAAGTTCTAAATTTTTAGCATTTACACCCTTTTTCATTAAAGTAACTTCCGCAAAAGGATTATCTTCATAAATGCGACGAGATGCAATGACGGTTTTATTTAAACCTATTTGATGAACACCTGCCAGAATTCTGTTTAAATTTGTTGTGTCTAAATTATCGAAATCAGCAATAGTTATAGAGTTCGATATGCCCGCTTGGGTGAGCACAAAGGCAATGTTACTACCTACGCTCATGCCGAAGACCCCAATTTTAAAATTTGATAGCTTCTTCTGTTCCTCTTCTGTTATTAAGTCTCTGTTTCTATTGGTTTTAAGGGTTAAATAATCATTTTTTTTAACTGACTTAATCAGAGTATAATTCCAAGGATAATAAATGTGTATGAAATTATTCATATTTTCTTTTACAAAATCCAAGAAAGCTTTATCTTTATATACCTTCTTTTTATCTTCTCCTATGAACTTGTGATTCCTGATAAAAAATAATTCCTTCAACTGGTGCGAAAAAGCATCCACGTATGTTACCTGTGAATTCTTCTTGAGAAGCTCTTTAACTTTTTTATAATCTTTAATTAATATCGGCTTATCTCCCAGGCTATCGCTTGTTTTCATATATAAATAAATTATACCATAAAGAATATTTTGTGTAAAAATATAGCGTATTATGCTTCCTGCATTGTCATGCAGTGAATGGCTCCGCCACCGTAGATAATTTTCGAGCAGTCTATGCCTATTATCTTATGATTCGGAAATACAGACTGGATGATAGCTTGTGCCTTCTCATCATTCTTGTCATTGAAAACTGACATCAATACGACAGAGTTACTTATATAGAAATTCGTATAAGATACTGGAGCCTTTACACCATCGTCATAAGTCATGTGAGGCATAGGTAATTTAACAATTTTAAATTTATTACCATCTTTATCTAGCGCATTTTCTAGTATTTTGAAATTTGTATCAAGTATTGCAAAGTTTGGGTCACTTTCGTCATCTTCATAAGCACAAAGAATTGTATCTTCTGATACAAAGCGAGCTATTTCATCTATGTGTCCGTCTGTGTGGTCGTTTACCAAGCCCTCCTTCATCCAGACAATATTCTCTATTCCTAGATAATCTTTCAAATATTCTTCATACTTTTCTTTGCTCATGTCGCCATTTCTATTGGGATTTAGGAGACATTGTTCTGTCGTCATAAGAGTACCACGGCCATTACTTTCTATTGCTCCACCTTCTAAGACTACCTCAGGTCGAAAGACTTCAGACTTCGATTTATTTATAATACTGTTGAAGACTTCATTGTCCTTCATAAGATCAGCAAAATATGCATCATGACCTTTCCCATACGCAGTATAATTCCACTTCACAAAAGCTTTCTTGCCACTTTCTTTGTTTAATATTATTATCGGAGCGTAGTCTCTAGTCCAAACATCAGCATAATCCTCTTCAAAGAAAATAATGTTCTCCATATCGCATCCTGAATCTTGAAGTATCTTCTCTATTCTATTCTTCTCTTCACTTCTAACTATTAAGCTCACTTGCTCACTTCCTTCTAGCGCTTTGATAATTTCACAATAACTTTTCTCCACTTCGGGAATACTGTCTGGAAAGGTAGTATTGTCATAAGGCCATGCAAGCCAAATAACTGAATGCTTTTCCCATTCTGCTGGCATACTGTAACCTAATTCTTTAGGAGTTTTTTGCATCACTACTTTTTCTTAATATTTTTATCAACTATCAAATTATAAGTATCAGGTCTACGATTGCGCAAGAATCCCCAACTTTCTCCAATATATTCATTCATTGCCAAGTCAAGAGTAGCTACCACTGCTTCATCTTTGCCTTTACTTGCTCTTTTGAGTATTTTACCAAATGCATCTGATACAAATGATTGACCCCAGAATAGAGATTGTCCTTCTGTACCAGTCCTATTTACAGCTATGACAGGCAAACTGTTTGCAATAGCGTGACCACGCATGATGGTCTCCCAAGCATTGTGCCAGTCACCTTCTATTTGCTCCTCACCTTTGATCGTGCCTATAGCGGTAGGATAGAATATCATCTCCGCACCTGATAACTTGGCCATGCGAGCGGCCTCAGGAAACCATTGGTCAAAACATATAAGTACAGCGAAAGTAATATCCTTGTGTTTGAAAAGTTGATAGCCATTGTCCCCTTCAGCAAAATAATCTTTTTCATAAAAAGATGGGTCGTGAGGAATATGCAACTTTCTATAACTTGGTTGCACTTCACCTTTCTCATTCAAGACTACAACAGTATTAAATAATTTACCTGACTTAGATTTCTCATAAATAGGTAGAATTATAGAACAGCCATACTTCTTGGAAATAGATCTGAAGGCTTCTGTAGAAATACCTGGAATAGTCTCTAGAAATGTTTCAACTTTTACTCCCTTTTTGTTTGGGAAGTACGGGGTCTTGTAAAGTTCCTGCAAGCAGATAATCTCTGCGTCCTTCTTGGCCACACTCTCTACCATCTTGAGAGTCTTCTTCAAGTTTAATTCTAAATTATTTGATACACTACTTTGTACCAAACCTACTTTTACTAATTTCTTTTTCATACCAATATTTATTAGGCTAAATACTTCTCGATAAGTTCGTTGGCTTCTATCGGATTGGATTTACATTCTAGAAGTGCAGTAAGCATGAGTGGGGCAACAATAGTAGCATCGGACTCCACGACGAACATTGGAGTATCTTTGGTAAGCTTGTCCCAAGTAATCTTCTCATTTGGAGTGGCACCTGAGTACGAACCATAAGAAGTAGTAGAGTCTGAGATCTGACAGAAGTAGGCCCAAGGCTTTACTTCTTTCTGTAAGTCGTACTTTATTGAAGGAACTACGCAAATAGGAAAGTCTCCTGAGATACCTCCTCCAATCTGAAAGAATCCTACCCCTTCACCTTTCGAAAGTTCCTGATACTGATCGTAGAATGCCACCATATATTCTATACCCGACTTTACTATGTTAGGACTACATTCCTCGCTCTTCACATATGAAGCAAAAATGTTGCCAAAAGTTGAATCTTCGTGTCCTGGGACAACTATAGGAATGTTGTTCTCAGCAGCCGCTAGGAGCCAGCACTCTTCAGCCTTGCCTTCGTGCAATTCTTTGTCAATTCCTTTTATCAAATCATAGAAATACTCATGCCAGAATTTACGAGTGCCATTGGCAGTGTATTCCTTCCAGATAGGTACAATCTTCTTCTCGACAACACGGAAGGCTTCGTCCTCGGGGATACTTGTATCGGTCACACGACGCATACGATCCTGTAGTATCTTGGTATCATCTTCTTTTGTAAAGTAACGATAGTCAGGGAAATCTTTGTAACTATGGTGAGCAACGAGACGGAAAAGTGATTCCTCCAAGTTGGCCCCTGTCACAGACATACCAGATATAAGTCCAGCACGAATAGCTGGAGCTAAGGTAATGCCCATTTGAGCCGAAGACATAGCACCTCCGACAGCCCAGAACATTTTGCCTCCTTTCTCAATATGTCGCCAATAAGCAATAGTGGCATTCTTGGTAGCACGAGAATTGAAGTTCTTATAATTCTTTAAAATAAATTCTAATGTAGGTAAATTTGTATTTTGCATATTTTTAATTCTTAATTATTAATTCTTAATTAAATTATACTACCATCCGAAATTTTTCCCAATATCTTCTGGGGATTCATGCTTACGAGCAACTACTATATGCCCATTTTCAGCTACTATTTTCATAGGGGAAGAAAGCATACAGTGCTGAGCAGCGAGCGAAGTCTGATAAGCTCCAGTATCGTAGACTACTATGTACATAGGCTCTCCATCGCCATTGTTGGAATTGTAATCTGGAAGTGTAACTGACCCATCAACTCCAGTATATATATCGTCGGAGTCACAAGAAGAACCAGCTAGCCATACATCTGTAAGTTCTCCGTCTCTTTTGTTGTTCACAGGAGAAATAGCCCACTTCTGACCTATAGACCAAGTATCAAGCAGATCGTTCATGAAGCTTCCATCGATAACATACCACTTCTTTGCGGGACTCTTTTTATTTGAAATTCTCTTCGTGTCAATAACTTTAAATACTGAAATCTGTGCTGGTGCCACTATGTAGCGACCCCATTCGCAAACCAAGTTTGGATGTGGAAGTTCCCTCTTCTCTGATTCTTTCTTTATAAGTTCAAGAATTTTTTCCATTAATTTATCTACTGGGTAACCTTTCGTCCTCATATAAGGTATTGGCATACCTCCACCAATATCGAGAGTATCAAGGGATGGATTCTTCTCTTTAAGTTTAAAGAAGACATCAAGAGCATACTTTATAGGGCCAAGTACATCAGATAATTTTTCAATTTGTGAACCGATGTGATAGTGAAGAATTTTCAAATTCTTAAATGAACCCATTTCCAGAATTTCTTTTGCAGAAAATCCAAAACGATCTATTGGCTTATTCCAATAAGAGCTTGCTTTGATAGGCATATCTAAACGAATCCCAACATCAAATTTAGAATATTGTAAAAATTTAAGTTCATTGGGCCCTTCAATAAGTGGAAAGATTTTAACACCTTTATGTTGAAGATCATCGATAAGATTTATATAATTGTCAGTCTTAGGTCCTGAGCAAAGAATACGAATGTTTGGATTGAAAGTTTCTTGTTCGAGCATTTTCTTCACAAGCCAAAGTTCGTTATATGAAGAAGTCTCAAGATGTGCACCCTCACCAACGATAGACATCACTATCTCCTTACTCTGGTTCACCTTCATAGGATAATGATAGAAGAATTTACCTTTATAACCCACTTTCTTCGAAAGTGCAGCTGTAAGGTCTAGGAAGTCTTCAAGCCTTTCCTCAATGACAAAAGGCATCAGTATCTCTAATGATGTTCCGAACTTTTCTGCTAAATATTTAACATTGTATATATTGTGGCCTTCCTTTATGATTAAATCTCCTTCTTTATTAAAATCAAAGTATTGAGTGTTGAAATCATTTATACCGAGCTTCCATAACTTTTTGGAAGCAATTGAACGTTTTGTCATTTCATTTTACCAAACCATCTGCACCTCAAAACTTCTCTTGGTACTTAGGCCTGTAATAAACATAATAATAGAATATATCATAACAAAATGAACGAATTTGTAAAGAAAAACCAGATAGGGGTTGAGCCCCTATCTGGTTAGATTCCATCTTCTTTTAGTTTTTCAATAGACTCTTTTGCTTTACGGGAAAGTTTGGATGGCATAGTGACGTGAATACGGATGATGGTATCGCCTTTACCGTGAGTAGTCGGCACACCTTTGCCTTTGACTCGAAGCATCTCGCCGTTGTTTATGCCTTCGGGAATTTTGACTTCCATGTTTTTACCATCCAAAGTTTTTAAATCATAATTCATTCCCAGAAGTGCATCCGTGAGCTTTATGTTCAAATCCATCATCAAGTTCTGCCCTTCACGAGTATACACAGGGTGCGACTTCACATTGAGCTTCACGTACAAATCTCCGGCTTCTCCTCCTTGTATAGCTTCGCCTCTCCCACGTACACGAAGAGTCTCAGCATTATTTATACCAGATGGAATATTTAGACTTATCTCTTCATCTTTCCTTACTACGCCAGTACCCTTACAGTTACTACACTTTTCAGAAGGAACTTTCCCTTTTCCAAAACAAGTCTCGCAAGTTTTCGTAGTTGCAAAGTTGCCAAGTATAGAACGGCGAACCTCTCGTACTTGTCCTTGCCCATCGCAAGTACTACAAGTATTCATTTTAGTACCAACTTTCGCCCCTGTACCAGTACAAATATTACAGACTGATTGTTTATTTATTTTTATATTTTTATCTACACCAAAGATAGCTTCTTCGAAAGACAAATTTACTTCTGTTTGTATGTCTCTGCCTTTCTTAACTTTTTGACTACGCCCCATACCCCCACCAAAAAAGTCTCCAAAGATGTCTCCCAAGTTACCCATATCAAACTCTACTCCACCATTTTGCCCGGTGAAGTCGAATCCTCCGAAGCCTCCCTGCCCTCCGAATCCTCCACCACCAAAACCCTGAGGACCGTCGGCGTTGCCAAATTGATCGAAAGAGGCTCTCTTCTTGTCATCCGAAAGGACTTGATACGCTTCATTTATTTCTTTAAATTTTTTATCATCTCCTTTATTTTTATCTGGATGATGAGCATGAGCCAGCTTATGGAAAGCTTTCTTTATTTCTTCCTTGGAAGCATTTTTATTTACTCCTAATGTTTTGTAATAATCTTTGGGCATAGTTTATATATTAGCATAAAATTAAATGAGAACTATTTTTATCCAGCCTAAATGCGAATTCTCAAATAGTCTCTGAAAAATGCCTTTCGCAGACCGACGGGGCGAGAAGAGCAAAATCTCAGCAGAGATTTATGTGTGCATTTTGAAGAGAGCTATTTGAGAAGAAGCATCGGAATAAAATTATTTCTGTTCTGGATTCTCGTTTACCTCTGCGTCCTTTATTTCAGGACCTTGCTCTTCTGGAGGTTTGGCTTCCTCTTTAGGAGCTTCGTTCGCCTTGCTCATGGCTTCGCCAATTTTCGACATTTCATTTGAAAGTTCTTCTGTTGCTTTCTTTATAGCTTCCATGTCGTTGCCTTCTTTTGCAGTTTTTAACGCAGTTATTTTATTTTCAATTTCTGTTTTTATCTCTGGAGTAATTTTATCGCCGTACTCTTTGACAGACTTCTCTGCTGTGAAGATCATCATTTCAGCTGTATTTTTATGATCAGCTAATTCTTTCTTCTTGGCATCTTCTTCGGCGTGAGCTTCGGCTTCATCACGCATCTTCTTGATATCTGCTTCTGTAAGTCCTGATGAAGCTTCAATACGAATAGACTGTACTTTGCCCGAAGCTTTATCCATAGCTTTTACATTTAAGATTCCATTGGCATCTACATCGAAAGTAACTTCCACTTGAGGAATACCGCGTGGTGAAGGTGGAATACCATCTAAGATGAATCTACCAAGAGACTTGTTGTCGCTTGCCATAGGACGCTCACCTTGAGTGATGTGTATTTCTACACTTGTCTGATTGTCGGCAGCAGTTGAGAATATCTGTGACTTTGATGAAGGTATGGTTGTGTTGCGTTCTACAAGCTTGGTAGCAACCCCTCCAAGAGTTTCAATACCAAGAGATAGCGGAATGACATCAAGGAGAAGTACATCGCGTACGTCGCCTTGTAGGACTCCAGCTTGGACAGCAGCACCGAGAGCTACAACTTCATCTGGGTTAATAGAACGATTTGGTTCCTTGTTAAATAACTTTTTAACTTCTTCGACAATTTTAGGCATTCTTGTCTGTCCTCCAACTAAGATGATTTCATTGATCTCATTCATTTTAAATGGAGAAGCTTCTACTGCTCTTTTTGTAATTTCAATAGAGCGAGTGACGTACTCTTCTGCAAGAGACTCAAGTACTGCACGAGACATCTTCAAAAGTAAATGCTTGGGACCAGAAGCATCTGAAGTGATAAATGGAATATTAATTTCTGAATCTGTTGTTGTTGAAAGTTCATGTTTTGTCTTCTCAGCAGCCTCCTTTAGACGTTGAAGTGCAAGGACATCCTTAGTAACGTCAATACCTGACTCCTTCTTGTATTCATCGGCAATCCACTTCACAATCTTCTGGTCGATATCTTCACCTCCCATGTGCGAGTCGCCGTCTGTAGATTTCACTTCGATAACATCATCACCAACTTCTAGAACTGACACGTCGAACGTTCCTCCTCCAAAGTCGTAAACAACTATCTTCTCATTCTTCTTTGTATTGAATCCATAAGCAAGAGCGGCCGCAGTAGGTTCATTGATAATACGCTTTACATCAAGTCCTGCAATGATTCCGGCATCCTTTGTTGCTTTTCTTTGAGCATCGTTGAAATATGCAGGTACTGTAATGACTGCTTCGGTAATCTTCTCGCCGAGTTTTGCTTCTACATCTGCCTTAATCTTACTTAAAATCATTGCAGAAATTTCTTCTGGGCGTAGCCAACTATCTCCAATCTTTGTTTCTACTCCACCTGTACTTCCTTTCTGAATTTTATAAGGAATAGTCTTCTCATCTTTTTGTATTTCTGGATCATCGTACATGTGACCGATGAATCTCTTAATACCGTAAACAGTATTTTCGGGATTTGTCACTGCCTGACGCTTCGCTAGAAGACCCACCATACGATCACCATTCTTGGTAATTGCTACTACAGAAGGAGTTGTACGTGCACCCTCAATATTCTCAATAATTTTTGGTTGACCACCTTCAATGATAGCTACTGCACTATTTGTTGTACCCAAATCGATACCTATAATTTTACTCATATGTTTTTTATAATTAATTAATAATAATTTTAACGTAGCAGAGATATTAAAATTTTTATCAGCGTCGGAGCCCTTTAGGGTAAAGCTGTGAAAATTTTAATATTTCTGCGAAGTTAATTTATACTTTTAAACACTCTTCTTATTATATACTAACTTTAATTTTTGACAAGTATTTAGCGACCGCTAAATACTTGTTGAATATTATATACACATATGATATACTGTCAATACCATGAAAAAGCGTGATTTTTCAAAGAAAATTATAAAAATCCTATCCGAAAGACCTGCTGTTTCTGTGCCAGAATTGGAGGAGAGGATTGTATTGAATAAAGATAGTCAATACGCTCTAAATCGCTCCATAAAGGGTCTAAAGGACGCAGGATTGATAGAAAGTATATACTCAGGTCAAAACCAATATACAAAGCTCACAAAAGAAGGTAAAAAACGAGCAAATAGTTTAAAACTTGAATGTGAGAATACTCTTATTAGCAACACCTGGGACGGATTTTGGAGAATAATTCTGCTTGATATGCCTGAGGATAGAAAAAGTGAACGGGAAGCACTTCGCTACTTACTCAAGAAAGCAGGCTTCGCCTGCTTAAAGAACTCTGTCTGGATATCTATGTACCCTTTCGAACATCTATTCACAAATATAAAAAAGGATTTAAATTTATCTACTGAACTTATAATTATAGTCACTGACAAAATCGACAAAGAAACAGAAAAAGAATTCTTTAGCTTATGCCAAAAGGTGTGAACCTTAAGGTCTTGCATAAAATAGCTCTCCTCGAAGGGTCCGCATAATTTCTTGCTAGAAATTTGCTCATTGCTCGGTCCGTCGACCTCCGCCGGCCCCTTCTCAGAGACTATTTTATTACAGACCAACCTATTTCTTATATTCGTAAATAGTTACTTTCGCTGGGCGGATGACGCGCTCACCAATTTTGTAACCCACTTGTAAGACTTTCTCTACAGTGTGATCTTTCTTTTCATCATCAGTATTTACAATACTTATAGACTGATGAATACTGGGATCGAAAGGCACTTCTATCTTATCTATCTTTTCAATGCCAGATTTTTCTAAGCCAGAAAGAAGTTGCTGGTAGATAGAAGTGATGCCATCTTGCCAATCTTTGTCTATTTTCTCCCAATGTTCTTTATTTGAAAATGCCATTTCGAAGCTATCAAGAGCCGGAAGCAACTTCTCTACCATTTTTTCTTTAGTTAAAATAGATATATTCGTACGGGCTAGATCAAGCTCTTTCTGCAAGTTCACATAGTCAGCCTTGGCTCTCTGCCAACCAGTCAAATACTCCTCCTTTTCTTGGCGACAAACTTTCAAATCTTCACGAATTTTCTTAGTCACATCTTTAGATGATAAGTCTTCTCCATCTTCTGTAGTTTCTACATAAGTCATTTCTGGTTCACCATGTATACCATTGGCTGTGGCAAAGGGTTCATAATGATCTGTTATAGACTTCTCATCTGGGACGATAAGAGGCACTTCTTTGGAATTATTAACCTGGTCTTCTATAGGAGCACCTTCACTATATATTATTTCTTCATCTTTCATGCTCTTATCTTATACAAAAATACAAACTTTTTCAAGTTTGTATTTTTTAAAAATATCTTTAGTATTTTAACGTTTACTCCATTGTGGGGATTTGCGGGCCTTCTTAAGTCCGAATTTCTTTCTTTCAACAACACGCGGATCACGCTTGAGCATTTTAGCTTTCTTTAGACTAGAACGTAGTTCTGCATCATATAGAACCAATGCACGTGAGATACCATGACGAACTGCTTCGGCTTGAGCATGCGAACCTCCACCCTTGGTAGTTGCTACTACTTCAAACTTCTCTGCTGGTGTTGCAGTTTCAAATGCACCTGTAACTATCTTCTTTAATTCTGGGGTTGCAAAGTATTCTGTAAAATCTTTACCATTTACTTTATAAGTGGTCTTGGTGGCCTTATATAAACGTACCACAGCTACAGCAGTCTTTCTGCGACCTATAGCTCTGAAATATTCTTTACCTTTCTCTTTTGTTGTTATTTTTTTCTCAGCCATAATATATTATTCAGTTATTGTTAAACGTTTCATCATTAATGGTCTTAGTTTGTTTGATGGTAGCATTCCGTAGACTGCAAGTTCATAAAGCCCTATCCAACCCTTCTTCTCTATGATCTTGGCATTGGTCTTCTGCTTGAATCCTCCTGGCTGACCTGAGTAAGTCTCGTGAAGAGTTTCCTTGAGTCTCTTCTCTGTGACTTTCGTCTTGGATGCATTCTTGATATAAACGCGAACATCTGAAACTTTGTTTGCAACGTAGGAAGGATCTGTCTTGCCCATAAGAGCCTTGGCAGCTGCACTTGCTACGCGTCCCAATACTTTCCCAGTCGCATCTATTGTATGTACTTTAGTCATAATATTATATAAATTCAATTACTGCCATCTTGCTTGCATCCCCACCAGCACGAGCTCCTAGCTTCGTGATGCGTGTGTAGCCTCCAGTACGACCCTTGTACTTTGGAGCAATGGTGTCAATTAATTTGGTTGCTTCTGCTGTCAATCCATATAAACGTGCAATTACAAGTCTACGTGAGGCTAGAGTACCAACGTTGGCTTTCGTAATAAGCTTCTCAATCATAGGGCGAAGTTCCTTGGCTTTAGCTTCACTTGTTTCTATACGTTCATGAGCAATAAGTGCCAACATAAGACCTTTCATTAAGGCATGTCTCTGATTCTTATTTCTCCCAAATTTTCTTACATTATTTCCGTGTCTCATATGTTAATTCTTAATTATTAATTCCTAATTCTTAATTACTTTAGTGTTATACCATATTCTCCAAGAACTTTCTTAATCTCTTGAATACCTTTATCTCCGATACCATCGATCTCTAGCAAGTCCTCCTTCTTCTTCCTAGCTATACCTCCGATAGTGCGAATGTTGGCGTCTGTCAATGCATTGAGTGTTCGAGTTGAAAGTGTAAGAGTATCAATACGAGTCTTAAGGATGTCTGTAAATTCGTTGCCTTCACCCTTTTCTTCATTTGATTCTTTGACTGACTTTTGTTCTACTTCTTCAATTGGTAGAGACTTGTTCATAACTGTAAAGCCAATGATTGCCTGAAGCTGTTCTACCATGATAACGATAGCCTTCTCGAGTGCTTCACGTGGAGTAAGAGTACCATCTGTCTCGATAGTCATACGTAGGCGGTTGTGGTTTGTCTTGTCTCCGACACGCATATTCTCAACTTCATAAGCAACACGACGAATAGGTGTGAAAATGGCATCGAGAGATATAGTCCCGACGTCGTTCTTCTCCTTCTGGTGAACTTCCTTTGGTACGAATCCAAGACCCTTCTCTACTGTCATTTCTATAGAAAGATTAGCTTTAGATGTAAGTTCAGCAATATATAAATCTTTATTCAAAACTTCAACTTGACCCCCTGCTTCTATATCAGCTGCCGTAACTAGCTTTGGGCCTTTTACGGAAAGCTTTACAGTCTGAGGTTCATCTGTAAGTAAACGAAAACGAACTTGCTTTAAATGAAGCAAGATTGTAATAACATCCTCTTTTACTCCGTCTAAGACAGAGAATTCATGATCTGCTCCCTCAATCTTGAGAGTTGTAATAGCAGAACCTGATAATGATGAAAGGATTATACGGCGTAGAGAATTCCCTAGGGTGTGTCCATACCCAGGGTAAAGGCCATCTATTTCATAGACACCTTTTGTATCTACTTCTGAAACGATGGATAATTTGGATGGTAATATGATATTTAAATCTGACATATTTTATTTACGAGTAAACTCGCAATAGATTATTTATTAAAATTAACCATACTTTACTAATATTAACGACTATAAAATTCAAGCACTGTGTTTAGATCAAGGAAGCCTTCTATATTCTTTGGCTTACCAGCTATTGTTCCAGTCAAAGTTTCTGCATTCATGGTTACCCAATTTGGAAGTGTATATTCCTTCATCTTCTTGACCATGTCAGCAAAAAGTACGCTCTTCTGACTACCACCACGAACCGCAATGACGTCTCCAACTTTCACACGCAAGGATGGTACTGTCGTCTTCTTGCCGTTGACTGTAATGTGTCCGTGAGAAGTCATTTGACGAGAAAGTCTGCGAGTATGAGCAAGTCCCATTCTGTAAACTACGTTATCAAGTCTTGTTTCAAGTAATTCAAAAAGAGTTTCAGTGGCATGTGCACCCTTGGTAGCAACAGCTTCCTTGATATAGTTTGAAAATTGCTTCTCGCTGATACCATACATAAAACGAACTTTCTGTTTCTCTACGAATTGAAGAGCATATCCAGAAAGCATTTTAGGCTTCTTATTCTTTGAATTTTTGGCATGACGAGCTTCGGAAGCAACGAACTTGGCTGTCTGGCATTTTTCAAATACACCAGCACCCAATCTTCTACCTATTTTGTATTTTTTGACTGTTTTCATAATTAAAAATTTTATACTCTTCTTGGCTTCTTTGGTTTAGGACCGTTGTGAGGAACTGGAGTGACATCTCTGACTTCTGATATTTCTATATCGTAAGCCATAAATGCACGGATAGTAGGCTCTCGTCCACTACCTACTCCCTTAACTTTTACATCAACTTCTTTGATTCCAAGTGCTTTTGCTTTCTCACCGACGATTGAACCGGCTTTTGAAGCTGCAAATGGTGTACCCTTCTTGGCACCCTTAAATCCTAGAGATCCTGCTGAAGTCCAGAATAGTGTGTTGCCTTCTTTGTCAGAAAGAACCACCTTTGTGTTATTGAAAGTAGCTTCTACATGCAAAGTCCCTGCCACAACCTTCTTCTTTGGAATTTTGACTCCACTTTTAGGTGTTGCTAGGACTGTAGCATCCTCTGGTATTACTTTTTCTTCTTCTTTAGTTATAATTTTTACTTTTCCCATATGATTATAGATTATGTTTTACTTTCTTTTCGGCGACCAGATGCCATTGTCTTACGTACGTTACCTCGGATAGTTCTAGAATTTGTCTTTGTTCTCTGTCCGTTGACTGGTAAGCGACGCATATGTCTGACTCCTCTGTATGCCTTAATATCTTTTAATCTTTTAACATTGGATGCGATTTCTCGTTTAAGTGTTCCTTCAATGGACATTGTCTCTATGACCTTACGGATAGCATTCTCTTCCTCGACAGATAGAGCATCTGCTTTCATGTTGGGATCAATGCCAACTTCTTTCAAGATTTTGCGTGCACGAGAAATACCGATTCCAAAGAGAGCAGTAAGTCCGATATCTAAATGTTTATTATTAGGGATTGTTATACCAAGAATTCTCATATATGATTATTGTTTTTGTTTATGTTTAGGATTAGTACAAATAACACGGAGATGACTTTCCCGTTTTACCATCTTACATTTTGCACAAATTTTTTTTACTGCTGATTTGATTTTCATATTTTACTTCATAAAACGAAAGAAAAATAAAGGGCAGAAACCCTATATTTATAACTTTGGTGTTACCGAATTATACTACACTATTTAAATAAAAAAGCAAGCCCCCACACCTATATTTTTATTGCAGATATAATCTGCTGTTTACAACTATTAAAATATAGGTGTGGGGGCAAGCCCTCTTTACCCTCTTTTAATAATTCTACCCTTACCACCATATGGATCAAGCAAAACTTCAACTCTATCGCCTAGCAAGACCTTGATCCTATGCATCCTCATCTTCCCAGACAAATAACTGATGATGATTTTACCACCACCTACATCTACTCGAAAGAGTGTATTGGGGAGGGCTTCCGTCACTATACCCATAACTGTATTGTTGTCGTCTCTTTGATTCATTTCTAATGTGCTTTAATCATAACAAAAATTCTATTCTCCGTCAACCTCCACACCCATATTTTTATAGTTTTCAACGCAGATTTTCAATCTGCAATAAAAATATAGGTGTGGGGGTCAAATTATTTAAGAATTATATTTATATTTTTCTTATCTTCTGGGAGTTTCTTAGACCAAAATGGAATTATCTTCACACTAGCACTAACTATAGCAGGATCAAGCTTGAATATTTCGGCAACATTGTTCTTGTTCTTTGCGACAAGTTCTCCTTTCAAGGCCTCAATATCTGGCTTCCAATTGAGAGGTAGATTACCTGTAAGTTCAAAGTTAAAATTATTAATATCTTTACCTACTATCTGCTCTTTATCTGTGAAGTTGAAAGATAAATCTGAGAGGTTGGGCTGTTTTATTTCTTGTCTTTCTTTGTCTCCTATGTTTGGCAGTAATTTACGAATGATTGAATCCGACAATTCACTTTCTTTGAATATATAAGCACTGAGCGACCCTTTCATTTCAACTTTTGTATCGGGAGTCTTTGAAGAGATGTTGTCGCCTATATCATAAGTAAAGTTCATAGCATCAGGATAAAGTATGTACCCAACTGGTACTTGAGCGGAAAGTTTACGAACAAGCTTCTCTTTAAAGTCGGCTGTCTTAAAGTTTAAACTGGACTTTTCTTTGTCATCCATTAGATACACTAGCCCAGCCATACCTCCTTCTATGGGAGTCTTGGCTTTACCATAAATCTTTTTAAATTTATCTGTTCCCTTGAAAGAATTTATAGTGAATAATTCTTTGTTGCTATTATAAGCCTCCCCAGGAAGAAAGGCCGTGATACCTACTACCACTTGGCCAGGTATGATCTTCTTTGAAGAATCCAACTTATAAGCTGGTATTGAGACTGTTTTATCTGTTTTGTATGATACGCCTTTGTCGTCAGACACAAATGAGCCAGCTGTAATCTTTTGAGCCTTGGTACTACTGTATTCATTGTATAAGGTTATTTGTCCCTTAGCTTTGATTGATACTTCCTTGGCATTCGTAAGTACAATATCCCTATATTCTTTGTCAGAAACAATTACAAGCTCAAATGGAACACTTGTGCTAGGCTTCCCTGCTGTAAATTTCAAATGCTTTAATTCAAAAGTTTGATCCTTGGCTACTACTGTCACATTGGCTCTTAAGAACACAGTGGAGAGTAAATAAAATGATCCAACTAGAAGAGAAAAGATGAATATATCTAATAAAGTTTTATTAAGTAGAGGTCTTTCCCTTGGCATGCGAGGATCTCCACTCATGCGTTTTATAGAAGATGTATTAATATTATTGTTTTTCTTTTTTAGAAAATCATACTTAGAAGAATCGTTCTCAAGGACAAAGTTTGACTTGGGTGTAGGGTTGTGGTTGTCTTCATCTTTGACGACAACATTTGGAATAACAACATCATCCTTCTGTGTCTTTACTATTCTTCTAATACTATTCGCTTTTATATCTTCTAATATTTTTCTATTCATAAATTTCTATTTTCCTCATAACATTTATAGATTCAAGCATTAAGAATGGGTCACAGTTACCATCTTTGACATTGCACATATTCAAGAATTCGTTGCCATCAATAGTTACTAGGGTAAACTTTCTATTGGGAACCATGGACTGAATATACTCTTCACTATTGATAACTTTTACAAACCAATCCTTCACATCTCTATCTATAGTTAGGAACATAACGTTCGGCAGTGTAAGAGTGCGAGGCAATGTATTGATACATTCACGGAAGGAACTACCCCAAGACTTTTCTGCTAGAGAAAGAATGGGTAGGAGCTTCTCCTTTTCTTTGCCTGACAACGTCCCCTTACTATAAAGACTAAAGAGTTCATAGGCATCACGTAATTCAATTTTCAATTCCTTGCAAATATCTCTGAAGAAAGTTTTCCTACCGTAGGGGAAGGATAGCGAGTCCTTGAGTACACCCTTCGCGACGATGCCTACGTCTGTAACCTCTCCACCAATATCTAGAAGAAGATATGAGTCATGATTCATATACCTATCTCTAACTGATATATATGAAGCCACCATAAATGAAGAGAACGATACGGGGGTATGATGATAATTCTTAGAAATAGTTTCTTTTATTTTATCTAGACACATTTTAGGAGAAAGTGATATGACCATGTTCATCTCTATGGATCGAGTCTTCTTGCCTAGAGGGTCGTCGACTAGATAGCCATTGAGAGATACTCCCACGATAGGATGCTCGATAACTTCTGGAGTGCTTTCGACATCCCCATACTTATTCTTATATAGAGCATCGAGAGATGAGATTTCTTTGTCTAGAAGGTCGTCTACTACTTTCTTTGTAAAAGTGAAGGAATGCTCTTTGGCCAACTTGATGAGTCTTGTTTCCGATATGTACCATGGAGATGCTAGGACACAGACTATCTCATCGGGGGCACCAAGCTTGCTTTGGTAAATATTACGAACAGCAAATCCAAGAGCGAGGATCATGTCTTTTAGAAATAGATTGAAGTCAAGTTCTTCTCTCTCTACAATATCAACTCGAGTGGACTTGATGATAGTTGGCAACTTCTTCTGGTCTGATGGTATCTGAACCAACGCCCCACCAACACTCCCAGAGCCAATATCAAAAATGGCAACCAGCTTTTCCTTTTTAGACGAAAATAAAAAATCCATATGTACTTGTATTATACTATAAATAAACAAAAATGCATCAGTTTGCCTAGGCAAACTGATGCATTTAAAAATTATTTATTGTCCTAATTACTCAGAACAAAAATCTTCGGGCCATTTATTGGAGAATCAGGAGATACTTTCACTCCATAAGCCATGCAACCACTATTACTACCACAAACATAAACCCGGGTAATATTAGAGAATGAAACAGGCACAGACAATATATCATTTAAACCATCAGAATTTATAGGATAAAGAAAATATATCCAATTACCATCATCATCCTTTCCAACTACTTCAATGGAACGTGTGTCAGAATTTATTAAATTTCTGTCAATTTTGACATACGCTTTAGTATTTCCAACTGGTAAGATATTAAATTTTAAGGTTATAAGCTCATCTCCATAAAAATTAATTAAATTACTCATAAATTCCTGGTGCATCTCACCATCGTTATAAACGACATTTATCTGCCATTGTCCGTCAGCAATAGGAGGTAATTTAACGGAACCAGAGCCATTATCTCCAAAATAAGCAAATTCCTCTCCGTTGTTAAAATGGAAAAAGAAAGTTAATTGGTTAATATCGTTCTGGTCCTTAAAATAGAAGCCTCGACTAAATGGACAGCCTACATTAATATCTAAATGATATTGTGTAGTATCAACGACACCATTAGCAACCGGAAAAGTTTGGTTCAAGGTCAAGAACTTGGTTCTGTGTGCACCCTGATTTAATTCATAGTACACCAGATGCTTAATCGCATGATCGTCATACACTTCATATGTATTTTTATCAAGCGGAAAAATACGCACCAAAACCGGTTCAGTGTTTGCCGATTTCAAATTATTCTGTTCAGTGATTTTCTGTTGAACTTCTTCTTTTGATATGACTGGCAAACTTGCCAACTGAGAGCGAATAGCTTCAGTATCAATCGGAACAAAATTTTTTTCTTTTTGGCAGGAAGTAAAAACTCCTACAAACAACATGGCAACGAGCAATACAATAAAGTTTTTCATAACTACTGTTTTTTAAATGTAAAAGAATTGGTTAAAAAATAAATAATAAAATTTAAAAATTATAATTATATATATTTTGATTCCTAATATATTCGAAAAATATCCGAATTTATCAGTACTGAAATTTGCTCACATTCTATCATAAATAACACACTTTGTCAATATGTAAAGCCCTCCCTTATAATAACTATAAGGGAGGGCTATTTTGACTAAAATTATATTTTATTCTAATACAGCCTTTATACGGCGAACGCCGGCGGAGCTTGCTTCTTCTTTTTGAATCTTGAAGTATCCAAGTTCACTTGTATTTGAAACGTGAGGTCCTCCACAGAATTCCTTAGATATAGCATTACCATTTTCATCTTCTATAAAGTAGAGCGATACAACTTCAGGATACTTGGCGCCAAATTCCATTTCGGCACCTATCTTCTCTGCTTCTACTAAAGGCATTTCTTTCCTAACTACATTCAATCCTCTTTTTATTTTATCATTCACCCAATCTTCTACTTCTTTCTTTTCCTCATCTGTAAGTTTATGGTCGCACATAAAGTCCATACGAAGTCTCTCTTCGGTAATATTACTTCCTCTCTGCTTTATATCTTTACTTACTATGTTCTGAAGTGCAGCCAAAAGTAAATGATGTGCAGTATGAAGCTTCACTGTCTTATCGCTATGATTTGCAAGTCCCCCCTTGAACATCCCAGCACTAGATGTACGAGAAAGTTCTTGATGCTCTTTTAATTTTTTATCAAAATCAGCTCTGTCTATCTTTATCCCCTTTTCTTTTGCAAGTTCTTCTGTAAGTTCAACAGGAAAACCATATGACTGATAAAGATCAAAAGGGTCTGTACCTCTCTCGAATTCTTTTAAGCCTTGTTCTAACGTCTGACGAAATTTATTTTCTTCTTTTTTTATTTCATCTTTAATTATATTTTTATTTTTTTCTAACTCAGGATAAGCACCTTTATATTTTTCAATTATAATATCCAAGAGAGAATCAATTGAACCAGACTTTAATCCAAGCTTGTCGGAGAATCTAATAGTCCTACGAATAATCCTTCGGAGTACATATCCAGCTCCAGCGTTTGAAGGTGTAGCACCATCTCCTATCATGAATATAGCTGTTCTTATGTGATCTGCAACTATACGTATTTCTCTTCTTGTATCAACCCAACACTGGTCTCCTTCTTTAATATATTCTTCATCTGTTTTATCTCCATATTTTAAATTAGAAAGTTCCTCTATTTTAGAAATAATTGGAGTAAATAAATCTGTATCAAATACGGTCTTAACTTTTTGACACACCATCGTAATTCTCTCGAGTCCCATACCTGTATCTACATTATGTTGTGCAAGTTTACCTATGACTTTACCTTCTTTCTTTTCATATTGCATGAATACATTGTTCCAAACTTCTATTACTCTTCCTTCATCATCTGCCTTCACAAATTCATCATGAGTCATATCGCCTAAAGCACTTTCATTCGGATCATAAAATATTTCAGTATCTGGACCACAAGGACCATTGTCCCCGGCACTCCACCAATTATTCTTTGCAGGCAAGAAATAAATTCTCCCCTCTGGTAAATATTTTTTCCAAATTTCAAATGCTTCTATATCACGAGAAGCATCATCGTTACCCTCAAAAACTGTTACATAAATTCTATTTATATCAAGTCCAAGTCCTTCCTCTTTGTCAGTCAGAAATTCAAAGCTCCATTGGATAGCTTCGGGCTTAAAGTAATCTCCCAGAGACCAATTGCCAAGCATTTCAAAGAAAGTAAGGTGACGATTGTCCCCAACTTCATCTATATCACCAGTACGAACGCATTTTTGAACATCTACTAAACGTGTCCCCATAGGATGCTTTTGCCCCAAAAGATAAGGGACAATGGGTTGCATTCCTGCTGTATTAAAAAGAACCGAGGGATCATTCTCAGGTATCAAAGATGCTGATGGTATTATCTTGTGTTCTCTACTTTCAAAAAATTTCAGGAACTTTTGGCGTATTTCGTTTGAAGTCATATATGTTCATATTATACTAAAAAAGCTCAATAGAAAAGCCCTCCGCCACCCGCCAACATCTACGAAGTTATGGCGGGGCGGAGGGCTTTTAACTTTTATCCTAAATCCTCAATTTGATCTTCTTTGTAATATTTACTCTTTTTAATTCCTTTCTCAATAAACCACAACACAATAAATATAAACAAAGTAAGAATTGTCGCAATTATAGCAATACTGAAAAGTCCTAAACCACAAGCCATACCTATACCAGCCGAGACCCAAAGTCCTGTCGCCGTTGTAAGTCCTACTAGCTTTGAATCTTTATTGAAAATAATTCCTGCACCCAAGAATCCAATTCCCACAACAATCTGGGAAACAATCATGAGAGGATTCATCCCTGCAAACCCAGCATAATAATTAACCATCTCATTTGAAATAACTACAAACAACGCTGAACCCATAGACACAAGAGCATACGTTCGCATGCCTGCAGTCTTATGTGCCCAAACTCTCTCTGTCCCTATAATCATTCCCAATACCAATGCAACAAAAAGACGTAAAATAATATCTAATGTTGCCCCATTTAAAATATTTTCCATCCCAGTACTAAAATTTTAATAATAATTTGTATCTTTTATTTGACCTACCTTTCACATATAATTTTTAAATTAAAATTAATTAATCAAAAATTTAGTACGGGACAAGTATATATTTATATTACCATATTTATTTTAAATTCTTCAAACTATTTATGTCACCTTTATCGTTTGCTTCTGCTTCTGTAATATACCTTTCTTCACCTTCAAGTGTATCATTGACCCAAAGTGAGTAAGGTAAGTTGGTCATAGCTATGTTGCACTTTGCAATCATTGGTATCTTGTATGAATGCTCTGACTCTATATGCTTTATCAATTTGTCACTCAAATCTTTCTGAGTTGAGAACATAATCATGTACTGATCAATCTCTCGGATAACATTCTGCCATGGATATATAGAATTTATAATCCAGTAATCCATAGAAATAGCGAGCTTCTCTCGTATTGACGAATACCCCATAGACCTAGCTTCTTCTATGCCTCCACATATTGTATAAACAAATACAATATCATCCGCCCCCTTATCAACTTTTTGAAATATATTCATGCTTATATTATCCCACAATTGCTCCACCTAGGCAAATATCTCCATCGTAAATTACGACAGACTGCCCCTTGTCCACAAGCACATTCTTATCAAAAGTTATTTCACAGGTCAGACCTGTGACACCTACTTTGCAATCTAGAAGCTCTCCATGGTAACGAATTTGAGCTTTATAAGTCTTATCTTTTTCTGGCATACCAAGAATCCAATTTGCATTACTACATAGGACCGTCCTATGTAGTTTATCCTTCTTTTCCCCTAGGTCAGACCTAGGGGAAACTGTGATGGTATTTTTCTCTATGTCTTTTGAGACAACATAGAGAGGTTTACTGTCATCTTCATTTTTAAAAATTGTAAATCCATGACGCTCTCCAAGAGTGAAGAATATTGCTCCATCATGTTCCCCTATTATATTCCCTTTTTTATCCCCGCCTTCTCGGAGGGCAAGCAACACATCCCCTTTCTTAGTCTTAATATAGTGCTTCAAGAAATCTTTCATATCAAGTGGACCCAAGAAGCAAACTCCCTGACTGTCTTTCTTTGTAGCGACAGGTAATTTGTATTTCTCTGCAAGCTTTCGTACCTCAGTCTTTTGCAAATGCCCTACAGGGAAAAGTGTATGCGCCAAATCATCTTGTGTAAGAGTCCAAAGGAAATAACTTTGATCCTTGGAAGAATCGGGGGATTTACGTAATACTGATAGTCCTTGAGAAGCGACGGATGGGGGTGAGGAAGCGAATACTTGGAGCTTCCGCAAGACCTTTTGAGATTTCTTTGTATCCAAAGAATCCAAAAGGTGTACTGCCCCTGTAAGAGGGGCCGTATCATTAATAGCATAGTGCCCTGTCGCTATATAGTCAGCCCCATGCGCTTTCGCAAATTGCCAAAAGACACCAAACTTCACTTCGCGATTACACATGACATCGGGATTGGGAGTATTACCCTTTTTGTATTCTTCTATCATATAGTCTGCCACACCTTTCTTGTAAGCCTCTTCGGCATCACATTCTAAGAAAGGAATATCTAAGTGTGCACAGACTCGCATGGCATCTCGCCTTTCATCCTTCCACGTGCACTCTATAAATTCTGGTGTCCACGTACGAATAAAGACCCCAACGACATTGTAGCCTTGTTCTTTAAGTAGAGCTGCACTGACAGAGCTATCCACTCCACCAGATACACCCACAAATACAGTTTTATTTATTTTCTTTCCCATCTTGCAAAAATTCCACAAGGGAGTAGCTTTTTACTTGTGCTTTCTTCTATGACTAGTTCACCTCCTTCCACCTTCCCTTTATAGTCTTTCATCATATCTAGTAAATTATTCTCATACACAATACTAGAATATCCTGCAGTATACCCATTTATAAGAATAAATAAAGGATCGGGGGACAATACCTTTCTACACAAATCCATAAGATTCAGAAAGTCTTCTTCTATCTTCCAAAGTTCATCTTTCGGTCCATGTCCAAAAGATGGTGGGTCCATAATTATGGCATCATACTTCCTTTCTCTTTTAATTTCTCTTTTTAAAAATGTTGTTACATCCTCTATGAGCCAGCGTATGGGAGCATCCGAAAGTCCTGAAAGTTCGGCATTCTTGCGTGCCCATTCTACTGCATTTTTAGAAGCATCCACATGAGCAACTTCTGCTCCAGCCTTGGCACAAGCCAAAGTCGCTCCTCCTGTATAGGCAAAAAGATTTAAAACAGAAATGGGTTCGTTCCCATAGGTCCGACCTAGGGACTTTTTATTTTTACTTTCTGCCCCTAGGTCGGACCTATGGGAACTTTTCGCATCATTAATTAATTTTTCCATCCATTCCCAATTTGGTAACTGCTCAGGGAAAAGACCTATATGCTTGAAAGATGTTGGCTTTATAGAAAAGTCTAAACCACCAAAATTAATATCCCAATTGTTTGGTATTCCATTCTTAATAATCCACTTATTCTTTGTACCATTACGAATAAATTTAAGATCTGCCTCATCCCACGTTTTCTCACTCAAAGATTTCTTCCAAAGTGCTTCTGGATCAGGACGCGACATGATATAAGAGCCATAACGTTCAAGCTTCTGCCCTTCTCCTGCATCAAGTAATTCATATTCTTTTTGTCTTGTTGTTTTTAAAATCATTCTTTGTCGTGCCATAGCTTTATGCGTAGGCAGATTATTTGAGATATTTTGCAATATTACTTCTGTGTTCACTGAAGTCTACAGCGTAGTGGACTTGCCCAAAATCATCATGAAGATAAAATAAATAAGGGGAACTTTCTGGATGAATCGCATAGAGTATAGATGAAAGACCTGGGTTACTTATAGGACTTCTAGGTAAGTTACTCTCGTCATATGTTTTCGGAGCTGCATCTACTTGAAGAGGCATCCCAAGCTTAATCCTCTTCCACAATATTCCAGAGATTATAGGAGCATCCTCCTTGCCCTTTGCTTCCTTCTCAAGGATTGAGGCCATGATTATAATATCTGACAAACTTTTACCAGAAGCCTTTATATCCTTATCTATAGAAGCAATCTTTTTATTAAAATTGGAAGTTATGTCATTGAGAATTTCATCGGTAGTTGAAAGCGGATATATGAAGTACGTATCTGGGAAAAGGTAGCCCTCTTTACTTCTCTTGTCACTTAAGAACAAATCTTTACGGAAAGAAGGTATCTTCTCTGCTAGTAACTTGGCCATGTCTGCCTTTGTAATCCCTTCTTTGAAGGTAATCTTAATAGGTTCTACTCCGTGTATGCCACGAGCCAACTGCCAAGCAACACTAAGCACAGACTTACCTTTCTTGAATAGATAGTCGCCACTGGAGATATGCTTATCGCCTGAGAAAATAAAAACAAATACTCTCAACATAGAAGAATATCTTACAACCTTCTCTTTCTCTAGCTTGCTTGAAATCTTTGTCAATGAATCACTGGGAGCCACGTGTATAGTCCTATCTTTGTTTGAAGCTGGAGAAGAGAATAAATAATAAGAAATCAAAATTAGAAAACCAATAACCAGAATAATATTCAATACTAGTCTAGACTTGGATCTATTCTCTTTTACTTCGCCATGACTTGAAGTACTGACGGGCTTTTTTATATCTAAATTATCCATTTATTTGTTTAATTATATTGGTAAGTTTGAAGGTGGCTTTGCAATCTTGGACTCAATACGCTTGAAGCTTGGAGTCTCTGATACCATACCTGGGAAGTGGAAAAGTGTAGCAAGCTCTTCAGTAGAAAGAACAAATGGTTGCGGTCTACCAGCAGGAATAAAAGCAGTTAATACATCAGGCAACTTAATTGTATACTGAAGTGGTGGATGAAAGAATGTTCTCATTCTATACCAGTCGAGCATTCTCTTCTTCTTGGCAGTTAGAGCCAACCCCGTCGGATCTGACCAAGGTGCATCGAACTGTGTAGCATTAATACGGTTAAGTTCATTGATATTGGGCTGGGCATATTGACGGAAAAGGAGACGGACTTCACGGCGAAGATTCTGGAATTGGTCTTCGGTGCAGAGTCTCTTGTCTGAGAGGGCCACAAGACGTATACCACAATCAAAATGAAGCTTCTCCATATTGGCCTCAACCTGCTTGACTAATGGATCAAGGAAGGCAGGAGCACGAACTTCAAAAGTATCTATGCCACCTTCTCCCATTCCTGGACTATATTTTGTATATGACTCAAGTCTCTTGTGTAAGAATTCTTCTGCGGCTTCGTAGAAGTCCACATGCTTTTTCTGTTCATGGCTATGATAAGTCTTGATACTCCAACGGACAACCATCTGCATCCATACTTGCTGACCTCTAGGTATAGAACCTAAGTATTCAATAGTAGGAGTGATGGGGTCAATTTTGAATTCTTCCTTCACACCAGTCTTCATATCATCCCCAAAAGATTTGTACGTTTTAATAGGAAGAAAGTCATTGTGTAATTTATTAAATTCACAACCCCACATATTCCAATTTCCATCCTTTTTGTATTGAGGTACGTGGAAGGCATAGTCGTCAACTTCTACAACTTTGGCTTGTGGATATTGTCCGTATATCTGCGTTTCTACTAGGTTACGCATACGGGTTGGTGTACGAATAAAGAAATGAACCCGACCATCTATAGAAGCAATCTCAAGAGAAAACCAAAACCACGGAGCACCTTGAATGTACTGTTCCCAGAAACCCTTGATACTTTTATGATACAAAGCATTTGTAAATATAAGTTCCATAGCTGCGGGAGACTTGACCACATCCCTTGGTACTTGAATTTCCAGAAGCACCCACTTGATACCCATGATAAAGCGCTCTTGTCTATAATGATGCCAGAGGAAAAGTGCAATATAAGCCAAAGGTATAGGCATAAGGTACCCTATGGCGACTATCAACATCTGTACGAGATTTAAATTGTGTGTATTTAGAAAATCTTGAATCATATTTATCTGTATATTTTACAATTAATTACCAAACTCTAAGTGTTGATGAGTTGAAGAATCCTAGCAATAGAGCAATAAAAAGAATGCCTAAGATTATTATAATAATGTTTACTATTCCACGGTTATACATACTGCTATTATATCATAGATAAATAAAAAATTCTCCCTTATTGGGAGAATTTTTTATTTAGCAAGATGTATAAAGCCCAGATTTGTTTTTCTTAAAATATTTTGTATTTTGTAAGTTGACTAAGATGGTGTTCTTCTTCAAGTATCTCTCTTTCATAACTTGATCTACGATGTCGTCCTTGCTCATAGGACCATTCTTCTTCAAAAGCTCTTTAATAACATCGCGGACAACTCCAGACTTGTAACCCCATTCAGATAGAGCATATATACCACGTCCTACCAATACAAAACGAGGATCCTTAATAAGTTCATTGTGGCAAGTAGCAGTGTGACACTTCTTGTCGAAAGTATTGGCCACAGCCTTGGCGACTTCTCTAAAGTGCATAGGACTTCCGTGCTTCCTCATCATAAGGAAAGCGTAATCCTTAACTCCACGAGCCTTGATAGAAGAAGATGTGGACTTACCCCATTCACCAAGTGGATTCTTGCTCATTGTCTTAGAAATAGAAAGCCATCTTTTAGCAATTTCTTCGTTCCTGTATTGTTCTGCCAAATCTTTAACATCGTCTAAGAACTTTGCCACAAGTTCTGTTTCAGGAATTAGCTGATCATCTGATAGATTTTCAAAAAGATTCTTGAGTGACTTGTGAACTTGGGCAGATACATCAGAATCTACACTCCAACGAGTTTTAAAATGTGCATCTTCTTTGTGCTTAGTAAATTCATCACTAAGAGTAAGATAAAGGTGAATATTGTTCTGAGTAATTTTATCCTTTGAAAGATGATTGAGGAATTCGTGTTCGGAAACTATAGCTCCCATAGTGTGCATAAGCTTCTTCAACTCTTCGAAGACAGCCTTTTCATTCTTGAAAGCTTCTCCTTTACGGATAAGAGCGAGGGCTCCATTCTCTATCTGGCGAACACGTTCACGAGTAATACCGTACTTCTGACCAATGGCTTCGAGAGTCTTCCTCTCGCCTTCGTCAATAAGACCAAAACGGTTCACAATAACCTCATGCGCGCGAGACGGTAGGTTGGAAAGAATTCTTTTTGTAACTTGCTTTGGTTTGAATGAAATAGTATTAGCCATTTTTGATTTTGCAAATCATGTCGCGTAAGTCCTTTTGGCGCGACACATTTTAAATTAATTTGATAATTATTTTATCTTTTTATAATATCATTACTATCTAATAAAGTCAACCTCCACACCTATATTTTTATTGTAGGCCTATAGCCTACGTTGAAAACTATAAAAATATGGGTGTGGGGGTCAAATGTGTGTCTATACTATTCCTTACTGGCTCTAGTCTTAGCCTTTGACCTATCCTGTTCTGTTAAGAATTTCTTGCGTAAACGTACTGTTTTAGGGGTTATTTCTAGGAATTCATCGTCGGCCATAACTTCCAAGGCTCTTTCTATCGACAATTTATAAGGTGGTTTTACATTCACAGCTTCGTCGGTTCCTGATGAACGCATATTGGAAAGTTGCTTACCTTTTGTCGGATTTACGGACATTTCATCCCCCTTTGTAACGTTACCTATAACCATTCCTTCATACACTTCATCTCCGTGTTCTACATAAAGTATTCCTCTTTCCTGTAGTGTCCAGAGTGAGAAGGCGACAACCTTACCAGTAACCATAGAAGTCATAGAACCTACATCACGCTTCTTTATTTCTCCAGCGTAATCTTTGAATCCGATAAATCGAGAAGCTAGAATTCCTTCTCCCTTGGTATCGACAACGAATTGACCTCTGTATCCAAGCAAGCCTCGAGTTGGTATTTCAATAAGCATTCGGACTATACCATCCTTTTCGTGCATACTTGTAATCATGCCACGACGTGCGGTAAGCTTCTCTATGACAGCACCTGAGACATCATTCCTGACATCAATAGTAACCTCTTCGTAAGGTTCGAGCTTCTTTCCATTTTCTTCTTTTATAATTACATGAGGTTGAGAAACTTGTAGTTCATATCCTTCGCGTCGCATATTCTCAAGAAGTATTGCAATATGAAGTTCTCCACGTCCATAGACCAAGTACCCTTCTTGTTGTTCTTCCTGATCTGTACCATCGAAATTAATCTTAAGACCAACGTTTACTTCAAGTTCTTTCTCTAGTCTTTCTCTGATCTGACGACTTGTCACATACTTTCCTTCACGTCCACAGAAAGGAGAATCATTCACTAGAAAATTTAGAGAGATAGTCGGCTCATCTATAGATATAGAAGAAAGTACAGGAGTGCTTGCATCTAGACAAAGTGTCTCACCGATAAATACATCGGGAATTCCTGCCACGATAGCAATATCGCCTGTATTCAATACATCAACTTCTTTACGTGCAGTTCCTTCAAATGTAAACATCTTGGTGATCTTCGCATTGCGAGAAGTTCCATCGGCATTCTTGACTATGATTTGTGATCCAGTCTTGACCGAGCCACCATAAGCGCGAACAATAGCTAGACGCCCCAAGAAGTTATCATACCCAAGATTGAAGACTTGTGCTTGGAAAGGGCCGTCTTCATTAGTAGAAGCTTCCTTTATATCAGATAAAATCAAGTCAAGAAGTGGGGTAAGGTCTTTCGAATCATCTCCAAGCTTGAGAAAGGCTTTCCCTTGTCGTCCGATAGCATAGATAGTTTTGAAATCTATCTGGCTCTCGTTGGCACCAAGTTCTAAGAAAAGCTCCAAGACTTCTTCGTGAACACGATCGGGATTGGCAGCTGGCTTGTCTATCTTGTTGATAACAACTATAGGTTTCAGACCTAATTCAAGTGACTTCTTAAGTACAAATCGTGTCTGAGGCATAGGACCTTCTTGAGCATCAACAAGTAAAAGGACTGAGTCAATAGCACGCAAAACTCGCTCTACTTCGGATCCGAAGTCAGCGTGGCCTGGGGTATCTACGATGTTTATCTTGGTACCTTTATAGTTTACGGAAGTATTCTTGGAATAAATAGTAATACCACGTTCAAGCTCAAGAGCGTTGGAGTCCATAGTAACACCTTCTTCTACCATCCCGCACTGCTTCATAAGCTGGTCTGTAAGAGTTGTCTTGCCGTGGTCGACGTGAGCTATTATGGCTATATTTCTGATTTCTGTTGTTTTCATACTAATTGTTCGTTTTTTTTGAAAAATAAAATCGCCTCTTGGCGAATGTATTTATATAGTATCATACTTTTTTAAATTTGTAAAATAAAAAGCTCTGTAAGAAGATTACAGAGCTTTTGACTAAAAATTTATATTAATTTCACTATATCATGATAGGTTATGAAGACCATTAGAAGCATCAGAATTCCAAAACCAACCATATTCACCACATTTGCAATTTCGGGTTTGATACGAGAACCCTTAATCTTCTCAATCAGCAAGAAGAGTAGACGCCCTCCATCTAAAGCTGGAAATGGTAGGAAGTTTATAACTGCCAAGTTTATAGATATAAGGGCTGTAAATGAAAGTAAATATACAAATCCAAACTTTGCGGCATCGCCTACCACTCCGACTATACCTATAGGACCAGTCACAGCAGACATATCACCAGTACCAGCTAATGCACCTACTATAAGCTTATAGAAGCCAACCGCTGTACCAATAGTCCAGTCAATTGTGAGCTTCAGACCTTCCCATACTGCTTTATGAATAGGAAGCTTGAGTGTGCCGATTATGTCCATGGCAATTCCTATAGACGGAATACCTTCTTTATTATTTATTGGTGTAACAACAAGACTCTTACTTTCAGAACCTCTCATGTATTCAACTGTTACAGACTCATTGCCGTGTTTTTTTATAAAATATTTTACACTTTCTGCAGATGGAGTTTCTGTTCTATCTGTTTCAGTTTTTAGAACAAGTAACTTATCTCTAGTTTCAAGTCCTGCAATTTCTGCTGGGCTACCTTTTACTACACTTGTAACAGTAAGATACTGATTGTTTACAGTTACTCCCTGTGGCGCCATAGCTACAGACGAAGGCAGACCGGACATATAGCCGATAGAAAGTAGAAACCATGCCACAAGGAAGTTCATAACAACTCCCGCTATTAAAACTCCTGCTTGGATATATCGAGGTTTACTTGTAAAGCTTCTTTTCTTATCTTCTTCGCTCACACTTTCGTCTACGCCATTTTCTCCGAAAATTTTCACATATCCTCCAAATGGTAATGCATTGAAATTGTAAGTTGTCTCCCCTACTTTCTTACCAAAAATTTTAGGAGGGAAGCCAAAAGAGAATTCATCTACCCTTATCCCCGATTTCTTGGCCACAATAAAATGCCCAAATTCATGAGAGACAACCAGCACTAATAAAATAACAACAAAAATTATAATTGACATGTGTGTATCATAGCATAAATTGATATTTAGATAAAACAAAACCAGCCCTAAGCATTGCTTAGGGCTGGAAATTAAATTCTATTTTGTAAATTTTGTTCAGTATTTTTTATTATATAACCTTGCTTGGTTAAATTCTGATTATTATAATCAACAATTTTCTTAATATAGTCAGCTGGATATCTTTCATACATTCCAATTACAAGTTCTTTTATCCATTCATGGTGTTTATTGTCATGACTATCAAAATTAAGGTTTTTTGATTTGTCACCAAATAATGTCTCGTTGAGTAGCATTGGGGGACAAAAAGTTTTTTCACTACCTTCATTTTTACCTAGTGGATGATTCTTTAATTCATTATTATTAATAAAATCAAGATTATGGTCCCAATTAAATGTACTTTCTAAAATATCTTGAATTTTCTTTAAAACAGGGTTATCATAACAGGTTTTATAATTATCTTCTCCACCATCTTTTATGAGCCATTTTTTACCAACTCCCCAAAAGGGATACCATATTCCTGCTTCCTTTTTCCCACCAGTCCCCTCACTACTTCTATAAAATGGAATATTTGATCCACCTACTTTGGTAAAAACAATTGGTCTATCATTGTTTACATACGACCAAGATTTATCTTTTATTGTTGAGATTAGACCAATATCTCTCGCTTTTTGTAATTTTTCTTCAAATGGAACTTGATTTAATTCATCTATAATTATTTCAGATGGAACTCCTAAAAATCTAAAGAAATCCCCATCGTCTAGCCCCACAAAAGGCTCTTCGTGATTATTGTATAAATTATGAAGAAATTCTAATCTTTTTTCTGGAGAAAACTTAGGTGATTCTGGTTTACTTATTTTTTCCATATTTTTATTATATAAATATATGATTATTAAAACAACCTCCTATAATAACAACAATCCAGTCATAAGCGTGGCTTATGACTGTGTTGTAAGATATTTTTAATTCATAACTTCCACTTCTTTCTTGGCAAAGATGGATTCGAGATTTTGGTTGGATTCGTCGACACATTTTTGGATGTCGTCTTTGGCACGTTTTTGATCGTCCTCTGGGAGGTCTCCTGTCTTCTCTATCTCGGCTTGTCTTTCCTGACGGACACTTATGCGAGCTTCTTCAAGCTTTTCTTTCAAGATTTTTACAAGCTTGGTACGGTTCTCAGTTGTAAGCATTGGGAATATTGCTCGCACTCCATCACTATCGGATACTACAGAGAGGCCAAGATTAGCGGCACTGATAGCACTCTCAATACCCTTTATCTGACTCTTGTCCCAAGGAGCAATACGTAAAGTCTTCGGATCTTCGATGGAGATACTGGCCACATTCTTGATAGGCATGAACGAACCATAACTTTCTACGTTGATATTATCGAGAATCATAGGAGTTGCTCTTCCTGAGTGCACTCCCCCGTATTCTTTCGAAAGCCATTCTTCTATCTTCTTTAACTCTATTTTAAAATTTGTTGTATTGTATGCCATCCCGTTAGAAGCAGGTCGCGGTCGTTATTTTTATTAAAACAACATACCTGCTATTTATTTAATTATAATTAATCAAAATCCCATTTTTACAGAAACCGTGACCGCGGCTTCTAACGGGATTATACCACAAGTGCTATATGTTCTAAAATCATTTTCACACTTGCTCCCGGAACAGAAAGAAAATCTCGACAATTTTTTAATTCATTTAAGATAAATTTAAGATTTTCATTATCTACATCACCTTTCCATTTCTTATAAATAATTCTTTCAAGTCCATTGATGAGTGATGTGGCCTCATGTCGCAAGCCTCCACTGTTTTCATTGTCTTTAAACTCTTTAATTATTTCTGCTACTTTTTCTATGCGTGTACTCTGTGTAGAATTTATAAACAGAAAGGCAATCTTATCATCTTCACTATTATTATCACCTCCATTAATCCTAACTAAGTGCGTCCTTGATAATATGGTATCTAGAAGTAGAGAGGCATCAGGTACAATGATGAAAAAATGTGAACTAGGAGTCGGCTCCTCGATTATTTTAAGTAAACTTTGCTCCGCTTCACGATTGATAAACTTGGCTCCAATTATGCAAATCTTTTTCCTTCCATCGGTGGGCTTGTTCTGATACCATTCCTTTATATCGTGACTATCTTGTATGGCAAACGAGTCAAAGATAGAAAGCATGACATCCGGACTGTTTCTATTCACTTCTCCTCTTTCTTCTAGAAAGACACGCAACAAATACGCTATGTCATCTATGTTACTTTCTATCACATAGCTATGATATAAATCCTTCGGAAATAAATTATTGAAATCCATACACTTATTGTACCTCAAATGGGAAGAATTCCGAAAGCTCTCCTGAATAATAGAATTCGTATGAAAGCCCACCAAAGGTATAGTCGCGGTTATTGATGGTAATAGTGGAGCCTCCAACTTCGGGATTTTCCTTTGGTATAGATCTTTTAAAACCTATATTAAATAGTGTAGCCAGCACTTCAGGTCTATCATTTATAGAAAACTCAGAATTTTCCCATTGTTGCATTATTTCTTTTAAGTATATTGCTGTGTATAAATACGAATAGTAGTGATTGTGGCTATCTGTAAACCTTGCGAGCCTTTGTGAATCTATATTATTTGTATCACTATAATCTAGTAAATTTACATAATCTTTACCGAGATAAAAAGGGCTATTTACATCTTTTAAGTTTGTCTCTATTTCTTTTGCTGTTTCTATTTTTATACCAGAAATACCATAAGAGAATTGACTATATGTTCCTAATATCTTTAATGGTTCAAAGAATTTCTTGAAAGACTCTCTATTGGAAGTGAAGAACCTAAGTTGTTCAGGCATTATACTTGATACAATAAGCCGACTAGGTACATCTGTTATATCACTTACCTTGAGGATAATTTCTTTATCTTTCAAAACACCTTCTTTGAATGTCGCGAATTCATTTCCTTTCATCCATTCACTATTTATACTACTATAATAATCAGCAACACGTGACTCTTGATTTTTTATTTTATTAAAATAATTATTTCTAGAATCTATACTTCCCTTCACATCTGTCAGGTGTAAACGCATGGCAACGAAAACACCAGAGAAAATAATTCCCAGCCCTGCAAAGCAACACAGAAGAAAAATCAATATTATTCGTAATATCTTATTATTCCTTAAAATTTTCATATTATCTTTTACTTAAAATGGTTTTCTTATAGGTTTCTAAATGGTTCAATGCTTCACCTGTACCTTTAACTACACACAGAAGTGGTTCGTCGGCAACGCGAGCCTTCACTCCAGTTCTCCTATATATAAGGTCTGCTAGATTTCGAAGCTGAGAGGATCCTCCTGTCATAATGATACCATCATCTATGATATCTGCTGAAAGTTCTGGTGGTGTTAAGGAGAGAACTTCTTTGATAGAGGAGATCATCATTCTGAGTTCTTTGTCTATGGCTCGTACTATCTCGTTGGTAGATATCTGTGCGGTACGAGGAAGTCCTTGGATGAAGTCTCTACCTTTTATAGTAATAGTAAGTTCTTCTTCGAGTGGTATAGCAGCACCTATCTTTATCTTGATCGCTTCAGCTGTTCGATCTCCAATAGCTAGATTGAAGGTCTTCTTGATATAATCGGCGATTGCTAGGTCTATCTTGTCGCCTGCACACTTTACAGAAGTCGAAGCGACGATACCTCCTAGGGCAATCACTGCTACGTCGGTCGTACCTCCTCCGATGTCCATGATCATATGACCCTTTGACTCATGTATAGGAATACCTGCACCAATAGCTGCCAAGATAGGTTCCTTCACTACATAGGCATTGGAAGCTCCAGCCTTCACAGCGGCTTCTACGACAGCACGACGCTCAGTAGAGGTAATCCCAGCCGGAACCGAGACCATGACATCGGGCTTAAATAAATTGTATTTACCAAGAGTCTTCGTAATAAAGTAGCGAAGCATTGCTTCGGTCACTCTATAGTCTGCAATAACTCCATCCTTCATAGGTCTATAGACTATGATACTTTCAGGGGTCTTGCCTATCATTTCCTTGGCTTCAATACCAATAGCTAGGATTGTATTGTCCTGCTCAGAAACAGCCACAACAGAAGGCTCATTTAAGACAACGCCCTTCCCTGGTAGATACACTAAAGTGTTTGCTGTGCCTAGATCGATACCTAATTTTTTAGAAAATATAGCCATATAATGTTTATAACTACTTTACTATATCACAAAATATAGGAAAAAATAAATGGGGGAGGAAGTATTAAAATTGAGATTTTGTGCTACCATATAAGTATGTATATAGTAACTGTTATTCCAATACAAAAAGGTTTTCAAGGAGAAAATCTAACTTACTTCTCTCCTGTCGAAATTCTTCTAGGAAGTATAGTCTCCATCCCTCTCCGATCTAAAACGAGAGACGCTATCGTCATAAATGTAGAGAATGTACGTGATTTGAAATTTGATTTGAAAAAAGCAGACTTTCAACTTAAGAAAATAATAAATATCAAAGGTCCTTCCCCTTTTTCTCCAGCCTTCTTCACAGCTTGCGAGAAAATGAAAGACTACACTGTCAGTAATACAGGCACAATCATCAAATCACTTCTACCCGCTTTATTTCTAGAAAATTTGAAAGATTTGAAACGAGCAAAAAAAATAGATGAAGAAGCTAAATCCAACAAAGTTGGATCGCCCGACACTAGAGTAGAAGTGTTTAGGGAAAATATCAAACAAGAGAAATTAATTTTCCAAGCTCTTATTCCTGACCGTATGAGCTGGTATCGAACTCTGATACGAGAAGCTTTCGCAAAGAAGGAGTCAGTGTTCATATGTGTACCAACCCTTTTTGACATAGAACAATTCACAATCGAACTTACAAAGGGTATTAGCCAGTACGTCTTCTCCTTCCATGGAGACTTGAGCAAGAAGACACTTATAAATACATATAACTCTTGCATGGAAGAAACTCATCCAATACTTATCATCGGTACTGGCATGTTCCTATCTATTCCTCGAGAAGATATCCGGACAATTATAATCGAACATGAAAATTCAGATTCATATAAACAATTTTCTCGTCCGTTTCTCGACATCCGCACTTTCGCAGAGATCCTTTCATCTGTAAATAAAGTTAAGTTAATCTTTGGCGATACACTTCTTCGTCCTGATACACTCTATAGACACGATGAAGGAATCCTAGGAGAAGTCGCTTCACCTCTCTTCCGTCTTCCACAAGCTGAGAGGCAAATGGTAGTAGATATGCGAGAGCAAGTCGACGACAAAGGAGTAAAATCTTTCACTGTATTATCCGATACAACAAAGAAAATGATTGCTTATGCTCTAGAGCACCATGAATCCGTCCTTCTCTTCACTGTCCGTAAGGGATTGGCGGGAGTTACTGTATGTCATGATTGTGGATATACTCTTCTCTGTCCTACATGTTCTACTCCTGTCGTACTTTATGGTTCCAAGCAGAGAAATGCTACAAAGATTGTAAACTCCCGTATCTTCATGTGCAATAAATGTGGGTACAAAGATACAACCGAAGTCAGATGTGTAAATTGTCAAAGCTGGAATCTTACCCCTCTGGGTATAGGAACAGATAGAGTATATGAAGAAGTGAAAAGTTTGTACCCCAATGCTAAAATAATCCAAATAGATAAAGAGACTATCACTTCCAACAAGGAAGCTAGAGGGAAAATGGCTGAATTCTATAAAAATCCCGGAAGCATACTCATAGGTACTGAAATGGTCTTCTCTTATATCAATACCGAAGTCACCCACAGCGCTATAGTCTCACTTGATGGGCTTCTATCTATACCAAGCTTCAATATCACACAAAAGATTCTTCATATAATGGAGAAGCTCCACGAGACGACGAAACGCAATCTCATAATTCAAACTCGCATTCCGGAGAATCCAATACTAGAACATATACTAAACGGCAACGTCTTACCTCTTTATCGTGAAGACTTAAAAGAAAGGAAACAATTTGGATACCCACCATTCAAAAGACTTATCAAGATAACCTTTGGAGGTTCTGCCAGTGAGACAGAGAAGGCACGTGCACACATCGATTCATTACTTGGTGGATATGAGCCACAGATATTTAGCGCCTTCATAGGCAAAGTAAAAGGTCAGTACACTACAAACACCGTCATTAAAATAGACCCAAATCTCTGGCCACTACCTATAGACGACAAAAGCATATCAAATACTCACCTTAGAGAAAGTCTACGTAGCCTTCCTCCTGCATTTTCTATAAATGTAGACCCCGAAGATTTACTGTAGATAACTGAGTGTATGATGTTGCGTAGATGATAAATGTGTGATATATTTACGGCATATATGATTACAGTAATTGAAGTAAAAAAGAATACCAACGAGAGCAATATGAATCTCATTCGCAGATTTAGCCGTAAGGTTTCAGAATCTGGAATTATTCAGAAAGTTAAAAGCAAGCGTTACAATGAACGTGCTCCATCTAAAGTAAAAGTAAAGATTGCTACCCTTAAGAAAATTAATCGTAGGAAGAATCTTCTAAAGTTACAAAAGCTTGGAAAGGCTCCATTACCTACAAAGCGGGGACATCGTTAGTTTATGCCTAAGGTAGAATCAACAACAATTATAAATTCCACAAAAGGCAAGCTTCCACGCTTGCCTTTTGTTTATATCAAGAACGCCATCCTAGGTGAAAGATACGAGCTAGGAGTAAACTTTCTATCTTCACAAAAACAAAAGAAACTAAACCAAACATATCGAGGTATTGATAAAACCACAAACATATTATCATTCCCTTTAACTCAAACATCTGGCGACATTACCTTTGATCTAGTAAAAGTTAGGAAGGATGCTCCTCTCTTTAACATGACATATGGAAAATTCCTTCAATATTTATTCATTCATGGGCTATTGCATTTGAAAGGATTGGATCATGGTGGTATAATGGAGAAGCAAGAAAAGAAATTTCTAAAGATGTTTTCGGCTAAACATACGGTCGCCCGAAAAATTAAATAATTTTTTTAGGGAATAATTTAATAATGATTAAAAATAACTTTAACGTTGGTATAGATATAGGTACACATACTATCAAGGTAGTAGTGACCGGCTTCAACAAGGAGACCAACTCCCCTTGTTTACTTGCGACAGGAACTTCTGATACAGCAGGCATGAGACTAGGATACATTACCAATACCGACCTAGTTGCAGAAAGTCTAAAGAAAGCGGTAAAGCAAGCAGAAGCTACCTTGGGATCTAAGATCAAGAAGGCGACGGTATCTATTGGAGGAATAAGTCTAGGTGGAGTCTTCTCTACTGGTTCTGTCATTATATCTCGTGCTGATCAAGAAATAACAGAGTTCGACGTATCTAAGGTTCTAGCAACCAGTGAAGAAAATCTAGAAATAATCAATAAGAAAATTATTCACATTATTCCTGTGGCTTACAAACTAGACGGCAAAGACATACACGGCAGACCTCTAGGAATGCACGGCATAAAGCTCGAAGTAAAGACTTTGTTCATTACATGCTTAAAGCAAAACATCGATGACCTCATAACCGTGCTTGGTCTTGCCAATATAGAAGTGGTAGACGTGATAGCGACACCTGTAGCACTTTCTACAATACTTCTAAACACCAGACAAAAGACAGCAGGATGTGCTCTGGTAGATATAGGTGCTGAAAGTGTATCTATATCTGTCTTTGAGAACAACCTACTGGTTTCTCTGCAAGTGTTCTCTATAGGAAGTATGGATATTACAAAGGATATTGCCCTTGGTTTCAAGATAGGACTCGAAGAAGCCGAAAGTGTAAAACTCGGAAGTGTAATCGGAGGAGACTTCCCTAAGAAAAAAGTAGATGAGATTATAGAAGCAAGACTAGGAGACATATTTGAACTTGTGGAGAATCATTTGAAACGTATCAAGAGAAGCGAACTTCTTCCTGCTGGAGTTGTAATTACTGGTGGAGGTGCAAATATAGTCCGCATAGAAGAAATTGCCAAGAAGCAACTAAACTTGCCAGCCAAAGTAGGGCCAACTGATACAACTATCAATAATAAATTCAAAATTAAAGATTCAACTTGGTATGGAGCATTTGGACTTGCATTAAATTCACCACAAGGGAATAATTCCGCTTCCAATTCTATTGGAGACAATGTAAAACAAGTAAAAGGATTTTTCAAATCTATTTTATCTCAGCTTTTGCCATAATATAATCTATAATTATGAAACGAAATGGATATTGTGTCAAATATTCCCTTTTTATATATTTCTGGTATCATGTATGAAGTAATTTATTATTAACGATACGACAACCTTGATCGTCACTTGTGACGCGACTTGGTTGCTACTATATATTATGCCTAAAATAAACCCAGACATAGAATCATTTGCGAGAATTAAAGTTATCGGTATTGGCGGATCAGGCAAGAATGCCTTAAACCATATGATAGCTTCCAAAGTTAAAGGTGTGGAATTCATAGTAATGAACACCGACGTGCAGGATCTACACAACTCTTTAGCCGAAAAGAAGGTTCATCTTGGTAAAAACTTAACAAAAGGCCTAGGAGCTGGAATGAATCCAGATGTAGGTAAAAGAGCTGCTGAAGAAACAAAAGCAGAAATTCAAGATGTTATAAAGGGTGCTGACATGGTCTTCATAGCTTGTGGTATGGGAGGAGGTACCGGTACAGGTGCTGCCCCTATCGTTGCTCAAGCAGCCAAAGAACAAGGAATACTGACTGTCGCTGTGGTTACCAAGCCATTCTCTTTCGAAGGAAATCAACGTATGAAGTTGGCTGAAGTAGGTCTATCTGAACTTGAAGGTGAAGTAGATGCTATTCTTGTGATTCCAAATGATAGACTTATCGTTATCTCTGGAAAAGATGTGGGATTCAGACAAGCTTTCGCACTTTGTGATGAAGTACTCAAGCAAGCAGTTGAAGGTATCTCAGAACTTATTACTACTCCGGGTATGATCAACGTGGACTTCGCCGACATCAAGGCTGTCATGTCTGATGCAGGATCAGCTCTCATGGGAGTTGGTATCGCCGCTGGAGAAGGACGTGCTGAGAAAGCTGCCCTTCAAGCTATCAACTCTCCTCTTCTTGATCTTTCAATTTCTGGGGCTAAGGGAGTTCTCTTTGCTATTTCAGGTGGAGATGATCTAACTATCCATGAAATCCAAGAAGCAGCCAAGGTTATAACAGAATCTATCGACAAGGAAGCAAAAGTTATCTTTGGAACTATCAGCGATGAAAAGCTTAAGAAGGGCGAAATGAAAGTTACTGTTATCGCTACTGGATTCCCTACTGATATGCCAAAGCGTTCACTATTCCAAATCCACCAAAAGGCTACTGAAGCTACATTGAACTCTTCCAGTAAAGAAGAAGTTATCCAAGCTGTGAATAAAGAAGTGGCCAAAGATTCTTCATCAGATTATTTTAAAAAGTCAGACAAAACTGAAAAAGTAGAAGACGATCTATTTATCGATGATACAGAAGATTGGAGTACAGTACCTGCATTTTTGAGAAGAAATAAGAAATAATTTAAAAAATCCCCATTTGGGGATTTTTTAAATTATGTTAAACTAGCAACATGTACGATTTAATTATATTAGGTGGAGGACCAGCAGGCGGAGGAGCCTCAGTGTACTCTGCTCGCAAACAACTTAAAACTGCCATTATTACAAACGAATGGGGTGGCCAGTCAATAGTATCTGAACTTATATACAACTGGATAGGAACACCAGAGATCTCAGGAGCCGACCTGGCCTCAAATCTAAAGAAGCATACTCTTTACTATAAGGGACCTTATTTAGATATTATAGAAGGCGAGAAAATAGTGTCAGTTACTAAAGATAATAATATATTTACTATCAAATCTGAATCAGGTAAAGAATACACAACTAAAGCTGTCCTTGTAACAACAGGAAGCGGAAGACGTAAATTGGAGGCAGAAAATGCCGACAAGTACGAACACAAAGGTATAACCTACTGTGCTTCTTGTGATGGACCTATGTTTGATGGACAAGATGTGTTAGTAATAGGTGGAGGTAATGCAGCATTTGAATCAGCCGCTCAACTTCTGGCGTATTGCAAGAGTGTAACTCTAATTCACAGACGGGATGTTTTCAGAGCAGATGAAATAACGGTTAAAAAGCTTTTAGAAAATCCTAAATTTAAAGCTATAACAAATGCAGAAATAATTAGAGTCGATGGAGGACAGTTTGTGGAATCTCTAACATATAAGGATAAATTGTCAGGAGAAGAGCATACACTACAATCCAATGGTATCTTTGTAGAGATAGGCCAGACTCCAAATGTAGATTTTGTGAAAGATATAGTTAAGACAGACGAAAGTGGGAAGATCATAGTTGACCCTATGTCCCAAGCCTCATCCCTAGAAGGTATCTGGGCTGCTGGCGACTGTACCAACGGACGCTATCACCAGAACAACATCGCTGTCGGTGACGCAGTTAAAGCCCTCGAAGATATCTATATTTGGATACAGAAGAATAAGTAAATGAATTTAAAAAGCTCCATAAAAAAATTCTCGGACTCACCACACAATAAAATTCTGCTGAATTTTTTGCTCGCACTCGGCTCGACAGCCTGCGTGAGGGTTCGCTCGAGAACATTTTTATTCCGCTTTTTAAATTACCCCATAGGCCTTGCCTGTGGGGTAATTTTATATATTTTCTTTTACGAGAATTTCTTCAAGAATTTCTAATTCTTGTTTAGAATTTGGTTGGAAACCTTCCATTATGTTTGGCATCACAATAGCCTCTACCCTCTTCCCATCTTTTTGAGCTAATTCAACTAAATCGGTAAGGTAATATTCAGTTTGAGTATTTTCATTTTTTAATTTATTTATATTTTCCCAAAGCCAGCTAGCATCAAATGCATAGAAGGAGGGATTGACTTCTTTTATTTGCCTCTCCTCATTTGTAGCATCTTTGTATTCAACAATTTTAAGAACTTGGCCATTTTTATCTCGAATTATTCTACCGAAATTATTAAGCCCAGCTCGCCAATCTTTAAAATCTGGTAAAATTATAGTTCCAATAGCTACGACGGCCTTCTTCTCTTTTACAGTCTGAACTAAACTTTCTATTGTTTCTTTAGAAACTAAAGGCTGGTCAGAATATAAAACTACAACTATTTTATGATCTGAATGAACCTTCTCTTTAGCCGACAAGACGGCATGACCAGTTCCAAGTTGCTCAGTTTGGTGTGCATAAATACGTTTATCGCCAAAAACTTCAAATATTCTTTCCTTCTTATACCCAACTACAATAACCGGATCAATAGGAAGATCAATTAATGATAATGTATCGAGTATCCTTTCTAAGAATGATTTACCTTGGAGCATTGAGAGGGCTTTGGGATCATCGGACTCCATTCTCTTGCCCATCCCTGCTGCTAAAATAATGATTTGTGTATTTTGCATATTTAAATGTGGTCACTTATAATTTTCTGGTGAAAATTTATGCGACCCCGCCTCGGCTCGACAGCCTCCGGCTCGCACAAAGTATTCCCATACTTTGTGCGCGATAGAGGATTCGAACCTCTGACATCGTCAACGTCAATGACGCGCTCTACCAACTGAGCTAACCGCGCAAAATTAAAACCTGAAGGATTGCTTGCGGAGGGTACAGGATTTGAACCTGTGATCCAATTTCTCGGATTCCGCTTTTCGAAAGCGGTGCTTTCAACCTCTCAGCCAACCCTCCAAATGAACTTTTCTGATTATACAGAAAAACCCTCTTATTATCAAGATAATAAATTAATCTATTAAACTCTCCCCTGTCATCTCTTTTGGTTTTTCTATTCCGTACAATTCTAGGATTGTTGGGGTTATATTGGCAAGTGTTCCTTCACCTTTTAACTTTTTAGCTTCATCCGTCAAGATAAACGGCACAAGATCACTAGTATGCGAAGTATGTCGCAAACCAGTGATAGGATCAATGTTCACTTCAGCATTTCCATGATCTGCAGTCACTAAAGCAATACCACCTTTCAACTTTAAAGCTTCTAAAATTCTTCCCAATTCTTTATCAACTTCTTCAACAGCAATTATAATGGCCTCTACCTCGGAGGTATGACCTACCATGTCCGCATTGGCAAAATTCACAAATATGAAATCTGTACCCTTTTCTATTTGTTCTATTGCCTTATCTGCAACTCCTTCTGCTGACATTTTCGGAGCTAGATCATAAGTCAGAACACCTTGAGGACTCGGTACTAGAATTTGCTCTTCTCCTTTATAAGGAACTTCTTCTCCACAGTTTAAGAAATAAGTTGCATGAGCAAATTTCTCAGTCTCGGCAATGTGGGCTTGGGTCATACCATTTTCACTAATTGTTTTACCCAAGGTTTCATTTATCTTTGTTGCTGGAAATGCAACCAAACATTTATACTCCTTTTTGTATTCTGTCATTGTTACAAGGCACACATTTTCACTTTTATATTTTTCCATTATTCTCTCAGTAATCATTCTCATACGATCAGCCCTAAAGTTAAATAGGAAGAAGCCATCGTTCTTGTTTACAGAGTAACTTCCCCCTTCTTTATTCACACAAACGAAAGGCTCTAAATGCTCATCCATTTTACCTTCTTTGTATAAATTCTCCACATACAAATGTGGCTCAATATTACATTCTGTTCCCTTGCCATCAAATATAACTTCCTCGGCCTTAGCCATTCTTTCCCATCTTTGATCCCGATCCATAGCATAAAGACGTCCAGATACAGAAGCTATCTCTCCTACTCCAAGCTTCTCAATAAATTCTTCTAGCTCTTTTATATAGCTAGATCCAGATTGAGGTGGAGTATCTCGTCCATCTGTTATGACATGAATGGCAATCTTTTTTATTCCAGCATTTTTAGCAATTTCTAGGAATCCAAATAAATGCGACATGTGGCTATGTACACCACCTGTAGATAATAGTCCCGCAATATGGAGAGTAGAGTCATGCTTCTTCACATGAGCAAAGAGTTCAACAAAAGCAGAATTATCCTTAAATTCACCAGATGAAATCAATTTGTTAATTCTAACTATATCCTGATATAGAATCCTACCAGCTCCAATCGTCATATGCCCCAGCTCACTATTACCCATTTGTCCGTCAGGTAGCCCAAACTTAAGGCCTGAGGCCTCTAAAAGAGTATGCGGATACTGAGCCCAAATACTGTCAAAATTCGGCTTGTGAGCTGTTGCAATGGCATTATCTTTCGTCTCCTTTCTGTATCCCCAGCCATCTAGTACAATTAAAGCAATTTGTTTTTTTATCATGGTGACCCTACCGGGAATCGAACCCGGATTACCGGCTTGAAAAGCCGATGTCCTAACCGTTAGACGATAAGGCCAAAATAACGAAAATAGTATAGCATTTTATTAAAAATAAAACAAAAAGGAGGCTCTGCTAATTAAAGTAGACCTCCTTAGTTCATGATTTCTTTATAAAATTATTCTTTTGGTTTATAAAAGAAATCTTTTTTGATTTGAGTAACAACACACTTAGATGGGCCGAGTAGCTCTTCACCATGATAATAATTCCCTATCCAAATACCCTCCTCTTCATTCTTAGTAAAAATATAATCAAGTTTTTCACCATAATGTTCTTTTGAAAAACTTAATTCATTATCACCAATTTTGAAATTTGTAAGTGGAACGAATTTGTTGGTAACACAACCCCCTTGTTGTTCTTCATCAATAATTACCAAACCACTAAACATAGAGCAACTGACAATCTCTTTTGAAATGCCCGCAAGATCAACATGGAGTGATTTCCCCAAACTCCACAGATTGCTTCCACTAAGGTTAACACCTTGAATAAGATAAATTCTTTCCATCGCTTTAATATTAATTAATTATTAGAAAATAGTTATTAAGTTCTCTTAATTCCCATAAAGAAACTAAGAGAACCTAATAACGAGGTAGATATTAACAATAATCAACAATTAAGAAATAAAAGAATTTTAATCTAGTATTTCTAATATATAATCACATTTTTGACAATATGTCAATATTATCAAGGGTACATTCAACATTGAAATATAACAATCTCTTGAAATCCCCTTATATACCCCATCTTATTTATTTTCATCTTTTTTTGCTCCAAAAGATGGGAATCTATGTACATCGTAATCCTTTCTTATTTTTCGTAAATGCAATTTAATTGCCTTATTATAAGTGAAACTTTTATCAAGAAGCAATTTTGCACCTTTAACAATTTCTGGAATTTTCTTTTCTATAAGATCATCTGCAACACAAGCCACTCTTTTACCCTCTCTCAAGAGCCTGTCACATTCTTTGGTTCTATCATCAAGAGAGGGATATGAATTACATTTAGGAAGAACAGAATAAAATGGCACATCATTTAGGAAATACAATGGCCAACGACATGTAGCAATTTCTAACCATGGCGCATCAACAAGAAAAGCAAGAAATGCAAAACCAGTATGCGGTGAAAGAAAGATATCGCATTTTTTTATCAATGCTATCTGATTCCATAGACCAATATTGTATGCAGACTCTGCATTTTTAAGATGCTTGATTAAATAGTTTACATCATCCAAAGTAAAATCTTTTGTAAAAGTTCTATGATGATCACTTTTGGTAATACCCATAAAGTAAATTTTAAGATTTGGTATTGCTTGTTCTAATGCCAAACAGATTTTAAGCCACATTTCAATAGAAGGACTTTGTCTTAATCCTTTAGCGCCACCAAGCATGATCGCAATTGTAGGACCACGATGTTTAAATTTCTTTGCAAATGTTTTTGCTTTTGTCGGAATAGAAAGAGTAATTTTTGGATTGTGTACAACAGGTAGAATACTGCTATTCCTAGCAACAAATATTTTTTGTAACACTTCTTGAGTTTTTACTAATTCTACTCGGTCGTTTCCTTTTATTAGTCGACCCGCTCGATTATCACTACTAATATAATCCCAATTTTTCGGAATCTTTTGGAGACATTTTGCCTTTTCGCCGTCCTTGAAAACTTCCTCAGTTGAAATGGAATATGTTTTCTTAATCCATGAGCATGCGTCGGCAAGTTCTGTCGGAGTATTAGCATTGAGCAATAAATACACATCAAGATTTTTGTTTGCAAGCGAATAACCCTTGGCAAGTTTTAATGCTTCAACTGCGTGCCCGACTGGAGGATAATATACCCAGTTAAGTAGTAGTTTTTTCTTCATAAGATAATTATACCAAAACCTGAGTTAAATGTCTTAAATCCCCTTATCCTCCCCACAATCCGATTCCAATTTTATGACCTAAAGATATATTTAAATTTTGGAACATTTGCTATAATAAACTTATGAATAAAAAATTTATTGTAGCAATGATTAAAGTTGTTACTCTTTGTATTATTATATTTGCAGTCAGTGCTTTCTTTATATCTGATGCAAAGATTATTGGATGGGCAGTATTAGCATTAGGATTATTCTGTCTAGTTTCTCTAGAATTTTTCAAAATTCCGATAAAAAATGTATGGCCTGATATAGTCTTTGGTTTAATTGATAATGGTATCTTAGCTATTTTAGCTGTTATTGGTGGTTCTATTGCAGGTGTAGCTGGAGCGATTATTGGAGGAGTTGTTGGTAACGCTATTACAGATGGAATTGCTGGAGTATTTGAAGGAGATATGGCAGAACGATTAAGAGAGAGTAATATATCTGAGTCAAGAACAATGCTTGGCTCGTCTGTAGGTAAAATGGCTGGATGTCTTTTGGGGGCTGGGGTAGTGCTAATAATAGCAAATTTAATTAACCCAACTTTGTAGTATTTATATTAAATTTCCAAAATCCCCTTATATTCCCCACAATTCGATTCCAATTTTAAGCCTTATCCCCAACACAAAAGCACCCTCGAATTTAAAGGCGCTTTTGTTATGTATAATTTCAATATAAACTATTGGGGCTTGTTTGGATTGATCTTATCTATTGTATACTGGCCATTGTTTATATGTATTCTACTTTCTCCTAAAGTATTTAGGATTAAATTTAGAATTCCAAACACTGCAACCATTATAAACATTCCAAAAATTCCCCAGAACATGTGCTTCTTGCTCGTCTTCTTGATCTCCTCATTGTCAGGAGATATCAAATACTGAAAGAGTCCGTACATGAAGTAAATTACAGCTAAAGCAAATAGGAACATTATAAGCGGACCTATAATAACCCTATTGATGCTATTCATAAGCGTAGTGACACTTGCCTCTGCAATTGGAAAGATTGAAATCATAATAATGTATTAACAGTTTCTTCCCATGTTGTTTGCTGTTGTAGGGACACATGGAGCAACTCCAGTCATAGTCTGACTATCAACACCAAATGTTCTCTGTACCAAACCTATAATTCCCCAGAAAGCTACGATAACGAAAAGACCGATAAGACCATTGATAATCTTTGCACGGCCATTCTTCTTAGCTTCTTCGTCTGAAGAACTTATGAAAGTAATAACTCCCCAGATAAAGTACACAACAGCAAGAGTAACCAATGCTGGTACTATATAGTTCAACCATCCTATAACTTGCATAAGAATAGTATCAACTGTTGAAACTTGAGCGGAAGCTAATAATGGAGCAAAACCTGCGAAACCTAATGCGATGAATTTTTTCATATGATTTAACGAAATCATGTCGCGCAACCGTCCTTTTAGCGCGACGCTTATTATTCTAATAATTTTACTAAATCCTACCGACTGTAGGAACTTAAAACGTACTTACAATACTATGTATATTATACCAAATAAGGCACAAAATATACAATATTAATTACCAGGACCTGCCTTAATATCTGAAAAATTAGTCTTACTTCCTGCTGGCAAAAATGTATTTGAGAAAATACTAACTAACGGCCAAATACTAACCATGACAAATAATGCTATGATCCCCCAAAGCATGAAGGTCTTCCCTTCCTTCTTCTTCTCTTCATTGTCTGGATTCAAAAAGAATTTAAGAATTCCATAAATGAAAGCAACAATCGATAGGGCTATCAGTAAGGGAATAACAAAATCAAGCAAAGTACAAGTAAAAAAGTTTATAAGACTTGTTAAACTAGTTATTCCTTGATCACATACAACTTTATCCATATTTATATATTATGTTGTGCTTTTAATATCTTCGACCGTTTTACCAATGGCATTTGCTATGACAAACGCCCCCAATAATAATGCTCCACCAATCACTGTATACAACAAAGTTTTATGAGCAACTGTCAGTTCTTCAGAGTTACCTTGGGCTTTGACGTATAGGAATCCTGCATAAATGATAGCCAAGACAAGAAGTGGCACACCGACTATAAGGACAAGGTTTATAAACCATTCTATGAATTGGGGGAGATTATCGATGCCTTGGATGGGGTTAGTAATACCGTCAATCTGCACTCCACAAGGCTTCTGATCCTTTCCTCCACAGTTTGGATCTGCGCTAACAAACATGAACGGCATCACTAAAGCAAAGGCAATAATAAATACAAAACTATACTTTGATATTACTGAAATGATGCTATACTTTTTTCCTATTATTTTTTTCATTTAATTTATTTAAAAAATTTATTTCGACAATATTAATAATTACTTTTGATTCATAGGGGTCAGGAAGGTGTTGATAGTGGAATCGAGCTTGACGTTACTTACTATCGTACTAATTATAAGCCATGCTGACAATGCTATAACATACCCAACAACAGCATTGAGGAGAATATGCTTCACCTTCTCTACTTGTCCAGACTTACCTCCTGCAGTTAAATACAAGTACCCAGTGTACATAAGTATGAGAGCCATGAGTGGAGTTGCTATAACAAACAAGAGAAACTTGATAGCGTTGTTTATAAGCTTCATAAAGAAGGTAAAGTCACAAGGAACTTTGTATTGACCTGTCACTTTATCTATATCTCCCGTGTTACACTTCGGAACTATGCCATTACTCTTCATATCTGTAATGACAGGGTCTTCGGGAGTATTTGAAGGAGTGGGGGGGACTATTTTACTTAATTCAAAAACATTGAGAGCATTTTTCAAACTTCTCGTTGCATTATCTATATCTGACTGTATATAATTTATATCAGCAGGTGCTCCAGCAACGTGTTTGGCATCTTTAATAGCATCACTTAATCTGGCTTTTGATCCTTGAGCATATTCCCCAGCAGAATACCCTTCGACAGCCTTATCATAAGCATTGTTGGCTTCTGATATCATGCCATTTAGTGCACTGAAATTTAGTGGTACCTTAGGTGTACTAAATCCAATTTCGTATGATAGGTTATCGATCTTAACTTTGGCCTTATAGTTAACCCCAGCATCAAGCCCTGAGAAGGAAGCTTCTCCTCCACCCTTCTCATCGGTAATCAAATCAGCAGTAAGTTGCTTGTGATCTGTGGTATATCCTTTATCTGGAATTATATTAACTTTTGTAACTGTACTTGGAGGAATACCAGAAACTTTTATAGTAACAGAATTGGAGGTTAGATCTGAATAAGTCATTACTACTCCAGCACTATCCACTATATGAGAAAATGAAATAGCAGACAAAAGTACAAATATAAATGCAAATATAAATCCTAGGAATTTTTTATTCATAAATATTCTTTAAAATAAGATCAAGCTGATTGTAAGCCTTACTTATAGAAGACGAGACCGAAAGCTTATTTGATAATGAATTCTCTATTAATTCTTTGAATATAGAATCCGTCTGATCCTTATTTGGATCTAGCCATGAGCGAGAAATGATTGCTGAGTCGAAAAACGTAGACAAATATGGATCTGCTGGCTTGTCTTTCAGTAGAGATCTCGAAGCTGTAGGTAGAGAGGTTCTAATACTTAATTCTTTCAGAAAGGCTGGGTCGGTCATCATAGCAGATACACTTTGTGCTGTGGCAACATTGGCAGACTTCTTACTTACAAATACAGAGTGAATATTGCCATAAGTACGCCTGATATTCATACCTTTTGTCTGAGGTACCTCTGCCACATTGAAGCTTAAGTTGGGATTTACTGATTCTATATTGAACAATTCACTTCCATAACCAATATAGAAGGCAAGTTTACCAGAAGTAAACATATCGAGAGAATTTGGCATTGAACGGTTCCATGAATAAGAAACATTTGATGGGTTTGAAAATTCTAAAAAGAAGTTCACTATTTGCTCCATAGGGTTCGAGCCATCACTTGCAGTGTCCTTGATAGTTGAGCGATAACCTTTATCTACAGGAACGGCAATAGGGTTGTTGCTCTGCAAGAGCAACATAGACAGAATGTCTTTGGTATGGTTTACATTATCATACTGACCAAGGGCAATCATACTTTGAGAGATAGTGCCGTCTTTATTCTTCTTGATAAGCTTGGAGCTTAGATCAAATAATTCATCCCAAGTGGCAGGCGGGTAGACGATGTTTTCATTGGAAAGCATGTCTTTGTTGTAATATAAAACTAGTGGATCCACTAGTAGAGGGTACCCTAGGACCCCATTCTGTGTTAGATAAATACTGGCACCATCTATAAATGTATTATCGAAAGCTTTCTTGGGATAACTAGTGAAAGGAATAGTGGAAGTGAAATTCACATTTCGAAGAACCATGTCTGAAGGAAGTATGAATAAATCTGGACCCTGATCCTTCGCAAAGGCTTCTATAAGGTTCTGCTCATAATTTTCACTTTTCTGTTCAACATATGAGACCGAGAGTTCTGGATTGGATCCATTTATGCTTTTGAATAATTCTCCAACTTCTCTATCTGGAAGTATTCCCCAAATAATTACTTTTCCTGAAATGCCATTGACGCCGCTTGAGCCACCACCGATCTTGAGAATGCCAGAAAATATAAGAACTCCAAAAACAAAGAAGGCTAGAAATATGGCAACTAAAATTGTTTGAAAATTATTCATATTATTCTCGTATGAAAATTATACCATAATGATGTTCATTTGTAGTAATTTTCTCGACAAATTTGAAACCTCTTTTGGTAAATAAGTCAGTCGCTACATTTGGAAGTACTACATGCTCTTCGCTTGGACCCATACCACTAAATGAAGAGGCCCAATCTATAAATAAAACCTTGCCACCATTTTTCAGTATTCTACTTGCTTCATCTATCAGGCCTATTTTGTCCTCCGCTTGAAATAAAACATTGGCAACAATAACCGCATCCATAGAGTGATCGGCAATCTTGGTACCATGAAGCTTCTCAATGTTACCCCAAATACATTCTACATTAGAAACTTTCCATTCTTTAATCTCGCTTTCAAGCTTCTTCACTAAACCTTTCTGGACTTCTACTGCGTAGACGTGCCCTGTATGACCAACGTGCCGACTTGAAGCCAAAGAATACGCTCCCGTACCTGCTCCAAAGTCTGCAACACGCATACCTTCCATTAATCCTAATTGAGCGACATTTTTTTCTGGATTTGAAAACATATATTTATTATACACCAGATAGATAATTTTTAAAACAAATATTTATCCGCCTAAATTTTTTATTTAATAATATTTATATACTAATTTATGTGTTTGTAAAAATTTGGGCGGATTTATTAAATTATTTTATATATTCTTACAAACAAGCAATAGATGCGATGGAGTCCCCTGCGTGAAGCTTCATGATGGTCACTCCTTGAGTCTGACGTCCAGAAGTAGGAATAGACTTCAAGTCGACACGTATAACTTGACCCTTCTGTGAGACTGCTATAATTTCATTCTCTTCTCCTACTATCTTAGCGACGATAAGCTTGCCCGTCTTGGGAGTAACTTTCGCAGTTTTAATTCCTGATCCTCCACGATTCTGAGTTTTGTATTCTTTGATGTTTGTCTTCTTACCTAAACCATTGGCAGACAAAGTAAGTAGAGCCAAGGCTGTCTCTCCCTTTGGAATTCTGTCTACTCCTATTACGAAGTCCCCTTTACCAAGCTTCATGGCACGAACACCACCGGCACTTCTGCCCATCTCACGTACATCACTTTCTTTAAATCGGATGGATTGACCCAAGGTCGTTGCAAGCATAACGTCGTCCCCTTTAGTAATAGCCAAGACCGCCTCAAGTTCGTCTTCCTTGTCTAGCTTGATAGCTATCAAGCCACTTCGGCGTACATCCTTGAAGCTCTCAGCTCCTACTTTCTTAGTAACACCCATCTTGGTAACCATCATCAAGTGTTCTACTGTCTTCTTGGTTTCTTTGTCTATCGGCAGTATGGAAGTCACCTTCTCGTCACCTTCAAGGGCCATGAAGTTCATAATAGACTTGCCTTTGGTAGCACGCTTGCCTTCTGGTATGTCGTACATCTTTATCTGGTAAGCCTTACCTCTATTTGTAAAGAATAGTAAGTCCGAGTGGGTATTGGCAGATACGAACATTGTCACGAAGTCTTCTTCCTTCGTTTCAATATCGACGACTCCTACTCCACCACGTTTCTGAATCTTGTACTCTCCTGGGTCGGTGCGCTTCACATAGCCACCTTTCGTATAAACCAAGACAGACTCTTTCTCAGGAATCAGGTCTTCTTCGTTGATAGCCTTGACTCCACCCTTTATAATGCGAGTACGTCTATCATCTGCATACTTTTCCTTTATGTCCGCTAGTTCTTCTCCAATGACTTTCAACATTTTCTTTGGACTTGCTAGTAATGCTTCAAGCTCTTTGATAAGCTCTTGCTTCTCTTTCAATTCTAATTCAATATTCTTCCTTTCAAGTCCAGCAAGCTTCTGAAGTTTCATTTCGAGAATGGCTGTTGCCTGCAAGTCAGAGAATTTGAATTCTTTCATTAGGTTGATCTTGGCTGTCGCTGTATCTTTCGATCCACGGATTACAGTAATAACTCGATCAATATGATCAAGAGCCTTCTTGAGTCCTAGAAGTATATGTTCGCGGTCTTTAGCTTTCTTCAGATCAAATTCTGTACGACGACGAACTATCACAACTCTGTGATCTATGAATTCAGAAAGCAAACTCTTGAGTGAGAGAGTCTGTGGAGTGCCGTCGACAAGTGCCACAATGTTAAAGTTGAATGATTGCTCTAGTTGTGTATGCTTGTAAATGTAATTTAAAACTTTCTCTGGTATCACTCCAGACTTCAGATCAATAGCGATACGGATATCCTTTGTCGATTCATCACGAAGACCCTTGATACCTTCAAGCTTCTTCTCTTGTATCAGTGCTGCGATTGATTCAATCAGATTTGATTTATTTACACGGTAAGGAATAGAAGTAATAATAATCTGAAATGTTCCAGACTTTTGCTCTACTATCTCAGCTTCACCACGAGTAACTACTCCGCCACGTCCAGTAGAATAAGCATGTAGCAAGTCAGCCTGTCCATAAGCAATACCTCCCATAGGGAAGTCAGGACCTTTGATGAATTGCATGAGGTCTTCTGTTGTGGCGTCTTTGTTGTCTATCAAGTGAAGAGTCGCATCCACCACTTCTCCTAAGTTGTGTGGAGGTATGTTGGTAGCCATACCAACTGCAATACCAAGTGTGCCATTTAGAAGTAAGCTAGGAACAGCTGTAGGGAGGACAGCTGGCTCCTTGCGAGTCTGGTCGTAGTTCGGATGAAAGTCTACTGTTTCTTTTTCTAAATCTAAAAGAAGAAGAGATGAGAGCTTGGACATCTTGGCTTCTGTATAACGCATAGCAGCTGCTCCGTCACCATCAATAGAGCCAAAGTTACCTTGTCCATGAATTAGAGGATATCTATAAGAAAAGTCTTGAGCCATACCTACCATCGAATCATAGACAGCTACATCGCCATGAGGATGATACTTTCCGAGCACATCTCCGACTACCGCCGCAGACTTACGAAAGCGTGCCGACGAAGTGAGCCCCATTTCATTCATAGCATAGAGGATTCTTCGGTGAACTGGCTTAAGCCCATCACGGACATCAGGTAAAGCACGATCAGTAATAACTGACATGGCATAGTCAATGAAAGACTCTTTCATTTCTTTACTTATGTCTACAGAGATTACATTCACGTGTTCTTTTTTTATTTCTTCTTTTTCTACTTTTTCTTTGGGCATATTAGTTAGTATATTCTACTGGTATTAAATCTATTTGCTTTTGATTCTCTTCTACTACTGGCTCTTCCTTCTTAACTTCAGTAGCTTTCGGAGTGTTACCTACACTTGCTCCTATATTCTGGAAAGTGCTGGAAAGTGTATTAGAGAAAAGTTTAAATGGCTTAATGTCTTCATTGGCTTGAACTGCAACTTCTGGATTACCGAATCTAACACCTAAGCCATAAACCCAGATAAGACCCACAATGGACATAGATACAATCATAGCCCCTGCAAATATTTGCTTGCGTTTACCTTCATCTTTTGCTTGTAATTTTTTTATATATTGTCGCATGTAAATTTAAAATTATGATGATAATACTACAATCTCACCTTCGCGACCGACGACGTCTTTCGCTTTAAGAGTGAGTTTATCTATGGCCTCTACTTTATCTTGACCTCCTTCTTTGAGGAATGCTTTCAGTGTCTTATCGTCGTAATCCATAGGTATGATAATCTTGGGCTCTAAAGAAACAGCAAGCTTGTAAGCTTCACTTGGATCAAGTAAATCATGGTTGCCGATAGGAACAAACAATATATCAGGGCTACCTATATCTCCGCGAATTTCTGCGGAAATTTTGTTGTGAGACATACAGCCAAGGAAGCAAATTGATATATTGTCTATAGTAAAAGAATAAATAGTATTGATATATTTTTTCTCTTCTAGTGTTGATTCTGTCATTATTCCTTTTATAAAAATGTCCTTGATCTCATAGTCTCCGGGACCCTTAACTGCAAATGGTACCGTCTCTCCATGTGAGACCATATCAAAGCCATTGTAGTCTGGATGGTTGGTAGTAGAAAGTGCAATATCTGAGCCAAAGCGTGAGCCCTTGGCATCTCCCTTAGAATCTTTGCTGATAGGATTAACCGCCACAACCAAGTCCCCTTGCTGAATTTTGAAAAACTGTTTACCGAAGTATGTGATAATCATATGTGTATTATATCAAATATAAATAAAAAAGAAAGACAAAAAACAGTCCAAAACGTAATATAAACACCATATCCCCTCAAAATCCTCAGATAGGGGCTCAACCCCTATCTGGCAAACTCTCTATAACAACATTCAAATTTTCATCTTCAAGAAGAGATTTCTTTCCTCTTTCTTCTCTCACTATAGAAACTATTTCATCACAATGTTTTTTAAACTTATTTATTCCTCTAAAGATTTCTAAAATTCTTTTCCCTTCTTTTTTAGATATTATATTGAACTTATTATTTTCATACTCAAAATCTCCCGAGAAAACTAAATCACTTTTGTTTTCTGGAATATTATGAATTAAATAATTTTTATTTACATAGCCTATCAATTTATTAAAATAATTATCATTAGCTATCAATTGAGATTTAAATCTACCTTGAAATAAAACTCCAGATCTAGTGTTTTTAATATTAAAATATGAAGTATAACCACCAGATAACTTATGCATAAATTTAGAAATACCATTATCTGAAACTTGTTTTAAAATCAAATGAAAATGGTTGGGATTTAAACAATACCCTACTACTTCCACTAGTGATTCCCCAGATAGGGGCTCAACCCCTATCTGGGGATTTGATTTTAATTTTCGCAAATTTGCTAGACTATTTATTTTATCTTCTCGATTAAATTCTTTTATGCTTTCGATAAAGCGATAAATATCATTTTTATCAGTAAAAATATCTCGTTTATCTACCCCGCGATTATAAATATGATACATCTCTCCTGTTATTAGAGGTTGTCTTCTTATACTCATATTTTTACTATACTATATTTATAATCTTCCAGATAGGGGTTGAGCCCCTATCTAGGAGAATTAGATAACTATTTATTCAACTTTTGAGTATCTGTTTTCTATATAATTATTAAAATCAGGATTATATTTTTTTATCATTTCCATAATTTTTTCTTTATCTTCCTTGCTTTTATTTTTCAATAATAAAATTAATGTATTCTTCATAACATAATCTAGACTTCTGTCTGTATATCCCAATATTAAATCGAGTGCTTTTTCTTCGTTTTCTTCGTTACCTTCGAGTATATACAAGCTTGCCACTAAGTCTGGACGACTATCAGGAAGATTCAAGGCAAATACCAGCGCTTGTTCTATCTCCTTTTTGTTTTGATTTTTTTTATTATCTTCAATAACATCTTCTATAAAATTAGTATGGCTAAAATAAGTTTCTCCTTTTAATCCTTTTCTGGCCATCCACATCATAAATGGATCATCCTTTATATTTTTCTTTTTTTCAGGCGTTATTGCATTTTCAGGTATCGGCTCACCAGATGATATTTTGTTTATATCATTAATTAATTCTGGTGGAGTAGTTTGTGGAGGAATTTCAGGCTTATTAATTTTAAATTCAGGGCCTTTCATACACATATTATATCTTTTATATATAAGTAAAGCAAAATATAAACAGTGTATTCTGTCAAATTCCTTGATTAATATGCACATATATAGTATAGTAGTTAAATTATCAGCCAGATTGGAATATAACCCTTATTACTAAAGGATATTTAGTAAAAGAAATCCAAGCTGTGCCGCAATAGTGCGGTTTTTTTAGTACAAAAATATGAAAAAAGACGAAAATGATGTAGTTTCAAACATCGCAGAACATGCAAAAATTGAACTCTCAAGTATTGGTAAAATGCTTGATAAAGCAGAAATTCCACCACAAGTGGATGCTCTAGTAGAAGGCCCTGTAATATCTATACAGAAGTCTTCAGTCTATATCGACCTAGCCCCTTTTGGGACAGGTATAATATATGGACGTGAATTTATAAATGCAAAAGATATTATCAAAAAGATAAATATTGGAGATGTTGTGAAGGCTAAAGTTGTCGATACGGACAATGAAGATGGTTACATCGAACTTTCTTTGAAGGAGGCCAAGCAAGCTCTTATATGGAGTGAAGCCGACAAAGCTATCAAGTCCAAAGTTGCTCTTGAACTTACAGTCAAGGAAGCAAACAAGGGAGGACTTATACTCGACTGGCAAGGTATCGCAGGATTCCTTCCAGCTTCTCAGCTTAAGAGTGAGCACTACCCTCGCGTAGAAGATTCCGATAAAGATAAAATTTTGAAAGCTTTGAAAATGCTCGTGGGTAAGCGTATCAGTGTAGTCATGATCTCAGCTCTTCCAAAAGAAGGCAAGCTTATCTTCTCTGAGAAAGACAACAATCCAGAAGAAAGAAAAGAAATTATTGGTAAGTATGGAGTAAACGACGAGATAGAGTGTACCGTCGCTGGAATTGTAGACTTCGGAGTCTTCCTAAAGGTAGAAGAAGGTCTAGAAGGTCTAGTGCACATATCTGAGATTGACTGGGGCCTAGTAGAAGATCCACGTTCAATGTTCAAAGTTGGAGACAAGATAAGAGCTAAAATCATAGATATCAAAGATGGTAAAATATCTCTATCTATCAAGGCTCTTAAGGAAAATCCATGGAATGAATTTGAAGGAACACTTAAGAAGGGAGACATCGTTTCTGGAGTCGTTATCAAGTTCAACAAGCATGGCGCTCTAGTATCTATCAAGCAAGGAGTGGCTGGACTTGTCCACAATTCAAGCTTTGGCTCTGAAGAGAAGCTCAAGAAGACTCTTGAACTAGGCAAGACTTACAACTTCCAAGTAACACTATTCGAACCAAAAGATCAGAGAATGACTTTAGTGCACCTAGATAGCGAAAAGAAAGTGGAAGAAAAGTAATTAAAAATTATGAATTAAAAATGCGTTGGCTTTGCCAACGCATTTTTAATTTCTGTATTTAAATTATTAATTATTAATTCCTAATTATATAATGTCATCGCTTTATCTTTCCCTTCGGCAGAAATCATTACGATGATTTCTGCGACTTTTTTGGATAAATTTTTTATAGTTTTCAATTCGTCTTCTTTGAAAGATCCGAGAAGGAATTTAATAACGGCTTCCTCTCCTTTTGGTTTTCGTAATTTACCCGCAGAAGTCACCACAGAAACACCAATACGAATGCGAACGAATTCTTTTGACTTTACTCTCTTGATCACAGATTCAAGCCCATTGTGCCCACCAGAGCTTCTATCGTAAGATATTTTCAAGCTCCCTAGAGGTAAGTCTATATCGTCATAAACAACTACTAAATTCTTTAGCTTCTTTTTATCATCAATGATTCCACAAACTGCATTACCCGAATTGTTCATGAAGGTATTGGGCAAAAGAAATTCTACCTTCTCCTCATCAAGTTCCCCTTTGGAGCGAAGTGATTTTAATTTCATGTCATCCTTCCAATCTGGAAAGTTATTTGCTTTTGCAATTTTCTCTAGAATAATTCTCCCCGTATTGTGACGAGTATTCTCATATTCTTTCCCTGGATTTCCGAGCCCTACTATTAGTACCATGTTTTTATATTACCATAATATAAGTTGTTCGTGAAATAAATTACTTTTAAGATAAAATTACGAAAACAAAATAGTTCTTGAAAAATGCCTCACGCAGGTCGACGGACCGAGTGCGAGCAAAAAATTCAGCAGAATTTTATTGCGTGGATTTTGAAAGAAGCTATTTTGTTGAAGTAATTTTATTCGTAATACTACCACACCACACAAAAACATATTCCGTCAAGATAGTTTGTGTGGTAAAATGACAGACATATGGATAATAAAACAAACGATGGTGTTCCCGTTAATTCAAAATTTAAGAAATTTATAGCTGATGGTTGGGATCTTATCAAGTTCGCAGTTATGGCGTTAGTCATAGTTATCCCTATCCGTCTTTGGATAGCTCAACCTTTCGTAGTCTCAGGCGAGTCTATGCACCCTACTTTCGAAGACGGCCAATACTTGATAGTCGATGAACTATCATATATCACTGGAAATGCAGAAAGAGGAGACGTTGTAATATTTCGTTACCCAAATGACACCAAAAGATTTTTCATAAAAAGAGTAATAGGACTCCCTAATGAAAAGATAATTGTTAAGGATGATAGTGTCACAATTATAAACAAAGAGCATCCCGATGGATTGAAACTTACAGAACCTTACCTCAACGAAAAGATATTCGGACCAACAGGTGAATACACCACGAAAGACAATGAGTACTTCGTCATGGGCGACAATAGAAACAGAAGCTCAGATTCTAGATTCTGGGGAGTACTACCACAGAAGCTAATGATAGGACGTGCTTACCTCCGACTTCTACCACTCAAAGAGATGTCATACTTACCAGGAGAATATAAACAATAATACATATGAGCCAAAATACAAATAAAAAGAACAAAGATCCCTTCCAGTCAATAAAAGGAATGCGAGATATTGCCGATGAGCAGTACTATCACTTTCAAGGCTTCTTTGAGAAAGCTCAAGAAATAGCTGTCTACTACGGATTCAAGCCTATAGAAACTCCTATAGTAGAGCAGGAAGGTGTCTTCACTTCCTCTATCGGAGAAGGCACGGATATTATCGACAAAGAAATGTATACTCTCAAGACTAAGGGTGGGGATCACCTAGCTCTACGTCCTGAACACACTGCAGGTCTTATGCGTAGCTATATAGAGCACGGAATGCAATCTCTTCCTCAACCTCTCCTTTTCTATACATATGGACCAAGCTTCAGACATGATAATCCTCAGAAGGGTCGCTATCGTCAATTCTACCAATTTGACATGGATGCACTTGGAAGCGAAAAGAGTATTCTCGACGCCCTAGTAATAAAGACTACATGGACAATCCTCGAAGAAGCCGGAGCCAAGAACTTGTCTGTCGATATCAATTCCATTGGCGACAAAGAATGCCGAGCAGGCTATATCAAGGAACTTGTATCTTATTACAAGAAGAATCTCAGTTCCCTTCCAGCTATTGATCGTGAGAGACTGAAAACCAACCCACTTCGCATCCTTGATTCTAAAGAAGAGAAGACTATCGAGCTCAACCAGAATGCTCCCGACACTCTCTCTCATCTTTGCCCTGCATGTAAAAAGCACTTCAAAGAAGTTCTAGAATACTTGGAGAAAATGGAAATCCCATACAATATCAACAAGTGTCTAGTTCGTGGGCTTTCGTACTACACAAGGACAGTTGTGGAAATAATGATAGAAGATGAAGAAACTGGTAAGATGATTACTATTGCAGGTGGAGGACGCTACGACTACCTAGGCAAACAGCTAGGCTCCAAGAAAGATGTCCCTGCTGTTGGCATAGCCATAGGAGTTGACCGAGTAGTAGAAGCTCCTTGGTTTTCAAAACTTTGCCCACGTATTATAAAAAAGCCAAAGATATACTTCATTCAACTTGGATTTGATGCAAAACTTAAATCTTTAAATGTTATTGAAATACTACGCAAAGGGAAAGTGCCCATAGCTCAGTCAATTTCTAAAGACAACTTAGGTGCACAGCTAGCAGTAGCCGAGAAGCTTGGTATGCATTATGCTATTATCTTCGGACAGAAAGAAGCTATGGAGAATTCTGTAATCTTCCGAGATATGAGCAACAGATCTCAAGACACTGTGAAGCTTCCAAATCTACTTGAATATATAAAAAATCTTAAATAAAATTATATGGTTGAAATCATTCAAAGTGAAAATCCGGTTTTGCGTAAAATTGCAAAGGAGGTGCCTGTTGCAAATATAACAAAGCCCAAAATACAAAAGATTCTAAATGATATGAAAGTAGCTCTGAATTCTCAGAATGATGGCGTGGCTATTGCTGCTCCACAGATCGGAGTCTCACTTCGAATCTTTGTCGTTTCAGGAAGAATCTTTGACGAAGATTTCATTCGAGGTAAGGGCTCAACAGAAAAGAATTTATATAAAAAGCCTCGCGAGAAAGATCTCGTCTTCATTAATCCAGTATTATCAAAAATCTCCAAGGATAGGAAGCTAATGTCTGAAGGATGTCTGTCTGTACGACCTATCTATGGCAAGGTTCGCCGTGCTACCCGCGCTACAGTCGAAGCTTATGATGAGAATGGTAAGAAGTTCACTAAGAGTGGCAGTGGCCTCCTAGCACATATATTCCAGCATGAGACAGACCACTTGGATGGAATCTTGTTTACCGACAAAGCCAAAGACATGTATGAATCTTTCGACTTAGAAGAACCTAAGGAGAAACAATAATCTAAATGACAACTAAAAATCTAAAATTTGTATTCTTTGGTACGCCGATGGTTGCAAGTAAAACGCTTGAGATTATGAAAGAGAAAGGATACTTGCCGTCGCTTATCGTCACCTCTCCTCCTGCCCCATCTGGACGCGGGCTTCTAATGCACGAAACTCCTGTCGCTCTGTGGGCAAAGGAGAATGGCATAGAGTGTCTTACTCCAGAAAAAATTGATGATGAATTTACTTTGAAACTTTCAACTTTGAACTTTCAACTTTTTGTGGTTGTTGCTTATGGGAAGATACTACCAGAGACTCTGATAAAAGCCCCTCGTCTTGGTACTATCAATATTCACTATTCCCTACTTCCAAAGTACAGAGGCGCTTCCCCTCTAGAAGCAACACTTCTAAATGGAGATGAAGTGACTGGTATTAGTATCCAGCAAATGGAATACAAGCTAGATAGTGGCAAGATAATAATACAAGAAGAATTAGAAATTGGAATAAACGACACCAAGGAAGAACTCCGCGAAGAGCTCATAAACCTTGGAGCAAATTGCTTATGCGATATTCTACCAGAGATAGAGTCAGAAAATATTGTCCCCAAACTACAAGATGAATCACAAGTAACCTTCTGTAAGAAAATTAAGAAAGAAGACGGCGAAATAGATATAAATGGTAACCCAAGAGAGAATTGGAACAAGTATAGGGCTTTCTACGGATGGCCGGGGGTATTCTTCTTTGCTGAAAGGCATGGAAAGAAGTTGAGAATTAAAATAAAATGGGCATCTTATCAGAACAACTCGTTTGTCATCAAACGAGTTGTTCCTGAAGGAAAGAAGGAAATGAGCTACGAAGAATTCCTAAAGTGGAATTAATATTTTGAAGTGAAAGGATTTCTTCTTGAAACTCCTTTGATCATTTTCTTGACACTGATAGCACCTCTTTTGTACAGAGTCTCCTTTTTGTTCTTATTACTTTTAATCTTTCTTACGAGTTCATCTTTCGCATCATCAATAGACTTATACAAGTCACTCTTCTCGGAAGTAGTGAAGAACTTCTCCCCATCTATCGTCACATCAAATTCTGCCTTAAAATAATTCCCCTGCTTGTGATGATTCGTGGTTTTACCAACTTCTACATAAACAATCATTTCCTCTCCACTTGGAGCAAACTTACTGATTGAGTCTATCTTCTTATTCACGTAGTCAGTAACAGTAGTAGTTAGCTCTATATTCGTTCCCTTTATATTTGTAGTCATATGATATAAATTAGATTATTGATAATACTTATATTATACACTATAAAGGTATTAATCAGGAATATTGATACTAAGTATTTTACTAGGGCTTTGGTGCCCACTTATAATACGTACAGACTTCACATTTATCGCATAGATAGAAGCTATTATCTCGCGTACACGGGTATTGGCCAAGTTCCTTTCGGCTGGAACTTTCACAGATATGCTATAAGCATTATCGGACTTCTGGGTTACAATTTCCTTTTTTGCACTAGCTACAACTTTTACTTTGATATACATATTTTATCCAAAAACTAGAATCCCAATTAATCCTATAATTGAGAGATAGATGAGGCAAGGAACGATGACTCCCTTTAGCACCTTTGTCTCAGAATTCTTCAGACCTGTGACAGCTTCTGCCGTTAGGATATCTGCCAAGGCTATCATGTTGCCAGCTGCTGCTCCGACAACTCCCAGAGACAGAATAGCACTAGAATATAAATTCAACTTGAGAGATGCGACGTGGAATAGATTGCCAAACATAATGTTCGACACTGTTACACTTCCTGTCATGAAAGCTCCAAAAGCTCCGACAAACGGAGTAAAGAATGGAAGCCAAGTTGTCGAAAAGGAATTGGTAATAAGAGTAATAGCCGAATATATTCCCGAGCTATTGTTCCCTCCATTTATCATAAGCTGAACCATGGCCAGCATAGAGAATACAACCAAGAATGGGTTGAGTGCCCCACTAAAACCTTTCTTCACTGAACTATAAATTATATTCCACTTTTCTTTCCATATTAGAATCACCAATAATCCCGAAATGATAAAAATAAATCCCGGATTAAACACATTGAAAGTATGATTAAAGCCCAGAGATAAAGGTACGCCTATCTTGCCCAACGTAATCTTCCCCAGTATCAACAAGACGATGAAAATAATATATGGCAAGAATGCTTTAAATGCTGACACGGATGACTCACTGACTCGGTCTTCTATTAAGGACAACTTTTCTTTGGGGACAAGAAAACCTACCTTGATAGAAATTATTATTATGGATAAGCCAACGATCGAACCTATAATAGATGGGAATTCTTGACCCAAGGAAACAGCCAAGAGAGAAGGTATGACGAAGGCTAGTCCTGACCAGACAGCAAATGGTAATGCATCCCAAAATTCTTTCTTTCTATTTACTCTTCCAGATGTTATAACCCAGAGCATAAAGACTGGGACTATGAATCCGACAGTGTTGAGTAATGCGGAGATGAGGGGTACACCTGCTACATTTAAACCCACGAAGCCCATCTTGATAGGAGTGCCCGCTGCTCCGAAAACTCCCGGTATACTATTGCCCAATAGACCTACAACCAAAGCTCTAACAGGTGACAATCCTAACCCTATCAGTATCGGCACAGCGATAGCAGCCGGAGTTCCAAACCCTGCCGTCCCCTCTATAAAGCACTCCAAGAACCAAGCAATGATTATGATCTGAATTCTATAATCTTCTGATATGACTCCTAGGTAGTGTGATATATTCTTGATAATCTTTAAATCTTTTAAAGTTTCCAGAAAGAAAATCGCTCCAAATATTATAATGAAGATATCAATAGCCACGAAGAATCCCTTCCCATAAGATATATAAAGGAATGATGGAAATATCTTCCAATACACGACAGAGAGGATGGTATATATAGCCAATGTTGATACTGATGCAACGAGAACAGACGTCTTCTTCACAAGTAGCAGAAATATGAAAACAATGAATGGAAAGATGGCAAAGATTAGTGGTAAGTGGCTCATAATTATATCTCTTCTATGTCTTCTTTTATTTCTTTTAAATCTCTCTTTATTTCACCTAATGAGACTTCTTCTTTCTTAATTTCTGATTCGGTCTTCTCGTCAATCCTCTTCTCTCTCTTAATTCCTGAAATGATAATACTGTCTCCTACGAAAAAGGAAACGAAAAGTCCAGCGGACATAGAAATGAAAACTCCCAAGAATAGCGAGACGAATCCAGACATTTGCATACTGTCTGCGATCATCCAAACTCCCCTCCAGATAAGTACCACTCCTATACTTCCGATAAATGCGTACAAGACTGGCCAATGACTAAGTCTGTGTCGTATCATTGTCTTAATATGGTGCATGTAAGCAATCAACTTTTTTATTATTTTCATATATTACTAATAATAACATAAATAATTTTAAATACTAAAACAAAAGCGCCACCCGAAGGGTGGCGCTTTTGTTTTAGTAATGCTATTAAACGCGTTCTACGTTTACTGCACTTGTTTTCTTCTCGCCGTTTCTTTCGTTCTCTTCTATTGTAAATGTGACAGTGTCACCTTCACGAAGATCTTCGAATGAAACACCGACAACTTTATCCTTGTGGAAAAAGACGTCACTGGATTGACCTTCTACTGTAATGAATCCAAATGGCTTATCGGTAACGATTTTCTTGATAGTTCCTTTCATGTTATATGAGTTTGATTAAATGAATAATGTACAAAATAGAAATTACTAAATCGACTTATTTCAGATAATAGCTTTTGTGTCCTAATAGTAACACTAATCCATATATCAATCAATGGAGACTACTTAGCTCTCTTGTGAACTGACTTCTTCTTGTCTTTCTTGCTTGCAAGCATTGCACTCTTGACTGCTAGACGTTTAGCTGTCTTGTGAGACCTTGGTGATTTCTTGTGTGGACTAAGTCCTGTTTCTCTTTTTGCCATATATATTGTTTATTACTAATAAGTACCCCTATTATACTTCAAATTACGAATTTTTGCTATACGTATTTTATTGCTATTGCTGTAACTACATTTACTGATACAATATGAGTATGAGAAAAATTTCATTTAAATCAAAAAATATAAAAATTATTGTTTTAATCTTGCTATGCTTTGCTTCCTTTGTAGTCTTTGTGTCTACCTTCAATCAATTATATAGAGAGGGTGACCTAAAAGTTGATTATGATTTCAAAACCAAGCAAAAGCACTTCCCTCGGACTATAGACATAAAGACGGTCAGCGCATGGATGACCTTCGACTATATAAATGTAATTTTCAAAATAGACCCAAACTACTTGAAGGAAACTCTTTCTATCAATGATCCTCGGTATCCCAATATCCGTATAGGTCATTATGTAAAACGTAATCAACTAAACGAAGCAACATTCTTTAGTGGATTAGAACAAGCCATTAGTAATTATAATAACAATAAGTAATATGGACTTCTTAGTTCAGGCTATAATACCCTACGTATTGCTCTATAAATATAGTGCTTTGTTTGTTATTACATTCCTAGCTTCTCTGATCGTACCTATACCCGCAGGGACACTATTGGTCGCTTCTTCTGCCTTCGCCAGCCAAGGATACTTCAACATGACAACCCTTATAATCACAGTTATCATTGCAAACATTATAGGCGACAATTTGTCGTACTGGCTAGCCAGACTTTATGGCAGAGTAATACTTTCGAAAGTAGCATTCTTCCGAAAGATACTAGCTTCCAAGAATTTCATTCTAGTAGAGAGAAGTATCGACCGGCACACTGGCCCATTTATCATAATTAGTCGCTTTGAAGTTATTTCAAATCTCACTGCCAATATTATTTGTGGTATGAGTAAAGTTTCTTATAAAAAGTTCGTAACCTATGAGATTATAGGAACCTTTGCCAATGTGTCCTTCTATGCCACGCTTGGATACTTCTTTGGTGATAGTTGGCAGGCGGTGAACAAGCTAATCGGCGACTTCAGTATTATCTTCTTCCTTCTAATTATTCTAGGAGTATCACTTTTCTGGAAAAAGATAACGGTAAGATTGAGTCGTTAAATAAATCAAACACAATTACTCCCACTCAAATCCCCTTCCAAAGTGTCCCCAAGTGCAAGTATCGCGAAATTTGACTTGGTCTAATTTCAAGTACTCATGTATACCTCTTGGAGTGAGATCGTAGCCAGATATTTCCGACTCTTGCCCATCTATGACAGCTACCGCCATGACGGGCTCTTCTTGCCCTATAGCATAAGCGAGCTTTGTATAGACTTCTTTAGCATTATTCTTCTTCAGTAGTTCTACTGCTATCTTGCGAGCCATATAAGCTCCAGAGCGGTCAACCTTCGTATCATCCTTCCCCGAGAAGGAGCCTCCGCCTATCGTTATTTCTGGACCATAATTATCTACTATTAGCTTTCTTCCCGAGAGGCCTGTGTCTGCGTCAAATCCTCCCAAGGTCCATTCGCCTGCTGGATTTATAAGATATTTATCAGACTCAATAATACTTTTTACAAGTTCTAGTAATTTATCGTTTTTTGTATTTTGAAAGCTAGCGACAACTGTAGTGACCACTCCATCCTTCACTGTTACTTGCGTCTTGCCATCATACGGATAAACTTCAAATATCTTTTGGCACAAATTCCGAGCAAGGTGGTACTCAAGTGGTAGGTATGAGTCCGTCTCACCTGTAGCATATCCTTTCATAATTCCCTGATCGCCAGCTCCACCAGTGTCTACACCTTGGGCTATTTGCGGACTTTGTAAAACAATATTTGAAATAATTTTAAAATCTTTACCAACTATATCTTTCACAACTTGCTCTATGTCTGGGTTTGCTTTTGAAGTTACCTCACCATTTATAGTTACAAGTCCATGCCCACCCATTACTTCTATTGCACAACGACTACTCTTGTCGCCATCTAGATATGCGTCTAATATACTGTCTGCAATAAAATCACATATTTTATCTGGATGCATTGGACTCACAAACTCTGCTGTCTTTATACTCATGCTTGATTCTTGGCCGAACATTTTTAATAAAATGTTTTAGGCTTAAATTAAAAAATTCTCTATTAAGAGAAAAGATATAGATGACTAGTCTTATCTTTCCACCGCGCCTTGCCGTAGCTTTATGCGTAGGCAGGTTTGTTGGCTGGATTTAGCACCTTGCTTTAGTAGGTTGCTGATGGGTCATTGAGCCAGTTGCTCTCGCCATACTCCTGATAATTAACTATTTAGTTGTAGATAGATTATAGCATAATATTAAAAATTATCTATTTCAGGGTCATTTTACTTTTCTCCCCTTTTTTGTTAATATACGGAAGTGAGTTTAAACATTCCGTGGTAGCTCAGCGGTAGAGCGATCGCCTGTTAAGCGATTGGTCGTAGGTTCGATCCCTACCCACGGAGCCAGACAGGACAAAGGGACTCAAAAGAGTCCTTTTGTCGTTTATTAGTAACTGTTTTATTTAGTTCGAAAATCTTTTGAGCATCTATTTTTTCTTGAACTCTCTTAGATAGGACCTCAACAGGTTTCTTTAGTAACGGTATGACTTTTTCGTCTTTTAACATCAAGTTCGAAAAAATATGAGATAAAAGTAATCTTCGTTCTTCAGGACTTCTTTTTTCATATATTTCTCTTGCTCTAAAAGCAAGATCTAATATATTTAACCAAATTTCAAAATATTTTGTTTCTACATTTTTTATTCTTGATATTTGTTCTTGTATCTCTGATTGTTCTTGATTTATTTCTTTTTGTTTTTTCTCCCAACCTTCAGTACTAATTTTTTGATCAAGTCTATCATTGTAGAGTATATCTAGTCGACTCTGTAGTTGAATATAACGAGCATTAAGAGTGTTTAGAGTGTTCTCTTTGTATTCTATCTCTTGAGCATGATTTGTTTTAATTTTGGCTTTTATAGCCTCAGCTTCTTTTTCTGTAATATTCTCAAAAAACTTGAAAACTCCGAAAAGCTGTTCCTCAATTTTCTTCTCTGGAGTATATGGTTTTTGAGTGCAGTCTTTATAATGGTTACAATGATAATACACAATTCCTTTCTTTATCTCCGCTGTAATAGTACAGTTACATTCTCCACATTTCATCATCTTTCTAAATTGGAAACTATGTTTGCTGTAGGTAGGAGCTAGATGACCCCTTCTCACACTCTGGGCTTTATCAAATAGTTCTTTTGTGATTATAGGCTCATGCTTTCCTCCTGAGTGAAGTATACTATTCCATCTCATAGCTCCGTAATAGAATGGTTCATTTAGAAGGTCTTCTATTCTATTTTTGGCTGGTTTATTACCTGCACGAGTTCTAAATCCTTCAGTATAAAGTTTTTGCCTCAATGCTTCCATCGAATAGTTACCACTGGCATACATTTCGAAAGCCTTTTTAATAAATGGAGCTACTTCTTCATCAATTACATGAATTTTGTGCCCTTTATCTCCAATTGTTTTGTACCCAATAGGAGGCTTAGTTGGAAGCCACCCCTGAGCTAATTTTTCCACTTGACCTTTCTTAACTTCCTCAGAAAGATTAGATATAAACTTTTTAGCTAACACAATTTCAATATCCCAACGAAACTTTTCATCAGATTTGGCATTCTTATGAAGAATAAGATTTTGTTTTACGAAGTGTATCTTTCTTTCTAAATCTTCATCTATCCAGTCATTAGCAAATACAGCTTCTTTTAAGTTACGAGTTAAACGATCCACCTTTTCAACTATTAGATTCTTAATGTCATTTTTCTCTATAAATGACATCATTTCTGCGAATACTTTTCTCTGTTTTGCTCCACTAGCACTCTCGGCCACAGCAAATACTTTTACATTTGTAATTCCTTTTCTATTGGCATATTCAGAGAGTAATTTCTCCTGTGAAGGAAGAGAATAACCTGTTTCTTCTTGTTCTTTTGAAGAAACTCGGCAATATAGCACAGAATTATTTATATTAGAGGTTTTCATAATTGTATTTTAACTTATTTTTATAATTTATTATAATCTTTTTATTTAGTCTTATTAGTATGACCTTAAGTCATGTATAAATTTACTGTTAGTCATATGGACCCTGTGACTTTAAGTCACTTGGTTTAGTAGCCCAATCCTTTGAATGCGTAAGATAGTACTGATTACTGACCCATTGTCCTCTACTTTTTGTTTTGGTTATTTTTATAAATCCATATTTTTCTAAGATAGGGAGATGTCTAATAACTGTTCTTGGGTTTATGTGCAATTCTTCTGATATTAGTACCTCTGATGGGAATGCAATTCTAGTCTTGCTGTTTGAGTGTCTTTTTAGGCAAAGATAGATAGAAGTCCCTATGGGTCCTATAAGTTTTGCATATTGGTCTATAAATACATTACCCATCTTAAACCAACCTCCATTTTTTGTTTTTATATATTTCAGCTCATTCATAAATTTATTAAATATTAGAATCTAGAGTTGATTCCCTAGGAGCTGACACTAGGGAATCAACTTTAAGTTCCAATTTTTCTTTTTGTTTATCTTCATAATCAAACTTTGCAAGCAAGTCAAAAAAAGATGAAAGTTCATTCAACTCTTGAATATTTAATTCTTCTTCTGTTGAGCTATCTAATCTCATTGTTAAAATACTGACGACATATTTTTTCAATCGTCTTAGATAAGGTAAAATTCTTTTTCTGAGATAACTCAGAAAGTTTCTCGTGTAGATCAACCACTATACGAATTTGCTTCGTAATTCTTCTTCTTTTTGCGTGACAAATTATCTTTACCATTTAATAATTATCTCATCACTTATTACTGGTGGTAACTTTCTTTTACCTTCACTCTATATTCACGCAATGTAAAAAAATAACCCTATTTAATAAGGTTATTTTTACTTGTGGATAAGTACTACTTAATAATTGAGATGGAAAAAATGTATTTATTAAAACAATAGCCAGAACCAGCAGGAATAATTAAATTATTTTCTTGCTCAAATTTATCTTCAAAAGATTTGTTTATATTTTTAATAGCAGTAGAAACACTTCGTTCTTCTGAATATCCAGCTTCTTCTGTTAGTTTAGACATCGTTTTTGGTGATCCTTTTGACAACAATTTTAATATTTCTAGTTTTTTATCACTAACTTTTATTGAATTTTTTGAGTCTTCCTTAAGAAAAATCAGACCTCGTAAGTCTATACAAACTTTTTGTTTATTATCTTTTTTTGTATACTTTTGTAAAGTAATTGGATTATCTTCTATTTGATTTTTAAGTAATTCAATTTTTTCTTTTGCTATGCTGGGGGCAATTCTTCTAATTAGTAAATCATCACCTATATTCTCTTCAGAAAAATATTGCTGTTTATCTATTAGGATCAGTTTTTCAAGTACTTTCGATAAATTATTTAAGTCTTGCATAGTAACACCATAAGCATTCAATGAATAAAGGGGTATTCTAGTATTAGAAGAAAAACCAGGAAAACCTTTTTGGTAATTTTCAATAAGGTTTACAACTTGTAACATTTTATCACAGTCTTCTTTTGTTAGTTTAGGTGTATTGATAATATATTCTTCCATATTAAAGATAATCTCATTTTTTTAGGTTTTTGTCGACAATTTTTTATTTAATTGAGTCAAAGAAATGCGACCTTTTGCGACCCATTATATTTATCGATATTTTATAAGACTCTTTAATCTAATAATTTCTTATTGGAATTAAATATACTTCCACAAAATATCTTGTAAATAAATGACATTCTGATCATACCCATACTAAAATACCGAGTTTTGCCTAGTCCTAAAATGCCACCTTTTGCCACCCACTCTTCCCGCCTTTTCCCACCCCTTTTCACCTCTAATACATCAGACTTTTTCAGACTTTTTATAAAAGAATCTATTTATTGTATTTGTCGACAAAAAGAGCTATTATAAAAATACAACGCCTAAACCAGAAATGGCATGGCTACATAGGAAACCCACGCAAATAGTAATGGCCTCACAGTCATCACCATTTGCGTGGGTCCATATTCGAAAGAGTATGGGGTGTTCTCGAAAGAGGATATCAGATGGTCTGTGGGGCCTTTACTGTCTTCATAACCATATTATAAATTAAAAACCCACGCAAAATGAAAAAAATACAAATAATTTGTTTAATTGTTTTTTGTTTTCTTTCTTTTAGTATCGCCCGTGCAGAAACTTTGATTATAAAATCAGTGGATAAAAGAATAGAAGATATTGAAAAATCTCGAGAGAAACTTCAAAAAGATATTGAAAATAATTATAAACAAGTTCAAGCTGAATTAAAAAGTTTAAGTGCAAGAATAGACACTAATATAAAAAGTGAATTTTATTGTGTATTACCAACTCAAACTTGCACGGAATCTATCTATCAAGGTATTAGAGGAACTGCCATATCGAGTGGTCTTATTCCAGATGCTGGTCAACTTGCTCAATGCAGAGCTAAGATTGATGAATATAATACAAAATTACAGGAATATAATAAATGTTTTCAAGATTGGCAAAATAAAAAGATTGGAGATTCGGCTCAAAAAGAATACGATTATCAATTGCAAGTATATGAATTAAAATCACAATTAGCCTGTATGGATAAAGAAGGACACTATTCGTCTTTCAATAAAATAACTAAACAATGTGAGTGTGTAGAAGGTTCAACATTCGTCAACGGAAAATGCATAAATCGTATAGATAATCTACTTATGTGCGTAAAAACTTTTGGTCCATTATCTCATTATGATTACGACAAAGCTGGTTGTGTATGTGATGAGGGTAGTAAATTAGATCTCGAAAAAGATCTATGTGTTGCTGAAACAGAAAAAGTAGTACCTCCCCCAGTAAAAGAAAAATCTCCCTATAAGAATAAATTTCAGGAAATTTTACAACAAAAGGAAACTGAACAACCCTTAAAACCCTCTCAAGGGCTTAAAGAAAGTCCCAAGAGCATAATTACTGTTGTAGAGGAGAAAGTACCTTCACAGGCTGAAATTACCCCAAATACTTCGCATGATATACAACCTCCAGCTATTACAGGTCCATCAAATGTAACATTCTGGCAAAAAATTAAAAAAAACTTCTTGAAAATTAAGTTTTGGTAAAAATACTTTTATGAAAATTAACCTATTATTTTGGATATTTATACTAATAGCTTTCATTGGAACATTTTTATATTATCTAGGAGAAACAAGGAAGAATAATATCGGTGAGGTCATTAAGTTTTCTGGAGGAATTATTACATTTGGTATTCTAATATCCTCATTCTTTTTATTAGAATGGAAGGCGTCATTCTTGCTTATTATTGGCGAATTCACAATAATCAGTTTTTTATCAACTTTACTTGTTGAATCTATGACAAAGAGACGTATAAATTAAATATTATGGAAAAATTAAAGGGGCTGATAATTAGTGTATTACAAGAAGAACAAACTAATCATATGAATAAACAAAAAAGAATCAAGGAGTTGGTATTGGCTATCGTTTTAACAATTTTACCAATTTTTATATTTATAATAATGCCTGCATTAGAAGATAAATACTTTGACTTGTTTTCTGGGCGTTTGATGTACCTAAGTCAAGATTATTATTTTTCTTTTTCCCCACTTTTTATCTTTGATTTGCCTTACTTTTTTACCCCAATAATATCAGCTTTGGCAGTATGGTTTTGTCTTAAAATTAGAAAAAGTATAGAAAATAGAAGTTCATTTTTTAACTACCTTAATCTCGTCTTAATTGTTTTGAATAGTGTTTTTTCCTTATATTCCTTATGGTTTTTATTGTTATTTTATAAATAAAAATCTAAAATCGTAGTATTATTTGATAATTTATTATTTTCGTATACAATATACATATGGCAAAAGAAGAAAAGCAGATTATCGAGAATAATTCAAAAAATGGTGTAAATGAAAAGATACCAAATAATGAAGATTCTGCTCAAAATAAGAAAGTCGAAGAAGAAATATCTCCTCTTAAAAAATTATTAAAGAAGAGTGATGTTTTGCTTATGTTATACCCAAAAGACATAAATGGAAATTTTTCAGCCAGCATTGATCCTGAAGATGAAATTTCTATTTATAAACTTTTGAAGGAAAAGAAGGAGAAGAAAAAAGAACTTTTAATTTTATTAGATACAAGTGGTGGTAATGTATATTCGGCGGTTAAAATAATGGATACATTAAGAACCCAATATAATCAAATAAATATTGCAATACCGCAGGAAGCTAAAAGTTCTGGAACTATGATGTGTTGTGGTGCTAATAATTTAATAATGAGTTCTATCTCTGAACTTGGACCATTAGATAAGCCAATGATTCATCCTAATGATGAGACAGCAAGAATCTCTGCTTTAGATATTATTAAATCTATCGATGGCATGTTGGATACTGCACAACAAAGAGAAAAAGATTTTGCCAAAGAGGTAAATAATGATTTTGGAATACCTATTAAACAAAGTTTGCAATTAGCAAGTGAATCAATCTCTAAACTAATATCACCTATGTTGTGTAGAGAAGATGTAAAAATCTATAATCAAGCCCAAAGATTACTTGTTATAGCCCAGAAATACGCCACTGAACTATTAGACGCACATATGTTAAAATATATTGATCGTAAAAAACTTAAAGAGAGAATTATTGATATGACTACTAGGCAGTTGATATGGGCATATCCTGACCATAGTTTTGCTATTAGACGAGATGAATTGAGAGAATGGTTTTTTATTGTAAAAAATTCTGAAGATGTTGATTATTGGGACGAACTTTGGGATAAATTTTATCAAAATATAGGTTATAAAAATAGTAAATTGATTAAATTTTTAGATAATTAAGATATAATTTTATGAACATTGCAATATTAACAAAATTTAATATGGATGAAAAAGATACACTACCCTTAGATAGCGGTAATAACGATGAATTTCCTATGAGTGTTAGCGAAAAATTAGTAAGAAATGAAGTGAGAAAATTGACTGAAAATTCTAAAGAAATAAAAAAACTAAAGGAACAAATTGAGAAAAAGAATAACAAAAATAAGAGTGATTTATAATATTCTAATTTAATAGGTCGATAAGTTTAATATATTTAAGTAATTTTAATAAAAAATATGTCAGGTAAAAATAGGATAATTATAAAAAAATCAACAAATAAACAAAAATATGTTGTATTAAAATCAGCTAATAATAAGACTATAGCAAATACGGAAACATATAAAAGTAATCAGAGTGTAGATAAAGCAGTTAAAGCTCTAAAAAAGATTGTTAAAAATGCTATCATTGTAGATCAGACTAAAAAAGAGAAGTAGAATTATTAAACTAATAGTGATCTTATTTCAGCTAATGCGATATTTGGGAAAGGATATTCTTTGGCCCAATCAATAGTTATAAAATCGTCCGTTAGGGCGAGCCAATGAAAGAGGCAGTTATAAGTTTGATAAGTGTCATAGTGGGAGCCATTATAGGTCTAATGGGTACTTTTTTATCTTCATACTTTCAGAATAAGATTTGGAAGAAAGAAAAACAGATTGAACATTTAAAAGCTAAAAAAGAAAATCTAGAAAATAAATACGAGAAATATATCAAAGAGTTATATCTTTCTATGGAAAAGAATGGCAATTTTGATGCTGAACTGTTTCTAGAGGGTCTATACTCTTTCCCGAAAAATGTCAAAGACTCAATTTATAAACTAACTAAATTAAAAACAGGTAAAGAAAATCTGGAGGAACTTAAGCAAGCTAATTGGTGTATAATCGAAGAAATGAAAAAATCATTAGTTGAAATTGATATCGAAATAAAAAAGAAAATTGATGATTAACTTGTGCAAATCATAATCCGAGAATCTTCGCATGTTAGGAGTAGCAAGGATGGTCCTTGCTACTCTGTTACTATTCTTCTTTATACCTAAATGATTTTTTATATTATGTTATAATATACTCATATGAAATATTTTAAAAAAGCACTGTTTATTTGTTTTATAGTCTCACTTATTTTCTCTTTGTTTTGGACAATCGGAAAGTTTTTTAATTCTGATATGCCTATGCTTGATAGACAAACTTATTCTATAATGTCTGGATTAAAATACCTTACAGCCATTGCTTTATATATAGCTTGGAGAGTTACACCAGACCATAAGTAAGTATTAGTTAGTTGTTGTGAATTATCAAGGATGGTCTTTGATAGTTTCAGCAAGCAAATGAATTTTAAAAAATAAAACTCGACAAAGTCTGAAACAATGCCGAGTTTATTTTGCAAAAATTTTTTTTGTAATTAGATAACTCACGATCGACAATATGACAGTGATAAATATTTGTGCAATTAAATATTTTAAGTTTATATATTCAACTAGTAAATATAAAAATATACTATTTGCACAAAGCAGTACTCCTGACATAATAAAATACCGGAGAATCTGTTTGGGAATTTCTTTTTTGTCTTTATTATCAAAAGTCCAATACTTCTGAAACAAAAAACTGGATGTATAAGATAAGATAGAACCAATTGCCGCAGATATCGGATACCAAATTTCAACGAACTCAGTTAAACAATAAAGCGTTAGATAATATAATCCTACACATATAATTCCACTTATACCAAATTTTGCAATCTTTGGGATTTTTTTAGTTTTCAATATAGCCTCCTTTTTTCTTCATACTAATTGATAATTCCCCAAAAAGCAATTTTTAATCGCGTTTCTCTTTTAAAAAGTTCCAACTTCATTCTAAATTTGAAACCTCAATTTTAACCCTATAATTCAAAACCCCTACCCTTTTATCAAATTCTAACCTATTGACTTTACAAGTTGAAAAATGTAATGTGAAAGAAAAATTGTCTAACTCTAAAATAAAATATGTTATGAAAAGTATTCTTGTAATTACCATTCTAGACAGAAATGAAGATCTAATTGAGCAATTCATGGCCGTAGGCATAGAAACACACATCTCAGTATTTTTCTATAGACCGGAGAATGAAAGAAATCTATTAGATCGTATTAAAAAAAGTCGTCCAGCTATGATAATAATGGACGGCAGGATACATCCATTAACACTGGAAAATATCTACGACAGTATTTTCAATACTCTTGGTGTATATGACATGGATTCTAATATCTATGCCATTAAAAAAGAAGTTCATCTACCAGGAGTAATTAATACAAAAATAGAAAATTTTGTAAAAATATGGGAAGAGTCGCGAAAGTGACTCTTTTTGTTTTTATCTTACCTAAAGAGTAGCAAGGACGATTCTCGTTACTCTTTCTTTCCACCCTAGTATCTATATTTTTCAAAAGGTATACACTTAAGACAAATCTACACAAATTCTAAATTTAATTTAACCTACTAAATTTATTATTATGAAAAATGTAACAATTTGTCTCTCTTGTGCAGATGTGTGCAAGAATGGAGTTTTTGTTAAAAGCGAAAAAGAAATAGCTAAATTATGGTTGCTGACATTTCGTAAACCTAAAGCAGATATAGATATAGTTATCTATGTTTGCCCAGAATGTTACAGATCCTTTCCAAGGGAATATTTGGAAGCGATAAAAATGAAATATTATGAGAAACAGCTAGAACAAACTTCAGGATGAAGTTTGTTCTTTCATTTAATTTAACCAATTTACTTGGGTAAATTTAAAGGGCAACTTTTGTTGCCCTAGGGGTTTATACTTTTTTTAATAATTTTAATGAAATTTTTTCAATTAATTCAATTCTTGGACTAGGATCAAGTTGTGAGACATTAAAGCCTTCGGGTAAATCACCAGAATAAATTTCCTGATAAAATTTAAGAATTTTTTGAGAAACAATAGGATACATTCTAATAATTTCATCGGAGAATTTTTCAATTCCTAAATTGGTGACAATAGGTTTTCTGTCATTTTCTGTATAAGCAAAATATGTCTTTTCCCCATTTAAACCCTTACTAAAAATAATGATTCCTTCACTAGTTTCAGTTGTTCCTATAAATTTAGTTTTTTAAAAAGTGAATATTTGGTTTAATTATAATCTTTTATTTTATAACTAGCAATACAAGAGTTTACGACTCCTCTTTTGATTGCTATACTAATACTATGCAAAAAACAGCTACAAAAATCTTCATTTATTCATCAATCGTTTTCGGAATTATCGGAATACTGGTTGTTGTGACTGGTTCTGGACCAGATGCTCCAGATTCAAATATTAGTAAAATATTGATTAGACTTCTATTTGCAACGGTATTTGTCATCTTGCCTTCATTCGCATTAAGTATTGCTAGCAAATACTTGAACGATAAATCTTAAGCTTCGTGTTTGTTTCCAAAAAGGTTTCTACTTAATCCAAAATCGGAATAAGTGAATTCTACTTTTTTTGCTATAATACAATAATGAAACATATTAACTTAAAAGGTTCTTGGATTATTAAGGCGCCTATTGATCAAGTTTTCAAAATAGTTACGGACTTTGAAAATATACCAAAGAATTTCCCAACTGTTGCAGAGTCATTGGTTATTACCAAGAAAGATGGCAATAAATTGGAAATTGATGCCCAAGTAAAGTCTTTCGGCACAGTGTTCCCCGTCAAAATGAAAACAGAAATTATTCCTGAGAAAGGGTATGTTTCTGATAATGAGAATTCGAAATTGGGTATATCTGGTCATGAAGAATTTATGATGGAAGAGACAGAAGAAGGCACGAGGATTAATTATACCTATGGAGTTGATATTCACAATAGATGGCTAAGAATAATAGCCAGACCACTTCTAAGTTGGTACTCAATGAAATTCTGGGAAAAGGCTTTTATTGATAGATTAAAAAAGATTTGTGAAAACTAGCAGGCTTAGTATAAGCTTGAACCTGTGATACAATTATATTATGAAAAAAATACTAACTTATATATCTATATTTATCGTTATTATAATCGTGATTTTCGTCTTTATTTCAAGGAATAAAAGGTTAAACATAGTTATACAAAATCCTCCAGCAAGAGAAGCTATTGCCATGTGCTATCAATATTCAAAAGAGACTTCGCGTGGTTTCTATGATCAGGCTTGGCTGAAAATGAGTATTTTGGGAGATAAGGTAACCGGTGAATACCGAAACCTTCCAGCCGAGAAAGATAGCAAGGTTGGAAAATTTGCAGGGAATGTTGGACCAATGGATCCTAAGATTAGCGGACGTATTGCAGATGTTTGGTGGGATTCTTTGGCTGAAGGTATGAATGTAAGGGAACAATTAAATATTGAATTTGGTGAAGGATCTGCTGTCGCTTTGTTTGGTGAGATGATAGATAGAGGAGATGGAGTATATGTATATAAAGATGTAACTAAGCTTACTTCTGGATTCCAGATGTCACAAACAGATTGCAGTGCACTAGATGACAAAATTATTGTTGAAAAATATATTCGTGACAATGTTAAAACCATTGTGCCAGAAAAGCCTGTTTTAGGCGGTTCATGGTATATAACTTCTGTAAACATAAATCCTTCTACAAAAACTGGAAAGATGACATATGAAGATGGTCATATACAGGGCAATAAAAGTTTTAGTTATATTAGAAACAATAATGAAGTCAAAATTAACTTAATGGAGAGTATACCACCAGAATCTAAAGCTCCAGTAATTAAAGGACCAGTTGCCTGTACTATGGATGCCAAACAATGCCCCGATGGTTCTTATGTAGGACGCACTGGCCCCAATTGTGAATTCGTCTGCCCACGATAATATGTATTTAAATAATAAAAAGCACCTCGCGAGAGGTGCTTTTTATATATTCAGATTAGTATTAGTGTGCTACTGCCCCATGAGGATCCTTACTGAAAGTTTTACTGACCATACGAGCAATAATGATTATTGCTAAGATTAGAAGGATGAACAAGAACCACTGAAAGACTGAACTTGGCATAAAGCTTCCTGAACCTTTAACTGACAATGCTGTAACTCCGTTGGTATCATAAACTACAGGCTGTGTGTTGTATGCTCCATAAGCATTGGCTAGCATTACACCTTGACTCTTACTATTGGCATCATAGTTCACAAACTGACCTGTGTTGCCTTGTACTCCAGTATTCTTGCCATATGAGGAAGTAACCGCACTTGCTCCAAGGACAGAAGCTCCTTGAGTATTACCGACATTGGATCCAGAATTTACATATTGAACTTGCTGTTGAGGTGAAGCAACATACTGAGTAGTAGTTGTACTAGGTGCTGTTACGTACTTTACAGTAGGAACTTCTACATACTTAACAGTTGGGACTTCTACGTACTTGATTTGAGTCTGAGGCTGTGCTTGTACGTAAGTATAAGGTTGCTGTATGGCATAGTTATTTTGCTGTTGTGGTACTGTATATGAGTATTGCTGTTCTGTGTAATTATAATATTGATTAGAACCACCAACTCCAGTATAACCACGATTATATGTAGGATAAGAATATCCAACATTGTATCCCATAGGGATAGTCTCAAAGTCAGCAGATGCAAAATTGACTCCAAGGACAATAAAAGCAAAAGCTCCGAGTGCTATTAAATTTTTTAATGTTTTATTTTTCATATGAGTATTATATCATATAAGTATGCCTTTTGTCAATACCCCTTCACCTTTAATATACGTTGATAAATATAGGTATTTTGCTATCATATATTTACTGAATATTAAAATTTAGAGAAATTTAGCTATTTTGCCCCTTACAGGGCTGCAATTTATACAAACGGTTTACCTCTTAATAAATCGGGAGTATAATCAAAAACATGACAAAAACTAGAAAAATTAGCAAGAAATCAGTACGTTTAGAGCCACATATATACCCTACTCATTACCATCTACATCTTCATCCAGATCTTTTATCATTTACATTTTCTGGAAATGAAATAATAAAAATAAATACCGATAAAGACATAAAAAACATAACTCTTCATAGTAAAGACTTGGACATAGAGACAGTAAGTATTAAGAGTAATAAAAAAGAACAGTTTGCTTATAAAATTACTTATGATACTAAAAAGGAAACAGCCACATTCTACTTCAAAAATGTAATACCAAAAGGCAAAGGAGAACTATCTATTGTTTTCTCTGGAATCATTAGCGACTCTCTGCGAGGATTTTATAAAAGTAGATACGTAGTCGATGGAGTAGAGAAGCACATAGCAACGACACAATTTGAAACTACAGACGCACGTCGAGCCTTCCCCTGCTTTGACGAACCTGCGCACAAGGCGGTGTTCGAAGTATCACTTGTAATACCTGAAAGTCATACTGCCATATCGAACACATTACCTATAAATATTGCTCCACATAGTACAGGCTACAAAATAGTATCATTTGCTCCCTCGCCTATTATGTCCACATACTTGCTTGCATTTATTATTGGCGAATTTGAATTTATAGAAAGTAAAACAAAAGAAGGTGTCCAAGTCCGTGTATTCACTACTAAAGGCAAGATACACCAAGCTCGTTTCGCACTAGAAGTAGCTATAAAGTCTCTGGAATTCTTCAATAAATATTTTGACATACCGTATCCACTACCCATACTAGACCTTATCGCTATCCCCGACTTCGAATCTGCTGCAATGGAGAACTGGGGAGCAATTACTTTCCGAGAGACTGCACTTCTGGTAAGTGACGAAAACACGTCTCTTGTAAATAGACAGTGGGTTGCTACGGCTATTTCTCACGAAATCGCTCACCAATGGTTTGGGAACTTAGTCACAATGCACTGGTGGACAGACCTTTGGCTCAATGAAGGATTCGCAGCTTATATGGAAAAGTTTTGTGTTGATCACCTTTTCCCACAGTGGAATACATGGCCAATATTCTTCTCAGGTGGTAGATATAAAAATGCAGTTGAAATAGATTCACTAGAGAACTCACACCCAATAGAAGTTGATGTAAACCATCCAGATGAAATTAATGAGACTTTCGATATGGTTTCTTATGAGAAGGGTTGCACCTTGATACGAATGCTTTCAATGTACTTGGGTGAAGATAAATTTAGAGATGGGCTTAGATATTATCTTAAAAAGCATAGTTACAAAAATACACAAACTATAAATTTATGGGAGGCTTTTGAGAAAGTAAGCAAGAAACCTGTAAAGAAAATGATGAGCTCTTGGACAAAGCAAGCCGGCTTCCCTCTTGTCTCTATTTCGAGCCACAAATCGGACTTATGGCTAACCCAAGAAAGATTTTTCTCTAGTAGAGTCACTAGAAGAAAATTTGAGAGAGTAGAAAAGAGTTCCAAGTGGCAGATTCCTCTTTCTTGTGAATTAATAAATAAAGATAAAGTAACAGAAGAAAAACTTCTAATAAATAAAACAAAAACAAAAATCAAAGGCAACGCTTTCGGCCTAATAAATCTAAATGAATCTTCCTTTCTAAAAGTTAATTATGACCATAAAACACTTGAATACTTGAAGACAAAAATTAAAGAAAAGAAAATTGCCCCTATAGATAGATTAGGAATTATCAAAAATTTATTCTCACTAGCAGAAGGAGGGTATATAAAAGCGAGTGAAGTTCTAGAATTTTCTCAAAATTATAAAGATGAGACAGAGTACATGATATGGCTAGAAATAGCTAGTGGGGTAAGAAAAATATATAACGTATTGATAGAAAAAGGAGAAGAAACTTTAAAATATAAAAAGTATGCATTGTCACTATTCTCACCACTTGCGGATAAATTTGGGTTTGAAAAAATGGAAAATGAAAGTCACGGGAATACATTGCTTCGAAGTTTGGCAATATCTCAAGCGGGATTTTATGGAGATAAATATATTATCAAAGAAGCAAAGAAAGTATTCGACAATAGAAATATAAAGCCGATAGATCCAGACCTAAAGACGGCAATCTATGGTGTAGTTATATCTAATGGAGGTTTAAAAGAGTGGAAAACCTTTGAATATTTATATACGAACACAGACAGTGCGGAGGAGCGGGACACTATAGGTAGATCACTAGGGTCTTTCAATAATTATAAAGTGGTAGAGAAAGCCCTGCGGTTCTCAATGTCAAAACATGTTCGAAGCCAAGATACCCCATTTATATTAGCGTCAATTTGGAGAAATAAAGAGGGGCAAGATTTAGCTTGGAATTTTGTCAAAGACAACTGGGAAGTTATACTTAAAAGATACGGTGGAAGTAATTTCCTAACTAAATTCTTACCATTCTTGGGTTATCATACAAAAAAAGAAGATTTGATAGATGCTAAGAAATTCTTTAGTAAAAATGTAGCCCCTGGAGGTGAGAAAACCCTAAAGCAATCCTACGAACAATTAGAGTCCAACATTGCCTGGATTAAAGACGACAAGAAAGATATTCAAAACTGGCTAGATAAGAATTACTAAATATTTTGTAAAAAGTTCACATAAAAACTAAATTACAATTAAGAAACGGCCGTTTCTTAATTGTAATTTTTAATGTATGAAAGTTTTGCGGTGGATGGGGGTAAGGCCTGACTTCTTGATAGCTTCATAGTGGGCTTTAGTACCATAACCTGCGTGATGCTCGAAGCCATACTCGGGATATTCTTTTGCATATTTGGTCATAACTTTATCACGAGTAACCTTCGCCACAATGGATGCGAGTGAAATAACAGGATGAAGTTCGTCCCCTCTTATAATTGTCTCTTGATTAACGTATTGGGCAGGAGCATGAAGCCCACCATCGAGAAAAATCTGAAACGAAGCAGAATCTTCCAAATTTTTATCCGCGTCGGAGCCCTTTAGGGTAAAGCGGGAAAAATTTGGAAGATTCTGTGAAGCGACTTTATAAAGAGACTCATTTAATGCTTTCTGAATGCATTTCGCAATTCCAAATTTATCAATATTTTCAGAAGAAACAAAAGATACAGAGTAGTCGCAAAAGCCTTCGGCTTTTTGCTTCTTCAAATATTCAAACCACTCTTCCCTTTGCTTTTTACTAAGCTTTTTCGAATCTTTTAATTTCGATAATTTTTTTTCTGCATAGGTCTGACCTATGCAAGTTTCAATAAACTTTTCATCTTTTATAAGAAATGCACAGACAGCCACCGGCCCTGCCAAGGGACCTCTACCAACCTCATCTATACCGATTATGTATTTTATGGTGTCTTTATTTGCCATATAGAACAATAATACCTTATTTGCTATACTAAGGAAATGGAAAAAGCGGAATTGAATTCACGATTTATACATCTTCATACCCACTCACATTACTCCCTACTAGACGGACTTTCTAAGATTCCCGACATGATTAAAACAGCCAAGAAGAACGGTATGAACGCTCTAGCTATCACAGACCATGGCAACCTGTATGGAGCCATAGAACTCTATAAAGAGGCTCATAAGGCTGGTATAAAGCCAATAATAGGTGTTGAGGCATATATAGCGGAGAGAGGACGAGCCGACAAGGAACCCGGAGTAGACAACAAGAGATACCACCTAACTCTCCTTGCTCGTAATCTGCAAGGATACAAAAACCTGATGCGACTTGTATCCATAGCCAATATGGAAGGCTACTACTATAAACCTCGCATGGACAAAGAAATCTTGCGTTTGTATAGCGAAGGCATCATATGTCTTTCGGGTTGTATGGGCAGTCAGCTCTCTCAAGCAATCCTCGCTGGTAACGATGAAAAAGCTGAAAATTTAATAAAAGAACACCAAGAAATTTTCGGTAAGGAATATTATTTCTTAGAAGTACACTCTCACCCACACGTTGAAAATGACAAGAAGCTAAGAGATGGAATTGTGGCCTTAGGGAAAAAGTTTGGTATTCCTGTCGTCGCTGGACAAGACTCTCACTACCTGTGTGAAGATGACCACGATGCTCACCATACTCTCCTAGCAGTGAACACTGGAGTGATGGACGGCAAGGAAGGCACAGGGCTCGAATTCTCTGCCGACGACTTTTCCCTTATTGACGAGAAGACAGCTTTAAAATATTTCAAGGATATCCCCGAAGCAGTATCGAACACCAAGATAGTAGCCGACTTGTGCGAAAGCTACGACATAGGACTAGGCAAAGCTTACTTCCCTGATTTCCCTATTCCAGATGGCCTTACTGCCGATGAAGTACTTCGAGAGCTTGCATACAAAGGGTTTGAAAGTAGAAAGCTCGAGAAAACGCCCACCTATATAGATAGATTGGAATACGAACTTAAAATAATTAAACAGAAGGGCTACCCTGCCTACTTCTTGGTTGTTTCTGACTTGCTTCAATTCTCAAGAGACAACGACATTTATACGAACATCAGAGGATCCGTCGCTGGTTCCCTCACAACTTATCTAACAGGTATTACCAAGGTTGATCCTATAGCCTACAAGTTACCATTCGAAAGATTCCTAAACCCAGAGCGTCCATCACTCCCCGATATAGATATGGACTTTGCTGATAATCGCCGCGACGAAGTCATAGCCTATGCAAAAAGAAAATACGGAGAAGACAAGGTCGCACAGATAGGTACATTTGGTACGATGATGGCGAAGGGTTCTGTGCGTGACGTGGCTCGCGCCCTAGGCTATCCATACAATATTGGAGATAGAATCTCAAGTATGATTCCTCTCGGTTCACAGGGTATGCCGATGACTATAGATCATGCAATGAAGATAGTTCCTGAACTTAAGAAAGCTTACAAAGAAGAACCCGATACGAAAAAGATTATAGACTTGGCGAAGAAAATGGAAGGATGCGTGCGACACATTTCCGTTCATGCGGCAGGCGTCGTCATGGCACCTCGACCACTTTATGAATTCACCCCTATACAGTACGACCCTAAGGGTGGGCACATTATTACTCAGTACGATATGTACAGTATAGAAGATGCAGGGCTTCCTAAATTCGACTTCCTAGGAATCCGAAATTTGGCCATCTTGGCTGAAGCTGTAAGATTAGTTAAAATAATTCATAAAATTGATATCAAGATAGATGAGATTGATATAAATGATAAGAAGACTTTTGAAATTCTTTCCCGAGGAGAAACTATGGGGCTTTTCCAATTGAACGGCTCGGGAATGACAAGGTATTTGAAGGAACTACGACCAACTACCATACACGATATCAATGCAATGGTGGCCTTATATCGTCCTGGTCCGATGGAAATGATACCTGAGTATATTAAACGTAAACATAATCCAAAATTAATAACATTCATAGACCCCAGACTTAAGGATATCCTAAGTATGTCTTATGGAATCATTACTTATCAGGACGATGTCTTGATGACAGCTATTGGCTTGGCTGGGTATTCTTGGCTGGAAGCTGATAAGCTTCGTAAGGCCATGGGAAAGAAGATTCCAGAAGTTATGCAAGCAGAAAAAGAAAAGTTACTAGCTGGCTTTATAAAAAATGGCTTGAATGAAAAAAAGGCCCAAGAAATTTGGACCCTCATTGAACCATTCGCTGCCTATGGATTCGGAAAGGCACACGCCGCAAGTTATGGACTCGTAGCATACCAGACTGCCTATATGAAAGCCAACTACCCCGTAGAGTACATGACAGCAATCATGACTTCTGAATCGGGAGATATCGAAAAGGTAGCAGAAATAATCCATGAATGTGAAAAGATGAATATCAAAGTTCTCCCTCCAAATATAAATGAAAGTTACGGAGGCTTCACAGTTATAAAAGGAAGTAATCATGCTACAGATAGAACTATCCGCTTTGGATTCTATAATATTAAAAACTTAGGAGTAGATATAGCTGACTCAATCATTGAAGAACGCAAAAAGAATGGCAAGTTCAAATCCTTGGCTGACTTCTTTGAAAGAATCAATCACAAAAACTTGAACAAAAAGTCAGTAGAGGCCTTGGCCAAGTGTGGAGCTATGGACGACCTTGTCGTACACCGCAACATGATTATGGGTAACTTAGAGAAGCTTCTAGCCTTCAACAAAGAATCCCGTGGGTCTGGCTCTCAGGAATCTCTCTTTGGCTCGATAGGTGGCATAGAGGTGAAGCTATCTCTCGATGACCAGCTCGAAGCAACACTTATGGAGAAGCTAACATGGGAGAAAGACTTGCTGGGTCTATATATTTCAGGACATCCACTAGATAATTACAAAGATAAAATTGAGAAATTTGGAACTCTTATAAAGAAAGTCCAAGAAGAACTGAAGGTCAATACACCTGTAACGATAGCCTCTATCATAGATGATATTCGAATAGTCACAACCAAGAAGAACGACCGCATGGCCTTTATAAAGATTTCAGATTACACAGGAAGTATAGATGCTGTCGTATTCTCTAAGCTCTATGAGACCAATAAGGATATCTTGATCAAAGATACTATCATTGCCCTCCAAGGGAAAGTAACCGAAAGAAATGGTGAGAAGAGTATTATGATTGAGAACTTCAAGAAGATTTAGGGTTAGGTTCTAAAAAATACAAAAGGCTCCGACGTACGTCGGAGCCTTTTGTATTTTTGTTAAATTATTTTATAGGGTCACTAGCATCTATCATTTTCATTATTCTTTCTACCTCTTTAGGATAGTTAGGGATAACTGAGTTGTATTTGCGCAGAATCTGAAGAGTTGTCTTATTTGTATAATGATGAGCTGTACCTTCACTGTTACCACCTAGACTTGCTGAGACCTTTTCGATTGATTCATCGATAGACTTGAAGCCTATCTTACATGAACCCCAACCAAATGGATTATTCTGTGCTTTTGGATTCTTGCACATATTTCTCCCAAATGTAGTCTCACGTCCAGCGATAGCGATGAGTAAACGCCAGTCGATATTATTCTTGTCTGCTTCCTCCACGAATTTGGCCCCATATCCGGCTAGCACTGATCCGCGTGAAGTAAGAAATGTATCTATAGCATCAGCTTTCTTTTTGAAGTCAGCCTTTTCTTGCGTTGTTATCGCAGAATCAGTAACTTCAACCTTATTTGCGATACTTGGGGTCGTGTCTGTAATGCCCTGTATTCCTGAGAGTGGCATAGCCACGGCTAACATAGGAATGGCAACAATCGACTGCAAGTAACGTATAATTTTTTGTTTGCTCATAGTTAACGACGTTCATGCCGTCAGACGCCCCTAAGGGTTCTACTTTGAATCTATCTTTTTACAAAGATTAGGTCTAAAGTAAAAAGCTCCTTATATATAATCGATAATGACGATATACTTGGAACTACCCATATAGTAGCACAAAGGTTTATAAAAGTCAATAGTTATACCATAATTTTTACTACCGTCAAATACAAAATATCCTTATTTTATAAGGATATTTTGTATACTATGCATTGACAACCTTGTATTTACTGTGTCAAAATAAGCCCTAAATACAAGGATTTCTTGCTATTTTTGACAACAATCCCCTTCTGTATCATAAAAACCTTGATTTATAAGGATATTTGCTATTTATCTTTTCCGTGACAGACTTTGTACTTCTTGCCAGAGCCACAAGGGCAGGGGTCGTTGCGACCGATTTTAGGAGAGTCTCTTCTTTCTGGAGTATTTCCTTCGTCACTAGAACTTAAGACTAAGGCTGGTCTTTCTTCTATGACTTGCTCATCAGACCTTTCAGTATCTACATTCATAGTAGAAATAAGAGAGGAAACTTGCTCTTTGAAGACTATCTCCATCTCTTTGAAGAGTCGCAGGCCCTCCTTCTTGTATTCTATAAGTGGCTCTCTCTGACCATAAGCACGCAAATTCACCGAAGAGCGAGTATACTCCATGGTCTCTAGGTGTTCTACCCAAAGGTTGTCGGTAATGTAAAGGATTATCCTTCGAACTGTCTCCATGAATACAGCCTCCCCTACCTTCTCTTGCTTCTCTTTGATAGTCTCCAGTAGCTTCGGATAGTCCACAACTAGCTCATCTAGGAATTCCTGAATCTTTTTATAATCCCCTTCGAGCATTGCACGACGTCTGCCGTAGATAACATTTCTCTGGTGATTCATGACGTTGTCGTATTCAAGAGTATGCTTACGTGAGTCGAAGTGAAAGCCTTCTATCTTGGCTTGAGCACTTTCGATGGCATTCGATATGAATCTATTCTCCACAGGCTGATCCTCTGGTATGCCAAGCTTGCCCATCATACTCTTCAGTCTGTCTGATCCGAAGATGCGCATAAGATCATCTTCAAGTGAGACATAGAATTGTGTGACTCCCGGATCCCCCTGACGGCCTGAACGCCCTCGTAGCTGGTTGTCGATACGGCGAGCTTCGTGACGCTCGGTACCTAAGACGAACAATCCCCCCAAGGATTTCACTTCTTCATAAGCCTCTTGGCTAAATGGTACTCCACCAAGCTTGATATCAACTCCACGCCCAGCCATATTGGTAGCTACAGTCACTGCCCCTAGCTTGCCCGCATTGGCAATAATCTCGCCTTCTCTTTCATGATTCTTGGCATTCAAAATTGTATGTGGAACTCCGGCTTGTGTCAGATATGCAGAGAGGAGTTCGTTCTTCTCTATAGAAACTGTTCCAATTAAAACTGGCTGACCCTTCGCATGCAAATCTTTAACTTTTTGTGCTACTGCCAAGAGCTTACTCTTCTCTGTCTGATAGATGAGATCGTTCAAGTCTTTTCTATTAATCTCTCTATGGGTAGGTACGACGATGACATTGAGACCATAAACTTTGAAAAATTCTTCTCTGGAAGTTTCGGCTGTTCCTGTCATACCTGAAAGCTTTTTATAAAAACGGAAATAATTCTGAAATGTGATAGATGCTACCGCTCTAGTCTCCTTCTCAATTTTCACACCTTCTTTAGCTTCTATGGCTTGGTGGAGTCCTTCGCTCCAGCGACGGCCTGGTTGCATACGGCCAGTAAATGCATCGACAATGATCACTTCACCATCTTTGACGACATAGTCTTTGTTGTTCTCATATAGAGCTCGGGCTTTCACTGCGGTTTCTAAGTGGTGCACGTATTTGATACCCTTCTCGGTATATATGTCCTTCATGCCGAGCAAGTCTTCTGCCTTTGTAATACCTGCGTCAGTGAGTGAAATAGCCCGAAGCTTCTCATCGACGGTATAATCCTCTTCTAATTTAAGGTTCTTGGCTATATCGGCAAAGGTATAATACAAGTCTTCAGAATCCTCGGCAGAAGAAGATATGATAAGTGGGGTTCTAGATTCATCGATAAGGATAGAGTCTACTTCGTCGACAATAGCAAAGTGATGTCCTCTTTGGACGATGTCTCCAATACTGTTGGCTAAGTTGTCTCGAAGGAAGTCGAAACCAAATTCATTGTTCGTACCGTAAGTAATGTCACAAGCATAAGCCTCGCGACGAGAGCAAGGACGAAGGAACTCATACTGAACCTTAAATGAACTCAACTCTCCCTCGTTCTCACTCACTTCATCCTTATGTGTTGGATCATACATGTAAGATTTATTCTCAGAATTTACCACAGCAACACTGACGCCAAGAGTAGCGAAGACCGGTCCCATCCAAACTGCATCACGACGAGAAAGATAATCGTTGACTGTAACAATGTGAACTCCGAGACCTGTAATTGAATTTAAATACGCAGGAAGGGTTGCCATGTTGGTCTTACCTTCACCTGTCCTCATTTCTGCTATGTCGCCATTGTTGAGTGCAATACCTCCGATCATCTGAACATCATACGGACGAATATTGAAAGTGCGGACAGATGCCTCACGAACAAGTGCGAAGGCTTCTGGTAATATGTCCTCTAGGGTATCACCCTTGGATAGTCTGTCTTTAAATTCCTGTGTTTTAGACACAAAAGAAGAATCTGTCAATTCTTTCATTGCAGGTTCTAATTCGTTGATTTTATTGACTATAGACTTCCACTTCTTTACTTGTCTGTCATTTTCGTTTCCTAATATTGATTCAAATATACTCATATATTTTGTATTTTAGCACAAAAAGAAAATCCCCGATAGAGAGGGGATTTTCTTAAAACCAATTGGGGGTAGAATTACTTCTTTCCCTTCTTTGCTTTTTTAGCTACTTTTTTAACTGCCTTTTTAGCTACTTTTTTAACTGCTTTCTTAGCCTTCTTTTTTGCTGCCATATATTTAAAAAATTTATTATTTTTAAAAGATGTGTGACTTCACGACCTTACAAAATTTTATAAAATAATTTTTGTAAAAAAAATTAATCACACTCACACATATATTATCTAACATAAAAGAAATAACCGCAATACTTTTTCGATAAAATGTGTGGATAACTTTTTTTCTTTTTTTAAAAAAATTTATTTTTAAATTTAATTAATTAAAAAAATATAATAAAAAATTAATTAGCCCGTATAGATTTTTTATAATAGTTCTTAAGAAATGCCTTGCGCAGGCTGTCGAGCTGAGCAGAGCAAATTTTCAACAGAAAATTATGTGTGCATTTCGAGAGAAGCTATTAAAAAAATCTAGAACTCTAATATATAGATAGATATGAAAAACACCATGCTTTGGACAAGGTGTTTTTCATATATTTGGTTTGTATCTATAAGCCGGGTTCTGTTCCCTATTGCTAGAGTAATAGATATTTATCTAGGATGTAAATTACTCCACACCTCAAGCGATTCAAATTCTGGCATAAAGCCAGAAAGTACGATCTTGCACACGCGTAAGTATTTTGCCGTTTCACCCGAACACTAATTTTCATTAATGTTCGATTCGTCTCTGTTCGCAACTCTACCCTTACGGGCGACGGGCGTTACCCGCTACGTTTAATCAAGCAAAAGCTTGAATATGTGCCCGGACTTTCCTCACCCTAATAAATTAAGGCGCATCTATCCAATACAAACCTGATTATATTGTATCAGATGTTATAGGGCTTGACAATACCAATTTATTTTGCTATACTGTCCTTAGTGAGATTAAGTTCCAACGTTCAGTACAAATTTATTTTACTGTAACAATTGCATAGCAAAACCCCATCGAGCAATCGGTGGGGTTTTGTATTTTGTACCAAAATGTTATGATATAGAGGTGGCAGTCGTTGTGTGTTTAAGTCAGCGGCTGCACTCACATATGCAATTGTGTTGGAGGTTAGCACCCGCTGACTTTAGCACATAACAGAAAATCATCTCAAGACTTGAGATGATTTTCTGTTATGTATTATTACTTCTTCGTAGATTTCTTTTCAGTAATTTCTGGCTTTGGATCTATGCTTAAGTCACTTTCAGGTTTTGAATTTCCAAAAAGTGCCGACATTAATTCTTTTCCTTCAATGCTTCCTTCCGGAACTTCTACAACAGCAGGCTGGTCTAAACTAGAGTAGAGCATTGTCATTGATATCTTGAGAGCTTCAATATCTTTACTTTCTTTATCTACGATATCTCCACTCACTACTAGCTTGTGAGGAATATGGTCGAATATTCCAATCCAGATTTCTCCGTGAAAATTATTTAAAGATTCTATAATTTTGGCATAGTCGGAATCTGTTACCAAGGATAATTCTTTGCCATTTTCTGTATTCCTTAGATAGATAAGCACCTCTTTCAAGTATGAAGCCACTCCTTCTTTGTCTAAGTCAAAGTTAAAATGATAAGACAAAGATCCATCCACTATTGCTGGTAAATGTTTTTTTGTCATCTTGATAAGGCTAGCTCTACTCGTAATATCGTAGATCTTTTGCTTCTGTTCTGGGGTTAAATTATTCACTATTTTTGAGCCAAATCCAGAGGAAGATATTAGTGGATTGTTGCTTATGTCACCTAGGCTAGACTTTCGAGGGAAAACGATCCACTGATTCTCAAGTGGCTTTAATGAGATACTTCCTAGATTGGGAGCTTTGAGTAACTTCACGTAGAGTGAGCCATTAACAATGCGAGAATCCATGGAAGCTTCCTCGCCATCCAATTTCAAAACGAAAGAAGTATCTGACTTTAAATTATTCTTATCTATAAGATCAAATGAACCTTTCATGGCCAAATCAATAACTTTAAACCCTTGGTCTGTATTAGTCTCCACTCCTACATGTGATGATTCAGCAACAATATGCATATCAATAGTAGAAGCTTTAGAATTCCTTGAGGTGTCTAATGATTCTCCAAGTAATTTCGAAGGGAATATAAAATAGCCAGATCCATACGCAAGAGCTACGCCACTTATGATAAATATTAAGATAATGATTGGCAATAGAAGGCTAGAAACCTTCTTCTTGGACTGAAGAAATATAACCTTGGGTGTTTTGTTTATTACTGGTGCAACTGTAGCTACATTTGGCTTGTTCTCAATAATATTGAAAACATCTATTATATCTCCCGCACTCCAACCTTCTGCTTCTAGCTTAGTAGCAATAGTCTTCCTATCTAGCCCAGAGGCAAGCTCATTTTTCACAAATTGTATAAGTTCTGGTGTTGTCATAAAATTAATTTAATATAATAAATATACTATCTATTATAACATTAAAACAAAAAACATCTCAATAGCTTGAGATGTTTTTTGTTTTGTATTTATATAGTTTGTACCCCCACACCCATATTTTTATAACTGTTTACAGCGAAGATTTTAATCTTCAATAAAAATATAAGTGTGGGGGTGTATCAATAATCCATTTAAGTAAAGCACTCTTTCTTTTGTTCCGTCCTACAGGTCTTTCCCTTGTTGTCAGATTTCTTTTAGGACTTAAAATCAATGTCCATTGTGTAGTCAATTGAGCTACACAATATCGACTCAATAAGATCGTCTCACTTCATAAATGAAGGTAAGAGATCGATTTCAAATTGAATTATTCCACGAACAGCTTCCGCTACCCGTGCCTTGTTACGACTTATTCCCTGTCACCGAGCTTACTGTAGGCCCTCCTTCTGGAGAGATTTCGAGTATTCCCGGCTCCCTTGAATTGACGGGCGGTGAGTACAAGACTTGAGAACGTATTCACCGCGGTATGTCTGACCCGCGATTACTAGTAATTCCAACTTCATGGGGTCGAGTTGCAGCCCCCAATCCGAACTGGCGCAATTTTTATAGGATTCGCTCAGGGTTACCCCGTCGCTGCCCGTTGTAATTGCGATTGTATTATGTGTGTAGCCCAAGGTATCAAGGGACATGCTGACCTGGCGTCATCCTCCCCTTCCTCCCCGACCGAAACGTACAAATAGTTATAAAGTTTTATAAAGTGTAAAGTTATAAAGTGAATGCAAAATGCATTTTACTTTATGAACTTTATGAACTTTTAACTTTCAACTTTTATCCGCTTGGGTCGGGGCAGTCTCGTGTGACACTTATAACACACGACGAGGGTTGCGTTCGTTACCCCACTTAAGGGAACAATTCAAACCACGAACTGACGACGGCCATGCATCACCTGTCAACTAGTCTTGCGAGGGCCCTGGTTTCTCAGGGCTTTCACGTTGATTTCTAACCTTGGTAAGGTTCTTCGTTTATCGTCGAATTAAACCACATAATCCACTACTTGTGCAAGTCCCCGTCTATTCCTTTGAGTTTTAGCCTTGCGGCCGTATTTCCCAGGCGGATCTCTTAACGCGTTAGCTACGTCTCTCAGAGGGTCGATACTCCGAAAGACTAGAGATCATCGTTTAGGGCGTGGACTACTGGGGTATCTAATCCCATTCGCTACCCACGCTTTCGTGCTTGAGTGTCAGATATGTGCCAGTATAGTGCCTTCGCTTTTGGTGTTCCCAATAATATCAACGGATTTCACCCCTACACTATTAGTTCCCTATACCCCTCACACTCTCTAGCTCTGCCGTTTCGTTCGCGGTTCTTAGGTTAAGCCCAAGGATTTGACAAACGACTAACAGTGCCACCTACGCACCCTTTACGCCCAATAATTCCGGATAACGCTCGGGGCTCTCGTATTACCGCTCCTGCTGGCACGAGATTAGGAGCCCCTTATTCATGAGGTACCGTCAATAAACTTCTTCCCTCATAAAAGATCTTTACACTCCGAAGAGCTTCATCAATCACGCGGCGTCGCTCCGTCAGACTTTCGTCCATTGCGGAAGATTCTCGACTGCAGCCACCCGTAGGTGTATGGGCCGTGTCTCAGTCCCATCGGTGGGGGTCAGCCTCTCAGCTCCCCTAAGCGTCATAGCCTTGGTGGTCCTTTACACCGCCAACTAGCTGATACTTCACAGGCCTTTCCCTAAGCGAAAAACTTTACTCCGGAGAGACTATCGTGTATTAGCTCACCTTTCGGTGAGTTGTTCACGACTTAGGGGGAAGTTCCTATGTATTACTACCTCGTTCGCCACTAACTTTAAACGACCTTTGACTTGATGTAATCTCATCATCGGAAAAATAAAGTCCGTTCGACTTGCATGCCTTATCCACGCCGCCAGCGTTCATCCTGAGCTAGGATCAAACTCTACTTTAAAAATAGAACGGAACAAAAGAAAAAATACTTCTTTGTTACGATTAAACTGGATTATTTCATCCTACACGCTGTAGAATATATCTCGCACCTGCGAGAGTACTTGCCCGCACACTTATATTTTTATTGTAAGTATACGGTATTACCCAACAACACAATATTTATAAAAATATAAGTGTGCGGGCTTGCTTGTCTCGCATAAGCTCCTAAGCTATGCGGACAAATTTGTGATACAAACTATATAAATTTCAAAGAAAATAAATCAGCCAGGTATACACCAGACTGTAACGACTATTATATACATATAAGTATATAAGTCAAGCTATTTTGGGCTTATTTTGCGGATATTTCAATATTCCAATAAAAGCCTTATAATACAAGCTCAGTATAGATTATTTATTCTTAATATTTACATGTGTGACCCATGGAGGGAATAATATCGTAGGGACCGGCAGTAGCCTTATCAGTCCTTACAGGACCAGTACACCTTTTCCATTCGCAAGCTCATAAGGAAAAGCTCTTCGCTTCCATCACACAAGACAAGTAGTTGTCTTGTTACGGGGCACAATAAAAAAATCCTTTTCAGGATTTTTTTATTGTGCCCCGTGAGGGAATCGAACCCCCGACCATCTCCTTAAGAGGGAGCTGCTCTACCAGCTGAGCTAACAGGGCATGTTAGTTTTTACACTATATTATTTTCTCAACAATTTTACAAGCCCATCTATCAACTTCTTTACAGAATCATCTTCATACAAAGACAAAGTCATGACTGGGTTGCCTAGCTTCTCAAATTCTTTCTTTATCTTTTCTATTTTCTTTTTGTCTTCTACTGCATCTGTCTTCGTCAAAATTATTATTTCTTTCTTCTCAAGAAGAGCTTTATCATAAGTCCCTAGCTCTTTACGAATTTGTTTGTATACCTTCATAGGGTTTTCGTTCTCAAGCGACACTAGGTGTGCGAGCATGCGAGTCCTCTTTATATGTTTCAAGAATTTAATTCCTAAACCTTTGCCTTCTGAGGCACCTTCTATAAGTCCTGGAATGTCGGCAATAATATGCCCATAGAAGTCTCCAAGATTTGGATCAAGAGTTGTAAATTGATAACTACCGATCTTGGCCCCTGCGTTAGTTATAGCATTCAAGAGTGAAGACTTCCCTGCATTGGGTAGGCCTATAAGCCCCACTTCCGCGAAAAGTTCTAGCTCGATCTTGAAGTTACCCTCTTCCCCCATCTTGCCTTTTGTGGCAGTTGTCGGAGCGGTGTTCGTAGAAGTCTTGAACTGTTCATTACCAAAACCACCAAGACCACCCTTGAGCAAGAGTTCCTTTTGACCTACTTCATCTAGCGATACAGATGCACCACTTTCAACATTGGTAATAATAGAACCTACAGGTAGCTCTATGATTATATCAGCCCCATCCTTACCATGACGACTACCTCCTGCCCCTGGCTCTCCATCGTTACCTCTAAATTCTTTCTTGTGTTTATACTTTGAAAGTATGTGTATATCTTGTACTGCTACCGCAAAGACACTCCCTCCTCTACCTCCATCTCCTCCATTGGGTCCACCTTTATCCACAAACTTCTCGCGACGCCAACGAACAACCCCGTCTCCACCGGTTCCAGCTTTTCCAAAAAATTTTATTTCATCGATAAACATACAATCTAAAGCGGAGGCTCATATATTAAAATTTTACGAGTAGGTGTGGGCGCGCCGTAGCGAGGAACGAGCGGAGAGGGCTAAGCGAGTAAAATTTTAATATATGAGCCGTAGCTATACCTACAACTTACGCTAATAATGCCTTTTCGGCAAGTTTTATAGCACTCTCTTTGGATTTAACGTGTAGTAAGTATCCTGATTTATGGCAAAAAATAATATCATCAACCCCTGTTATTTCTCTTAATTTGGGATCTCCATCAGTAAACCCTCGCCAACTTTCCGGAAATAATTTCCTACTTTCCATTGTATCAGAAGTTGTACTAACAGTTTCTACTTTCCATTCAAGACTATGACCACTTGGACAAATATAGTATATAGGCTCCTCTAATTTAGGTAAGACATCTCTAACTAAAAATCGATGAAATGGCTGACTTAAAATTATAATACGTTTATCAACTGCATTATTATAATCATCCATAATAATTTTCTCTCCTTTAATATTTGACTGAGCAACTTTTATTTCTCTTTCTAATAAAGGAATTATCTTCTGAACTTCTTGTTTAAATATTTTATCTACATCTTTCACCTCTTCATCCCATGTAGGATAAAATGCCTTAGTAATATTATTTATAGTATAAGACTCAACATCTTTATATATGGTAGTCGTCACATCTATGCCATTGTCGATAGCATCAATGGGTTGAACAATCTTCTTGTCTATTTCAAAAGCTACATCAAGACTTCCACATATTTTTTCTCCGTACTCTTTCCAGATTAAACCAAAAGAAGAATAAGGAATTCCATTCTCTCTGTTTCCAGCTCCTCCTTTCTGATGATGATCAAAAAGATTACTCTTAGGATCATACTCTCCTCCAACATCATAAACATAATCCCCTGTTTTCATTATTCTCTGATCACGGGTGCGAATTATTTTAATATTGCCATTGTTTAATATTGAAAGAGTTGCCGTAGCAAAGAGATCATCTGTATGAAATGCTCCATTGTGAGTGACACATATTTTCTTTTTTGTAAAAATAGACATTTTATTCTAATTCATTAAATTCCTTAATACTAAATAATTCAAAAACAAACGCGATAACTTTCTCTAGGACAAAGAATACTATAAAGAATCCCAGAATGATTACAAGCACATGGCGTACATCTCGACTGATAGTCAATGCAGTATACCCGAAAAAGAAGCCCAGCGCCATGATCCCTACTGACCATATAGCCAGTGAATATGATTCAGCCTTTACATATATTTTCAAAGGAATTTGTTTGTACCCAGAAAACAGAAGAGTAAACCATCCAATACCTAAAATAAAAAATCTAGAAATGAAAATTGACCAAAATGGTCGCTCTTTAAATCTTGGCAGAAAGTACGATATTCTACTTTCTATTTTATTCATAAATGGTTTATGTGAATGATGTTTCTGCAAATATGAACCCACCGAGTAACCTATAAACGACTTTGCAACTCCTCCCAGTATCACAGAAGAAAGAGCGATGAATACATCTATAGAACCAAGGTAAGTAAATATGCCAGCAAATATTACAACTATTTCCCCTTCAATAATAACACCCAGAAATAAAATCAAGTAAACTATGATTGCATGAACTTCAATAAAATGTCTTATTGCCGTGATAGAAATATGATCCATATATAACTAAAAATCAAAATGAAATACTTTTTTAAGAACCCAGTTTATTATGGAAACCAGTAATGCTCCGACGAAAGCAGCCATGAAAGTACTGACTGAAAATCCTTTTATAACACTTCCTAAGAACCAAAAGAGTAGACCATTGACTACTAGCGAGAACAGTCCAAGTGTCACAATATTGAGAGGAAGAGTGAGTATGCTAATTATTGGCTTGATGAACATATTGAAAAGAGTGAGACATGCTCCCACGACAAGAGCCGTCCACACCACTGGCGACAAACTAATACCCGATACTATGTATGTAGTGGCTACTACTGAAGCTGAAATTATAATCCAATGTAAAATGATACGCATATTTATTATATTTTTAAATTATACAAATAATCTGTCGACGACTTCTTTGACGAGAGCACCATCTGCCTTACCTTTCAAATCCTTCATGACAGATGCCATGAACATTCCTTTCTTTGTCAGATCTTTGACTTCAAGTTCTGCAATCTTAGCTTTTACAATTTCTTCTATTTCACTTTCTTCCATAAGCTTAGGTAGAAATTCTTCCAATATTTTGAGTTGGTCCTCTTCTACATTTACCAAGTCTATACGTCCACCCTTGGTAAACTGCTCTATGGAATCCTTCCTCTGCTTGGAAGCTCTTGTAATAACCTTGATAGCTTCTTCATCAGTAAGCATGTCTTGAGGGGTTCTGGCTGTAGCTACAAGCTCATTGGTAAAGGCTGTTAGAAGCCCCCGCATAACTTCAAGGCGAACCTTATCCCCTGCTTTCATACTTTCCTTTATATTATTTTTGATTTGTTCGTGTAATGTCATGTCTATATTGTAGCAAATCTGTGATAGAATACCAGTATATGAAGCAAATTATATTTTTTGATACGGAGACAACAGGCAATGAGCCTAAAAAGGATTTTCTTTGCCAGATAGCTTATAAAACTGGTACTGAAACTTTCTGTGAATTATATAAACCTCTAATCCCTATTCCGCCTGAAGCAAGTGCTATAACCCACATAACAAACAAGATGGTAGCAGACAAGGAAGCCTTCAAAGACAGTGCTGGATACAAGAGAATCAAAGAATTATTTGAAGATTCAAATTCTGTCGTCGTAGCTCATAATGCGAAGTTTGATCTTGCAATAATAGACAAAGAAGGTATAAGTCCTACAAATTTTATTTGTACTCTTCGTGTCGCAAGATACTTAGATAAAGAAAATGTTATTCCTCAGTACAAGCTTCAATACTTGCGTTACTACCTAGACATAGAGATAGAAGCCGAGGCACACGATGCTATGGGTGACGTGCTAGTACTTGAAAAACTTTTTGAGAGATTGCTGGCTAAAATAATGAAGGAAGAAAATATTGATGAAGCTAAAGCAATAGAAAGAATGATTGAAATTTCCTCAAGGCCTTCTCTTATGAATTTATTTAACTTTGGTAAACACAATGGCAAAACAGTTGCCGAAGTAGCAGAGGCAGATAGAGGTTATCTAGACTGGATGCTCGCCCAGAAAGAACAAAACCCTGACAATGAAGAAGATTGGATCCATACTCTTAAACACTACTTGGGTAAATTACAATAAAAATATGCTAAAATAAGTACATGCAAACTTTAATTATAATACTTCTAGTAGTCATTATCATCGGCATTGTTGTCGGGGTGATTTTAATCTCCAAAAAGAAGCCTGAAGAGAAAAGTGATAATTCAGTGCAACTCCTTCTGAACCAAATAAACGAACTTTCGAGAACTATCGATAGCAAGCTAGGAGAATCGCAGAAAGAGATTAATCAGACGATGCGTTTTCAATCGTCTGAGACTTCTAGGATTATTGCCGATATTACAGAGAAGATTACTAGGCTCGATGAAACCAACAAGCAAGTTGTATCCTTCGCTGACCAGCTTCAAAACTTGCAAGATATTCTAAAGAATCCCAAGCAACGAGGAATCCTAGGAGAATACTACTTAGAGACGTTGCTCAAGAATATAATGCCCCCTGGAAGCTACCAGATGCAATACCCCTTCCCTGATGGCACGATAGTGGATGCAGTAGTATTTGTGAAGGATAAGATTATTCCAATTGATTCAAAATTCTCTCTAGAGAACTATAATCGTATAAGTGAAACAAATGATAAAACAGAAAAGGATAGGCTTGAGAAAGTTTTCGTAAATGATTTAAAGAATCGTATCACAGAAACTTCCAAGTATATTCAACCCGACAAGGGCACTATGGACTTCGCTTTTATGTTCATACCTCACGAAGCTATCTACTACGACCTACTGATAAATAAAATAGGTGCCATAAATGAAGACACCGAGAACCTTATACAGAGAGCAGCAAGTAAATACAAAGTCATTATCGTTTCCCCTACTTCATTCCTCGCTTATTTGCAAACCGTCCTTCAGGGACTTAAGGCCATGCAGATAGAAGAAAGTGCAAAGGATATAGTGAAGAGAGTTAGCGAGCTTGGTAAGCATCTCCGAAGCTATGAGGACATGCACCAGAAGCTTGGCAATTCTCTTGAAACGACTGTAAACCATTTCAACAAATCAAATCATGAATTTAGAAAAATAGATAAAGATGTTATGCGAATAACCGGTGAAGTCATAAGTATCGAAACACAAACAGTCGAAAGACCTCAAATAGAAGACTAAAATAAAAATCTCTTTGATTCAAATCAAAGAGATTTTTATTTTAGAATTTCTAGTATTGTCCACAGTAAAATCCACTACAGTAGGTGTAGCTCCTAGACCATCCACTGTACGTATATGCAGGATAGTAGCTTCCATAACCACCATTATAATTGTCGTAATAATTATTGTTGTAATTATTATAGCCTTGAGTGTAAGTTGGTGATCCATAACTATAGCTCCTACCATAATCTGGAATAATATGATAATTGTTGTCGTTGCCTCCATAGTAAACATCATCATAAGAATTATAATATCTATTATTATTATAATTATAGTAATTATTGTTAGGACTATTATATCCAAGATTTACAGGTGGATAGTAATATCCAAACCATGCTTCTGACTTTGCTGGTGAAGCCAAAAGACCAAAACTAATAAATAAGATTAAAATTGTGAATATGTAGTAAATGTCCTTCATAATACCCTTATTACATACTTTTTGAATTTATTTGTCAATCTTTTGTTAAAATTGCCTTATTTTACTTATCTAAATCAAGGATTTCATCAATTCGTATTTTCTCTACAAAGTCGGGTACGTGGGAGACTAAGATCATGGCTCCCTTGTAGTCACTCAAAGCTTTTGCTATCACCGGTAAGTGACGAAAGTTGATATGGTTAGTCGGTTCGTCGAGTATCAGGAGCCCTGGACGAGTCAGTACAAGTTTGGCAAAAGCCACAAGACCCTTCTGTCCTTCAGACAAGCTTCCGATCTGTGTGTAAACCATATCACCAGTTATAAGGAAGCTGGCGGCTGTCGCACGGATACTTTCTTCGTGAACCTTACCACTTACTTCCCTCATTGTTTCTGCTAGTGACTCATAGACAGTATCACTAAAATTTAGAGTTGAGAAATCTTGCCGATAATAACCAACTCGAACCTCTGGAGAAATGAAAATTCCCTCCACTTTCCCCTTCACTATAGACTCGAGCAAAGTACTCTTGCCAATACCGTTCGGACCTGAAAGGAGTAAGTGCTTGTTCTTGCGAAGCTTTACATTTACTTTTATATTTTTTATTTTGTGATTCTTATATATAGGAACTGAGCTGAAAGTCACGATGTCACCTACATAATCGTCTTGACTTGGAATTATAAAATTCTTGATAGTCTTATCTTCTTTTCTTACATCTACCTTCTCTTCTTCAAGTTCCTCTGCGAGGTCTCGCATACGCTTAGCTACCGCACGAAGGTTACCTCCTTTCATGGCGAAAGCGTTGGCTTGATCCTTCTTGGCTTGAATCTCTTTTGAAAGAAGTGCATTCTTCCTATTCTCACGCTCCATTCGAGCTGTAATCTGATCTCTTACATCTGTATAGTTACCGACGTATTGCTCTATCTTCTTTGTATATACATCTAGGTAAAGCACAGCGTCAGTAAATGAATTGAGGAAGTGAGCATCATGAGAAATAACAATAACCGTCTTCTTGTATTTCACCAAGAAGTCAGTGAGGTGAGCTATACCTGCTTTATCAAGATTGTTTGTCGGCTCATCGAGAAGTAAAACATCTGGTTCTTGTATTAATGCCGAAGCTAGTAGAAGTCTGGCTTGCTGACCACCCGAAAAAGATCGGATAGTTCTCTCGTGAACCTTCTCGTGGCCTTTCAAATTTACCACTTCAAGTACATCATCTATCCGAGGATCGATATCATAAACTTTATTTGTAAAACATTTCTCGAAAAATTCACGCACAGTCAGGTCAAGCTCATCACGAGGAATAACTTGGCGAGAAAGTGCAATGGTCGTCCTCTGGGCTAGGTGTATAGCTCCTTCTTCTGGCTGTCTTTCACCTGTGATGAGTGAGAAGAGTGTACTCTTGCCTGCACCGTTCTGACCCATGATTGTAACTTTCATATGACGACGCACAGAAAAGTCCACCGCATCTAGTATTGGCTTGTTGTGCCCATATTCAAAAGAAACCTTTTCAAAACGTATTACTACTTCTCCGTGTGCCATATAGATTACTACTCTACCTTATTTTTGCTTAAATAGAAAGGTTAAATACTCCCAGATAGGGGTTGAGCCCCTATCTGGGATCTATATTTATCCTAGTTTCAAACTATTCGTGCGCAAGCTGTGTCGAACTTCTTTGTAATCTGGTACTGCCTTCGCAACTAAATTCCAAAATTCTTGTCCATGATTAAACTCTTTCAAATGACAAAGTTCGTGGACTATTATATAGTCTGCTTGTTTTGGAGTAATTAACACAATCTTATAATTAAAATTCAGATTTCCCTTCTTAGAACAACTTCCCCATCGCGTCTTTTGATTCCTGATTGTTACCCTTCCCCATTTATAATCATAGAATTGGTTAAAATATTCTAACCTCTCTTTTACTAAAGTTTCAGCGTCTTTTTTATATTTTAGATAATTTGGATTTCTCCGTTTTGGTTTTTTAATTTTTCGTTTAACTCTAGAAACATAATAAAGCCTACCATTAATGATTTTAAAGAATCTTGTCATTTATTTTTATTTCTAAAAATTATAACGGTTAAAAATACGGTGGTATCAAAAATGAATAGATACAAAGGATAAAGGAAATCAATGAGAGTAAGGCTTCGAACTGCAAACAAACTAAGGAGTCCAGCCAGCATACAGGCAAACCAAGCGATAGGTAGCTCTGACTTAGGGCTTTTATATGCTTTGACAATAGTGGGGATACCAAAGAATAAGTCGGCCATAACTGCGCAGATAATAGCAAGAAGTGGAATACTTAAAGTCTGCCAAAGTATAATACCTAAAATACCTAACCCGAAAAATACATAGTCATATATAGTCGTAGACCATATACCAACTCTCTTATAAATAGAGTAACCAACTATCAAAAGACAAGATAAAGTATTTGCAAAAATTATAAACACAGACCAGCTCCATCCGTCTGCTAGCATGGCAATACCTCCAACAAAGGTTATGAAGGCCCACCCAAGCCAAGATAGGTTGTGTGGATATATCTTTCTTTTATGAACTTCAAGAAAATAAGGAACAAGCCCTGCAAAAGTAAAAAATGCTGAAAGTATTCCAAATGTCGCCTTGAGTTCCATTTTATTTATCTAACTTCTTATACAATGTTCCTGTGATAACAAGAATCACTATACCAGCTAAGAACATTGTTAATGGTTGCTCTTTTAAGAAAGAAACTTTAAAAATCAACTCCTTTATTCCCTGACTCATAAGAGTAGCTCCCACAATGACAAGCAAGGCGAAGGCTAGTGGGTATCGCTCAAATACTGACTTCCCTCTTTTTCCAAATACTTCATTGGCTTTAGATGTCAGCTCTTCAACTTTTTTTAATGGATCCAATTGTTCTTTGTTCATATAACTAATATTACCACAACACACATTCTCATCAAAATAAAGATTGTTTGTAATAAAAAGTAAGAATATAATTTATATAAACTTCTAACATCTTACAGCTATGACAGGAGAAAAGTTTTTGTATAAAAAATTTTGTTTGCTCGATTGGAAATTACTTCCAATTTTTGCAATAGGTACACTAATTGATTGTTTCGGAATTATATTGTTATTTTTTTAATAGCAATAAAGCTACCAAACTAAAAGAGCTTCTCTGTTTAAAACAGAGAAGCTCTTTTTTTACTACCAATTATTATTTCTTTTTCTTCCCTACTGCTTTTTTAACAACAACCTTTTTAGCTGAAGCTTTGGCTACAACTTTTTTGACTTCAATTTTCTTGGCTACTACTGGAGCAACTTTTAGGGCAGGCTTTGAAGCAAGAACAACTGGTGATGCAACTTTGGGACCTGACATCTTTTCTATTGCATTTATAAGACGATCAAGCTTACTATTCATTTCACTTAATTGTTTGCTCATATCATTCCCTACTACTGCTGGTTTTGCAAATGTAGGAGCTGGTCTATCGTTGAAGTCTCTCTTGGGTCCACGGTCATTGTTAAACTCACGGCGTGGAGCACGATCACCATCATCTCTCTTACTACTAAAACAATCATTGCAATATATTGGTTTGTCTTGTGATGGACGGAAAGGAACCTCGCAACTCTTGTGACATTCGTCGCAAACAGCCTTGTGCATTGTTATAGGACCTCTGTCATCGCGACGGCCACCACCGAAACTTGGACGGCCTCCGCCTCCATTTCCACCTCTAAATCCTCCACCTCTATTACCCCCTCTATCATTAAAATTACCCATAAAATTATTTATATTCACCTAGCTTAACTAGACAAGTTATTACTATTATTTTGTAATAATAGCACTTTTAAGACTAAATAGCAACAAAATAAAAAACTCATTAATATAAATTAATGAGTTTTTTATTTTGTGAATATTATTATTCAGCAGGAGTAGCCTCTTCTGTTGCAGGAACTTCTACTGTTTCTTCTGCTTCCACTTCTACTTCAGGAGTTGTTGTTTCAACTTCTCCTTCTACTGTTGTTTCTTCATCAGCCATATATATATTATAAATTAGTTTATACTAAAACGACTCTAAAAGCATAACACACATAGTATATATCTGCTAATTAAAGTTTGAAGTCTTTTATTAATTCTAGTTTTTGGTTTCGAGTGAGTTTTTTAAGTTCTCCCTCTCTAGCTCGTGACTTACTATACGTCCTGAATCTTTCAAAATATTTCAACTCAACAGGCCTGCGGATTTTAGTATAATGCGCTCCTGATTTCAAATGATTGTGCTTGTGCAATCTCTTCTCTAAATCGTTCGTGGAACCCACATATAGAGTCTTGTCCGCACATTCAAGGATGTAAGTGAAATACATAGATTAATTCTACCACAATTTACATAGTTGAAAAATAACCATTTTTGTTGTATTCTTATATTGTTTTATATTGGGAGATCGTCTAACGGTAGGACAGAGGCCTTTGAAGCCTTTAATTGGGGTTCGATTCCCTATCTCCCAGCTACGAAAAATTCCACCTTCATTGGTGGAATTTTTGCTGGGAGAAGGGCTTTTTAATTTCTTAATCTATCTTAATCTTTTTAATTTTTGCAAAGAGAGGTTGATAGAAGTCGTCTCTTGGGTCAATCTTGAGTTCATCTTTGTCTATCTTATTTACGAAAACAACTCCTGAATCAGTAATAATTCCTAATGGCTGGCACTCATTACCCTCTCCCATAAGAAGAACAGCAGAAGTAGCGAGACTGTCGGCAACATCCGTACGAGAGAATTCTAGAACTCTACCGAACAAATCTTTAGTTCCCATATAAGCGCGCAAGCCCTTAAAGCCAGCATAGCCAAGTGCTATACCCACAATACCTGCCTTTAGTGGTAATATACGGCTATCTGAGACTATAATACCCAGATTCTTCACTTTATAGTGTTTCAACAGTTTACGTCGTATCAATGAAGCAGACTTGAAGCTATCTTTAGGTAAAAGTATCAATTTGCCATTCGCATTGGATTCATCTATACCAGCAGAAGCTAGCACCATCCCATCTTTGATAGTCAGCCATACGTACTGTTTATGAGTCAAGAACTTGGTACGCATTGCAAACTGGCTTTCACTCTTTATTAAAGCTTCTCTTTCCTTTTCATTTTTTACTATTACCACTCTCCCCTCTGACAGAGCAACAATCTTTGAAGTCACAACAAGGATAGAATTTTCCCCTAGCTTCTTTATACTTGAAGTGATGAAATCAATGAGATTCTCACCTTCTTTAAATATTTTGGTTTTGATTGGTATTACTTTCATTTGTAGTTTGAGCACTTCCTTTACCTTTTAAAAGTTTAATACCTAAATATGCTAATGGTGTATATAGGAACCCCATAGCTACCTTGTAGAGCCACCATGTCAAGATTATGATGATAAGTGTATGAGTATCATAAACTCCCAAGAAGGCGATCAGCATAAAGATAACTGTATCTAGAAATTGAGACCAAAGATTCGATAGATTGGATCTAAGCCAAAACATTTTCTCGCCAATCTTTCTCTTGAAAAAGAAAAATGAAAATACGTCTTGATACTCCCCAATAGTAAACGCCACTAAAGAAGCAATAGAAATACGAGCAGAGATACCGAACATAAGATTGTATCCATCTTTAGCCCAGAGACCAGCCTTCGCCCATGGTAAAGCAAGAGAAATAAGCGAATAAAGTATGAAAAGAGCGGTACTTATAATCCCCGCTAGGACAAACATTTTGGCAATTTTCTTGCCATAAACTTCACCTATAATATCGGTCGTAATGAAAACAAGAGGGAAAGCAATGATCCCTACCGAGATATGAGTCCCAAATAAGAAAGGCATAATCTTGAGCCCTAGAGTATTGGCAGCAAATAATGAAGTAAGATAGATACAGAGAACAATTAATAATTTACGCAAATCATAACTTGTAAGAGTATTCATGTTTTCATCTTATCAAAATGCATGGAAAATGCAATCTAGGCAATTTGAATATAATCATAGAAATCAAGTCTGAAATATGTTAGAATAAAAGTTATAAAAAGTTTATATTAAAATTAAGTTATAAATACACTAAATTAAAGAAATGACAACAATTATCGACGGTAGAATGCTTTCTAAGGAAATATTGGCTCAAGTGAAAGAAGGAGTTGGAAATCTATCTTTTCAGCCAGTTTTTTGTGATGTGCTCGTAGGAGACGATCCTGTGTCTTTACAATACGTCAATATGAAGAAGAAAAAGGCCGAGGAGCTAGGTATTCGTTTTCATGAAGCTTTCTTCCCTGCTGATATAAGTACAGAAGACTTGGTAAAGGAAATAAAAAATCTAAATACAATAGAAAATATGTGTGGAGTTATAGTCCAGCTTCCATTGCCAGCTACACTCGACCAAGAGAAAGTTCTCGATGCAGTAGATTCACACCTAGATGTAGATTGCTTGAGCTCTATAACTAGTGACAAGTTCTATAGTGGAGATCTATTCTTGGGATTCCCTACTGCACTCGCCTGTATAGCGCTCCTTGACTCACTTCACCTAGACTTGAAAGATAAAAAGATTGTTGTTATGGGCTTCGGTAAATTAGTGGGCAAGCCAGTTACAGCGCTTCTTAATTTCAGGAACTTAAATGTAGAAGTAATTAGAAGTAAAACAGAAAATAAAGAAGAAATATTGAAAAATGCTGATGTGGTAATCTCAGGAATGGGTAATGGTAAATACATAAAAGGCAATATGATAAAGGAGGGAGCTGTCCTTATAGACGCTGGTTCTTCTGAATCTAATTCGGGAATAATCGGGGATGTTGATTTAGAATCTATAGAAGGTATTGCTGGCTTCGTATCCCCTGTGCCCGGAGGTGTCGGACCTATGACTGTCGCTATGCTTTTGCAAAATGTCTTGAAGGTAGCAAAGAGTTTAGATAAATAAAAAGTCGCAAGATAGCTTCTCTCATCGGGTCCGCATAATTTCTTGCTAGAAATTTGCTCATTACTCGGTCCGTCGACCTCCGCCGGCCCCTCTTCAAGAACTATCTTGCAACTTTTTTATATTTTATATTGCTACTTACTTGCAATTTTACTAGCAAGACCTGTATAAGTAAGTGGAGTAAATTTCTTTAATTCTAACTTAATTTTAGGAGAGACTTTTAAATCGTCAATAAAGTGAGAGAAATCTTCCATAGTAACTTGCTTACCACGAGTGAGCTCTTTCAGAGCTTCGTAAGGTATAGGATAACTCTCACGACGAAGAACTGTCTGTATCGCTTCTGCTATAACCTCTGCATGTGCAAGTAAATCTTCTTTTATTTTATTCTCATTTATAGATATTTTACTCAGACCTTTCTCTAGTGATATGTATGCAAGGTATGAATGTCCGAAGGCTGTGCCGAAAGCACGCTCCACTGTCGAGTCAGACAAGTCTCTCTGTAATCTTGAAATTGGAAGCTTACGAGCAAAGAATTCAAATAAGCTATTGGCTATACCCAAGTTCCCTTCACTATTCTCAAAGTCTATAGGATTCACCTTGTGGGGCATTGTCGAGGAACCGACTTCCCCTTTTTTAGGTATTTGCGTAATCCAGTTATCAGAAATGTATCTCCACATATCTTGATTCAAATCTATCAACATATTGTTAATTCGTTTTAATCTGTCAAAAACTTCTATATATGAATCATGTGATTCAATCTGAGTAGTGACCAAATTGGGTTCTAGTTTTAGAATTCTAGGTTTCTTATAAAGAGTATTAAATTGCTTAATAAAATTTTCTGAAAACTTCATCCAATCAACTTTTGGATAAGTAGCCTTATGAGCATTATAATTCCCAGAAGCACCGTTTAGCTTCGCTAAAATTTTCTGTCCATACAAGTGATCAAGTGCCCTATCAAGTCTTTGCACAAATACCTTCATCTCTTTCCCGAAAGTGGTAGGCGAAGCACTCTGCCCGTGAGTACGAGCAAGCATTGGTAGGTCTTTATACTTTTTAGCAAGAGTATTCAATTCGGAAATTATTTTCTTAATTTCTGGTACCATAACTTCTCCAAGTGAATCAGAAAGAATCAATGCATAGGAAATATTATTGGTATCTTCAGAAGTCAAAGCAAAGTGCACCCACTCAATACTATCTTTCAAGCTTGTCTTCTTAAGCTGTTCTTTTATAAAGTATTCCACAGCTTTCACATCATGATTTGTAATAGCCTCGAAGTCCTTTATCTTCTTATACGAAATATCATCAAACTTTTCATACAAACTCTCAATCTTTTTTATTTCACTTTCTGTAAATTTCCTCAATCCTGTTTTAGTAGAAAGAGACAAAGATATTAAATATCTGCACTCCATCATTACTCGATACTTCATCAAGGCCTGCTCTGAAAAATACGGTGCCAAGACCTTTATTCTCTCGTAATATCTTCCATCTAGTGAAGTTATAGCTTGCATTATATTTTCTCTAAATTTTTAGTAATTCTTTCCATGATAGGAGTATTGAAATCGTGTTCGAAGGGTTTGCCTGTGATCGTCTCGTATATCTCTATATATCGGCGAGAGAGCTCAGCTACAAGCTCTGCTGGAGCATCTGGCAAGACTTCATCCTTATAGGGATCACAATTATCCTTGAACCACAATCGGAGGAATTCTTTATCGAAATATTCTGGCTCTTCACCTTTACTGAAGCGTTCATCGTATGTATTGGCCTTCCAGTATCGAGAAGAGTCCGGAGTATGAATCTCATCGATAAGTGTCAGCTTGCCATTCTCATCTAATCCCATTTCGTATTTGGTATCTACAAGGATTAAACCATGAGACAGAGCTACCTCTTGCCCTCTCTTAAATAATGCTATAGCAACCCTCTCTACTTCATCAGCTAACTCTTGTGAAAGAAACCCTTCAGAAACTATCTCGGCTGGAGTTATAGGTCTGTCGTGCTCATCTGACTTCGTCGTGGGAGTGAATACTGGCTCACTAAGCTTTTGATTCTTCTTCATTCCTTCAGGTAAGACAAAGTTGCCGAAATCTCTTTGCCCATCTTTATAATGAGTCCAAAGTGAAGTCCCTGTGACTCCTGTAATATATCCACGCACGACGCACTCAATAGGAAGTGGAGAACACTTCTTGGCAACTAAGACATTTGGATCTGGAATACTAATCACATGATTCTGAATAATGTCTCTTGTGTTTTCAAACCAAAAACCACTTATCTGGTTAAGCACCTCACCTTTAAATGGTATGTGAGCGATAATGCGATCAAAGGAAGAATGACGATCCGTCGACACTAAAACTATCTTGTCCTCCATAGTATATATGTCTCTGACTTTACCAACCTTCCTCTCTCCAATATTCTTAAAATCTGTTCCCTTAAGTACATCGTGCACATGTTCTTTTATTAGTTCTATTTTCATATTATTTTAAGACGACTTTCTTATTACCATTGATAATTTTCCCCACTTCAAAAAAACTAAACTTCTGATATTTTTTCAAAATTTCAATTATTTTTTCTTTTTCTTCACTAGGAATTATAAGCATCAAACCAATCCCCATGTTGAAGGCTCGATACATTTCTTCATCTTCAATTTTACCAATTTTCTGCATAAGAGAGAATATCGGCAAAATAGGCCATGAATTAAGGGTTATTTCAGCATCTACATCTCTAGGTAGTACTCTTGGAATATTTTCTATAAATCCTCCACCGGTGATGTGTGCAATGCCGTGGATATCAACTCCAGCATCAAGCATTTCTAAAACAGGTTTAGAATAATTTACGTGAACCTTAAGGAGAGATTCCCCTACAGTCTCGCCGAGTTCATCTACTTTTGTATCTACCTTATATTCTCCAATATCAAATAAAACTTTTCTCGCAAGAGAAAAGCCGTTTGTATGTAAACCACTAGAAGCGAAGCCTAGGATGATGTCACCTTCTTTTATTTTCTCTCCGGTGACTATTTTATCTTTTTCTACAACACCTGTTATACACCCAGCGATATCATGCTCACCCTCTCTGTAAGTTCCCGGCATCTCTGCTGTCTCTCCTCCAAGTAGCGATACACCATTCTCCCTACAAGCTTTCGACATACCAGAAACCATCGCTTCCATTACAGCAGGGTCGAGTTTATCATGCGCTACATAATCTAAGAAGGTAAGAGAGCGTGCGCCCATAGCTAGCAAGTCATCGCAACAATGATTCACAATATCTTCTCCGACAGAATCATATTTACCCATCATACGAGCCACAGATAGCTTTGTACCAACTCCATCAATACTTTGTACGAGGACTGGATTCTTGTAACTTTTTAAAACCTCTCCTATATCGTAGAGCCCACCAAAACTTCCAATCCCTGTAAGCACAGCGCTAGTGTGGGTACTCGCAACATCAGCCTTAATACGACGAACCACTTCATTCCCTGCATCAATATTGACCCCCGCATCTTTGTATAAATCAGCCATAAATTATTTATTTAAATATTTTTGATATCCTAGTTCTTGCAACTTCTCACCCTTCGCTTTATTGTCGGCTTCCATCTTTGCTTTATAAGCGAGCATTTTGTTTTCTAAATCTTTATCAGACATGGCAAGCATTTGTACAGCAAGTAGTCCTGCATTCTTACCAGCATTGATACCTACTACTGCCACAGGTACCCCAGGAGGCATATTCACAGCAGAGAGAAGTGAGTCGAGTCCTTCGAGTGCTTTAGCTTTAACAGGGATAGCTATCACTGGTAGTGGACTTAGGGCAGCCAAAACCCCTGCCAAGTGGAAGGATCCACCGGCCCCAGCTATCATAATCTTGTTACCACGCGTTGATGCATTTACAGCATACTTATGTACCAAGTTCGGTGCTCTATGAGCGGAAGCCACCGTCATCTCGTAAGTTACCCCGAACTCTTCCAGCACTTTCGCCACTTCAGACATTACTTCTAAATCTGAATCCGAACCCATAATTATGCCTACTTTTATATCTTTGTTCATAGCTTTATTTTACCATTATTTAATAAAAATTTAAATTAATGTTTAAAATGTCTAAATCCAGTTGTTACCATAGCCATCCCGTACTTGTTGGCTACGTCGATAGAAGCTTGGTCGTTCTTGGATCCTCCTGGGTGTATAACTGCTACGACTCCTACCTCCCCTGCCAATTCTACACAATCTGGGAATGGGAAGAATGCTTCCGAAGAAAGTACTGAGCCCTTGAGTGAGAAGCCGAACTTCTCTGCCTTGTCGATTGCTTGCTTCAAGGAATCGATACGTGAAGTCTGCCCACATCCCATAGAGAGAAGTGTGCCATCTTTCACTAAGGCTACAGAGTTGGACTTCAAATGCTTCGTGGCAATGGAAGCCATGAGTAAGTCTTGCTCTTCTTGGCTAGTGGCTTTACGTTTTGAAACTGTCGTCATGTCCTCTACGCTCTCTACATGCATATCTCTATCTTGAGTGAGTAGACCTGTAAAGCAAGTTCGCATTTGCTTCGTTGGCAATATCGGATTGTTCCATTTTAATATACGAATATTCTTTTTCTCAGTTAGTATCGCCAGTGCCTCTTTTGTAAAGTCTGGAGCGATTATAACTTCTACGAAAAGTTCTTGCTCTTTTATAAGCCCTGCTATGTCTTCTCCTATTTCTCTATTTGAAGCAAGTATCCCTCCGAAAGCTGAGAGAGGATCAGCATTGTATGCGGCCTTGTATGCTTCAAAAAGTTGACCTTCCCCGCGGACTGCCAGACCGCAAGCATTCATATGCTTGATAATAGCAAAAGCTGGATCTGTAAAATCATTGACCGTCATAAGGGCTGCTTCTGTATCGATAAGATTATTGTAAGAAAGTTCTTTACCATGAAGCTGAGTGAAACTTTCTTCCAAGTTGCCAATGAACTCCCCCTTCTGATGTGGATTCTCTCCATAGCGAAGAGGCACACCTTGGAAGTATCCGGCAATAGCTCGATCGTAAGAGTTTGTAACATTGAATGCATCACCAGCAAATTTCTTTCTTTCTTCTATTGTAGTCTCATTCCCCTTCTCTAATATATCTCTTAGATTTTTGTATTGATGCTTTGAAGGAACAACAACGACGTCATTGAAGTTCTTGGCCCCAGCACGAATGAGAGCAATACCTCCGATGTCAATCTTCTCTATTATATCTTCTTCACTTGCACCACTTGCGAGTGTTTCTTCAAATGGATATAAATCAACTATCACTAAGTCTATGTCTTCTATATTGTGCTCTTTCTTTTCTTTCTGATCATTCACATTGTCTCGACGATTGAGTATGCCACCGAAAATCTGAGGTGCTAAGGTCTTGACTCTGCCGTCGAATACTGCAGGGAAGTTCGTAATAGTTTCTACTTCTGTTACAGGAATCCCTAGCTTCTTTATAAAGTCTGCCGTCCCTCCTGTGGAGATAATCTTCACTTCATATTTGGAAAGTAATTTAACAATTTCTTCTAACCCTTCTTTATTGAAAACTGAAACTAATGCTTTCTTTATTTTTTTATTCATACGATTTTAATAAAAGCGGAACAAATTATTTTATAAAAAACTAGTCTGGCTCCTCGTCCTCCCTCATCCGAGGACTTTTTTTAGAATATAATTTGTGTAGCTTGTTGATAATATATCTCTCCTACTACTCAAACTCCGTAGTAGCTGGAGGCTTGGGTGTAACATCAAAGAACACTCTGACTATGTCTTTGTGTTTGGTTAAAGCATTTGTAATTTCATTTACCATCTCTTCGCTAAAATAATAACCCTTGGCTGTCATGAAGTCTACAGTCTGTACCGCACGAACAACAAGCGAATGTCCGTAGACACGTTCATCCCCTTTTACTCCCACAGAATTTACCCCAAGCAAAGCAACGATAAGCTGGGAAATGTCTTTTGCTACATTATATTTCTTGACTATGTCACTGACAGTTTTATCGGCTTGACGCACAAGCTCTATCTTCTCTTTTGATACAGGAGTCCCAACAACTCTTAGGAATAATCCGGGCCCTGGGAAAGGATTCCTTTCGTATACTTCTTTAGGTAAATTCATAACCCTAGCAAGCTCACGAACTTCATATTTAAATAAATTCCTAAATGGATGTAAATCTTCCACTTCCCAAGCGAGCCCTACATTGTGATGAGTCTTGATCATTGCAGACTGCCCAGCCTTCCCACTTTCGATAATATCTGTCGCAAGAGTTCCTTGTACTATGAAGCCTGCCTCATACTTGGCTATCTGTTCTTCGAATATTCTTTTATAAACATCTCTAAACTTGGCTCGCTTATCTTCTCCATCTATTGTCGTACCGACATTTTTTATAAATTCATCTCCGGCTTCAACTACTATCAGATTCTTCACTCCTGCACTCTTTGCATTTATCTTTAGCTCCTCAAGTTCGCCTGCACGAAGCCCGCCAGTATCTATGGCTACACATATAAGTCTCTCCCTCAATATAGGAGCGAGGATGCTTGCCAGAGTCGTAGAATCCACCCCGCCTGAGACTCCGAGTACTACGTTTTGCTTTTTCTCATCTTTTGTTTTCTTATTTATGTCATTTAAAACTTCCTCTTGGATTTCTTTTATCAGATCGGTAGGATTCCAGTCTTTCACACACCCTCCCATATTCAGAAAGTTTTGAAGAATCTTTTTCCCTTCTTTTGTATCTACGACTTCTGGGTGGAATTGAATTCCCATTACACGATTCTCCTTATCTGTCATAGCAGATATTCCACCAGAGGTGGCAATAGAAGTAAAACCATCTGGAAGTTTTGAAACAGTATCACCATGACTTGCCCAAACTTGCGTCTTGCCTGATACATTATTAAAGAGAGGGTGAGTAATATCTAAAGACACTTCAGCTGGCCCATACTCACGATTGGCAAGTGGTCGCTCTACAACCCCACCCTTCTTATGAGCAAGAAGTTGCATACCATAACAAATTCCTAGTATCAAATATTTTGCACCAGTCGTATCAAGGGACTCTGGAATCTCTGGAGCTCCTTCATTGTGCACACTAAAATTACTGCCAGAAAGTATGACGGCTTTGGGATTATTGTTCTCTAGCCACTTATCTACAGACCTAGGTGGAAGTATAATACTACGCACTCCAAGCTCGCGAAGAGTCCTACCAATAACAAGTGTATATTGTGACCCATAATCCACGATAAGAATTTGCATAGAATTCATAGACCCATAATATATTAATTTTGGAAATAAGAAAAGCGGGGAGATTCTTAATCTAAACATGAGATAATATTTGGAGGGAAATAATAAATAAGTATAAATAAAAAAAAGAGCACTCTTATTAGTAAGTACTCTTTTTTATTTCTTCAATACAATAATTGGATTTATTTCCATACAACAACTATTGCATAAGGTGCCTCAGTTGGAGAATATGCCAATGGTAAATCTCCTTCGTCTCTTTTAATAATCTCAGGTCTATATCCTTCTTTTTCAAGGAAATGAAAAACTTCTTGTTCGTGAAGTGGCCAGTCTTCAATTTCAGCCCCACTTCTAGACTCTGAAAGATTTCCACTAAGAATAATTTCAACAACATAGTAATCATGACCACTCTTTGCCCATGACAACAAGGTCTGATCGAAGTTCTTATATTGTTTCTCAATCTTCTTTCTTTCTTTTTCTCTTTCAATTTTTTCTTGCTTCTGTTGTTTTAGTCTTTCGTTTTCAACAATCGCTTGTCTATAATTAGTGACTTCGGTGCGTAATTGATTAAATAAGTCATTTTTCATCTCATTAGGTATTAGATTGTGAATATTTAAAAATTATCTTTTTTCTTTCACAATACATTTTTCAATCTGTAAAGTCAAGGGGTTGTGAATAAAAGAAAAGTTTACTTACGGTTTATTTATATGCTAATATGTGAGTATATTATGACTACAAAAAATAACGATAATTTTAAAGAGGGGCTGACTTATGACGACGTTTTGCTTGTGCCTTTGTATTCGGAAGTATTACCAAGAGATGTAGATATAACTTCTCATCTAACCCGCAATATCAAGCTCAATGTGCCGATTATTTCGGCTGCTATGGATACTGTAACTGAAAGTGTCATGGCAATAGCCATGGCTCAAGAAGGAGGCATTGGCATACTTCACAAGAACATGACTATAGAGAATCAAGCAAAAGAGGTACGTAAGGTGAAGCGTTCTGAGAGTGGAATGATTAGCGACCCTATAACTCTGACAGAAGAAGTACTACTTGAAGAAGCTCTTGAAATAATGAAAAAGAATAAGATTGGTGGTATTCCTATTGTCGATAAAAATATGGAACTTAAAGGAATACTTACAAACCGCGATGTTAGATTCCAGAAAAATTTAAAACTCCCTGTAACAGAAGTTATGACGAAAACAAATCTCATCACTGGTAGCATCGGTACAAATTTAAAAGAAGCTGAGGCAATACTTACAAAATACAAAGTTGAGAAGTTGCCCCTCGTAGATAAAGTGGGCAAGCTCGTTGGCCTTATAACTTACAAAGACATTATGAAAGTAAAGTCTCGCCCAAATTCTTGCCGAGATAGTTTCGGTAGACTCCGCGTCGGTGCGGCTGTCGGAGTCACTGCCGATACACTACAAAGGGTAACAGAACTTGAAGAGAATGGAGTAGATGTTGTAGTTATAGACACTGCTCACGGCCACTCAAAAGGAGTAATCGATATGGTGAAGAAAATCAAGAAAGCATTCCCTAAGCTTGATATCATTGCTGGCAATATAGCAACAGGCGAAGCTGCATTAGACCTTATCAAAGCAGGTGTAGACGGAGTGAAAGTCGGCATAGGCCCCGGATCTATATGTACTACTCGCGTAGTCGCAGGTGTAGGCTATCCACAATTCTCAGCTGTATATGAAGTTGCTAAAGCTATTAAGGGCACTGGTATACCAGTCATTGCAGATGGAGGCATACACTCTACAGGAGATATTCCCAAGGCTATCGCTGCAGGTGCAAGTTCTATAATGGCTGGATCATTCTTCGCAGGAGTAGAGGAATCCCCTAGCGAGACTATAATATTTGAAGGAAGAAAATTTAAAACTTATCGAGGAATGGGTTCCGTAGAAGCTATGGAACAAGGTTCTAAAGATAGATATTTCCAAGATGCAGAAGACGATATTAAGAAGCTTGTACCTGAAGGCATCGTCGGAAGAGTCCCCTTCAAAGGAACACTTTCTGAAGTTATATATCAGTTAGTTGGTGGATTACGAGCTGGAATGGGTTACTGCGGAGCTAAGGATATTAAGTCACTTCAGAAGAAAGCAAAATTTGTAAGAATCACAACATTTGGAATAAAAGAAAGTCATCCACACGATGTTTTTATTACTAAAGAGGCCCCAAATTATAATTTAGGGAATTAATAAATATTTACATATGCAAAAAAATAATAAAGGGTTCATAGATGTATTAGTCGGTCTTCAGTGGGGAGATGAAGGTAAGGGTAAGAACATAGATGAACTTCTTTCAAATGGCGTCTACTCGGCAGTGGCACGCTTTCAAGGTGGAGCAAATGCAGGACATACCATAAAGTCTGGTGACATAACTTTCATTGGACACATTATCCCTTCAGGATGTCTTCGAAAAGATATTGAGTTATACATTGGTAACGAAGTTGTAGTTGATGTGGTGTCCTTGATTAAAGAAATATCTCAGCTTAAAGATTTGGGCTTCGATATTAAGGAGCGTCTTTATATTTCTAATCGTGCGAAGCTTGTCTCTTACTTACATCCATTTATAGACCAAGCAGAAGAAGCTTACCGAAGCAAGGGTGGCAATAAAATAGGCACAACTTCTCGAGGTATCGGGCCTGCATACAGTGACTCTCGTTCTAGGAAAGGACTTCTTGTAGGTGATTTAAATTTTACTGATTTCGAACAGAAGGAAAAGGAGTTAACTGAACTACATATGGACATACTAAATATGTACAAGAATGAATGCGACTTTGATATGGACGAAGACAAGATAAAAGAAGCAAGAGAAAAGTGGCTTCTCACACTAGAAGAACTCAAGAAATTAAATATTTGCGATCTCTCTTTCTTGATACAAAAAAGACTAAGTGAAGGAAAGAATATTTTGGCTGAAGGAGCACAAGCAGTAATGCTGGATATTGACTTTGGTGACTATCCTAATGTGACTAGCTCCAATACTCTGCCTGCCAATGTCTGCCTTGGCTTGGGGGTGCCTCATACTATGATCAGGAATGTGTATGGAGTTATAAAGGCTTATACAACCAAAGTGGGTGGAGGTACTTTCCCTTCTAGAATAAGTGACCTTGCTGTCGAGAAACTTTTCCAAGATGCTGGGCATGAATTCGGAGCAACAACAGGACGTCCTCGCATGTGTGGATGGCTTGATCTATTTGCACTTCGTTATGCAATAGGTCTCTCTGGTGCCAATAAAATTTTCATAAATAAAGCCGACATTTGCCCTGCGGAAAATATTGAAGTAGTAACTGGCTATGAGATTAATGGGAAAATTTTAGAAGAATTCCCTCTTCGCCTAAATGAAGTCACAGGTGTAAAAACAGAGAAGCTAGCAGGTTGGGGAGAAGCAAATTTCGGAATTAATGATAAAGAGAAAGCAACACCTGAGCTTGTGACTTATTTAAATTATATTAAAGATAAACTCTCTGACTTGGATGTAGAAATTATATCCGTAGGTACAGGGCCAGATAGAGAGAATTCTATTAATTGGTAAAAATATAAAAAGTAAAAGGCATCCATCAGGGTGCCTTTTATTTTATAATTTCTGATTTTCCTTCTCTTAAAAACTAGTCTTCGAGAACATGAAAATCTTTTTGGAATTCGTCTTCTTCATCATCCAACTCGTCTACTATAGACTCGTCAAATTCGTCTTCGTTTTTTTGGGGCATAATATATGAATTAAGGATTTATTTTCATCTTACCAAACTACCCACGTATTGCAAGTGCTTTCTTGCCTATATCTTTCCTATAGTACATTCCTTCGAAAGATATCTCTTCTACCGCTTTATACGCACTAGCCAGTGCTTCTTCTAAAGTATCCCCTACAGCAGCCACCCCTAAGACTCGCCCACCATTGGTGATCAAGTTTCCATCATCATCATTTTTCGTACCAGCATGGAAGGCTATTATCCCTTCTTGTTGTTCTGCCTCTTCTATACCCTTAATAACTTTCCCTTTTTCATATTTATCTGGATATCCACCTGAAGCAAGAACTATAGTACAAGCTGACAACTTTTTCCAATTTATTTGTACTTTATCGAGAGTGCCATCTATACATGCGTCCACAATATCTAGTAAGTCAGTATCTAGGAGTCGCATATAAGTTTGAGTTTCTGGGTCACCAAAGCGAGCATTATATTCTAAAATTTTTGGACCACTAGAAGTTAGCATAAGTCCAGGGTAAACTACACCAGAGAAAGTATTACCATCTTCACGCATTCCTTTTAAAGTCGGAGCTATAATTTCATCCTCTATATTTTTCAAAAGCTCACCACTCACAAATGGTAATGGTGCAATAGTTCCCATACCTCCAGTATTTGGGCTGGTATCACCTTCTCCTATACGCTTATGATCCCCAGATGTTGGGAAAACTGAATAATGTAAACCATCAGTGAAAGCATGTGTCGAAATCTCAGGTCCTATAAGAAATTCCTCAATGACTATTTCACTTCCTGCGTCTCCGAAAGTTTTCTTCACTAGAATATTCTCGATTGCTAGATTAGCTTCCTCTAAACTCTCACATATAAATACTCCCTTACCAAGAGCGAGTCCACTTACTTTCACTACAACAGGCAAACTATGATTCTCTAAATACTTCTTTGCAAGTTCATAATCGGTAAAAATTTCAAACTTGGCCGTTGGCAAATTGTGCATAGCCATGAAATTCTTCGAAAATGCTTTCGATGCTTCAAGCTGGGCTGCATTCTTCGAAGGGCCGAAAATTCTTAAACCTTTCTTTTGAAATTCATCCACAATTCCCAAGGCTAGCGGATCATCCGGTATAGCCAGAGTCAGATCTATCTTTTCTTTCTTTACAAATTCTATCAGAGCCTCTATATCTGTGGCTTTGATATCTACATTGGTACCAAGACTTGCCGTCCCTCCATTCCCCGGAGCAAAGTAAAGCTCCTCGCACCTCTCCGACTGGCTGATCTTCCACCCTATCGCATGCTCTCTCCCCCCTCCCCCTATTATTAAAATCTTTTGTTTTTGCATTTTATATCTTTAATTAAAAATAAATTAATTTGTAATTTTCTCCCAGATAGGGGCTCAACCCCTATCTGGAATTATTAATAAACTTCCCCTTGATAACATTTCTCACAGTATACTATTTCTGGTTTATCGATTGACCAAGATGTTTTAATATCTTTCCCACACTTATCACACTTACGGTTGTGAATTTCAATTGGATTTAAAAGCCGAGTGCGAGCACGATCACGACAAAGAAAACATTGGTGCGGTACAGGTAAATTAAACCTCTTATAAAAATTTAGTTCCATTTCAATCAATTTATAATTCTTACCACATGTTTCGCATTTTAAAATTTCTTGTAAGATATCATCCTTAACATCTTTTATATGTTCTGGAATTTCTATCGTTGCATTTTGGTAATCCTTTGGTTCAACATCACGCCAATTTAAACCTTCTTTCTCTGCTTCTTCTTTTTCTAAAGGGAACCATTCCATTGCAGCTGATTCATTGTATGCCCAAGGAGACAGTTCCCCTGGAATCATTTCCCCATAACCATACTTCTTACCAGCTTTGTCTATATAGGGAATTTCCATCATTTGTTTCTTTAATTTTTCTACAATTTTTATATATTCTTCTTTAGTATACTGTTTATTTAAAATGCAATATTCACCTTTTCTAATTCCTACACACCCAAACATATTGTTTGAAGAATGACACCCAAAACAAAATTCTAAATTTGTTCCAACATAATTCCACGCACTGAATTTTACATTATTGATATTTTGACCAACCCAAGTAGATTCATACACAAGCTCCGCCTGTTCACCAAAAAGTGTATAATCATAGCAATCTGCAACAGGCCCAGTCTTTAGAAATTGACAGTAGCGACAATCTTTCGCTTTACGCACCATATAAGAATCATAAACATTCTTTGAATTATAAACATACTCACCAGTGGTATTGTGACTATTTCTATTGTTAAATTGCTTGCGTGGTTGTGTTAATAAAAAGGCCATAGCTGACTTCCGGAATTTCTCTAGATTCTCTGTACTTCCGAAATCATACTTTTTGAAAATTTCTTGAAATTCAGCTTTCTCATATTGTTTATTAAAAATACAATATTTCTTTTTATTAAGATTCACACAACCTACACAGTCTGAACAGCCAACACATGAACGACAAAACCACATATTCATAGAACCGACAACATCCTCGCAAAAAAAAGTTTGATAGCTAGAATGCGTAATAATATTCCCGTAACCCATTTGATCATGACGGGTATAAGAACAATCAATGGAATCTTTAACATCACCAACCAAGTTTAAATATGCACAATTCTCTCCGTCAGTAATTCTAAAACATAAATAACAATCTTTACATTGGCTGGCAGCATTACAATAACTACTTCGAATCATTGATGAATGCTCGGTATAAAGAGAAGGTAGTGGCACATCTTTAATAAGCTCTCCATATTGTTCTAAGAATGGGCGAGACCAATCAATCTCCCCACCATAATCTTTCGGATCCCATTTATCACTCCACCAAATATCCTGACGGTAAATTTTGTGGGGTGAATCTTTGTGATGTGTAGTTATAACTTCTTCGCCAGTAAAATCACACTTTCTTTTGTACAAGATCTGATATCCTTGCCAAGATAGCCTGCGCTTCAAACGACATTCTGGGCACCAAGTAGGTGGAGGAACTTTTATCTTCTCATAGAAAAGAAAATCATCAGGCTCTATAATGAAGTCTTTTTTACAATTCTGACATATTCTATTTTCTGATTGATATTCCATAACATTACTATCTTAATAATTCTGTTACTAATGCCACCATTTGATCTTTATTTTTCGGATTACTTTCAGCAATTAAGAGAGTAAGAGTTGTAAGAGTCGCTGGATTTATATTTCTAAAACCTTTTACTTTCGTTTTTCTTAAAAACCAAATAAATGTAAATGCCCCAGAACGCTTGTTCCCATCTATAAAAGGATGATTCTTGACCATAAAGTACAGCAAGTGTGCTGCTTTTTCTTCGGCAGTTTTATAAAGAGGCTTACCTCCAAAAGTTTGCATTACATTCCCCACTATTCCCTCTATACTTCCATTTTGTCTTTCTGTCGCAAATAATTCCGTCGCTTCTTCTTTACTCATCAATTCATTCTTAAGGTTAAAAATTGCAGAAAGTAATTCTTCTCCAGTTAGTTTAACATTTTTTTTATTTACTCCTTTAATTTGCAATAACTCTTTATCATAAGCATCTAAAGATACCCAAGTACTTGCAAACTCTTTAATCAAATCTAAAACAGCCTTAGGATCAAGGGTAATATGGTCTGGCAATAAATTCTGAATACTTTCAACAGTTTTTAAGAAAGAATCATAATTTTTACCTATTTGCTTACGGTTTATTGTATAGCCTTTAGTCATATGTTCTCGTAGTGTCTTAGTAGCCCATTGTCTAAAAGCTATTGCCACTTTTGAATTTGTTCTATATCCAATAGATAAAATAACATCTAATGAATAAAAAGCTACTGGTTTATCAGAATTTGCAATGTGCATTTTTTGCACATTGCTTTTCTCATTAATTTCTTTATCTTTTAAAAGATTATTGATATGTTTTGTGATTACAGATCTTTCAACATTAAAAACTAGAGCAATTTGCGCCTGTGTAGCCCATATTGTATCACTCTTAACATCCCCACGAAGCTCTAATGCCCCATTTTTAGTTTGATATATAACTATTTTATTATTTTTATCTTCTTTTTTCATATTTACATTTCAATTATACCATAGACACTTATTTAGCAACTTCCAGACATAAGTCCAACTTATGTCCAAATAACTAATACACCTCATTTTGGTAACATCGTTCACAGTATACTATCTCAGGACGTTCTGGGGCATAAGAAGTTTCAAATTCATTGGTACAGCCTTCTTTCATACATTGTCTATGCCAGAGCTTCATAGGGTTTCGTTGAGCTAAGCGTTCATAATGTCTACAGTTAGGACAGAGACGAGGTAAGGGTAGGTTCATACGTCTGTAGAAGGATAATTCTTCGGGGATAATCTTGAAGGCTTCAGTACATTGTTGATTACAAGTACCCTTATGGGAGCATTCTATGACTTTGTTTAAGATATCGTTGTCTTGTATGTCATTTATAGAGTCAGGGATGTCTTCTGTGTGGATATCTATAGTATAGTTACGTTCTTCTTTGTCTTTCCATTTGTATCCTTGTTCTAGGGCTTGTTCTTTGGTTAGAGGATAGTATTCTTGAGCGATGGTTTCGTTGTAGGCAAAGGGAGAGAGTTCAGATGGGAAGAATTCACCGTATTTGTAGACTCTACCTTTAGAGTCTATGTAGGGCTGGTCGGACATGTGCTGGATGATTTTGGGAACCAACTCTTCGTACTCTTCCTTGGTGTATTGGCGGTTGAGGATGCAGTATTGTTTGGAGCGGAGGGAGACGCAGGCGAAGAGATTTTTATTATTTTTAATGCAATAAACAGAATATAAAACATCTAATGAAAATCCAACAAGAACATCAAAAAATAAATTATGCCCACTGACAGAAGTACTCTCATACATCAATTCCCCTTCTGCTGCGCAAGATAAATCCATACTATCCTTTAAGTCACTATCAATATCATTCACAAATTTACAATTTTGAGATTTAAAAATATTAAAGGATTGCTTACAATTATCACAATTCCATATATTATTACCGGTACAATTATTTGTTTGAATATTACTATTTTCTTTATTAATTGAATCTAACTTTAATTGTTTGAATAATTTAGAAACATTTTCTCTTGCCGAAAAACTTCCATTAATATATTCTTTTTTTATTTTTTCATATTCATCCTTTGTATATTGCTTATTTAGAATACAATATTTTTGATTTCTTAAATTCGAGCAAAGAATGCAGGAAAAACAACCTTTACAATTATATAAAAAGTGAGAATCTAAACAATCTTTGCATTTTTCAAGATTACTTGATGTACTTGATTCTTGACTATCAATACACTGATAACATAAATCAAGTTTCTTAGAATAACTATTGTCTTGTGAATCTTTTGAAAAGTGACAAGCATTAGAATAAAACACATTCTCTCCATAACCTAAATCAAAACACATATAGCTGTTCTTGCTATTCCAAGCGTAATTTATATATGGACAATTAAAATTATTGAGAGAATTTAAACTTTGGCGAGGAACTTTTTTTATCAAATCAAAAAGCTGATTAAAAAATGGTCTGGAAAAATCATAATCAACACCATAATCCATAGGATCCCAATTGTCACTCCACCAACAATCAACACAATATACAGGAAATGTATTTTCAGTTGGATATACTGAAATAATACTCTTTTTACATAAATCACAATTGCTTTTATATAAAGATCTCTCGTTTCTCCAAATCATCCTCCTTATTTTTCTACATTCTGAACAAAAAGTTGGTGGAGGGACTTTGATTTTCTCGTAGAATAGAAAGTCATCGGGCTCGATAATGAAGTCTTCCTTACAATTCTGACACCCCAGTACTAAATTTTTATATTCTTTTTCCATATTTTCTATTCACTTCATTAGTATATTTATTTTATCTAAAATCTTATTTAATCGAAAAATTAGTACGGGGCAAGGTTCTTTATTTCTGATTCCATAGTATTATTATACCAATTCTAACCCCTATTATCCATTTGGGTACATTTTAATTGCTAGTTTCTTACATTCTTCGAGAATTCCCTCTTCTTCTGGCAAGACAAGCGGAACTTCACGGTGAAATTCGGATACAGTGCCACTCACAAAATCTTTTAGTAGTTCTATTTGAACTTCGTGTTCTACAAGCAGGACTCGAGCTTGTAAGCTCTCGGCTGTATCGTCAGGTAATATTGGTATTTGTTTTCTTTTTAATACTACACCTTCGTCAAACTTTGCTGTTACTCGGTGTGCCGTCGCCTCAGTCCAGAAATCTCTCTCTACTTTTTGTACAAAGGAAAGTCTAGCTTGATGCACTCGCATACCATACATACCGACTCCTCCGAAGTCTAGGTGTCCGGCTTGCCCGCCTGAATTACTTGTATTTTGGCGGGTGTCGAGTGGCCCTGGATGCTGGTTGATAATCATTCCCTCAAATTCATTGATTACATTCTCGGGAGTCATTACCATCCAGCCATATTGACCAATGAAGTCCACATTTCTCTTTCTGCATTCCTCTATAATTTTCTCTCCAAATTTTTCCCGAGTCTCAAAACTTTTCGGATTTATAACTAAAATATCCTCTTCTTTTATTCCAAGTCTGCTGGCCCTCTCTATGCCTCCCGCATTTTCCTTACTCGCTATGACTAAGGCGGGTATGACACTCGAAAGTACCCCACTATGGCAAGCTTTGATAATAGCTTCCATTGTAGTTCCTCCTCCTGAAATAAGTAATGCAATCCTCATATATAAAAAATTAATTTTTAAACCTCAAGCTATCATACTTTATCTCTTTTTCATGCTCATATATAGGCAATGGATACTCTCCATTGAAAGCAGATAGGCATAGTCGCCCCTTGGGTAATCCTGTAGCTTTTACCATGCCATCGATAGATAAGAAAGTAAGAGAAGTAGCTCCTATGAATTGTCTTGTCTCTTCGATTGTCTTCTGTGATGAAATTAAATTTTCTTGACGAGGTGTATCTATACCGTAAAAGTCTGGGAATTTGACAGGAGCAGAAGCAACTAAAAAGTGAACCTCCTTAGCACCTGAATCAAAGAACATTTTAGCTATATCTCGAGAAGTATTACCGCGAACAATCGAATCATCTATGACTCCTACTCTTTTCCCTGTAACTAAACTTCGAAGAACAGTGAGCTTCATTTTTATCTTCTGTTCGCGATTGGCTTGAGTCGGCTCAATAAATGTCCTATGAATATATCTATTCTTATTTAAAGCCATTTCAAAAGGAACTCCAGATGCATGAGAATAACCAATAGCAGAAGGAATAGCTGTCTCAGGTACTGGAACGATGAGATCGAGTTTAAGTTTAGGATTTTCCTTAAATAACATTTTGCCGAAATTTTTACGGACTTCGTAGACAGATTGTCCAAGTATCTTGCAATCATGACGAGAAAAATAAACGAATTCAAAAATATCAAACTTAGGATCTGCTGTAGCTAATATTGTACTTTTCATACCACTTTTAGAAACAGTCACCAACTCACCAGGGAGAACTTCTCTTAAGAATTTAGCATTAACCGTTCGAAGCCCACAGGTCTCTGAAGCGAAAACTGTCTCTTCCCCATTTGTTCCGACTACTAGAGGTCTTATTCCTCTAGGATCACGGAAGGCAACGAGTTCCTTGGTTGAAAGTGCTACACAAGAAAATGCTCCAGTAAAAAGTGGATACGCCTTCTCTACCGCTTTAGACAGTGACATTCCTTTATCCATATAAAACCCAATAGCCTTCGCCATAAGTTCAGAATCTGAATGTCCCTTCGTCACTATTTTATTATTCTTAAGAAAATCTTCCAATGCTTTAGTATTAGGTAGATTGCCATTGTGAGCAAAAGCAAATTTATCGTTGTGAACAATCGGCTGAGCATGCTTTGTACTAGAACCACGAGAAGTAGAGTAACGGTTGTGTCCAATAGCTGCGAAACCTTCAAGACTTTTAATTATCTTCTCTGTATATACCTGACTTACAAGTCCTGATTTCTTGTATGAAAATATTTTCTTCCCATCGGTAGATGCTATACCTGTCTGCTCTTGACCCCTATGCTGCAACGCAAAGAGTCCAAAGTAAGCATAACGAGCAGCTTCTTTGCCATCCCAAATTCCAAAAACTGCACATTTTTCATTTATCCCATTAGAGATTTTCATAAATATTTTTTTGTAATTTAATAATGTTATAATTCATATATAGTGTTATCTCTAACGGGATTCAATTTTCATTTCTTTATTTATTAAAATAATTTATTGCATTCTTAAATAAAATAAGTCCTGCACCTTCATCTGTTTTTCTTTTTTTATTTTTCTTTGTTTGCCAAAGTGGTGTTTGATGGAAGAATTGCGCACGTTCAGGATGAGGCATCATACCTAAGACTCGCCCCTGATATCCTAATATCCCTGCAATATCATGCATTGCTCCATTTGGATTGGCTTCTAAACTTTGGAATTTGCAAATCTCCCCACTCGTATAAGTGAAAGCTATCTGCTTATTCTTTACCATTTCTTTGTATTCTTTAGAACTTATCAGGTATCTTCCCTCTCCATGAGCAATCGACAAAGAAATATCCTTTATACCAGTGAGCCAAGGACTCTTCCCTATAGATTTCAAATCTACCCAGCGGTCAATATACTGTCCATTCTTGTTGTGAGTGAGAGCTCCCGGCAAAACACCCAGGGAAGTTAATATCTGAAATCCATTACAAATACCAATTGCTAAAGTATCCTGAGACAAGAATTCTTCTAACTCTTTCGATAAATGATTCTTAAATTTATTGGCATAAGCCTTACCACTACCTGTATCATCTCCATAAGAGAACCCTCCAGGGAAAACAAGTATCTGGTACTTAGAGAGCATTTTGGGTTCTGTAATCAAATCATTGATATGCACTATGTCAGCCTTGCCTCCGACAGATTCAAATGCAAACTTTGTTTCCTCTTCGCAGTTGAGTCCGTATCCAGACATTATTAAAATCTTTGGTTTTTTTATAGTATTTTTTTTCATCTCATTTTATTTGAAAACTCATGATAAATTGTAAACAACTTTTTAAGGTTTGTATCGATTACTTTTTTATTGTTCTTATCAAGAATAATAAATTTATCATTCTTTAGTACAGTTCCAAGCTTGGCATATGCAATTCCTTTCACTGCCTTTTCAAATTTAGATATATCTTCCTTTGAAACTGTTACAAGAATTCTACCCTGACTTTCAGAGAAGAGAGCTTCGTCAACTCCAGAGTAATTGCCTGGAAGATTTTTTAAAGAAATATTTACTCCAAGCATTCCACCAATAGATGCTTTAGCTAAAACAATAGCCAAACCACCAGAAGTCAAAGAAGTTGCAGAGCGAATCAACTCTTTCGTAATTGCTTTTTCTAGTGCTTGGTAAATTTTCGTATTCTTTTTGAAATCAACTTTCGGCACGTCGTTACCTATAGCATTTTCATCTCCATTTTTCTTTGAGATCATTTTGTAATATTCGCTTCCCCCCAATTCGTTGAAAGTCTCTCCTAATATATAGATACTGTCTCCAGCATTTTTAAATGAAGGCGAGACTGTTTTATAAATATCAGGCATAACTCCAATCGCAGAAATAAGAAGTGTGGGAGGTATAGAAATCGCCACAGGATTACCAAATTCATCATAACCCTTAAAATCATTAAACATACTATCCTTACCTGAAATAAATGGAGTACCATATCCGACTGCATAATCATAGCAAGCCTTGAGTGCTTCTATAAGCTCATAGAGTTTATTCTGGTCATAAGAAGAACACCAGCAGAAATTATCCAAGATTGCTAAACCAGAAAGTGAAGCCCCTGCACAAATAGCATTACGAATGGCTGTATCTATAGAACAAGCAGCCATATGATAAGTATTAATAAAAGAATAAGTAGGATAAAGCCCGCTTGAAACTACTACTCCCTTCGAAGAAGAAAGTACAGGTCTGAATACTTGCGCTTCTGTATTTATTCGTCCCCTACCATCTAACGGCTTTAATACAGAAGAAGCTTGAACCTCATGATCATACTGATCTGCGATAAAAGAAAATCCAGCAATATTTTTATCTTTAAGTAATTCTTCGAAAACTTTTGTCCTATTCTCTCCTTTTGGAATTTTCGGAGTACTATTATTGTGAACTATAGGAGAACTCTCTAAATGTTTCTTAGGAAGTCCGTCATGCAAAAATTCTAATGAAATATTCATGATTTCTTTTCCATTATAATTCACAATACACTTTCCTGAATTGGTGAAAGTACCCACAACTGAAGCTTCTACTCCACGACTATCCATTAATTTATTGAAAGTACTCCATTTCTCTTTTGGTACAGATAGAGTCATGCGTTCTTGTGATTCTGAAATCCAAATTTGCCAAGGTTGAAGCCCTGGATACTTCAATGACACTTTCTCTAAATCAACAACAACTCCTCCACATTCCTTGGCCATCTCTGCGATAGAGCAAGATATTCCTCCTGCACCATTATCCGTAATGCTCGTATATAAATCCATACTACGTGCTTCTTTGACTATCGCATCACTTAATTTCTTCTGAGTTATAGGGTCACCTATCTGGACTGCAGTCGCAGGACTTGTAGAATCCATCGCGACAGAAGAAAATGTTGCACCGTGGATTCCATCGGCTCCCACTCTTCCACCGACTACCACAACAAGGTCACCATTCTGAGCTTCTTTCTCGTGGGAAAGTTTACCATTTATCTTCCTAGGAATAATTCCAACTGTCCCTACGAAAACTAAAGGCTTACCTCTAAAACTATCATCGTATTTTACAAATCCAGAAACTGTTGGAATACCAGAACAATTTCCCCCGACGTTTACCCCCTTTATGACTCCATCCATTATTCTCTTTGGAGGAAGCATCTTCTGAGTTAAATTCTTGTCTTTATATAATGCTCTCGTATCATACGGATTCCCAAAGCAAAATCCATACATATTTGCAACTGGCTTTGCTCCAAGCCCAAATCCAATAGTATCTCTATTGACTCCAACTATCCCTGTAATTGCCCCACCAAATGGATCTAGGGCCGAAGGACTGTTGTGCGTCTCAACTTTATGTGTAACTAAATAATCTTTATCAAAAACAATTCCACCCGAGTTATCTGAGAAAACTGAAATACAAAAATCGTCTTTTCCTTTTTGGGCTCTTATTTTATTTGTAGCTCCTTTAATATAAGTTTTATACAAGCCGTCATTAATATCATCAATAGGATTGGCGAAAATCGTATGCTTGCAATGTTCAGACCAAGTCTGGGCCAAAGATTCCAGCTCTATGTCTTTGGGATTTCTGCCAAGAGTTTTAAAATAGTCCTTTATAACTTTCATGGATTCTAGATCCAAAGCAAGTGGACCTCTACGTACACCATCATTCCCCAAAATTCCTTCTTTGCCTATTTTAATAAGCTCTTCATCTGCAAGTGAAAGAGGAACTTCTATAAAATCTTTCTGTTTAGTTAGGACAACTTTTGGAATCTTTAATGGTAGATTGTTCTCTTTCTTAATTTCTCCGATATCATATATATAACCTTTCTCAATCAGTGGATTGTGAAGTGAAAGGGAAACTTTCTTGGCATCTTCACTACTAATTGACCCAGAAATTAAAAAAGCTTTTGAAGTGAAGACCTCTAAGCTTGTATCATTTTTTATATGCAATAAATCGACAATAGTTTCCTTGGCTGTGTGGGCAACGTTGTCCGTAACTCCAGGCAAAAAACCAATTTCTATTATTTGAGAGAAGTTTTTCTCTTTTACCCCCAAGTCCAAAGATGTTGGTAATTCGTTGATTAGAAACTTTTCAAAATTCTGATTCGTAAGCGATTCCGCTACTTTTGTAAGTTCACCGCTCGATAGTTCTCCATTGATAATGTAGGTGTCAAGAATCGACAAGTGTGTGATTCTACCCTTTAATCCTAAACCTTGCCACGATTTTAAAAATAGCCTAGTTCGGCTATCTTCTCCTTTGGGCAAAACATACAATCGTGAAATCATGTAAGTATTATATAATACCAAAAATATAAAAACAAATACCCCAATTTCCTAGCCTACCTTACCAATTTTTGTTACAATATACACATGGAAACATCTAAAACTGAGAAATACTTTTTATTTGGCCTTTTGGCCATAGTGCTTGTATTAACATTAGCGATACTTTATCCCTTCTTGGCTATCTTCATCTTGGCTGCTGCTTTTGCTGTGGTTATTAATCCTGTATATTTATGGATTAAAAAAAACATCACAAAGAATAAATCAGGGTTTTCTTCTTTTATAACCATGCTCCTTTTCTTGTTTGTTTTATGTGTACCAATATTCTTCATAGGAAATGTAATCTTCAAGCAAGCACAAAGTGCCTACCAGTTCATAACTTTAAATGGAGATACTAGTGTCTTTATTCAAAAAGTAGATACCTCTATCAACAACTTAATGCCCGATGGATTTACTTTCAATACACATGAAAAAGTTGTAAGTCTTACTTCTTTCCTTTCAAGTAATATTGGGAACTTCTTTACTGCAACTTTCAATACTATCCTAATGGCGCTACTTACAATCTTTACAATGTTCTACTTACTCAAAGATGGAGAAACATGGAGAGCAGGCTTGGTAAAGATTCTGCCTTTATCAGAAAAAAATATTAACGAAGTACTTTCTAGTTTGAAAGATTCTGTAAATAGAATCATCAAGGGTTCCTTCTTCATCGCTATCGTTCAAGGTATTCTATCTTGGGTTGGACTTTGGATTTTCGGAGTTCCTAATCCTGCATTATGGGGAGTCGTCGCAGGGCTTGCCTCTTTTGTCCCTACACTTGGAACCTCTATTGTCTTTGTTCCCTCCATATTGTTTTTACTATTTACTGGCATGCAGATACAAGCCTTGGGATTACTTTTATGGGCAATGGTACTCGTAGGAACCGTAGACAACATCCTCTCTCCTTATATTATATCGAAAAATACAGAAGTGCCTTCTATCTTCATATTATTCTCAATATTGGGTGGTATCTCTCTAATGGGACCTATAGGTATCCTTATAGGACCACTTGTTTTAAGCTTACTTTACAGTCTTGTTGCTATTTATAGAAAAGAAGTAATCCGATAAGGTTGTTATGCTGACATGCCAGCTATATACCCTGTCGTCCAACAAATCTGAAGACTATAACCTCCTGAATTTCTACTAATATTAAGTAGATCTCCTGTAATATATAAATTAGGAATTAGTTTTGAAGACATTGTTTTCATGTTTACTTCTTTAAGTGATACTCCTCCATCTGCTACTACAGATCTCTCATAGCCCATAAGATTTGTAACTTCTATAGGAAGATTCTTTAGAAGTTTTACAAACTTTTTTCTAGATTCTTTACTTATACTATGTACCTTTATACCAAAATCTAAATCTGTATCGATAAGTTCTATAGCTTTAGTCATGCCTTCTGGTACAATTTCTTTCAGAATAGTTCGCCACATTTTATTTTTATTTGCATCGAAAGTTTTAATAACAAATTCTTCTAATTTTCCTTCATTAGTATCAGGAAAAACATCTATATAAGCTCTCACTAAGCCAGACTGAAGTAAGTCAGAAACTTTACGAGAGCTATTCAAAATAAGCGGACCGGAGAGACCAAAATGGGTGAAGAGAATTTTGCCTATTTTTGAAAATTGCTTTTTCCCTTCTAGAAAGAAAGTAATCTTCATAAAAGAAAGAGTTACCCCTGCTAAACTTTTAACCCAGGCATCCCTTACTGCGATAGGAACTATGTTGGGGCTTGGAGTTTTCACTTCATGTCCCAAGTCTTTAAGCCAATTAAATCCGTCACCAGTAGCGCCAGTCTCTGGATGTGAAAGACCACCAGTCGCAAGAATAAAAGATTTCGCAAAATATAATCCATCATTTGTTTCTACAGAATCTACGAGATTATTCTTTATATTTATTTTTATAACTCGGCAATTATTTTTTATTACGACGTGATTTTTGTCTAAATCTTTTTTCAAAAGATTAAAAACGTCCAAAGCCTTCTCTGTAATAGGAAAGACCCTATTACGAGCTTGAACAACCAAAGGAAGACCTCTTGATTCAAAATATTGAAATGTATCCTTCACTCCAAAAATAGAAAAAGGTGAATAGAGGAATGGGGCACCTTCACCATAAACTTTTAGCATTTTGTGAATATCGGGTTCAGCATTTGTAATATTGCAACGTCCGCCACCTGTGATTTTAAACTTTTCTCCCAGGCTTTTGTTCTTATCTAAGATTAGGACAGACTTGGAGCGTGCCCCTGCTACAGCTCCAGCCATCATACCAGAAGCTCCTCCACCAATAACTATAATATCCCAAATTTTACTATTATTTTTCATTTAAAATCTTCACTAGAGCCATCTCTAAAGGTAATTCATTAATAACGGCATTCTTAAGAGATTGATATGCTTCAAGTAAGATAGCCAAAGTAGCTGAAGATATATGTTCTGGTTTGTTTGCTATCAGTTCTGTAATGTACAACATGTCGTGTTCAGATATAACTTTCTCTATTTCAGTTCTTGTCTTAGGTGCATAGCGAAGCATGAGAGCATATCGAAGTTTTGAAAGAATCATTTTTAAGTAAACTTGCATTTCAATGTTTTGATCACTGGCCTTCTTTATAGTTATAAAACCTCTCTCAATATCTTTATGAGCTATTGCATTCAAGAATTCATCTACAAGGACTGCATTTGGAGAGCCAGTAACTTCCTCTATATCAGAAAGACTTATTTGATTACTTCTAGAAAAAGATATAACTTTCTGCAAAGTTCCATAAGCATCACGGAAGGCTCCATCTGCAAGAAGTGCTATAAGTCCTGCGCCACCTTCTTCGAGTGTATAGCCTTCTTTCTTAGCGACATTTGTAACGGCTGATGTTAAAATATTGTCTGTAGGCTTTTTAAATATAAAACTCTGACACCTAGAAACAATTGTCTCAGGAACTTTCTCAAGCTCAGTAGTAGCAAGTATGAAAATAACATGACTTGGAGGCTCTTCAATAGTCTTAAGGAGTGCATTCCAAGCATCCTTGGTAAACATATGAACTTCATCGAGAATATAAATCTTGTACTTAGAATCGAAAGGCATTGTTCCCACACTTTCACGAATACTGCGGACATCATCAATTCCACGATTCGAAGCTGCATCTAGCTCATATATGTCATTAACAGATGAACCAAGCTCGGAAGCTATTATACGAGCAATGGTTGTCTTGCCTGTCCCCCGTGGACCACACAGAAGATATGCATGGGAAACTTTCCCAGCCTTAAGTGCTCCCCCTATAGCCTTCACTATATGATCCTGTCCTATAACCTCATCCCAGTTCTCTGGGCGGTATTTACGATATAGTGCAATATTAGAATCTTTTTTTTCTTGCATAAGTTGATTATAGCAAATTAAAGAGTTTTTAGAAATTCTTTAATTATAGTTTCTACTTCCTTTGAATTACTAGTGTCCATGAGTTTTACACGAAGCTCCTTGGCCCCATCGAAGCCATTCACATAGGCTTTATAATGTTTCTTCATAACGGCAAAGTTTTTAACCTTTCCTAAAAGTTTATCATAGAGCTTTGTGTGTTCAACTAGAACTTTCAATTTTTCTTTTATTGAAATTTCTTGGCTCCTTGAGGCCTTGCCTCTGGCTCCCTTGAGGCAAGGCCTCTCCCTGCCAAAAAACCAAGGGTTACCAAAGACAGCTCTGCCTACCATGATGCCATCGCAGCCAGTTTCTTTAGCTAACCTTATCCCATCTTCTAAACTTTTGACATCTCCATTGCCTATTATTTTTGTTTTCACCCCCATCTTGTTTCTTATTTCTACTACTTCCTTCACGTGCTCCCATCTTGCTGGAACTAGGGACATCTCTTTCCTTGTACGAGCATGCACAGTCAAAGCATCAATATCTTGAGAAAGCAAAAAAGGAATCCATTCACTTATCTGATTTTTATTATAACCAATACGAGTCTTTACAGATATAGACATACTTTTAGCTTTCTTCTTTTTAGAGTCCTTTATACCATCCTTCACCGCTTCTATAATCTCTCCGGCTTTCTTTATATCCTTCATCATTGCTGCTCCTGCACCTTGCTTCTCTATAGAACGGTCAGGGCAACCCATATTTATATCAATACCGTCAAATCCTAAGTCGGCACAAAGTTTAGAAGCCTCACGCATTTTGACGGGATTGGAAGAAAAAAGTTGAACAACTATTGGCCTTTCTTTCTCACTATAAAGCAAATCATATTTCAAAACTTCACGTCCCTTGCTTGATAAACCGTCTGCCGATACAAACTCGGTCCACATCACGTCTGGCTTGCCATACTTGGCAAACATACTTCGAAAAGCCACGTCGGTAACGTCTGCCATTGGCGCTAAACAAAAAAACGGTTTTGGTAATTTATCCCAGAATTTCATAAATTTGAAAATTAAAGTCTTCATAAAATAGCTCTTCTCATCGGGTCCGCATAATTTCTTGCTAGAAATTTGCTCATTGCTCGGGCCGTCGCCCTCCGCCGGCCCCTCTGATAAGACTATTTTATTTCGTCTTTAATTAAACTTATATAGTACCTTATTCTTAAACCTAAGATCTATATATAGAAGAGTATCATACTTTGAATTTATTTCATTTGCAAATTCTTTCTCCTTCATGGCTGTAGAGAAATTATCCAATATTGTTACCCAATCATTATCTTCCTTGAAAAGTATTTTAGGATTTGAATTCCCTTGCGATTTTAAATAAAGAGAATATATGCCATTTGAATCAACAACAAGATAAGATGGATTAAACCCCAAGGATATAACTCCATCCATGAGTCTCACTAATTCATGGAACCTTTCTTTCTCATACATCTGCGTACCCAACGGATTATTAGCATCTCCTTTTATCTTTGTATAATATTTGAAATATACATCTCCTGAGAAGTATGGTGCTTTGTCGAAAATATATCCATCATTATTTACAAAGTAACAATTCTCCCCTATCTCTTCCTTATTTAGAGGAATAGATACTCCGCAATACAAATATGAACCAGTACGCTCTTCTAATTCAACTTTTAAAGTATTGAATCCAGATCTTTTTATTGTAAGTTTTTCTATTCTAGGAAATTCTGTTATAAGACTTTTGTAAATCTTATCATGTGGATATACGAGAAAGTTAGAACGAGAAAAGAGCCATACATACTTACCTGACAATTTCACCCTAACACTAGATTCTATGTCTTTCTCATCTATAATATTATCTCCTATAACTACTATCTTATCTATCACAATCTTTGGATGTGACGAGAAATACGAAAGAGCTCCTACAAGAGATATAAAAAGTATAAAAAATAATATAATTAAACGCAATCGTCGAATTCTACGATTGCGCTTAATCAAAGCTATTCGTGGTGATGTAGGAATATCTTTCATTTATTTTTAAAATTTATGAAATAATATCTTTCCCCATGTATTTCTGTAAGACTTCCGGAACTTTTATCGTGCCATCGGCTTGTTGGAAGTTCTCTACCATTGAAACTAAAATCCTAGGAGTTGGTATAGCTGTGCAATTAAGTGAGTGGGCATAATTCATCTTGCCATTCTCATCCTTATATCTAATATTCATACGACGTGTCTGAAAATCATGAAAGTAAGAGGCAGAAGAAATCTCTCTATACTTTTCTTCCTTTGGAACCCAGAGTTCTACATCATACTTCTTCACTTGACCCATCCCCAAATCCCCTCCACAATTTACGACAGTACGATATGGAATTCCCAATGATTCTATAAATTCTTCAGTATTACGATTTATTTCTTCATGGAAAGCTACACTTTCAGTATGAGAAGCAGTGCATAGAACCACTTGCTCGAGCTTGTAGAATTCATGAACTCTTATCAATCCTTTTACATCCTTTGAGTGACTTCCAGCTTCTCTTCTATAACAAGGAGAAAATCCTAAATATTTTTTAGGTAACTCTTCAATTTTCAAAATTTCATCCGCATGGAAACCCATAAGTGGAACCTCCGCTGTACCTGCCAAGAAATCCCCATCTTGAGTTTTATACAAATCATCTTCACCTTGAGGTAAGTACCCTGTACCAAAGAAAGTTTTCCTATTTACAACAATTGGTGGAATAAAGGGAGTGAAGCCTTTCTCTGAAAAGAAATCCATCGCATAATTCCAAATAGCCATAGACAAACGAACTCCATCTCCTGTAAGGAAGTAACCCCTGAATCCATGAACCTTCACTCCACGTTCAAAGTCAACCATTTTGAGATTGGTCATGAGTTCTATATGATCCTTTGGCTCAAAATTAAAAGATGTTTTCTCTCCCCAAGCTTTTATCTCTTGATTATCAGCATCACTTTCCCCTTCAGGCACTGACATATCAGGAATATTAGGAACTGTAAGCATCAACGATTGCCATTCTGTCATAACGGTTCTTAATTCTTCTTCTTTACCCACTAGCTCTTCTTTTACCATTTTCATTTCTCCTATCATTTGTCCACGAACAGCCATGTCTTTCTCTGTGGCGATAGAATTATTCATTTTATTCTGCTCTCCTCGCAAGAATTCAACACGTGAAAGAATCTCGAGACGCTTTTCATCAATATCAAGAAGCTTATCTATATCTACTTCGATGTGCTTCTTCTTGGCACCCTCTTTAATTATATCTTTATTCTCACGTATGAATTTAATATCTAACATATATATAGTATACCCCAAAGTAAAATTTTTCACAAAATTTACTTTGGGGCACGGTAAAAAATGTTATACTATTTAAATTACTAGTCACAAACAACTAATTACTAGAAACTAATCCCATGGAAGACGTCTACAAATTAAAACCGGAACAATTTCCAAAAGCTTTATTAGAGATACCGGAACCGCCGAAAGTTCTATATATACGAGGGAAACTTCCGAGTGAAGATATGATCTATTTGGCAGTTGTCGGCTCTCGTAAATACACCTCGTATGGTAGAGATATTTGCGAGAAATTAATAAGAGGACTCAAAGGCTACCCTATAGTCATAGTCTCAGGGCTTGCTATCGGCATGGATAGTATTGCACATAGAATAGCACTAGATACTGGGCTCACAACGATTGCATTCCCTGGCTCTGGACTTGATAATACTGTCCTGCATCCAAGAAGTAATATAAAACTTGCCCAAGAAATAGTAGACAAAGGCGGGTGTGTAATATCAGAACTTGAACCGTCATGCCCAGCAGCTTTGTACTCTTTTGTAAGAAGAAATAGATTAATGGCCGGAATGGTTAAAGCTGTACTTATAATAGAAGCAGAAGAAAAGTCAGGTACACTTGTCACTGCTCGTCTTGCTCTCGACTACAACCGCGACGTTCTAGCAGTCCCAGGCTCGGCCTTCTCTTCAAACTCAAATGGGACAAACTGGCTCATCAAACAAGGAGCCACCCCTGTAACCAACAGTGAGGAAATTCTCATCGCCCTAGGATTCAATATTGAAAAGTCCAAGCAAACAGACAAAGAAAAGTACGCCGACTGCGGAAAAAATGAAATGAAAATTATTGAACTCTTGCGTGAGCCAATGGAACGCAACGACCTCATCCGTGAACTCGGCATGAACATCGGCGAAGCTAATGCCCTACTCTCCATAATGGAACTAAAAGATTTGATTAAGGAAGAATTAGGGGAGATTAGAAAAATTTAAATAAACAATTATTTGCAAAAATAATTAGAAGGTGTTACTAATATAGACAATGAAACTATTAATTGTTGAATCACCATCGAAAGCAAAGACAATAGAAAAATATTTGGACGGCGCTTATACCGTACGCGCCTCTGTTGGACATATACGCGACTTACCGAAATCAAATAAAGATGCCATAGATATAGAGGGTGGTTTTATTCCTCGTTATGAAATTTCAAAAGGCAAAGAAAAAGTTGTCCATGATTTGAAAACTCTTTCAGAAAAAGCGGATACCATAATGCTTGCAACCGACCCGGACCGTGAGGGAGAAGCTATCTCTTGGCATTTAAAAGAACTCTTAGATGCTGACAAGAAAATAAAAGCCAAGATAAAGCGTGTAGCCTTTCATGAAATTACAAAAGAGGCAGTAGAAGAAGCTTTGAAAAATCCTCGTGATATAGACCAAAGTCTAGTAAAGGCTCAAGAAGCTCGCAGAGTCCTAGATAGACTTGTAGGATATGACCTATCTGGAATAATCTGGAAGAAAGTCCGATACGGCCTTTCGGCTGGTAGAGTTCAATCTCCTGCACTCCGTATCATAATGGAAAGGGAAAGAGAAATTCGTGCTTTCATACCTGAACAATATTGGACTCTTGAAGGAAACTTTGAAACACACAAAAAAAACAAAATAACTTTGTCTTGTGTAGAAGAACCTCGCGACGAAAAAATTGTAAAAAACATTTTGGAACTTGGCAATAAAGAAAAGTGGTATGTAAAAGATTTGAAAACGAGTGAACAGAAGAGGCAACCTCGTGCTCCTTTTACAACCTCTACCCTTCAACAGACAGCAAGTACTAGACTTGGATTCTCCCCTTCACGAACAATGCAGGTCGCACAGAAACTTTATGAGCAAGGATTTATAACTTACATGCGTACTGATAGTACCAACTTGAGTCTTGTAGCTCAAAACCAAATAATTGCACTCGTAGAAAAAAAATATGGTAAAGAATATGCCGAGAAACATACATATAAAGCAAAATCAAAAAATGCTCAAGAAGCCCACGAAGCAATCCGCCCAACACATATAGAACAATTAAATGCTGGAGCAAATGAAGAGCAACACAAACTTTACCAACTCATATGGGAAAGAGTTGTGTCTTCACAAATGTCTGATGCTAAATTATTAAAAACAAAAATAACAGCCAACTTAAAAGAAAATAAGATTCCTGACTTTACTGCCAATGGTTCACGAGTACTTTTCCCCGGGTGGCTCATATGCGAAACAGGGGCTCGAGGAGAGGATGTAGAACTTCCAGAAGTTACCGTTGGCGAAGAATTAAAGCTTATAGAATTAAATAGTACAGAAAAGGCCACAGAACCACCCAACCGCTATACTGAAGCAGGGCTTGTGAAAGAGCTTGAAGCTCGTGACATAGGAAGACCTTCTACATATGCATCGATAATGAAAACTCTCGAAGATAGAGGCTACGTCAGAAAAGAAGGCAAGACATTGTTCCCCACTGACACTGGGGACGTGGTCTCAAGTTTCCTTGAAGAAAATTTCGGTGAATATATTAGTGATACTTTCACTGCGGATATGGAAGATAAGCTTGACGATATATCAAATGGTAAAAGAGAATATATAAAGACATTGAAAGACTTCTATGCACCATTCCAAAAAGATGTAAAAGAAAAAGAAAAACTCGCCAAGGCTACAAATATGGGAGAAGCTCCAAGTGACATACTTTGTCCTAAGTGTGAAAGTAGGATGATAGTTAAACTTTCCCGTGGAGGTAAATTCTACTCTTGTAGCAAATACCCAGACTGCGATGGTGCTAGAACTATCGAAGGAGAAGTTCTAGATGGACCAAAAGAAACAGGAGAGATTTGCCCAACTTGTGGGGAGAAGAAAGGTAAAAGTGGTGGAGGAAAACTTGTCATAAGAGTCAGACGTGATGGTGGTGGAACTTTCATATCATGTTCTCGTTATCCCAAATGCAAATTTATAAAACAAGACGAAGAAGAAATAAAAAGAAAAATGACAGACATAACTTGCCCAACTTGTAATAAAGGCAAAATGATGGAAAGAAAGGGACGCTTTGGAATATTCTATTCGTGTTCCAATTACCCAGATTGTAAAAATGCTATTAAAGCAAAACCCACAGGAAACATTTGTGAACTCTGTCAGTCACTGATGATGGAAGGTACAAAAACTATTCCGGAAAGATGTAGTAATAAAATGTGTAGAAATCATAACCCGCATAAACTTGGCGATAATATAAAATCTAACAAAAAATAATACACAATATAAAAACTAGCTAAAAAAAGCTAGTTTTTATATAATTATGTCTATGAAACCAAAGGTAGAAGAAATACTTGATTTAGCCCATAAATTAAAGAAGGAAGACGTTGAGCTTATACAAAGAGCTTACGATTTTGCAAAGAAGGCTCACTCGGGGCAACTTCGTAAAAGTGGTGAACCATACTTCAACCACGTTTTTGCAACAGCAAAAAACTTGGCTGAATTAGGAATGAAAGCAAAAACAATATCTGCTGGTTTACTTCATGATGTCATAGAAGACACTTCTATAACAGAAGAAGATATAAAAAAAGAATTTGGGGAAGAAATACTTTCTCTTATTAGTGGCGTCACCAAGCTAGGAACTGTTAGATACAAAGGTATCGAGCGTAAGGTTGAAAACTTGAGAAGATTCTTTGTATCTATGGCAGAAGATTTAAGAGTGCTTACTATCAAACTTGCAGATAGACTTCATAATATAGAAACTCTTGAACATATCCGCCCTGACAAACAAAAACGTATAGCTCTCGAAACTCTTGAAATATACGCTCCCCTAGCAGACAGACTCTCTATGGGTCGCTTGAAGGGTCGTCTTGAAGATGCGGCTTTCAGATATGCATACCCTAAAGAATATGAGGAAGTAAAAAAAATGCTCCTAGAGAGAAAGGATGCAAAGGAAAGATATTTAATTGAAGTAAGAGACAGACTAAATGAAAAAATATTAGAAGCAAAAATTAAAAATACAAAAATAGACTACCGTCAGAAACATTTATATTCTCTTTGGAAAAAACTTCAAAAGTACAATATGGATATCGGTAAGATATATGACATTATCGCAATGCGTGTAATGGTAGATACTGTGTCTGACTGCTATCATGTACTAGGTATTATTCACGGAGAATGGACACCCGTACCTAATCGTATTAAAGACTATATTGCAATGCCAAAAGCAAATGGATACCAAAGTCTTCATACTACAATCTTCACAGGAACCGGCGGAATTGTGGAGATACAGATACGAACCCATGAAATGCATGAACAAGCTGAGAATGGTATAGCAGCACATTTTATATATAAATCTAATGGTGTAGAGAAAAATCCTGATCTTAAAGAATTAGAATGGGTAAACCGTCTTCATGATTTAAACAAAGAACATGAAGATGAGAAACCAAAAGAATTTTTAGAAAAAATTCATATGAATTTCTTTAAAGATAGAGTTTTCATATTTACACCAAAGGGTGACATTATCGACCTACCTGATGGCTCTTCAATTATAGACTTTGCTTATGCCATACACACAGATATAGGAAATCATGCTCAGGGAGCAAGAGTAAATGGGAAAAATTCATCATTGGGAACTGTCCTTAAAACTCATGATATAGTAGAAATACAAGTAAATAAAAATACAAACCCAACATCTAAATGGCTTGACTATGCAAAGACGACTCTCGCTCGTAGAGAAATAAATGCCTATTTAAAACAGCATAGTCTCCTGTCTAAATTCCTATCATTCGGGAAAAACTAAAAATAAACTAAAAACTTACAGGCCTTGCCTGTAAGTTTTTAGTTTATTAGATTGAAAAATTCTTAATATTATAGAGGTCTACATCTTCCTCTGCCTTTTTCACCTCTTCATTAGTACGATCGTCTATTAAATGCATATCATCTTGTGAATCTTCTACTATCAAAACCTCTCCATCAGGTACTGAAACTTCCACCTCCCCTGCTTTATTCTCTGCCTCTTTCTGAGAGATAAATTTCTCAAGCATTAGATTAGGGTTACCACCTTCATTATTTTTTGATTTAATGATATCGAGAATTGTACGAAGATCATCGTTGGTAAAGAAGTCGATAGTGATATACCCTCCATTTTCTTTCCTTTCTATGTGAACTCTCGTACCAAGGGTTTCCTGAAGCTTCCCTTCTATTTCGCTTATTTCTGGGTCTTGAATATACTCCTTCTTTCGAACCTTATCAAAGGCAATTTTGCGAGCAATCTTCTCTGCGTCACGGACAGTGAGCTTCTTCCACATGATTTCTTTGAAAAGCACAGACTGCTCATCGGGCCTATCGGAAAGCATAAGGATAGGACGTGTATGGCCTTCGCTTATTTTACCAGCAGATAGAGCATCAAGCATTTCTTGTGGAAGTGCAAGTAGACGAAGAGTGTTGGAGACGTACTCGCGACTCTTCCCCATTTTTTGACCAATCTGAGTATGATTAAATTTAAACTCTTCTACAAGTCGGAAGAATGCACGAGCACGCTCGACTGCATTCAAATCTTCGCGTTGAAGATTCTCAATAATAGAAAGTTCAAGCTTGGCCATGTTGTCGTCTCCCACACGAATAATAGCTGGGACTTGTGTGAGCCCAGCAAGCTTTGAAGCTCGGAGCCTTCTCTCTCCAGCGATGAGCTCGTACTCTACTACTATACCTTCGTCTTCTTTAACTATCTCAATACGAGAAACTGTAAGCGGTTGCAAAATACCATACTGACGAATCGAATCAGCCAAATCTCTCAACCTTGCTTCGTCAAACTCACGACGAGGCTGAAAAGGGTTCGGCTTAATCTTTTCTATATCTATCCAAAAAATTGAATTACTATAAAGTTGTGACATATCTTGTATTTTAGCATATTTTTTAAATGTTGAAAAATAAATAACAAATTGAAATACATAATTACTTATAGTCAATACAAACAGTTAATAACACAAAGCACTTTGACTTAAAGTAAGTTAAGATGATATAATATATACATGGCAAAAATAGAAAAAAGCCAATATAAAAAGATTAAAAAAATGTATACTGAAGGCAATACAATGTCGGATATAGCAAAATATTTTAAAGTACCTCTTGATGCAATTGTATACGCCATGAGAAAAGCCAAAATCCCCCGTCGATCAATGAGTATGGTTCAAAAAATACGATTCATAAAAAAGCCAGCTTCATTTCAGATTCGTAAAATAAATAATGAAAAATCTAAAAAAATTTTAATTGCGGGACTAATGTTATATTGGGCTGAAGGATATAAAACCTCAAAGAGTAGCGGAGTTGATTTTGCAAACAGTGACTCTGATATGATAATTACTTTTATGAAATTTCTAAGAACTTGCTATAAGCTCGACGAAAAACGTCTGCATGTTTTATTATATTGCTACAATGATCAAAGTATTTCAGAATTAATGCAATTTTGGAGTAAAAAAACCGGAATCCCAAGTGAACAATTTTCAAAACCATACGTTAGAGAAAAAATTAATACAAATTCAAGACAAATGAAGTATGGATTAGTACATATTCGATATAGTGACAAAAAATTAATTTTTGATATACTAAAGCGTATCAATATTTTAAAGAAAGAATTATGCGTCGGTGGTGGAGTGGTCTATCACAGGAGTCTGTAAAACTCCCGCCTTCGGGCTTCGTTGGTTCGAATCCAACCCGGCGCACAAAAGAAAAAAGAGGAGCAACTTGTTGTGCTCCTCCAATAAACTATATACATATATAAGCGCAGTTACTCACCCTACATATATTAAACTTCTTGACTCAGAAGTTGCTCTTAAGAAATAGAAACACCTCACAGATGTGAGTATGAACATCTTTCTAATCAATACAATAAAAGAGTCATTTCTAATGCATTGTGCTTGTTTTTCCCTTTACGAGTATACTTGTTTTTGAGCTATATAGTTCATTCATAGATTACTATAATTTCACCTTTTGTCAAACCAAAAATCGTGAGGCAAGGCCTCACGATTTTTGTTAATCTTCAGGTAATTCTTCTACCTCTTGTATTTTCACTTCTCTTTTCAGTTCTTTCTGGAATGGAGTGTAGTGGGACTCTACTAGAACCTTCTTACCACTCAAAATATATGGGAAGAATTCTCTATCTGCTGGCATCATTTTGTCATAAGGTAAATCAGTGAAATTAAAGAAAGTTGGAGTTATCATAGCTCCGTCTTCTGTCTCTTTGGGTTCTCCCTTCCAATCTTTCACCAAGAAAAAGTGGACCCGTGATACGAACATACTTCCATCACTTTTCTCATTATGAAAGTCCACAATAGCTACTTTCTCTAAATTTTCTATCTTTGCTTTTAATCCAGATTCTTCTTCAAGCTCCCTTATTGCACTTTCTAAGATAGTTTCTCCGTCTTCCACTCCTCCTCCGTAGCCATTCCAGCAACCCATACCTATCTTCCTTGTCTTCATACCAAGAAGAACTTTCCCTTCTTTTACAGGAAGGCAAACCGTGGCAACAAATAAAACCTTTTCTTCTTGCATAAGAGTAATTATATATTTACTAAAACAAAAATACAAATTACTGTCTATAAAATAATACTTATACTTGTGGAGCTCTCCAGAAAATTCTTTCTAGTATAGAATTCCCCTTCTTGGCTTGTACCATATTTGCATATTTTTCACCTTTTCTAATACATTTATTAAGAATAACTTTATCCTCAAATGCTTTAATATTCCCAGTATAGAAAGCTCCTAGAACCTTAGCACCAAAGTATAAGAACACACCTCTTAGCCAAAAAGAAGGAAAAGCAAAGAAAAGAATAGTTTCAGCCCAATTTGGAGTTCCCCCAGATACAAGAAAATAAGTCCTAAGATAAGATAGCTTCCCTACTGGTTGTCCAAACTTATTACGCTCGGTTAAATCTAAGGCTAGAAATCTAATCCTATCTATAAAATTTTTCAATCGTGCTGGAACCGAAAAATTATAAGTCGGAGTTGCTATAACGAGCCCGTCAGAATTTTTAATTTTATTAATAAGATCTCTAAACTTTTCTTCATGCAAAGCAGGGCCAACACTATTCTCATAATTATAGAAATCAATAGGGATGTCTTCTAAGTATATCTTCTCTACTTCAATACCAGCAACTTTATTCATCCCAACAATAAAATTGTCGAGCATTGTATCAGAATTCCTATTACGTGAAGGAGAGGAAGATAAGGCTATTATTTTCATAAATTAATACTTTTATTAAGAATTACTCTTAACTAACTCTACACTTATATCCAAATCAACATTATCAGAAACAACTATTTCACCTTTATCTAAAGTAGCACTCCAGTTCAACCCAAAATCCTTACGATTAATAGTTCCCGAAGCATCAAAACTCATAACACTCTCTTTGTTCATATTCTCTCCAGCCCCATTTAGCTTCACATCTAGACTAACCTCTTTAATTACCCCATGTATATCCAAATCTCCGGTCATAACAAAACTATCCTTCCCATTCTCTATTATTTTTTTTGACATGAAAGATAATATAGGGAATTTAGTAACGTCAAAAAAATCTGGAGACATCAGATGTCCATCTCTATCAGCATTATTGGTACTTATACTATTGGTTTCGGCCTTGAACTTTATTGAGGCTTTAGTAAAGTCACTGTCCTCCATCTCTACACTTCCATCAAATTTATTAAATTGACCTCTAATATTTGAAATCATTAAATGTTTTACTTTAAAACCTATTATTGAATGCATTGTGTCTATATTCCACTTATTCATGTTATTTTATACTTCTATTAATTTATTAATAATATTATTGTAATCTATTTACTTTACTTTGTAAAGTACTTTACTTGTTAAAGCATAAATGTTAATATCTGTCTATAATATGAACAAGAGTAAACATAGTAAATGCCCAATAGCAAAAGTTGCATTATTGTTATCAGATCCTTGGACAATGCTTATAATTCGCGATATTTTAAACAAAAAAATGAGATTTGGAGATCTTGAGAGTTCCTTAGAAAGTATTAGCACAAGAACACTAACTAAAAAAATTAAACAATTAGAATTAGAAGGAATTATTGAGAAAACAGAACACTATTATACAATTACAAAAAAAGGTTCTGGGTTGAATACTATAATAAAATCTATGTCTAAATATGGACAAAAATATTATAAATAAACAATAAATACCTGATTATTTAATCAGGTGTTTATTATTTATTTCACTCCTATTCTTCCCTTTACTCTTACATTTGATACCATTGTCCCCTTCTTCATCTCTACTATAATTTCCTTATTTTTCATTGTGACGTTTACAATATCTCCCTTCTTCACCCCCTTGCCTATTATAAATGTCGCCACAGGATTAAGTATTTTATCTTGTATGAGTCTACCTAGTGGCCTTGCTCCATAGTGAGGGTTGTAGCCTTCCTTTGCCAAGTAAGTGAGCGCATCATTTGAAATTTCAAAACCAATTTCTTTAGCCTTTAATCTATCCACTACCACCTTTATCTTCAAATCTACAATGTGCCTGATAGCTTCAAGGGAAAGAATATCAAAAACAATTGTATCGTCGAGTCTATTTAAGAATTCTGGACGGAAATAATCCTTCAATGATTCTAATACTTTTTCTTTAGTCTGGGTATACTCATCTACTTTTGATTTATTGGTGAAGCCTAAAGTCTCCATCTTCTCGATAAACTGTGAACCAATATTTGAAGTAAGGATTATAATCGTATTCTTAAAGTTCACTATTCTACCCTTGGCATCTGTCAGACGTCCTTCGTCAAGAACTTGCAGAAGCACGTTGAAAACTTCTGGGTGAGCTTTCTCAATCTCGTCAAAAAGAATTACAGAATACGGTCGGTGACGCACAGCTTCTGTAAGGTTGCCTGACTCATCATAACCAACATAGCCCGGTGGTGAGCCGATGAGCTTGGAGACACTATGACGCTCCATGTATTCACTCATATCCACTCTGATCAAGGCCTTGTCATCGTTGAACATGAATTCCGATAAAGCTTTCGTAAGCTCAGTTTTCCCTACACCTGTAGGACCCAAGAAGATAAATGAGCCGATGGGCTTGTTGGGATCTGAAATTCCAGCTCTATTCCTGCGAACAACATTTGCAATTTTCTTAATAGCTTCATCTTGCCCTATTACACGAGCCCGGAGAACATCTTCTATGTTGGCCAACTTTTCTCTTTCTTCCTCAAGCATTTTCGAAAGTGGAATACTTGTCCACATAGAAACGACTTCAGCAATATCTTCGGCGGTAATTTCTTCTTTCAGAATTCTTCGAGACTTTTGTAACTTCTTAAGTTTGGCAAGCTTGGTATCTAACTTCTTCTTCAAGTCTGGAATCTCTCCATAACGTATTTCAGCAACTCGTGCCAAGTCCGCGTGCATTTCGGCATTCTCCCCTTCGAGACGCAAAGTTTCTAATTCTTTTTTAATACCGCGAATCTCTACGACTGTCTCTTTCTCATTTTTCCATTTGAGTTCTAGCTCGTGAGTCTTTTCTTTCAAGTTACCTATTTCTTTGTCTATATCTTTGACACGTGCATGAGCCTTCTTGCTTGATTCAGTTTTACCTGAGTCTCTGCCAATCTCATTTAGCAATGCTTCCTTCTCTATTTCGAAACGCATAATTTTGCGATGAGCATCTTCTAGAACTGGAGGCTTGTTTTCAAGTGCGATACGGAGAGCCGAAGAAGCTTCATCGATAAGATCCACAGCTTTATCGGGAAGATATCTGTTTGTAATATAGCGAGTAGAGAGAGTTACCGCAGAAACTATAGCATCATCTGTAATTCGAACTCCATGGAAAAGTTCATACTTCTCCTTGAGTCCACGAAGAATGGCAATAGTATCGTCCACACTTGGCTCGTCGATAAATATAGGTTGGAACCTTCTTGCAAGTGCAGGATCCTTCTCTATATGCTTCTGGTATTCCTTTAAAGTTGTCGCACCTATAGCACGAAGCTCTCCTCGAGCGAGTGCAGGCTTTAGCATATTGGAAGCATCGAGAGATCCTTCAGAGCTTCCTGCTCCGACAATAGTATGGATCTCATCTATGAAGAGTATAATTTTGCCTTCAGCCTTCTCTATTTCTTTCAAGATACCACGAAGTCTCTCTTCAAATTCTCCTCTGTACTTGGTACCGGCAAGAAGAAGTCCCAAATCTAAGGATACAACTTCTTTGTCTTTCAAACTTTCAGGTACATCATTTTTAGCAATTCTTTGTGCCAAAGCTTCTGCGACTGCCGTCTTACCAGTACCTGCCTCGCCTATAAGTATAGGGTTATTCTTCGTACGACGAGAAAGTATCTGCATCATACGCATGATCTCAGTATCACGCCCTATGACTGGGTCAAGCTTGTCTTGACGAGCAAGCAAAGTAAGATTCCTTGTAAATTTGTTGATGAGTTTGGGTTGCTTGGGAGTGTTTACCTCACTACCCTTCTCTTTCCTAAGCTGGTTTAGAACTTCTAGAACTTGGTCTTTATTGATTTTAAATTTGCCAAGTAACTCTCGTGCCTCACCCGGAGTTTCAAGTAGAGAGAAGAACAAATGCTCAGTTGATACAAAGTCATCCTTCATATCAGTCGCTATCTTGCTAGAGCTTTCGATAACTTGAGCTAAGTCTGGAGTAAGATACAGTTGATATGATGGAGACAAGGTATTCCTATTCTCAGGTGACTCTATCATGTCACTTAAGTTGTCTACTAAGAGAGTCGTATCGATATCCATTTTCTCTAGTATTGATATAACTACTGAATCTTCTTGAATAAGAAGCGATATGAGTAGGTGTAGAGTGTTCACATGATTCTGCCCACGTTCAATAGCCAGCTCGTGAGCCTTTCTAATAACTTCTTTGGCTTTAGTTGTAAAATGATTGAATGGGGGCATAAATTAGGTTCTAGTAACTAGGTTCTAGTGACTAGTAAAGATATTAATAAAAAATTATTGCGTTACTTTTGATTCATCAGTCTTTGCTGATGTTTCAATAATAGCTTTCTTCTCTGAAATTTTTAAAATACTAAATCCGTTCGTAAACTTCTTCAAAACCGTTGCATCAAAGTCTGTCTTATTTAAAATTACTTTATACTTTAAACTATCAGTCAATATAGATGAATCCACAAGCACTAGCCCTACATCTGAAATTATAATACCTTGTCCAAGTTCTTTTGTTGTTGTAGGGGTCTCAGCTGTACCATCTGTAGCAGAAAGTGTGGATTGATTCGTTGCCTCTGTGACAGGAATACTACTGTCTATTGCATAGATAGACACGACAGCATCTCCATCTCCAAGGACAATACTTCCATTTTGTGTATTTGTAGTTGGAGTACTTTCCTTCACTTGCGTTTCTACTGTTGTTACTTTCTCTATAGTTCTTTGAATTACGTTATTTATAGTCTGTGGTATGGCTTTCGGCATCTGATTCATAAGCGAGACAGTCACAATACCCGTAGCAATAGACACTACAAAAGTAATCAGGAGTGTAAGTAAAACCAGCTGTTTTTTGTCTAAATCTTTAATATCCATCTTTCTATTCTATCATATCTACTTATTTTTTCCACTTTTTATATTTATCTAAAATCTTAGTTATAGTAAGGATGAATTTATCTATGTCAGTCTTTTTGGTATCACGTCCGAGGGTGATGCGGAGCGAGCCTTCTTCGCCTTTATAAGTTTCTCCTTTAGCCTTTCTTATTTCTGTTATCACATACGATTCATCATCCTCTCCACTTTTGCACGCCGACTTGGCAGAAACTTCTATCCCCTTGGCATCAAGCTCTATTACCAGAAGCTCGCTTGAAATGTTAGATATTGAAATATTTATATTATTCGGAAGTCTGTTTTTTGTATTACCATTTAAAACTATTTTAAAGTTATCATTGTTTATTTTTAACAATTTACCAATCGTATAGTCGCGAAGTTTAGTGAGTCTCTCTGCTTCTTTCACTTTCATTTTGTTTGCAATTTCAAATGCTAAAGATAATCCTGCAATCGAAGAGACATTTTCAGTTCCAGAACGTAATCCAAATTCTTGCTCTCCTCCACTATAGATAGGAGAAAGCTTTATACCTCTTTTCTTATACAAGACACCTACTCCTTTGGGTCCATAAATTTTCGAACCGTTAAAAGAAAGCATATCTACACCCAGCTTATCTACATTTGAAATATCTAAATAATTAATTGCTTGGGTCGCATCAGTATGAAATAAGGGATAAGAAGCGGGAAAAGGCCTTGCCTCAAGAGAGTCCGAGGCAAGGCCTTGAGGAGCTCCCTTCCCTTTTCTATAATGCCTTATCTCTTTCGCAATTTCTTGGATTGGTTCAATTGTACCGATTTCATTGTTGGCATACATTATTGAAATAAGAGCTGTGTTACTTCTTATAGCCTCTTTTATATCTTTCGGATTAACTATTCCATTTTCATTTACTTTTATATAAGTTACTTCGGCCCTTCCTCTCTCTTCTAATAATTTAAAATTCATTATGACTGCCGGATGTTCTATGGTACTTGTAATAATGTGAGGAATGTGGCCCTTGTTGTTCAATTGATAATTATTTACAACACCTAGGATAACCATGGCAATACTCTCCGTACTACTTCCAGTAAAGATGATTTCATCGCCGTGAGCATTCATACCCCTTGCTATCTTTTCTCTTGCTTCTTCTATAATGGTTCTAGATTTTACTCCACCGCTATGAATAGAAGTAGCATTGGCAAAAAGCTTTTTTTCATAAAAAGACATAAGTCGAAGTACCCTCTTGTCTATAGGAGTGGCAGAAGCATAATCGAGGTAAGTTTTGTGAATATTTTTAGCCATATATTAATTATATCATAGAGTCTAAATTTAGCCCTCCACCCAAAAAAGTTGTAAAAAAAGCCTTATTGGTATATACTCTTTTAAGTTATGTGTCCCGTTTGAAGCTATGGTTTCAACAGAAAACGGGTAAATAAATGTAAACTTATTATTTTAAGCTAACTTGCAAAAATGGTTTATTTTAATAATAAACCATGACTTGCTTCTATTGGGATGACTATTTCTATTCTTATTTATATTCTATCGGGTGTTGTAGTTGTATTGTTGTTATGGATAAGTCTGACAGAGTACAGATTTAAGAAATTTTTCGCTGGAACCAAGGCTCGCAATCTCGAGGAGGTTATGATTCTTTTGGGTGAACAAATGAAGGAACTTAAAGAGAAACAAGAAAAAACAAATGAACATTTAGAGATTGTCGATACCCGCTTGAACAAATCTGTAAGAAATATAGAAACAGTTCGATTTAATCCTTTTGAAGATGCTGGAAGTAACCAAAGCTTCGCTATCTCATTCTTAAATGATGAGGGTAACGGAGTAGTAATGTCTAGCCTCTATGCTCGTGATCGTATGAGTATATTTGCAAAACCGATAGTAGGAGGTAAATCAGAATTTGAATTATCTATCGAAGAAAAAGAAGTTTTAGAAAAATCAAAATAATGAATTCAGATAAAACAAAAACAAATATAAAAGCAAGACCCCCCGTCGTCGTAGTCATGGGGCATGTTGATCATGGTAAGTCTACATTGCTTGACTACATCCGTAAGTCCAATACTGTCGAGGGTGAAGCAGGTGGTATTACTCAGAGTATTAGTGCATATGAAGTATTCCATAAAGATGAAAGTAAAACAGATAGAAAGATTACTTTCCTAGACACACCTGGACATGAAGCTTTCTCTAAAATGCGAGCTCGAGGTGCATTTGCAGCCGACATAGCCATATTGGTTGTCTCTGCGGAAGATTCTGTAAAAGCTCAAACCCTTGAAGCATACAATACTATTATAGAAAGCAAGATTCCTTATATCGTTGCTATCAACAAGATAGACAGACCAAATGCAAATGTAGAAAAAACTAAAATGGACCTTGTAGAGAAAGGTATCTATCTAGAAGGCTTAGGTGGAGACATTCCTTTTGTACCTATTTCTGCCAAAGTAGGAACTGGAGTAGATGAGCTTCTAGATATGATACTTCTAGTTTCCGATATACAAGCCTTCACAGGAGACTCCTCATTAAATGCGTCAGGAATAATCATAGAAGCCAATCGTGAACCAAAACGTGGAATCAGTGCTACGTGCATTATAAAGAATGGGACACTTAAGTCGGGAATGATAGTAGTAGCAGGGACTGCACTTGTCTCTACTCGTATGATGGAAAACTTCTTAGGTAAGCCGATCAAAGAAGCAACTTTCTCCTCCCCCATCTTACTTACAGGTTTTGAGTCAATGCCAGAAGTCGGAAGTACTTTCGAATCATTTGTAAGTAAAAAGGAGGCCGAAAATTATATTGAAATAATGAAAAGTGCTCTACTTGAAAACAAAACGGCAGTCAAGTACAGAGCTCCTACTGGGAAAATAATTCCTATAATAATTAAAACCGATGTTGTAGGATCGATGGATGCAATAGAAAAAGAAATAAGTAAATTAAACAATGAAGAAATTTCTTATAAAATTATTAGTTTTGGGGTTGGAGCTATCAATGAGTCCGATCTTAAAATGGCCAATGCCAACAAAGAGACTATTGTTGTCGGATTCAATACCAAGCTTGATGCTGGTGCACGCGACCTAAATGAAACTCTTAAAATAAATGTAGAGGTGTTCGATATTATATACAAGCTTACAGACTGGTTGAAAATATTAATAGATGAAAGAAGGCCGAGAATAGAAACAGTCGAGGTGACTGGATCTCTGAAGATAATAAGAACTTTTGGGGCGACAAAAGACAAGCAAGTCGTCGGAGGAAAAGTTATCAACGGTAGAATCGTAAATGGTGGCCAAGTCCGTATTATGCGTCGTGACTTTGAAATAGGACACGGAAAGATAGTGGAGCTTCAGCAGAATAAAATAAAAGCCAAGGAAGTCCTTGAGGAAAGTGAGTGTGGAGTACAAGTAGAAACAAAGATTACAATAGCTCCAGGTGATGTCCTCGAAGCCTTCATAATAACCATAAAATAAGATGTCCGAATATCGAACAGAGAAAATAACAAATCATATTAAGGAGCTTGCTGCTACTTTCATAGAAAGAGAAGCGGGTCCTACTTCCCTTATCACTGTCACTCGTGTGCTTCTTTCTCCTGACAATAAAAGAGCCAAGATTATGATCAGCGTCCTTCCTCGCGAGAAAGAGAACGCTGCGTTTGGATTCATCAGGAGGAACTTGGGTGACTTGCGCAAACACGTGAAGAAAGGGCTCAAGATAAACCCTATCCCCTTTCTTGAAGTTGAAATAGATGAAGGTGAAAAGAATCGTCAACGAATTGACGAATTGTTGATTCAAGGTTAAAAATTAGTTGCTAGGTTCTAGTTTCTAGTTTATAGTAGAAAAATAAGTAAGGCCTGGTAGCCAAGTGGTAAGGCAGAGATCTGCAAAATCTCTATGCGGCGGTTCAATTCCGCCCCAGGCCTCAGCAGGGAGTATGCAAACTACTTTGCATACGTGGCGGAATTGAAAGACTTTTCATTATTTGTTTAATAACAAATTGAAAAGTACCCGCGACCGTTGGGCGAAATTCCGCCCCAGGCCTCCCTAAAGTAAATTTAGTAAAATTTACTCGGGCGAACAATTTTTAACAAAATTGTTTTAGCCAAATAAGTAGCAATTTTTATAATTTTTTGCTAGTATGTTTTATATGCCGGGGTGGCGAAATTGGTAGACGCACTGCTCTTAGGAAGCAGCGAGAGTAATCTCATGAAAGTTCAAGTCTTTTCCCCGGCACATATTAAAAAACATTATGAAAATAGTGTTTTTTATATGATGTCGGGGAGTAAGCAAACTTCTTTGCTTACGTAGAAGACTTGCACAGCGGAGTCATATTTTCTTACCAAAGAAAATAGATGAGCTGGTGACCAGACAAAACTTTTTGACGAAAAAGTTTTAGTCGAGGTCAAGAAGCGTACCCGCGGTCTTTTCCCCGGCACCAAGTTTTTTGGATTGCTTCAAAATTTTAAAGGCTATATTTCTTTTCCTAGATAAAGAAGTATTTTTACCTTTATATATAAATTGTAAAACTTTTATACTATCTTCTTTTGCAAAAGTTAATGTATAAACTGATGATTCTTTAGGTAGACAAATTGAACCACCTTTAACTTCAAATAATTCAATACAAGATTTTAATATCCACTCTAGAAATAATTTACTAGCTGAACAAAGCCTTACCTTGTATTGAGGATGCTTACTTTCCTTATGTTTTGAAATTGTAATACTTCCATCTCCATCAATACATCCTCGAAGAAAATCTTTAAAATATTCTTTTGGTATTTTTAATTCATTTATCGTTTTAGATTTTTTGGGAGTAATTCCTATACTTAATAAAAACTCAAAAAAGTTTTTATCTCCAAATTGTAAAACATAATATTTCTTATCTTTTGATCCACCCCGAGCCTTTTTGCCAATAAGGTTGTTGATTCCTAAACATTTCTTACAATTTAACAGCATTTCTTCATCTTTTGAAGTAATATGAATATGCCGTAAATCTGGAGATAGATTACCATCTGTAGCAATTACTCCTATAACATAAGCAAAATCACCATTCCATTTTATTTTCACATTCCCCTTTCGATATGCCATACACCCATTATACTAAAACATATAGCGTCTGCCAATAAAAATATTAATTATATTTCATTTATGAATGCTTCATGCTAAACTACCCTTATGTCCCTCGAAAAGACTGCTCTTAAAACTACATACTTTAGTATTCTAAGTAATGCTCTTCTAGCTATCATCAAATGGACGGCTGGTTACTTTGGCCACTCTTACGCCCTTATCGCTGATGCCATAGAATCCACCACAGACATCTTTTCTTCTGCTTTGGTACTCTTCGGTATCAAATATTCAAGTAAACCTGCCGACAAGAATCACCCATACGGACACGGAAGAATAGAGCCACTCGTCACTTTTCTAGTTGTAGGTTTTCTAATTATTTCTGCAATTATCATAGCTCGCCAAGCCATCATAAATATTGGAACTCCCCACGAATTACCAAAGTTTTATACTTTATTCATCTTGGCTGGAATTATAATATGGAAAGAAGCTTCTTATCGATTAGTCGTCAGGAAAAGTAAGGAAACCAAAAGCTCATCTCTCAAGGCCGACGCTTGGCATCATAGAAGCGACGCTATCACCTCTGTAGCTGCATTTATAGGTATCACTATTGCACTTATCTTAGGCAAAGGCTACGAATCTGCTGATGATTGGGCCGCACTCTTTGCAGCAGGTTTCATCCTGTATAATTGCTATCTTATATTTCGCCCTGCATTAGGAGAAGTTATGGATGAGCATACCCATGATGATGTTGTCATGAAAGTGAGAGAAATATCTAAAATAGTAGAAGGCGTCATAGAGACAGAGAAATGCTTCATTAGAAAGACGGGCATGAAGTACCATGTTGACCTACATATTGTTGTCGATGGAGCGATATCAGTAAAGGAAGGCCACGCAATATCACACGTACTGAAGGATAAAATAAAGGAAGAAATGCCAGAAATTTCCAATATTTTAATTCACATTGAACCTAAAAATTAACTCCAAAATTTGCAAATTTAAGTAAAATATAGTACTATACAAATTATGACGATTATTGCTAATATATTGCCTTATATACAAATAATACTATCTATCATCCTAATCACCGCTATTTTGCTACAGCAATCTGACGCTGGTGTAGGAGGAGTACTTGGAGGAGGAGACGGGGGTGGACTTTACCACACACGCCGTGGCTTTGAAAAGTTCCTTTTCGTTTTGACTATAGTCATTGCTATTCTATTGACTGCTTCAGCACTTATCGCAATATTCGTTAAGTAGTTTTTTCTACGTAATATAACAACTAATAAAATTATACTCTCAAAGAGTGCATTATGCATAAATTTCTTTCATTTATAAAAGAATTTCAAATTCCAAAAAAGCAAAACCTTAGAGATGCACTAGCTTCATTCTCTAGAAAAGAATTTTACATTTTCGCAACTATCGTTGTGGTTGCTCTTGTTGCTATGGTTGTCATGCTAAATGCTATCAACAATAAATTCCTAGTAGACGTACCTATGAATGGTGGATCCGTCACAGAAGGTATTATCGGTATGCCTACCCTCGTCAATCCAGTACTCGCAATTTCTGATGCAGATAAAGACTTGGTATCTCTAGTCTATAGTGGCCTAGTAAGGAGACAGCCTGACGGCACATATATCCCCGACTTGGCAGAATCTTATACAATCTCTCCCGATGGGCTTACATATACTTTCATCCTTAGAAAAGATGCTAAATTCCATGATGGAGTGAAGGTTACAGCCAATGACGTAGTCTACACTATAGACAAGATCAAGGACCCAACAGTGAAAAGTCCTCGCGTCGGATGGAATGTAGTATCAGTGGAGAAGAAAGATGATCGCACCATAGTCTTCACTTTGAACAAAGCCTACATATCTTTCTTAGACAATATGACTCTCGGTATCTTACCAGAGCATATCTGGAAGGAAAAGGAGTCTCAGTTCAATATCTCCCCTTACAATATTAAAGCTATCGGATCAGGACCTTACCAGATCAAGTCTGTCGCAAAGAATAGTGACGGGATTCCACAAAAGTATGTATTGAAAAGTTTTTCAAAATTTACGCTTGGAGTTCCTCATATCAAGACCTTAAATATCGTTTCATTTTCAAATGAAAAAGATTTAGTGGATGCTATCTCAAACGGCTCCATAGACCAAGCAGGTGGTATAAGTCCTAAGAATGCAATAGATATCAACAAAGATTCATACACTATACACACCGCTTCTACCCCTAGAATATTTGGATTATTTTATAACAGTCTAAACAACAAAATATTTGCAGATCCAAATATTGTCAAAGCCTTTGATTATGCATTAAATAGGCAAGAAGTCATCGACAATGTCCTATATGGATATGGGACAATAACCAGCAATCCTATCCCAGACACCATTTTGAAAAATGATACAGTAGTGAGAGAAGATTCTGAATCTATCAAGAAGGCCAACGACCTTCTAGATAAGAGTGGCTGGATTATAGGTGCTGATGGCTTGCGTACAAAAGGAGGTACAACAACTATTACCAAGACAAAGAAGGTTGGCAAGAAGACCGTAACTGAAAAAGTGAAGGTGAATAGCGGTCCAGTAACTACTCTTGAATTCTCTCTGACAACCCTAGATACACCCGAATTCAAGCAAGCCGCTGAAATCATCAAGAAGCAATTGGGTAGAGTAGGTGTAAGAGTCAACACAGAGAAGGTTTACGAAATGGGACCACTAAACAAGATCATTCAGAATCGCGAATATGAGGCTCTCTTCTTCGGACAGAGGATCACCCACGAGTCTGACTTATTCTTGTTCTGGCACTCATCTCAGAATAAAGATCCCGGACTCAATATATCTATGTATAGCAATGCTAAGGTAGATAAAATACTTGAAGATGCCCAGAAGACAATCTTGCTTGATGATAGAATAAATAAATATAAAAGTTTCATTGAAGAATTTAATAAAGATATCCCTGCTCTATTGATATATTCTCCGAAGTATTTATATGCCACAACAATTGAGCTCAATAATATAAATATCAACACATTAATAAACCCATCCGATAGATTTGCATCTATATATACATGGTATGCAGACAAAGATCGTGTGTGGAAAATCTTTACTAAATAAATAATAATATGGAAGAAAAACCAAAAACAAATAGAAATGACGGAAATAAAAAAAGTAATTTCCAATTTAGAAAAACAAATACTATAAGAGTTATACATAAGGCAGGAACTCCTAAGGTAGACTCTATGTTCAAGCCAACAAACCGTCAGCCATTGAAGGGTAATCACGCTCAATCCGACAACAAAAACAAGACCATGAGTCGCGGAAGCTACCAATATGGCACCAACAAAGGTGGTAGACGTCCTCGTATGGCAACCCCAGTACCTCCTAAAGAGAATGCCGTCGTTGTCCGTAAGAACAAGACTACCCTTATCCCCCCACCTGAAGATGGTGTTATCCGTATAATTCCCCTCGGTGGTGTAGAAGAAATAGGCAAGAATATGACCGCTATTGAGATTGGAGATGATATCATTGTCATCGACGCAGGTATGCAATTCAAGACTGAAGATACTCCCGGTATAGACTACATCATCCCCAATACTACCTACCTCGAAGAGCGTAAGGATAAAATACGCGCAATGCTAGTCACCCACGGACACCTAGACCACATAGGGGGCATACCTCTAGTTATGAGCCGTATAGGCAACCCACCTCTGTATTCTAGAAATCTTTCAGTCTTGGTCATGAAGAAACGCCAAGAAGAATTCTCTCACCTCCCTCTACTCAATGCTCACATCATAGAGAAGGATTCTGTGATATATGTAGGTAAGCTTCGCATACGATTCTTTGGTGTGACTCACACCATGCCTGACTCAATGGGCATAGTTATCGAAACACCATATGGAAGTATTGTAACTCCCGGAGACTACAAGCTTGACCAGATAGATGGGAAAGTGTCAGAAGAAGAGGAGAAAGAGTACGCCTTTTTCGACAAAGAAAAAGTTCTTCTACTATTGACCGACTCTACAAATATAGAAAACGAAGGATTCTCTATACCTGAAGTTTGGGTTCATGAAGGTTTGGGTAAATTAATACGACAAGGAACTGGCCGAATTATTATCTCTGCCTTTGCTTCTTCTATTACTCGACTTATGAAGATAGTAGAGATTGCAGAATCACTAGGCAAGAAGGTAATCCTAGATGGTAGATCACTAAAGACCAACATGGAAGTCTGCGAAGCAGCTGGAATCTTCAAGCCCAAGAAAGGCACCATAATACCCATAGAAGATGTAGACAAGTACCCTCCTAATAAAATCCTTATCATGATGACAGGTGCCCAAGGTGAAGAATTCGCAGCTCTCAATCGTGCTGCCAATAAGACTCACAAGAAGTTTACCATCCGCCCCGGAGATACTATCATCCTCTCCTCTTCTATTGTCCCAGGGAATGAAATAGCCGTTCAGCATTTGAAGGACAATCTGACTCGCCACGGTATACGTATTATAAGTTATCGTACAAGTGAAGATACTATCCATGCCACAGGTCACGGCAACCAAGAAGATATAAAATGGCTACACAAGAAGACGCATCCCAAGTTCTTTATCCCTATTCATGGGTGGCACTCAATGCTCGTCAAACACAAGGAAGTGGCTATGTCCTTAGGCATGTCTGAAGAAAACATTATAGTCCCCGACAACGGCTCTATTATAGAAATAGTAGACAATGGTTCTAAGATGATTCTCCGCAAAGAGAAAGCTCCCGCAGGAGCTATGATGGTAGACGGCTTCTCTATAGGCGATGAGCAAGATGTAGTCATCAGAGACAGAGTCATGCTAGCCCAAGATGGAATGTTCGTACTTATAGCTACTATTGACTCCAATACGGGTAAGCTTCGCAAGTCTCCAGACATCATCTCTAGAGGATTTATATATCTAAAAGAGAATCAAGAGCTACTTCACCAAGTCAGACTTATCATCAAGCAAACTATTGAGGAAGGAACAATTGGTATGAATCCTATAAATTTTGATAATATCAAGACAAATCTAGGAGACAATATCTCGAAGTTCCTCTTCCAGAAGACAGCCAAGAGACCACTTGTAATTCCAGTATTATTAAGTATTTAAACAAAATTGTATGTCACCAAAAATAAAAAGAATGTATGCTCTGTCATTTATATTTACTTTACATATATCAATTTCGGCTTATATTAGCTCCATCTTCCTAACAGGAATTATGAAAGAAAGCTTTATAGGAATCCTATACACGATAGCTTCACTCATTACCCTCATCCTTCTGACAAAGAGTTCAAGTATACTGAAGAATTTGGGCAACAAAAAACTAACTCTCATTTTTCTATTGGTGAACATATTATCGCTAGCAGGACTTATAACTAGTAGTAATCCATATATCATAGGATCTTCATTTATATTGTTTACCATAACGAATACTCTGGTATTTTTCTGTATTGATATATTCATAGAGCATTTTGGAGACCCGCTAACTATCGGTAAGACTAGAGGCCTATACCTGACTGTTATAAATATCGCATGGATGCTATCTCCACTTATTGCCGTGACTCTAATCACGAAAGAAGGTGGGTACAAAGCTATCTTTACCCTCGCTTTCTTCATGGCAGTGGCAATGACTATTGGACTACTTTTCTCTATAAAAACTTTCAAGGACAAGGTGTACAAGAAGACCCCCTTCTTGGAAACTTATAAATACCTAAAGACCAATCATCATATGTTGGCTATCACTATCATCAACTTCATCCTGCAATTCTTCTTTGCGTGGATGGTTGTCTATACTCCTATATACCTTTATAATCATATGCATTTCAACTGGACACAAATAGGAGTAATGTTTACCATTATGCTCGCTCCTTTCATTATCTTAGGGTTGCCAGTAGGAACACTTATTGACAAATACCATGTGAGGAAGAGAACACTTCTATACATAGGCTTTGTCATTATAATCACCTCAACATTTTTGATTGCTTTTATAACGACTAGAAGCGTAGCCATCTGGGCATTGGTACTATTTATCACTCGTGTTGGAGCAAGTATCATAGAAACAACTTCAGAAACATACTTCTTCACTCATATAAGAGAAGAAGATGCTTATCTCTTAGGAGTGTTCCGCGATATGAACCCTGTCGCATATATTATCGCTCCAATGATAGCAACTCTTGTATTCCTAGTACTACCATTTAAATTCCTCTTTGTTATATTGAGTATTATATTACTGGCAGGACTTTACTATATACCAAAGCTTAAACACAATCATGACCCCGCACAAACTTTTCAAGAACAAACATTATAATTAATATAGACTATCTTTTTACAAAATATATTAAAAAGTTTAGGCGGACAAGTATGGAATACCCAATACGAATAAATAAATATCTTGCATTAAAAAACTATGCTACCCGAAAAGGTGCCGATGAACTGATCAAAAAAGGTTTCGTATTTATCAATGGCCGGAAGGCTGTGCTGGGGGATCAAGTATACAGAGATGAAGATGTAACAGTAAGTGATAAAGTTCCTAAGAAAGATTATGTATACTACGCTTACAATAAAGCTGTAGGGGTATCGACCAACCCAGATGTGAAAACAAAAGATATATTGAAAGTTACGAAGTTCAAGGAAGCAGTCTTCCCTATCGGCAGACTCGACAAAGATTCGCGTGGACTTATACTTATGACCAACGATGGACGAGTGACGGACAGACTCCTCTCACCTCTTTATGTTCACGAGAAGGAATACGTGGTAAAAGTAGAACCAAATTTCTCAGATAAATTTATAGAACTTATGGGTGGTGGTGTACACTTTGATAAATTCATAAGTCGCAAGTGTAAAGTCTGGAGGAATACAGCTAAGTCTAAGGACACCTTCAATATCGTGCTCACAGAGGGCAAGAAACGCCAAATCAGACGTATGTGTGAAGCTTTGCATCACAAAGTTGTCGACTTAAAGCGTATTCGTATTATGAACATAGAACTAGGAAAACTAAACGAGGGAGAATATAGAGACATAAAGGGAGCGGAGCTAGACACTTTACTAAAATCTTTGAAATTAAGATAAATACATAAAGAGCCCGACCTTCGGTCGGGCTCTTTATGTTAGAATATTAGACTTTACTGTAAGTCAGCAGTTGCTGTCATAAGACTACCTCTTCCAAAGAATCCATCAGATCTAATCTTGTGTTCGGCCTGCCAAGCCTTAACCTTATTGGCCGTTCCTCTTCCAAAGATTCCATCAGCATCTATACCAAGGAAAGCTTGAAGAATTTTGACATCATCCCCTCTTGTACCTTGTCGTAGAGTTCTATTGATCTTTGCTAAATCTTCTGCGTCAACAGTATTGTCACTTCCTGCAGAAACATCTGCACTTTTTGAAGCACCCGTACACTGGTATTTAACTATACAACCACTTGCATCTTTGACTGCTTCTGTCTGATAAGCACCACAAGATACTGGTGCAACATATGTAGGACAAGTATTTGTTGATGAAGAATTAATTGTGAAATAATTATTACTTTCGTCAGAAATACCCTTATAGTCAGAAATTGATATTTTGAATTTTTTACTACCAATAGCAAGTATATCTTTCAATCCATCATACCCTACTATTTTATCAGTAATAAACGTGTAAATTCCAGTATTTAATACAGTATTGGCTACTTTAGAACCATCAGTATTTTTTGTAAAACCTGCAAGAGGAAAAGAAACTCCAGATTGATCAGTCAAATACGCATAAACTCCTGTTCCTGAAATATTACAAGTAGACCACCCAACTGTAATTTGTTGTCCTGTAGTAAATGCTTCTCCTCCATTTGGAGTAGCAACAGTTATAAATGGAGAACTATTTGAAGGACACATTACAGATTCATTAGATTTAATTGTAAATGAACTATCGGAATTATCGCCTGCAACATTTTGACCATCATAAGAGGCTTGTTGTATAATACCAATCTTGTAATATTTACCACTTTGAGGAGTACAATTTTTTATACTATAATCATCATTCTTTATTGTTACTAGTTCATATCCATCATTTGTGGATAATAAACTGCTATTATTTAAATCACAACCCTTTGCTGTATTGCCGTTATCAAACAGACCTGACAAAGAAATTCTTATTTTTTCATTTGCATCAAGATTAGAACTCTTCCACTTTACTTCAATTTTATCTCCAACTTTATAAACCTCCCCACCATTTGGACTCAAGACTGTAATCGAAGGAGTAGTAGTTCCACATGGCAATGTTGTAAATGTTCCATCAGAAGTGTAACCTGTACCAACTGTATTTGATAATGCCCCATAGAAGTAATACTTTGTACCACAAGTTAAACCTGTTACAGAAACATTATAAAAATCTGTTGATATAGTATAATCAGTGCCCTTAACTGGAGTTGAAGGACGAGGAGTTTTACCATAATAAATGTATCCAATAGAAGAATTAGAAACAGGATAACCCATTAATATGACATTTGCTCCTAATACGGCAGAAGTCTGAGTAACTGACGTTGCTAATGGATTTGAGACAACGGGGACAGATGGAGTGGTTGAGGAAGCCCTAATTGAAAATGTATTATCAGATTCATCTTGAGAAACATAACCTGCCGGCCCATTAAATTTTACTAAAATTTTATATCCATTAGATAAATTAGAATTTGACGGGATGGTTAGAGTAATAGAATCATCACCTACAACTTCTGCCCTAAAAGAACCAAAATTATAAGTATCACTATATGCATTTTTTAAAAAAACTGAAACAGTATCACCTACCTGTGAATCATTATTTGTCATTTTATATTTCACTGTAATTTGCTGACCAACAGTATATTGCTCTCCTCCATTTGGAGAAAGAAGTGTAATTGAGGGAGATACTGAGGCTGGAGTTGTAAAGGAAGAAGTGCTTCCACAAAATGGAGAACTTATAGATCCCTGACCAGTAGAAAGAGACGTTGCAGCAACGCAAGCTCTATAAGAATATTTTGTATTTGGCAACAAGGTTTTAATATCAAATTGATAAGTAAAATCTCCACTCATACTAATTGAAGAATTACTTACATTTGCCTTGCTTGAGTTTGGTAAATTAGAATACACTCCATACTCAAACCATACTGTAGCACCATTGTAATTAAAAATTCCACCAATATTTGATTGACCATTGTTTACAAGCTTACCTCTAAATTCTCCTTCATTACTATATGGATAAGTATAAGCATAATTACTATCAACAACTCCCCCCAATGTTGTAAATGTTCCCTCTGGTGAATATCCAGTTCCTGTGGCATTTGTTGCATATCCGCGGAATTTGTATGTTGTATTGGGAGTTAAGCTAGTGGCATATACTAACGTCTGCTGACTAGCTGATTTAACACAAGTAGCACCATTTGTTTTACTTGGAGCAGAAATACTTGCACTGTAGCAAACTCCATTTTCTAATATAGTGAGAGGATACCCATTGCTTGTTACTGTCGCACCTAGCATTGCTCTATTTTCTGTAATACTTTGAGACGTAGGATATGATACAGTTGGAACACTAGAATAAGCACAACTGACTTGCTGAGTTGCTAAGCCTTCACAACTTCCACCATTTAAAGGAGCTGGGTTTGTACAATATCTTACTTGTGTTTGACCATTACTTGTACAACTTCCAGAATTAGTCCAATCTGTCCAACCACCGGGAACAGGAGTTACTGAGGCTGGGGTTGTAAAACTTACTGTATTGCTCCAATTGGTAGCTGTGTCATTTATAGCATAACTAATTGCTAAATATTTTGTATTTGGAGTCAATCCTGTTCTATTTTGTGAGAATGGTCCAGTAGTTTTCCCTGCATCATTTAAGCAATTACTCATAGGACCTTGTGTCTCAAGTCCATAACAAGTACCGCGAGCTATAAGTAAAGCTGGGTAGCCTAAAGATACAACGCTTGAAGATATTGTAACTCCAGTAGATGTAAAATTAGAAACAGTAGTAGTCCCTAAAGTTGGAGGTTGTGGAATATCTGCGACAGAACCCTTCAGGCTTATTTTCAATGAAGCAATCTCCCTCTGTAGATTTTGTATTTTTAGTAAAGTGTCACTCAACACAGATGCATGCACTTGCCCGATCCCTACAGAAAGGAATCCGAAAATGAACAGCCCAACCAGTAACTTTTTCATGTTATTTTATAAAGTCACATTGTTATTATGACTTAAAAATTATGATTATTAATATGAGTATATTATACAATAATAGTTAGTACCCTGCAAACGAAAGCTCCCCTAAGCAAGGCTTGGGGGAGCTATTTAAATATGCTTATTTAGCAATGTAGGGCTAAACCAAATTGGTCGCCCGATTGCCTACTTGGCAATATAGGGTAGTAATCCCATGAATCGAGCACGCTTGATAGCTATGGCTAGCTTGCGTTGATTCTTGGCTGTTACATCTGTCCTCTTGCGAGACTGCATACGAGCACTAGGAGTTATAAAGCGTCGTAGAAGTTCTACGTCTTTATAGTCTATGTGCTTTATGTTATTTGATGAAAAATAATCTTGTTTCATATTAGTGATAAGGGAATAGTGAGAAGCGAATAGCAAACTCATTAGTCCTGTTTTAATTTTTTAATAATAACTGATAATAATTTTTCAACTTCAATGACCAATATTAATGCTCTGTTTACATTAATTTTTGGATACATTTCATTGCATAAAATTAATTGTGTTTCTAATTCAGCAGAAGATCCATATGCAATAATGAGAAATCGTACAAAATCTCTTGTTCCTCTTTTATGTCCCTCTGCAATATTACTCGGAATAGAGATAGCACTTCTTTTCATTTGGGAATTAAGACTGTACATTTCTTCATGAGGTAACTTTTTAGAAATATCATATATTTCTTTTGCTAATTCCATGGCTTTTTGCCAAACTATAAGTTCTTTAAATGAAGTAAGCATAAAAAATAAATTTATTTTCACTATCCTCTTTACTCTTGATTAGTGACAAGTGGATAGTGGTAAGCGAACAGTGAGATTTTTAATTAATTATTCTCCCCCCACTATTCCCTTTACTCTATTCCCTTTTTACTAGAAAGGTATATCCTCTGCATTTATCTGCTCTTCTGGGTACTCTATGGTATCTATCTCCTCTTCTTTTTTAGAAGCAGGTGCTTGTGAAGAAGGTGAAGACGAACCACTTGGCTTGGAACCAAATTGCACAGTATCTGCAATAACTTCTGTACGATACTTCTTAGTATTTGTGGCAGCATCATCCCAGCTTCGAGTCTCCATGCGCCCTTCGACTAGTATCTGACTTCCCTTCTTCATATAAGTAGCTACGTTCTCTGCTGTCTTGCCCCATACTACTATATTGTGATAATCAGTCTTCTCTTGTCTTACTCCATTGGCATCTTTGTAAGTACGATTGGTGGCAATACTGAAAGTACAAACTTTATTTCCTGATGCTATGGCCTTTAATTCTGGATCACGAGTTAAATTCCCTATAAGAATTGCTTTGTTTAAATACATATAATTAGTGTTTAGGGTATAGAGTAAAGCGTATAGTGAATACGAAACTCAATTCCCAAAATTTATTTAGCTAATAAACCCTCACTATTCCCTTTACTCTACTCACTATCCCCTAAAACATTATACCACAAGAGCATCAATTTCCTTGTCTACTTCTTCTACGTTAAGAGGTAAAGATTCCTCTGTTTTTGGAGTAAAACGACGCTTTGAAGCATCTGTTTTACCATATGCACGTTTGGTAGACATAGTACTCTCACGAACAGTCTTAATCATAAGATAACGAACAAGCTTTTCGTTTTTATCTAAGAATTCTTTTATAATCTTGCCATTTGCAGTTGTACACTCAAACTTTACCCAACCGAAATACCCATAAGAAAACTTCTGTTTCTTGTTAGCGATAGAACGAGACATCTCGTATGCTAGTTCTAACATCTTAGGATACTCATCAGAAATGAATACCGCTCCGTGGTCTCCCAAGGAGTCCTTCAATGCTGTGACTTCTCCTCCAAGATTCTCTTCTGGAATACTTGGAATCATTATATAACCTACTTCATAAATAGAAGACTTTGCATCTGTAGTATCTACATCTGCTCCGTTATCTACAACTTCTTTTACTTTTGCCATGTATATTTAGCGTAAATACGCTTAATTTATTACTTTTAATATCATTTCACTATGGACCAGTGTGTACCGGTTATAAGACCGGGACAAATGAAATGTAGAGTCATACTAACAGATATTGGACTAAATGTCCACTCCCACACCTATATTTTTATTGCAGGTATTTAAACCTGCGTTGAAAACTATAAAAATATAGGTGTGGGAGTCCACTTTTTCTATAGGTTGCTTTGCATAGTATTTTAACTCTACTGGATAAAATAGGTCTTTTATCTCCAGTACACTATGCTATTCTTCTGTATTTGATAGAGCAACAGGTGTTTCTGGTGCTACGGTTGGAGACACTTCTACGGCTTCTGGCTCTGGTACTACTACTGGCTCTGGAGCGACAGGCTCGCTTGAAGTGGGAGGAGTAGTGTCCTCTGTAGTAGTATCCTCTACTTCAGTATCAGTAGTAACTGTCGTATCAGGAGTAACCACTGGATCAGGTGTTGGTTCTGGGTCTGGAATTGTTTGAGGTTCTGGGATTTGAGTATGGGTGTTCTTAAATTCTTGAATCATTATTCGAAGTTGATCCTCATTTAAACATTCATTATCACTAGTACAAAATTCTTTCGTTTCTACTCTGTCGCTCTTCATAATTTTCGCAAAAATAATTTCAATTCCATTTGTTGCACTTGCTAACCAACCTTTCAAATTAGATATAAAAGAAGTATTGATATCAATATTTTCTATGCTTGTAATCTTCAAATTCATTTCCTTGATAGCTTCTATGGTATAAGGGATTAGGTTGGTATAGGAGATGGATTTAAGATTTAGCCCTGTAATAGGATCAACTTTCGGATCAGTGAAGACCAAGCTTGGGAAGATTTGCTCCATCTCTTGAGCAATGAAGCCGATGTGCCGAGCATCCGTATCTGACTCAGAATTCCAATTGTAATTTACTGGAGTTAAGTAAGTGAGCTTTTCGAGGGTAGACTTACCATTCATATCGGGAATTGTTTTAAGAATAAATTCTATGTCTTCTAGTGTAGTAATATTCTTCTTTAAGTTTATATCAGAAGAACAGACCAACGCTGTCGTCAGAGGGCTTATATCGCAATACCCCGTCGAACTAGTAAAGCGAGCAACCGTCCCCACCACCGAAGCCCCTCCAACATAGAGTACATTCCCTGTTCCTATCGTAGCCGTATTGCTCCCATTCCCCACCGCATTGTACCCTATCACGATTTCATTCTGATTATTATCTGCACCTGCTTTAGTATCTCTACCGATATATACTCCATAATCGGAAGTAGTGTTGGCGGTTGTGCCGTCGGCAATGTATCTACCTGACCTATAACCTAGTGCAGTATTAGAACTTCCTGTTGTATTTAAGTTGAGAGAGCCATATCCATCAGCAGTATTAGAATCTCCTGTCGTGTTAGAATAAAGGGATTCAATTCCATTTGCCGTATTGTTACTTCCTGTAGTATTGGAATAAAGGGAACGTTCTCCATTTGAGGTATTGTAGTTTCCTGTAGTATTGGAATATAGTGAAGCATATCCATTTGCAGTGTTATAAAATCCTGTGGTATTTGAGTAAAGGGAAGAATGTCCATAAGCAGTGTTGTAATATCCTGTGGTGTTAGTTGTTAGAGAATATGCTCCATTTGCAGTGTTGTAAATTCCTGTGGTATTAGCTAAAAAAGAATTTAACCCATTTGCAGTATTTTGATACCCCGTAGTATTATATCTTCCTGCCCCCACCCCTATAAATGTATTCCCTGAAGCAGTATTTGCTCTCATTTCAATACGAGCTGTACCATCGGAAGATTTAAGATTGACAAGAGGAGTGGAGACAGCAGTGAGTGACTTGATAGAGATGACTATTGTTCCGTCGAAGTCTGTTGTAGGAGTGATGGTAAGTGAAGCAGTAGAAGTTGTAGTTGGACCCCATGCTCCTGTAGCTGTTAGACTTGAAGCACTCTGTCCTCCAAATCCGATTGTGAATGAACCTGCTGTTCTACCTGTAACAGTGTAAGCTATTTGGTATTTGGTAGCATTGACTGCAACTTTATCATGCGAAAGTACAGAGGTGTTACCTACTGTATGAGTCCAGCCTGTAGCAAAGTCCCCTGTCCAGTCTGTAGAAGTCCATCCTGTATCTAGTAGAAATTCTGCTGAGTAAGTAGGCAAATCATTGACTGCTAATCCCTGAATGTCGAGCTTCCCTGTGGGGGTGGTGGTGCCGATGCCGACGTTGCCAAGGTTATTTATCCTTAAATTTGTAGCCCCATTACTATTGAAGTTATAAGTCATGTAGCCATCTGAATCCTGACCGTTAAAAGTAGTGGTGACATCCGTAACTTCAATTTGTTGATAGGTATTATTTTCAAATCCGGGACGAGTTATTCTCATGTTTCCGATAACATCCAATTTTCCTAAGGGACTCGTCGTCCCAATCCCGACATTGCCAGAATAATCAATTCTCATTCTTTCGGTCGATACTGTATTATAATTTCCTGTGCCAAAAGATAATGATACTCGAGGAGACGCTGGGTATCCGCTTGCAGAATCATCATTTATAGCTTTAATAAAACCAACACTATGAGCACCTATTCCTGTTGAATCTGATGTATTAAAATCAATCTGTCCTAATATATCATTATGTATCCAAGAAGAACCACTACGAGAATCTTTAATAGTTAATACTGGGATAGAACCTTCTAAGTGGAAAAGTGATGCTGGATTCGTCGTCCCAATACCGACAGAGCCAGATCCATTTATTCTCATTCTTTCAACTATTCCTGTTCCATTTAGATAGTTACTGAAAGACAAGTAACTTGTCCCTCCGGTTGATTCTCTTATTCCCGCTATTTGGGAACCAACTGTCTCATCAGTAGAACTCGTAAAATGAATTATTTCTCCTGCTCCATCTGTGGCAGAATCAGAATCTAGAATTAAAAGTTTTTGTGGAGTTCCTAACGTGTTTTGAACATGTAATTTTGATCCAGGTGCCGTTGTCCCAATACCGACGGAGCCATTCATGTCTATTCTTACCTTTTCATTATATCCACCAGTTGCATTATTTGTTGAAAAACTTATATAACCACCACTTCCTGTCCAACCTGTGCCATCACTACTATCTAAACCAAAATTAAGACCACCATTGGTGCTTGGTGCTCTATATGATTTATAATGAGAAACACCAATATCTGTAAAATAACTTGCGGAACTACCTTGAATACGTAATACATCAGTATCATCTGAAATATCACCGAAAATATGTAATTTTTGTTGAGGCGTCGTCGTCCCAATCCCTACCTTCCCATCATTGAGTATCGTCATCGCTTCAGTTGCTCCATTGTTCCCTACTAGGAAATGCATATCGGCTCCTGTGGCTCCAACACCGGAGGTGGTTTGAAGAGTTAGGTCTGAAGTAGTAGCAGAACCTCCGAGAATTAGAGGAGTTGTGATGTTGGTTGTAAATACAGGACTCTCTAGGAATGCAAATGTCTTTCTTGCTCCTCCTGTTGTAATTGTTCCATAGTATGCATCAGTTAGAAACTCTACTGCTCCTGCTTCTGGAGTTGTAAGTAATGTCCCTGAAGTGAATTTTAGTGGAGCAGTTCCTGCTGTGGCTGTTCCTGCTTTCAAATGCAAGGCTGCTGTAGGAGATGATGTTCCAATCCCGAGGTTTCCGACAAAGTAATTATTGCCTGCACCGAGAACGTTAAGATTTTGGGCAATGGTTGTGGAAGCGTTGATGGTTAAGGTTTGAAGAGAGGGTGTGGAATTAAACATTCCATAAAGCAAAGCTCCTGCTTTATCACCAGCAGTATTTGCTCGGTCTTGATTGTCAACATAGAAAGAGTTAGAACCAAGTTCATATGCACCTGCAAACATTCCAAACATTACATTACTATTTCCAAATAGATTATATCCTGCTCTATATCCTACAGCTGTGTTATATGAATATGGAGTAGAGCCATTATAGCCAGTTTCTGCACCAATAAGAGTATTTTGTATAAAGACACCGGTACCACTATAACCAGCACCATCCCCAATTGCTGTGTTGTTGCTTCCTGTGGTATTGGTGCAGAGAGCACAATCCCCAATTGCTGTGTTGGAGCTTCCTGTGGTGTTGGAGTAGAGAGACTTACCCCCATTCGCTGTGTTGTAATATCCTGTGGTGTTGGAGTAGAGAGAATTATAACCATTTGCTGTGTTTCTGTATCCTGTTGTGTTGGAGTAGAGAGAATGATATCCTACTGCAGTGTTGGCATCAGCTGCGTTAGTTGAAGTTCCAGAGCCTGAAGTTCCTGCTTGATAACCAAGAAAAGTGTTATATTGAGCTCCTGTCACAATATTGAGTCCTGCATCTTGGCCTACTTTAACATTGAAGTCTGTATTATCTTGAGATAATGGTAAATTATTTATTGCTGATGTTGTAATATTATACGTACCAAGATTTAGATTTGCATTTGCTCCAGTGTATGGGACATACGAACCAAGTGAGCTTGCTGTTGCATAATAACTTCCATGTTGTCCGTCTAGTAAATCGGCGTTTAAGTTTGTAACAAGGCCTGTGTTGGAAGTGGTGAAAGTATTAGCACCTAGAGCTATGTTACCTCCCATAGTAAATCCTGCTACTGTGCCTGTGAAGGTAGGACTAGTAAACATTGTGGCTTTGCTTTCGTTGGTTACATTTCCTAGCCCGACGTCAGTTGCTGTGACAGTACTCCATGCTGGGACTGCGCCGTTGGTACCTGTGCCTGTCATACTTAAGAAGTTCTTGGTTGTTGTTGTATTGGGAGCAAGTAAGGTAGACGTATCTGTATCGGACTGATATGGGAGGGAGCCTAAGAGAGTGGTGGAATTGCCACCTGTCAGATTATTGGCCTTGGTGATAGTTCCGACAACGGAAGCATTGAGGTTTGGAATTGTGACAACACCACTGCCAAAAGTTACAGGCCTGTTGGTAGTAGTATTGATAGACAGTGTCCCGCTTGCATTGGTTCCGTCAATCAGAGGATTAGTACCAGAGAGGTTGATAGTGTTGCCAGTTATAGTTGTGGTCCCTGTAAATGTCGGGCTGTTTAAAGTTCCACTTTCGGTAATATCATTTGAGTTATTGGAAATATTTTTATTAACAGAATCATAAATGCGATCAACTTGAAGAGAATTGAAAGAAGCATTGTTGGAGTTAGACCGCTCTAGATTCTGTAGGCGAACAATAATACTCGGATCAGTCTGGTTTATAAAAATCGTAGTAGGTCGCTCAATGATACGCTCAACAACTTTAGTTGGAGTTAGTATTTGAGTTGGCAATAATTTGGTATTGGCTTCTACTTTGTCTTTCGTTTCTATTTTATTTTTCGCTTCTACTTTTTTATTTATTTTTAATACTTTAGGTTGAGTGGCTACAACAGTAGAAACTTTTGGTTTAGAATCAGATAAATTAATAAATTCTTTTACTTTATTCCCTATTTGATCTATGAATTCTTTGTATTTATCAAAGGTGGGAGATGTTAATTGTCTGAATGAGTAGGGAGTATTTAATTCTTGTGTATTTATCTCTGTGTTTGTCTGCGTATCAGACACAGCAAAAGCATTGGTATAAAAACCGAAAAATAATACCAAATATAACATCAACAATAGTTTAACTAAGTAAATTTTTGATGACCTAAAATTATTCATCTATAACTTATATTATATTAAATATATATAATATAAGCAATCAAAAATAAGGCTAAAGTGTGTATTTGTATGCTTTTAGAATTTAAAAAGTCGCTTGGCATTTAGGACTATCTGCTTGGCTACAATTTCTTCGTCTAATCCTTTTATTTGAGCTATTTTAGCAACTATGTCCTTCACATATGAAGGTTCATTCCTCTGCCCTCTGTGGGGTACTGGAGCCACGTACGGGCTATCTGTATCGGCGAGAATCATATCAAGCGGTGTCTCTCTTATGACCGCTTCATAATCACAAATCTCAGGCTTTGGCTTGTACGTTATAGGACCAGCGAAAGATACAAGTATGCCTATCTCTACGAACCTCTTCATGTCTTCTACACTTCCAGCAAAGAAGTGTGATACTCCCTTATAATATGGAAGTCCGACTTCCATATTATTCGGAAGTCGGACTTCCGAATGTTTTTTAATGAGTTCATAAATATCAAAATAAGCGTTGTGAGTTTTGTTAGTAGAATGATTGCGGACATGAAGCATCAAGGGTAAACCAAGCTCGTTGGCAAGTTCAATTTGAGCAATGAACGCAACTTTCTGTTTCTCTATACTATCTTCGTCCATATGGTAATAATCAAGTCCACACTCACCTACTCCTACTACCTTCCCCCGTTTTGCAAGTTCTCTGTACTTATCTTTATCAAAAATTTCCCCACGAGAAACAAAACCTTGTTCATTCCTTTTCCCGTCTGTAGCTAATGCAGAGTCGGGGCTTCCCAGTTCCTCTTGATCATGATATGAAGCTCCTGTATGTATAGGATGAAGACCAATACAAGCATACACTCCCTCCCCATATTCATTGGTCATTTCTACTGCCTTCTTGGAAGTATCATATTGGGTGCCAATATTTATAACCCAAGTGTCATTTTCCAAAGCACGCGAAACAACCTCATCTCGATCTTCCTCGAATGCTTTGAAGTTCGTATGTGCATGTATGTCGATGTATTTAGGCATAAGATAATTACTAGTTACCAATTACTGATTACTAATTAAAAAGTTACTTTCTTAAAAATAATGGAGTTTCGGGCTTTTTGTTTTGTTTGATTAGTTCCTTTAGCTTTATGTTTGTTTCGGGCATTATAGGATTCAGCATGCGGGCTATCACATACAATTTCAAAATCAAATCTTTTATCATTTCCTTCCCTTTCTCTTCATCAACTTTTACAACTTTAAATGGCTGTGTGTCCTGAATAATCTTATCTAATTCAGCAATCTTTTCCCACACATAATCTGTCGCTTTTTTAATATCAAAAGATTCATAAAATTTAAAGTATTCTGTAAAATCAGAAACTTCGGGAATTTCTGGACACTTCTCCAAATACTTTTCAGACAAAGTCAAAATACGAGAAGCTAGATTCCCCAACCCGTTGGCTAATCCTGAATTGTAAGAATCTTTGAATCTCTCTATAGTGAAAGGACTATCCTCAAAGCTTCCCACTTCACGAAGAAGAAAGTATCGGAGAGCATCAGTACCGTATTCTTTAACTACGTCGCGTGGATCTACCACATTGCCAAGGGTCTTTGACATACGTATTCCTCCATCACCAGTTATAAATCCATTTACAACTATCTGATGTGAATTCTCTACCCCTGCTGCCATCAGCATGGCTTGCCACATAGCACTCTGGAAGCGAGTGTTGTCCTTGCCACAGTATTGAGTAGGAGTTCCGTTGACCCAATACTTTTCAAAATTACCATCAGTCTTTGGCCAGCCAAGAGTTGATATATAGTTTACAAGTGCATCAAACCATACATACATGACTTGTGTGTCGTCCCCAGGTACTGCTATACCCCAAGGCATCTTCTCTTTCAAGCGTGAAATAGAGAAGTCTTGTAACCCACTTTTCACAAAGTTTTTGATTTCATTCAAACGAAAATCCGGAATAACAAAATTTGGATTTTTATCATAAAATTCCAAAAGCTTATCCCCAAATGCGGAATATTTAAAGAAGTAATTTTCTTCATTTATTATTTTCAGATCTATTCCTGGATGCTCTGGACAGTAGCCATTCACAAGCTCACCATCAGTCTTCTCACTTTCACACCCCACACAATACTTGGCTTCATAATTTTTCTTATAAATATAGCCGTTGTCAGAGACTCTCTTCCAGAATTCTTGAGCGGCTTTCTCATGATGCTTGTCTGTTGTACGAATAAAGTGTATATCATCTACCACGCCAAACATTTTCAACTGCTCTTTAAAAACTTCAAATCCTTGATCTACGAACTCTTGGGCTGAAATACCTTGCTCCTTTGCTTTCTCAAATATTTTCAATCCATGCTCGTCAGTACCAGTATTGAAGTAGACATCATAACCCAAGAGTTTCTTGTAGCGTACTATGGTATCAGCCCGCACAAACTCTAAAGCGTGCCCCATGTGAAGCGGAGCATTGACGTAAGGTAATGTAGTTGTGAGATAAAACGGAGTATTTTTCATAAATTAATTATTTCTCGCTTCGATTTTTTTCTTTTCTAAATCATCAAAAAATTCAATCAAACAAACTGCTGTCGGTACAGCTAAAAATACTCCCCAAATACCAGCAAGTTCAGCTCCGATCAAAACAGAGAGGATCACAACTAAAGGAGAAATTCCCGTAGCTTTTTTAACTATTAATGGATAAATCAAATAAGTTTCAAATTGACCAAGAATAAAATAAAAGCAAAGCACAATAGCAGAGATAGTAACACCTCCATCCAAATAAGCAAACAAGACAGCTGGGATAGTTGCCACAATAAGACCAAATGGTACGAGCTCAGCAATAACAACTATCAAAGCTAAAATGAGAGAATATTTAACTCCAATAATAGTGAGTCCTAGATAAGCCAGAACTCCAACAATCATACCCATGAGCAATTGCCCCTGCATCCATAAGCCAATCTTTCTCTCAGTTCTGGCCCATAAACCGATAACGTATTCTTCGTGAATATCGGGGGTGACAATTCGTAAAAAGTTTTCAATTCCTTTATCAGTGATAGATAAATAAAAAGAAATAATCAAGATCAGTAGAAGATTTACAACACCCCCAAAAGCTCCTCCAAAAACATTAAAGAACCCGCCAGATAGACTCATGACTAAACCTTGGATACTTTTTATAACTTCTCCGAGAGATGCATTGTGTGAAATCGTCGAGACAACTGTTTTAGCTCCTGAGATAGTCTCCGTTTGAAATGAATTTAAAATACTACTATCTGGAATGTATTTAGCAAGTTGACCTACAAGATCTGACATTTCCGAGATAAATACCGGAACAAATACAGATAGAAGCGAAACGATAATGGCAATAGAAATAACGTATATCAGGATAACTGCAGCTGTTCGATTCTTGACATATTTGTTCATTTTCCCTACTGCATAAACGACGAAGGAAGCCACAACAATAGAAGTCAAAACTATTAAAATCAGATTTGTTAGTTTAAAAATAGCGTAAAAAACTAAACCAAAAAGGATAACACGCAAAATTGAATCATTTGAAATTGAGATACGTATATTTTTATTGTTTTCTGACATATTGCTATTTTATCACAAAATAGCTCTTTATGCCTAGAATTTAAGAATACCTTCAAATTGAGATTGATCTTTATATGGGCCGATGATTGCTAGATTTAAATTCTTCGTTTTGAAAATAATTTTGGCCATTTTTTGAATATCCTCGGGTGTCACCTTTTTGATTTCTTTTATTTTATCTTCAAGAGTTTTTATTTCTCCTTTCATAAGTTCCTGTCCTCCGTAAAAGTTGGCAATATCGTCTGTCGCTTCGAGAGACATCTTCATGTTTCCTATTATTAGGGACTTCACTTTATCGAGTTCTTTGTCTGTAACTTTTTCTTTTATAAGCAAATTGCATTCTTTAATAATTTCTTTTATTACCTCTTCTGTTCTTGTATTGTTTACTCCGGCTGATATCTGGAAAGCTCCATGATCAAGTGAGGCTTGATTATAAGCTCTGACATAATAAGCCACCCCCATTTCCTCACGAAGTTTAGTGAAGAGCCTTGAACTCATACCCGCACCGAGCACTCCTGCAAGCATAGAGAGTGTGGTGTTCCTCTTGTCAAATAAATCAAAAGTTCTAACTCCTAGCACAAAGTGAGTCTGATCTGTCTCTTTGTATTTTATTAAAATATTTGGTTTATCTTGACTGTCTTTTGTCTTGGGTTTCTTGCCACTTTTATTTACAGGTACATCTTTAAAATATTTTGTAATTTCCTTGTAAACTTCTTCACTGGTGATATTCCCGGAAACTATCACGACAGTATTCTCGGCTACATAGTGAGTCTTCTTGTAATTTACAAAGTTATCCCTTACCATTTTATAAATATTTTCTTTCGTTCCTAGAGTACTCCTACCTGCAGGCTGATCACCATACAAGACTTCTGTAAATAAATCTTGCACGTGGGAAGCTGGCATATCCTCGTACATATTTATCTCTTCGACTATCACACCTTTCTCTTTCTCCATTTCTGTTTCAGGGAAAGTAGAATTCAAATATACATCCGTTACAATATCAAACATTTGCTTGAAGTTCTTAGAATCACCTTTCGCATAGTACCCTGTATATTCACTCCCCGTAAAAGCATTATACTGACACCCTAGAGAGTCCAGCTCGTGAGCTATGACCTGCACAGACGGACGCTTTGTGGTCCCCTTGAAGCACATATGCTCTAGGAAGTGGGAGATGCCGTTTATCTCCTTCTGTTCATAGTCGCTCCCCGTACCCACTAGTACTAGTACCGTGACTGTCGGATTGTCTTTCATTGGTATTGTCACTACCCTCAAACCATTTTTATATACTTTCTTTTTTGCTTTTAACATGAAGCCATTTTAGCACATTTCTTAACTATCAAAAAATCTCCCCCTAGGCAAGGCCTAGGGGAGATTTTTTGAATTATTTAGATTCTAAATCTTCAATTTCTTTCTTGTAGGAGTCTATTTTATTATCAATCATTGATAATGATAATTTAACTTCTTCTGACAATTCACTGTCTATTAAATTGTGTTTCTCTAGTATCCTTTCTTTTGCTTCTTGAGCAATTTTAATTTTTTCATTCAATCCAGAAATTGTCATAATTTCTGGATTTTTTTCTTGAGGAATATTATTTAAATAACCTTCTTCTTTTGTTTTTTCCATATTTTTAAAATTAATATCAAACATAAAATTTAAATAATTTATTAATAATAACCTAATTCATCCTCTCTTTTATATAGTCCACAATATCTTCTTTTTTAATTCTCTCTTGCTGGCCTGTATCACGGTCACGAATAGTTACAGAATCATCGGACAAAGTATCAAAGTCTATAACAATACACCAAGGTGTACCTATCTCATCTTGTCTTCGGTATCGCTTGCCTATGTTACCATTATCGTCCCAGACCACCCAGCCAAATTCTTTCTTTAGTTCTCCATATACACTTTTAGCATAAGTTACAAGCTCTGGTTTATTCTTGAGTAGTGGTGATACACAAGCTTTATAAGGAGCAACAGATGGAGGTAATTTTAGGTAAACTCTCACATTATTTCCTTCGCCACTTGCCCCGTCGGAAGTACTCTTTCCTTCGGGGTCTTCTCTATAACATGAACACAATGTTGCAAGTATAGCTCTGTCTACACTGATAGTAGGCTCAATAACGTGAGGAATAAATTTCTCGCCGGTAGCTTCGTCCATCATCCACATAGATTCACCCGAGAATTCCTGATGCCTCTTCAGATCAAAGTCTCCTCTATGAGAGAGCCCTGTTAGTTCCTTTGTTCCAAAGGGATATTCAAATTCTAAGTCAACAGTCTTGCGACTATAGTGGGCACGAGCAGTCTCAGGATGTTCTAGAGGATGAAGCTTGGCTGTATCAACTCCAATCTTGGAAAGCCATTCCTTTTGTTCTAACAAGAAGTTGTCAAAGTAAGCCTCCCAAGGAGAAGTCGGGTGTATAAAATATTCAAATTCCATTATTTCAAATTCGCGTAGTCTATAAATAAAGTCACGAGGTGTAATCTCATTCCTAAATGCCTTCCCTATCTGCGCGATACCAAAAGGAATTTTGGGCGATAAAGATTGCAAAACATTTTTAAAGTTTACAAACATACTCTGAGCTTCTTCTGGGCGCAAGAAAGTATGGACGGATGTTTCTTCAACTGCACCCATCTTTGTCTCGAGCATAAGATTGAACTTACGAACATCGGAATACTTATTTCCATCTGGACTCTTTAGTTCTAACTCTTTTATTTTCTGATCCATCTCTTCTACTGTAAGCTTCTCAGCATTTACTCCAGCATCTTCGAGAATATGGTCAGCACGATACCTTTTCTTGGTTACTAAATCATCTACCAAAGGATCTATGAATTCACTTGTGTGTCCTGAAGCATCCCAAACTCTTGGGTGCATAAGTATAGGGGTGTCTATAAGATAAATATTTTCTCTATTCTTAACAAAGTATTCAATCCAAGAATCCTCAATGTTCTTTTTCAAAAGAGAACCTAAGGGTCCATAATCGAAAGTTCCAGCCAGTCCTCCATAAATCTCAGACCCCGGATATACAAATCCCCTTCTTTTACAAAGTGATATAATCTTTTCCATTAATTTTTCGTCTTTTTCCATATTTAATTTATAACACGTTCCTGCCCTGATTGAAAGCTTGGGTCGCCAGTCAAGAAAGTGTTAATCGGGCCTCTCTTACTGCTAATACTTGTACCAGTAAATGCATCCGTCCCAGTCAAGAACAAATCCTTCATAAGTTGAGGTACACTTCCGACTTGAGAAAGCGATGGAGTAAGAGCAATAGTGAACGTCGCTTCACGATTCAAGCTTCCTCCTGTATTTGCTTTGACAGATCCAATATTCCAAATGACTTCACGTGTTGATTCATTGTAGGAAATATTCTCACGTGGAGATACAGGAGCCACCCACTTCACATATACAGGTATCGAGGCTCTTGCGACAGCACCACTCACAGCATTGGTAGAGTTCGAAAGAGTCCAAGTTACATTGTACTGTGTTTCTTTCTCAGCCTTGGGAGGTAGAGCTCCACTCTTAAACGTGGCCGAAGAGGCTATCTGGAAGTCAGATAAGACCTTCACAATCTTCTTTGAGAAATTGTTCACATCTGTATAAGTAGAACCGAGTGATGGTTGCTTGCCTTTTATACTTACATCGAAAGTCATCTGTGGGTCTTTCACAACATTCTGTCCTCCAATCAATGACAAGGATTTAAGACTGAAGCTGACTTCCCCCTTCTCTCCCGGCTCAATATCTGACAATGTCCACACAGAATTCTTGTCCCACACGATACGATTATTGAAAGAGTCATAGAATCCTTCTTGTGAATTAATAGATGACCTGTCTACGACGTTACCTCCAATATTTGCAATAATCTCTCCGTCTGTAATCCTGTTGGGTAAATTGTTGGCCCATGCAATTCGTACGTTGATGGTCTCTCCTGCAGAAGTTGTATCGGCGACTAGGATATTGGCTTCAATGAAAGGCTTCACTATAGTCACACTATGTAGGATAGAACTATATACCACATCAACAGTAGATCTATCGGTGGGTCTGGTCGTCCCTGCATACACGTGGAAGACTTGCTGGTCTTGATCTAGTCCTATGATTCTACCTTTTACCACCACCGAGACTGGGTTCGTCAGACTAAGAGCACTCAAGCTCCAAATAGAATTACCGAAAGTTGGAGCAGGCACTGCACTTTCATAAATAAAATTATTGGGGTAAGTTAATTGCATTACAGTATCACCATTAGGTAATGCCGTATTCAAAGTTGCCTTAACTGTAAACATTACTGGTTGATCTGAAGTCACAGTATCTGGAGCTTCTATAGACAGAGTTAGGGGGGATAAGCTTATATTGACTCCATAATTTATTTCCTTTGTGAAGATGGCATTGGAACCTTCGGGGTGATAGTCAAGCTTGATATTTACATTGCGATCTGTCTTCTCATCTCCATACAAAATAACTTTTATATCTTTGGTGATAGTCTCACCCGGCTTGATAGTCCCTATATCTATACGTGGTAATCTGGTCACGTCAGCTACATTGTCGCTAGCTCCGCTAGGGTAAGATATTTGTAGATTTGCAAGTACAAGGTTCGTCTTGTTGCGGTTCACTATTTCTACTTGCAAAGGAAGCTCCTCCCCTCCTTTAGTAAAGGCACTACCGGCAACTTTGATATCTATATTGTCGCTTGAGACAGAAGTCCCTCCTGTATAAAATTTATACGAAGCAACCCCCACTGCTATCACAAAGAAGATGATGGCAAAAATAAAGAACTTTTTAAAAATAGATGTCTTAGGTTTTTTCATTACGTTCATAGAGTTAGTAAATTCTTCATTCTTCCATTCTTGATCTACCTTATGTTCTATCGGGTGAAGTATGCCTTCCTTAGATCTGTGAGTCACAGTATCTCTTGGCTCATAAAGGCGACGCTTAATATCTTCAATTTTATTTTCATTTTCTTGCATGTCTATTATTATATCATAATTAATTTAAAGTTGACTCTCGTTCAGAGCTTTATTGATATGAGAGATTATAGACCTTTTCTCTCGAAGCAAGGTTTCCGTCTGACTCAAGTCTATCTTCCCTCCGAGGTAGTCGGTGAGCATGAGCGAGTCCCCGATATAACCCAGTGCATTCATAATACGAAGCACCAGATGAAGCTCAAGTGCCTCACGAGAAGATGCAGATACATTCATGTCATCGAGCAAGAACAGGACTTGTATAAAGTCATCAAATATCTTCTCATTGGATTCTTCTCCATCGCAAAGTCTTTCAAGAAGTTTACTTATTCGAGCAATCATTAGAAGCGATCTCTTAGAAGAGCGAGCGAAAGGAAAGGTGGAAATATTTGAAGCTGTTGTTATCCGCCATATATCCTTGCCTCTGACGAAGTCAATATGAGAATACGACAAGTCCTGCAGAGAGAATCGAAGTTTTGACTTATGAAGTCTTATGCCTTGCACCATCGCCCGCACCAAGCCCATCTCACGTGTATAAACCGTCAGCATCTTATTCGCCTCACCTTTATTGTGAGAACTTAGTACAAATCCATGTGTGTGATAAATATGATGCATTATATTTCTTCTTCTTTGCCTATTTCTAATTTCCTAAAAAGAATATCATCTTCTTTTAAAATTGTTTCTGGAATTCTCCATGCTGAAGTTGAGAAGTCCTGCAATATCGCATCATGCACTCCGAAGCAAATCCTGGGTCTAATATGCTTTGCGTATTCTATCGCTTCAGATAGTTTCATCCATGGACCTGCTACAGGGAGAGCAAGTATATCCACGTCTACATCTGGGTAACTGAAAGAGTCTCCTGCATAGCAGAGATTATCTATCATGTAGCCAGTATTTTGAACTCTTCCGAAATCTTCATATATCTGTGCATGGATATTACCAAAACCAGAGATAATAATTCCTTCCAATTCATACTTTTCTCCTTCTTCTACTTTTATATATGGTATACCATTTTGATCTAGAATATTTCCGACAGAAGTATTGGTTATCACAACAGCACTTGGATTGTTTTTCAAAACATCCTTCAGAGAATCCACATGCAAATGGTCTTGGTGTTCGTGTGTAATCAGAATCGCATTTATATTGGTTTCTCCAACTTGGAGTATCGAATAAGCCCCAGGATCGGTCATAATTCTGACCCCCTCTTTAGGTTCCACTACGAAACAGCAATGCCCAAGTTTCTTAATCTTCATCTTTCTATTTTACCAAATTTACAACAAATACTAAACCATCAATTTTTATTTCCCTAAATGCTTCAGTAGAAGCATCGGGCGATCCAATTTCATTGGATTTAGCCTCACCAGAATTATCCTTAAATTGTAAGTCTTTTGCACCGACAGCTTTCAGAAGCTCGTTTTTCCATTTGTTTATGAGTTCTTGTCCATCTACAGAAGTTTCAATTTCAAGAGCTATTATATCGTTTGGATTAAGTCCTGCTTTCTTTCTCATATCCTGAATAGCACGGACAAGCTCACGGTAGTTCCCTTCTTGTTTTAACTCTTCTGTAATATTAGTATCTAGTTCAACTTTTAATTCTTCGCCTTTTATAAATTCTATTTTTTTAATATTTAATTCGTCTTTTAAAATTTCAATATACTCATTACCTAATTTATAATCTACTTGAATATTATTTGATTCATTATTTAATAAATATGTAACTAACAATTTATTGAGTGGCTGACGAACAGGAATATTATTCTTTTGACGTTGTTGTAATCCAAGAGTTACAATTTCTCGTGTTGTTTCCATATTTATACGAACTTCTGAATGCCAAAATTCTCTTTTTGATTCTGGCCATTCTACAAGATGCACACTTTCTTTATCCTCTTCATTCTTTAATTTCTGCCAAATATCTTCAGAAGCAAACGGTGCAAATGGAGCCATAAGTGTCACCAATGTTTTTAATACATAATACAATGTTTGTTTAGCCTCAACATCCCCATCCTTAAGTCTTTCACGGCTTCGACGAACATACCAAGTAGATAAGTCATCCATAAAGTCGCGAATTGCTCGAACGGGTTCTAGAAGTTTATAATTTTCCATATTTTTAGTAATCGTATCTGTAAGCTCTGACAGACGAGCAATAATCCACTTGTCCAAAGTGTTTCCTGACTCAATTTTAGTAGTTGAACTACTAAAATTTTTCTCTAGGCTTTTATCTCGATAAAGCTCGTAAAAAGCTAAAACGTTATATAGCAAATTAAAAACTTTACTATGAAGTTCCGCTACTGTCTTCTCATCAAAACTTTTAGCTTCGCCAGGTTGATTGACTCCATACATCCAAAGACGAAGGGTATCTACTCCGTATTTATGCATCATCTCCCAAGGGTCTACAATGTTGCCAAGACTCTTACTCATCTTCTTTCCATTGGCATCAAGAAGAAGCCCCAGACAAATCACATTCTTGTATGCCTTGCCCTTACCCATAAGTACACCCACAGCATGTAGTGTATAGAACCATCCACGAGTCTGATCGAGTGCTTCTGATATAAAATCAGCAGGATATAAAATCTGTTGTTCTTTATTCCCTGCCCCGTTGGAAGTACTCTTTCCTTCGGGGTCAAATGGATAATGGTCTTGTGAGAATGGCATTGTACCTGAGTCCAACCAGACATCCAGAACTTCTTTCTCTCTTTTTAAATTTCCTCCGCAACTACATACCAAGCTTATCTCATCTATAAAAGGCTTATGTAGATCAAGCTCATAATTCTCATTATGAGGAAGAGCTACAAAGTTCAATTCTCTTATCTCAGCATTTCTCAAGTATGGAGGAAAGTTTTCGTCAGTCGGTAATGTCTCGTAAGAGAAGCCTTGCACCACATGACACAGTGCACTAGTCTCCCCAGCATGACCTATGAGAAGAATATTCTTACCAGAGTATTGGCTATCTATTTCATAAATCATTTTCCCTACTCGATTAATAACTTGCGAATAACTCTCTCCGTTTGGCATCGCTTCAAATGGATGCTCCTTATACTGATTGCAATAAAATTCTTCGAAAGCTTCTCGCGACTTTCCTTGATAATCCGAACTTACATCCCATTCTTTCTCAAGATCGTTATAAATAACTTTATCCAGTGGATAGCCAATCTGCTCACAAAGAATTTTTGTTGTTTCTCTAGCTCTCTCTAGAGGGGATGCTATGATGACATCAATTTTCTCTTTAAAATTTTTAGAACTTTCTATTACTTGCTCTACCCCAAATTTTGTAAGTTTGCAATTATTAGCTTCTTCATCATTCATTACAGTCTCGCTAACATTACATTCTGCCTGTCCATGACGCATGACCCAGTACTTGTTCCCTGACTTTTTAACTTTTGACTTTAAACTTTCTAAACTACCTACAACTTCCCTATTATTACATTCCGCACAAGTCCAAATAGGTAAAGGTGTACCCCAATAACGCTCACGAGAGATAGCCCAATCCTTTATGTCTTTCAACCATTCACCGAAACGCCCTTCTTTAATATATGAAGGCTCCCAATTTATACTTTTATTTTCTTCTATCAACTGATTTTTAATTTTCGGATCTGACATCTTGATATACCAAGAATCACGAGCATAGTATATAAGTGCCGTCTTACAACGCCAGCAGTGTGGGTATGAGTGCTCATACTTTTCTTTCTTAAACAGAAGTCCTCGGTGTGCTAAATCTTTTATAATATCTACAGCCACCTCCTCGTCGCGAACAAATCGCCCTTCAAGAAAGTCTGTACCTGCTAAATACTTTCCATCAAGTCCTACCATGTGATGCTTCGGTAAGCCTACTTCATTACCCAAAGCAAAGTCATCTTGCCCATACATGACAGCCGTATGCACAACTCCTGTACCATCTTCTGTAGTTACAAAATCCGCCGAGTAAACCTTGAATGCTTTTTCAAGCTTGGGCTTCTCAGTATCTGAAATAGTATTTGAAAGATATGGATATAGAGGTTCGTATTCTAAGCGTGTAAGTATAATGTGTGGTATAGTCTCCCATGTTGAAAAATTATCCTGTTTATACTCAGAAAAAATTTTATTAGCTAATTCTTCTGCTAAAATATAAAATTCATTTCCAACTTTAACTTTAATATATTCAATATCTTTACCTATCGCTAGTGCTACGTTTCCAGGAAGAGTCCAAGGTGTCGTTGTCCAAGCAAGTATATAAGTATTATCCTGTCCTTTCACTTTAAATTTCGCATATACAGACAAATCTTTCACATCCATATACCCTTGAGCAAGTTCATGCGAGGAAAGAGTCGTACCACAACGAGGACACCAAGGCACAACCTTGTAGTCTTTATAAATCAATCCTTGTTTATCTGTTTCTTTTATAACATTCCAAACGGACTCAATATAATCATTGTGATAAGTCACGTAGGCATTCTTCTGGTCTACCCAGTAACCCATACGTTCAGTGAATTTCTCCCAGAGATCAACATACTCCCAGACACTTTCTTTGCATTCTTTATTGAACTTTGCAATTCCGTATTCTTCAATAGCTTTCTTGGAAGTTAGTCCCAACTTCTTCTCAACTTGAAGTTCAACAGGAAGTCCATGAGTATCCCAGCCACCCTTACGACGCACATGATATCCTCGCATAGTTTTATAACGAGGAATCACATCTTTGAAAGCACGAGCCTCCAAGTGGTGAATTCCCGGCTTGCCATTGGCAGTTGGAGGACCCTCGTAGAAAACATACTCACCCTTCGGAGCATCTTTCTCCAAGCTCTTTTCGAAAATTTTATTTTCTTTCCAGAATTTTAAAACTTCCTCTTCTCTTAAAGCTCCCGCTGATTTTTTGTTTTCTTCACTCATATGTTTTTTATTAATTATCTATAATAATTTATTAATTTTCTCTTTCTACATATATACGCCCCTGCGTATATATGTAATCTGTATAAAAAAACTCGTCCACGTACAACAATTACAATAATTGCTATACAAGGACGAGCTTCTATGCTTTCGCATGTAGACCGTGGTACCACCTCGTTTTTTACCCGCCGAATTGCGCGGGACTTCTCATTTAAAGGGTTCTACTTGCTTTATAAATAAAGCTTTCTTCCCAATACTTGCCCCGTTAAATTTGTTCTTTATTTAACTGGGGCGAAGAGTGATATCTCTTCTTCGTATACTTAAATAATAGCATTAAAATGATAATTTGCAAGAAAAATGATTTTGGTGTAATATCCAATCGAATTGTGTTATCAGCCATAACAGGATCCTCATGCCCTGAAAATGACGTATCTGAGTAAGGCAATGAAGGGTCTATCAATTCAGAACCCTGTGATTCGAAAGAGTTTGCAGGGTTTTTATATTACTTCATTCTGATAACACTTCTCACAATACACAATTTCAGGTCTATATGGAGCATATGAAGTTTCGAATTCATTTGTACACCCTTCTTTCATACACGACCGGTACCAGAGCTTATTGGGACCCCGAGATTTCATCCTTCTGTAATGTCTACAATCTGGGCAAAGTCTTGGAAGAGGTACATTTAACTTTTTATAAAACAAAAATTCATTCGGTATTACCCTGTAATTCTTATTACAGGACTCACATATAAATACTTCTTTTGCAACATCAAAATCTATCTCCGAGAAACTTTCTGGCATTTGGTCTACTTTCTTGGTTTCTTTATTATAAGTCCCCCTTTCTGTATCTTCCCACCTAGAACCTTGTTTTATTGCTTCATCTTTAGATAATGGAAATTGTTCATTTGCTGGGGTCTCGTTGTATCCAAAGCAAGATAAATGCTTGCCGAAGAATTGTCCATATTCTCCCTTATCTTTTAATTCACTTTTTATTTTACTTACAATTTCTTCATATTCTTCTTTCTCATATTGTTTATTTAAAATACAATAATTCTTTTTTCTCATTCCTACACACCCAAAACAATTGTTTGAATTAAAACAATACATTGAATACTCTACAAAAGAACAAGTCCAGCAAAGTGCATCACAAACCAGATTTGAATTATCAATACCTGCGTTTATAGAGTTATATATACGTGAGACATTCCTACCTGCAGTATCGCAATCCATCGTGTCTTTGGCATTTCTCCATATATGTACTCCATACTTATTATCTTCTGCATCATAACAATGGAAACACGACTGACAATTCTTGGTATTCTTCATGTATGAACCAGTTGAATTAACCACTTGCATCACTTCCGCAAATTTACGAGGTTGCTTCTTTAGAAAATCTTCATACTTTTCTTTAAACATTTTAACCCCAGAATAAGTATCAAGCATTAAATCTTTCTTTATTTGTTCGTACTCTTCTTTGCTATATGACTCATTGAAAATATAATTACTTTTATTTCGTAAATTGATACAACCAATACAATCTGTGCAACCCTTACAATCAGTCAAAAAGTAACTCGTTGTACAATCATGACACCCTTTACTATATAAAAGTTTATAAGAATTGTAACAATCATCAGACTCATAAGTAAGCTCGCATTTTGAAGCAAAAGAAGTATCCACTACATCTCTGCACTCCTGAATCCAATATGAATGTATTGAATCTTCGTTGTTTGATGATTCTATAATGAAATAGCAATTCTTATTGTCGGCTGAAATATTCGTATATTCACTGCCTGGACTACGCATATAAATAAGAGAAACCTTCGGAACAGATCTCCAAAGTTTTTCATATTGTTCAAAAAATGGAATATCTTTATCATATTCAATTCCAAAATCTTCCCCTCCCCAATTGTCACTAAACCAACAATCGTAACACCAGACTTTAAAAGATTTATTGGGCGAATACATAGATACGACATCTTTTCCACATTTATCACAAGCTCTTTTATAGAAAGCTCTTTCATTACGAAAACTTAAACGTAATTGTGCTCTACAATCTGGACATGTATCAGGAGCACATACTCTCATCTTCTCATAGAAAGAGAAATCATCCGGCTCAATAGTGAAGTCTTTCTTACAATTCTGACAATTCCTTTTTTCTTCTTTGTGTTCCATTTTTTTACTAGTTACTAGAACCTAATCACTAATTCTATAATATCTCTCTCTTGTAACAATCATCACAGTATAAATTCCACCCATCCTTTGAATCATACGTCGTTATAATACTCTTTTCACACATATTACAAATACTACTATTCATTCTATAATCCCCCAAGTATTTATATCGATCTTTAATTCTTTTTATTTGATGAATATCAGGAAGAGGAATACTATGAATTCTATAAAATTCTAACTCCGATTCTGTAATGCGGAATGGTTTTCCTGTTTCTTTACACACAAGTGCTTTGGTAAGGATATCATCTTCTACGTCATCAATATTGTCAGGAATATCTTCTGTTTTTACTAAATCCATACCCACTGCATTTGATTCAGTCTCTATTTGCCAAAGTCCGCCAATTTTCTCTACTTCTTCTTTGCTCAACGGAAATACAAAATCAGAAGTTGATCCATTGTATGCATAAGTACTAAAAGGTAACGAGAAAAAATCTCCGTATTCTCCCTTTCGTAATAATGATGATTTAATTTTATCTAATTCTTTATAATATTCTTCCTTTTCATATTGACGATTAAAAATACAGTAATTCTTATTGTCTAAACCAACACAAGCAAAACAATTATTTATATTCCTACAATTAATCAAAAGCTCTGATTCAGTAATAAACTTCGAAGCAAAGGAGAACTTCACGTTTGATGACTTGGACCCGACCGCAATGGTACTATAAAGTCTTTCAGATCCACCAGAAACTGCAGCGTCCATGGAATCATGATTTGCAATGACATTATCACAGTGTAAAACGTGTGTTGATTTTACAGTGTCAAAAACATCATGACAATCTTTTGAATCTGAAATATTTGTTCCAGACACATTATTTACTCGCTCATGTCTCTCTGCTCTAACTGGTTGTAATTTCACAAATTTCCAAAATTCTTCACTAATCTCTTTTATGGACTTTCTACTTTTTAAGTTTATATCTGAGATCTGTTTTCGATACTCTTCTTTGGTATATTGAACATTAAATATACAATTACTTTTATTTCTAAGATTCACACAACCAAAACAGTCAGTACAATTGTTGCAATCATACAGAAAGTTAGAGTCTATGCAGTTATCTGAGAAATATAAATATTTAGAGTTATAACATTTCTCACAAGAGACTATCTCATATGAATTCTCTCCAAAATGAACGAGTAACGAATCCATAACATTACGAGAATCGTTCACAGTATTGCAATACCAAAGATTCTCTGAATTCCACCCTCCACTTACATAATACCCATTCTTTAAATTTCTACCATTTATAGAATACTCACTGTTTATACTAGATGGATCTCGAATAATAGCAGGTTGAGGAACTCTCAATCTCAAATCCCAAAATTGATCTAAAAAAGTTTTTGATTCATCATAAAAAGTTCCATAAGTATTTGAGTCAAAATTTTTAATATAACTATCTAAATCATAAACTATTAGTGGAGAAACTGGTGGTACAAAAGAAATTATTTTACCCTCTTTTCCGGGAGCATTATTGTCTCTTTTGTATAAATTTATTGAGTTCACGAAAGCATAACGATTCATCCTCCTACATGTCGGACAATAGTTCGGTGTAGGTACCCGAAGCATTTTCAGGAATTCAATATCTTCCTTAGTTATATCAAATTCCCCTTCACAGTACTTGTGCTCTCCTTGCCACTTACATACACGCTTATGAGGCACCAAACTTTCAAATATCTTATCCAGAAGTGCATCAAATTGTGGGGTTTTTGTTTCCATTGTTTTAATCTAGCCACTAGAACCTAGTTACTAGAAACTAATCTTCTACATCCTATCTGGTACTTCTATACCCAGAAGCCATAGGCCATTCTTCATAGTTTGTACAAATGCTTTTATAAGATTTAAGTGATAAGCCATATATTTGTTTTCATCTACAAGTATTTGAGTATTCCCATAGAAAGTATTGAAACTACTTGCAAGCTCTATCAGATAAGTCGCTATGTGATGAGGCTGTAATGTCTCGTATGAATACTTCACAATCTCATGGAATTGATACAACATTTTTTCTAAATCTGTAATCTCTGTTGGTATTTCATCCTTACCTTCAGTATTTAAATCTTTTGCTTTATTTAAGATAGAATTCGCACGCACAGAAGTATATTGCAAATATGGCCCTGAATCTCCTTCAAAAGAAATAGATTTCTCTGAATCATATATAATGTCACTACCTAAAGATGATCTAAGTATTGAATATTTCAGAGCTGAAACACCTACAATTTCAGAAATTCGGGTTTTTTCTTCTTCGGAAATTTTACTGTCCTTCATTTTCTCTTTAACAATATCCATTGAATCTCTCAATAGAGATTCGCCCGTAATTACATTTCCTTTCCTCGAAGACATTTTACCATCAGCAAAACGCATCATGCCGTGTGTCACATGCTTCATTTTTGATTCTAAATCAGGATGAATAAGAGATATCGCCTTCTGAACCACTTTCATATACTCTCCCTGCTCTATGGCTGTTGTTGTAATTGATATATCTGGATTCTCTTTCTCAAACTTTGTAAGTGCGAGACCTATCTCTTTTGTTTCATAAGTAGGTAAACCTTGTGAATTTATAAATACACGAGTATGAAGTTTCTTGTCATAATTTTCCCCATGGAATACTATAGCACCATCTGATTCACTAAAAACTTTTGGAGCATTTGCTCGGACAATCTCCTCTCCAATAGGAGCCATCTCACTTTCAAAAAAGTAATACTCAAATTTTGTTCCTAAAATTTTATATATCTCCTCAAATGCATCAAGGGTTTCTTTTCTCCCCCAATCATAAATTTCATTTATCTTTGGATCACTTTTATCGTAAATCTTTTTATTTATCTCATCAATTTCTTTCTTAGCTTCTATCCCCTTTGGGTGTAAAGATTCATATAATGTAGCTCCTAGAGAGTAGCATTCGCCTATCCAAAGAGCATTTTTACCTTCCATTTTTTCTCCAGAGTGTATTATCCCCCAAATAGCCTTCGCTACATGTGGACCAACATCACCCTGATAATTTGCTCTTATAGTTTTTGCACCAGAAAATTCTACAACTCTAGAAATTGATTCACCAATTGCATTTGCCATTAAGTGACCTATGTGAAAAGGTTTAAAAGGATTTGGATCAGTGTATTCAACCATCACCTTCTTCCCTGATAGTAAGCTATTCTTCCCCCATTCCTCTCCTTTATTTAAAATTTCTTTTACACTCTCAGTGAAAAATTCTCGTGATAAATAGAAATTTATAAATCCTGGGCCAGCTACTTCTATCTTTTCTATTCCACCGAAGCCTTGCTTCGGTAAACCCTTTAATTCTAAGACTATTTTTTCAGCTAATTCTTTTGGATTAATTTTCTGTTGTTTAGCACATACCATAGCTACGTTCGCAGAATAATCCCCATTCTTAAAATCAGTTGGATGTTCAACAGAAAAAGAAACATCTTCATGAATTCCAAGATTTTTCAAAGCTTCTTTTATTTGTTTTTGTATTTTATCTTTCATTTACTTTATAACTTTCTACTTACTTCCTTCCAGTTGATCCAAAAGCCCCTTCCCCTCTATCTGACTCACTCAATGTATCAGTTTCCTCCAACTCTGCAATAACCACTGGCACAATAACTAGTTGCGACACTTTGTCCCCCTCTTCTACAGTATATGGCTCACTTCCAAGATTTACAAGGTGAGTATTGTATTCACCTCTATATCCAGCATCAAACACTCCTCCCATATGTATCAACCCAGCCTTAGAAATACTAGACTTATCCATCACAATTGCCGCATTCCCAACTGGGAACTCCATAGCAAAACCATGGAAGAATCTATAATGCTCCATGGGCTTGATGGTCACAGTCTCCATAGCATACAAGTCCATCCCCACATCCCCTGGGTGAGCATACTTGGGCAACTTGGCATTCTCTTTTAATTTTTTAATTTTAATATGCATACTTTGTTAACACTTATAACCATTACTAATCATATCATCAATTCCTCCACCATTTTTTACATTTTTAAATCCATTTTGCTCCATCATAGACTTGGCTATCGTTGCTCTGCTTCCTGATTCACAATATAAAATTATTTCTTCATCTTTTGGAATTTCAGGAAACTTGCCATACATCATATCCATAATATCGAAAAGTTCTGCATCCTTTATATGCCCATCGTCATACTCTTCTTTTGTCCTTACATCTATAATTCTCATATTATTTTAATACCCTCCTTACCTCTTTATAAACCATATCATGTATTTGCTCACGAGAAAGTATTTCACCTTTCTCTGAGCAACTTATTTTACTCCAGTTCGGTTGAGTCTTCGCAAGCCAGAGTGCGCTCTTGATAGAATTCTCCATAAACTTCTCGTCAGCTTCATGTACATCTTTGTTCTTCTTTAGATACTTTCTCTTCATCTGACTACTTTCTCTATCATTGAGAAGCTTCATTACAATCTGTATTGGTAAACTTAAATACAAAGTTAGATCAGGCTTAGGAATACCAAATTCTTCATACTCCATCTGATTGAGCCACTTTATGAAATTATTTCGCTTTCTCGTATCACTTATTTTGCCACCTTGATGAATCTGATTAGCAGAAACGTAACGATTGGCTACTACTATGTATCCTTCTTTGAGCCACTTTTCCATTTCAGTTTTTGACTGCCATCTGTCTGCGGCAAAAAGTACGGAAGCAATCTTCGGATGAACATTTATGAAGTTATAGTATTGCTCAGAAAGACAATGCCCAACAAAAGCTCCAAAGAAATTCTTGTAATACTCAGGAAAGTCCACAACCTTTACTTTATATCCGTCTTTTTTAAGTCTGTCAGTGAGATAATTTACTTGTGTAGCCTTTCCACTTCCATCTGTCCCGTCTATTACGATAAGCTTGCCTTTAGTTTTTTGTTTTTTCATAAGATAACCTCAATTATACCTAAAAATTACCCTATATCAAAATCCATTAAATATATACTAATTTAAAATGACACAATCTCTGCTATAGCAGAGATTGTGTCATTTTAATATTTAAGTTATAATTATGTATATGTCTATCGTAAGTGAAATTTTAGAAGAACTTTGGAATACAGAACTCAACTATAAGGGAGTTAGGGTTAATCTTTTTGGTATTCCCAGATTTAGTAAATATCCACAAAGAAGTATCCGAACAACAATGGACCGATTAAAAAAGAAAGGGATTATAGAAAAAGAGTTGGCTGGAATAGTGCTTTCTAAATACGGGAAAGAATATGTGAAAAGAAAATATGATTCACTTAAGCAATTTGAAAATCCGGGAAATCTGTCTAAGGATAGAACTTTACTTGTGATGTTTGATATACCGACAGAGAAGAAATCTCATAGAGAATGGCTACGCTGGCATTTGAAAAGGTTTAATTATGTTATGGTTCAGAAAAGCGCATGGGTAGGACCCTACCCTCTCCCAAAGGGATTCAATGAATACTTAAAAAGAATAAAACTAGATAAATGCATAAAAACTTTTAAATTAGATAAACCTTATAAGTAAACTACATGATCTTAACTAAAACAAAATCTATACAAATTCTGCCATGGCAGAATTTGTATAGATTTTGTTTTGAATTTTTGAATTTAAATTAGTTACTTTTATTCTTTGTCGTAAAAGTTTTTGCCAGTTTTGTATGAATCAATAATTAATTCACTTGGATAAAAAAGAGGTGAAGGTAGATTGTCTAATGAGTACCAATTCCACTCTCCTATTTTCTCATGATCATATGTTTTTGGTTCATTCTCTTTCCAATCAGCAAAAAGTCCGATCAAAATATCTTGACGATTTTCATGTCTACAATATGTAGAAGTAGAAAGATATTTAATATTTTCAATTTTAATTCCTGATTCTTCTAATGTTTCCCTTGTAGCACAATCTACAAAAGATTCTTGAAACTCTAAGTGCCCTCCTGGCATCGAGTACTCTCCCTGACCATGACTTCCCTTTCTTTTACCAAGAAGAATCTTGCCTTCTTTCCAGATCATTACACCTACACATGGTTTTAATTTATGTCTTTCTCCTTCTACCATAATTAATTATGTGTCTCGTTCATTTTGTTAAAATCCCAATTTCTTTCTTTGTTTGATTCAATTTTTTTAAGAACTTCCTTTTCAATATCAATACCAAAAATTCCAGCTAAATGTAAAATTCTTTGTATTGCATCACCAAGCTCTTCTTTGAAACCATCCTTGCCATCAATATTTTTATGCCTATATGCCTCATAAGCCTCAGAGACTTCTGAGTGTATTAAGGCAATTTTTTCTCCAACATTTATTTCTTCTGGTTTTGTCCCAAAACCTTTTTCTTTAGCTTGTTCTAGTATTAATGAAGTTAGCTCTCTTAAATTTAAATTTTCCATAATTATTTTTCTCCTAATTCTTTTAATGCTTCTAGCGCATAAAATTTTACATTTGGAATAATTTCAATTTTATTTAAATCATCTGATGTCATCCATTTCATCTCAACCCCTTTCTCATGTTCTAAGATTGATTCAGAAATTAAATCTGTCTTTGATTTTGCAAAATAAACAAAAACAACGTGTTCATGTTTATCGTTAACTGGATGTCTACCTAAGTATCTAGGTGGAATCAAATATTTATAATTCCTATTTTTATCATCCCCATTTAATGGACCATTTGATTCACCAATTATCTCTATATCAAGACCAACTTCTTCTTTTACTTCACGGATTGCTGCTTCAATTGGGTCCTCATCTAATTCAATATGACCACCAACAGAAAGCCAAAAACCAAGCTTATCATGAATACGTAAAAGAACCTTGTTTTTATACACAATAAAAACTTCTACGCAAAAATCAATTTTTTCATTAATATGGGGCATATTTTATTTCCCTCTCAACACCTTATCCATCCTGACTGCAAGTTTGACCATGTCGGACTCTTTCTTGCCACGGGTAGTTTCGGCACAAGTGCCTAGGCGGATACCGGAAGGATCCATAGGAGAGCGAGGGTCGCCAGGGATTGTGTTCATATTCACTATAATTCCTGCCTTTTCTAGCTTGTCACTTGCAATCTTGCCAGGAACTCCCTTCCCTTCCATCCATGTGTCCATAAGGATAAGGTGTGAGTCTGTACCGCCAGAGATAATATGCCAACCGAGCTTTTGTAATTCTTTAGCAAGAACTTTCGCGTTCTTCACGACTTGCTTGGCATACTTCTTGAATTCGGGCTTTGAAGCTTCTAGGAATGCTACAGCCGCAGCAGCGATACTGTTCTCGTGTGGGCCACCATAGAGTCCTGGGATTATCATCTTGTCTATTTTCTTATCGAATTCTCTTTCATCTTTCTTTACAAAGATTATCGCGTGTCTTGGACCACGAAGAGACTTGTGAGTTGTCGTCATGACAGAGTCTGCATATGGAAATGGAGATGGATATGCTCCACCAGCTACAAGACCTGCGAAGTGCGACATGTCAACATGAAGAAGTGCCCCTGATGCGTCGGCTATATCTCTAAACTTTTTGAAGTCTACAATTCTAGGATATGCAGTAAATCCACAGACTATAATGTCTGGCTTCTCTGCTATTGCAATTTTCTTCAATGCTTCATAGTCTATGACTTCTGTCTTCTTATCAAGTTCGTATTGTAAAGGTTTCCAAATCTTTCCTGTCATTGATGCTGGATGTCCGTGTGTAAGGTGCCCGCCTGAGGAAAGCTTCATTCCCATTATTTTCCCTCCAACTGGAACAAGTGCTGAGTAAAGTGCAAAGTTTGCTGGAGATCCTGAAAGAGGTTGGACATTTACATGCCACTCTGTAGGCTTAAGTTTGAAAAGCTTCAAAGCACGAGCAATTGCTAAATTCTCTACTTTATCTACCACCTGATTACCACCATAGTATCTTCTTCCTGGATAACCTTCGGCGTACTTATTTGTAAGTTTGGAACCAAGAGCCTTCAATACATCGTCGGAAACAATGTTCTCTGAAGCTATTAAATTCACGACACTCTTCTGACGCTTTTCCTCTTCCTTAATTAGTTTCTCTATTTGTTTATCTTTCATAATATGGTGATAAATTAGATTTGTAATAAGCTAATTTTAGCACAATAAATAAAAACTAAAAAGCGAGCCAAAATGGCTCGCTTTTTATCTTAATCAAACTTATGTTTTGTAATGTTATTTGGATCTTTCTCGTTAAAGAGAACTTCACTTCCTTCCATTACATAGACATTACGAATTGGAACTTCAATCATTTTACCCCAACAGTCTTTGCATGCCCACCAATGACCCCACAGATACAAATCAAATTGATCGCTCTTGTCAAAACCCTGCTTAATCAATTTCTTAGAAGCTCTGTATTCAGCATGATGATCCCCAGCTGCACATCCGGGACATAACCAATATTTCTTACCAGATGGAATTCCTAGAATTCTTCTGATACAATATTTTTTATGAAGATTAATTAAACCTTCACTTGTTAATGGTGCTTTATTTGCATCTTTAGAAACAACAACGCTATCTCGACCCCGAACTATTACTGCCCCAGTAGAAGACCGCTTGTCTGTTGATTCCTTACGAGCAACTTCTTTGGCTTCTTGCATAAACTTATTATCTTTAGGCACATACAATATAGTTCGTCCTTCGGGTAAATAAGGATAGACTATCTCTTTTTTTATATTTGTTTCCATAATTTGAATTGTATTATATAATAGGAATTATGACAACATTTGACACAATATATAAAAATTTAATAAAGCGAATAATGGAGGAAGGTATTGAAGAATTAAACGAAAGAACAGGTCACAAAATAAAGATATTACCCGGCTTAACTTTCCAGACTGACATCGAGAAAGATGGGTTCCCTGTATTAACATTGCGAAAGAATCCTATTAAGTCTCCCATAGCTGAACAAGTTTGGTTTATTACTGGAGACAAAGATACAGAATTTTTAAGAAAATATACAAAAATGTGGGATGAATTTATTGAAGAAGATGGCACTATAACTTCTGCATATGGTTATAGATGGCGTCATCATTTCGGAAGAGATCAACTAGACCAGCTAGTAAAACATTTGACCGAAGAACCTCACTCACGGCAAGGAGTTATTGTTACTTGGGATCCTGCTGATGATGGGTTATATGGAAAAGGATTAAAAGCAACTTATAAGAAAAATGCACCTTGCCCCTTTGCTTTCACTATTAACATAATTGGAGGAAGACTTCATCTTCATAACATAGTTCGCTCAAACGACATGATGCTTGGCTGTCCTTTTGATACATTTGGTTTTAGTCTTATGATGTGTGCCCTTGCTCAAAAGCTTGGAGTAAAGCCAGGAATATATACCCATACAATTTCGAATGCGCATATATATGACAATCATTACGAAGGAGCAAGAGAGCTTATAAAAAGAGAAAATGATCACCCTAATATATATCCCGTATTCCCTGCTGATATTTATGACCGAGCAGAGAGAAAAGATGAGACACTAGTTGATGAAATTTATCAATCTTTTAAACCATTTTTTAATCCAAGTGAACCGATAGAGGGATTAGATATAGTAAAATAATTTATGATTCTATCAATAATCTCAGCCATAGCAAATAATAATGAAATTGGAAGGAAGAATGAACTTCTATGTGATTTGCCTATCGATATGAAGCACTTCAGAGGAACAACTTCTGGACACCCAGTAATAATGGGGCAAAGAACCTTTGAATCTCTCGGAACATCTCCAGATGGTAGTCTTGGTCGCCCTCTTCCAAATAGAAGAAACATAATACTTACTCTTGATAAAAATTTCAAAAGAGAAGGAATAGAAATATATAATTCTATCGAAGATCTAGAAAAATCTTTAACTGAAACCATGGGGAAAGATGAGGAAGCATTTATCATAGGTGGAGGACAGATATATAAACTCTTCATAGACAAAGCAGATAGGTTATATATCACCCACGTAAATGCAGACTTCCCGGATGCTGATACTTTCTTCCCTGTTATAGATAAAGATAAATGGAAAATTGTCTCCGAAGATAAACACGAGAAAGATGAACAAAATATATACGATTGTAATTTTGTAATATACGAAAGAAAATAAAATAAAAATCTCCGCTAGGTTTTGCCTAGCGGAGATTTTTATTTTATTTATGGATCTATATCTGTCTTAACTCTAATAAAGACATCTTCACCATCTGGTGACTTTGTCTTTATATATTTACGGTTTTTATTTATTTCTATTTTCCTTACTAATTCTTTTTCTAAATCATAACCAAGTATTTCACACATACCAAGAAGAAAAACTGCAACATCTGCAAATTCTTCTGCTACTCCGTCTTGATTTTTATTAAACTTAGAAAATGCCTCAGAAAGTTCCTCGTATGCTCGACAAAACTCCAATGCTACATCTGTAGTATTGAAACCCTTCTCAAGCTTATTCCTCATTACTTCCTTTTGTAATTCTTTTAAATCTACCATGTTTCGTATTATATTCTATTTATTAAAAATATGCGACTACCTCAACACAAAGTACCCCAGTACCATACCTGTGAAGTTTAATATAGTGTGGGAGATAGATATTAGGACTAGATTTGGATACTTGTAGTAAATCCAAGCGAAGCCGATACCTGCCACGAAGGTCAGAGGTAGAGTAAAGAAAGCTTTGAGATAGATGATATGCATCAATGCAAACAAGGAGGCATTCAGTACGATGATGAACCATTTATTGGTAAAGACTCTTCGGAGCATGTTCATCAGGACTCCACGGAAAATTAATTCTTGAAGTACGCTAAGTGGTATGAAGAGGAGCAGGAATCGAGCATTCTTCCACCAGTTCAGCATTGGGCTACTAATCTCTATTTCTTCTACGGCGAAAAGCAAAGCTATCCCTGCTATTGTAAATAGAAGATACGGCAAGAAATGACTCTTCCAATCTTTTGTAATTCCAAAGTCTTCACTATTCCACTTTTCATAACGAGCAATACCATAAATAAAAAAGGTTATGAGAAGTAAAGCTAGAATTCGAAAGCTACTTGGTATAACCTTGTAGTAAAGAAGTAAGATCGGAATTAAGTACAAGTAAAGTATCTGCACCCAGACGAGCTCTCTTTCCTTTTTTGTATTATCCATGATTTTATTATACCCCGTAGTGAAATTTTAGACAAAATTCTACTACAGGGTTATACTAGAGTTATGGTTAAACTCAAATATATATTTATAATTGCATTACTTCTAGTATCATACTCGCCTGCCCTTGCTCTTGATATACAGTATGGAAGCATAAAGGGGTACAAAGGCAACGACGTACTCGTAGAATACTATGGCATAGGCAAGAAGAAGAATTATATTTGTAATATTGCAAACTTAAAATGTTCATCTACTAAAAAAACTATACTGGGTAAAGTAAATACATCTACCCTTAAAAGTTCTATCAAGAAAGAATTGCAAGACAAGGGGGCAACTCACACTACTCTCTCAAAGTCAGGGACTTGGCTTGCATACTATATGCCAGCTTTTGCTCCAGAGAATAAACGTTCATATATAATTCGAAATTTAAAAGACAATACAGAATATACAATATCGGAAGGTGTCTCATACTGGGATCTGATAAATGAACAGAGAAAAGTTTTCGAATTCTCTCCCGATGAGAAGACACTACTCTATATAGACGACAAAGATGACTCTACCAACTTATACAAAGTAGAATTAAACACTCTTAAAGATACAACTTTTGATAACATCAAAATAAGTACTACAGCTTACAATATTGGGACTTTCATGTTCTACGATTCTACAAGCCTCTACTACGTGGGAAACAGCAAAGAGAATCCATACAAGTGGTCACTCTATAATCTTGATATGAAAACAGGTGTAGATAAAGTGATAGAAACAGACGTATCGTACGTAGATAGTATTACCAAGATAGGGACTTCACTTCTAATAATTAAACAACAGGAAAAAGGTTACGGCCCAGAAATTTATAATGTGAAAACTAGAAAGCTTAGTAGCTTCAAGGTGCCAAATATTAAAACTAAAATATTAATTAAAAATGAAGAATATGTAAAAGTTGGAACCTCTACTGGTATAGTCATGACTCCGCCCAAATATGATGCAAAGAAGACTTACCCCGTCATGATCTGGCTTCATGGTGGACCACTAAGACAAACGAGTCTCGGCTACCATCCTTATCATAGCTACGGACTCTATGATGCCATGCTGAAATTATTGCAGAAGAACAATGTGATAGTCCTAAAGCTCGACTACAGAGGAAGCTTCGGACAAGGAAGAAGTTACTCCGAATCTATCCGAGAGTCAGTCGGCAAGGGAGATATAGATGATGTCATGGAAGCTGTAAAGTATATGAAGGACAAATATAAAGTAAGTGATGTATACCTTGCTGGTAATAGCTATGGAGGATACATGTCCTTAAGGGCTGTCGTAGAACATCCAGAGGTCTTTAAGGGTGTATTCTCTATCAATGGGGTAACAGATTGGGAAGCTCTCCTATTGAAACTAAAGACTTCAATCTTCAATACAGAATTCAACGGATTGCCAAATGATACGAACAGGAATCTTTATGATCAAGCATCTATCATAAATAAGATAGGTAATATGGGCAACCAACGAATCGAAATAATCCAAGGTGAAGCTGATCGTACTATCCCCCTTTGGCAAGCTACACTACTGGCAGGCAAGCTGAAAGATGCAGGCAAGAATGTAAACTTGGTCACCTACAAAGGCGAAGACCACGTCTTCAAAGAAAAGAAAAATATCGGTAACATCTGCGTCCGAATGTTCGGACTAATGGGAATCAAAGCAGACAAAGAATGTAGTAATTAAAATACAGATAAGTAAAGCTGTGCGAGGCCTTGCCTCGCACAGCTTTTATTTATTCGTACCTTAGAGCATCTATTGGATTAAGCTTTGATGCTCTTTGAGCTGGGTAGTATCCGAAAACAATTCCAATAAATGCAGACACTCCAAAAGCAAGTAATACAGACTTGATAGAAACTTGTGCTTGTAGTATTCCTAATTTTGTTATTACCAGAGAAACTCCCCATCCAAGGAACACCCCGATAGTTCCCCCGATAAATGTAAGCATGACGGCTTCTACTAGAAACTGTATATTCACATCCCTCCTCTTGGCTCCTATCGCCTTCCTTAGCCCTATCTCTCGAGTCCTCTCTGTGACTGAAGTCAGCATCATATTCATAATACCTATACCTCCTACAAGTAGTGAGATACCCGCTATAGCAGAAAGAAGTAATGTAAATGTTCCTGTAACAGAAGAAGCTGTAGCAATAATGTCTGCTTGATTCATTGTATTAAAATCAGCTAAAGTTGAATCTGAGATTTTATGAAGCTCCATAAGCTTAGTAGTAATGTTTGTCTGAACTTGAGTTGTAACTTCAGAATCTAACGCTTGCACACTTATAGAGTTGACATAACTATCTCCTGAAAAATATCTTTGTGCAGTAGTAATTGGTATATAAATCATATCATCAGAATTCTGGAAACCAGTACCTCCCTTTGCTTTTGTAATTCCTATTATTTTAAATTGATTATTTTTAATTTTGATAATCTGACCAATAACATCAGTGACACCTTCCCCAAATAAATCTGTAACGGTAGTTGGTCCTAAAACTGCAACTTTTGCTCCACTTTGATTATTTTGAGCTGTGATAAAATTACCCTGATCTATTTCAAGATTTCGAACAGAAGTATAGTCAGGAGTTACTCCGTCGACTGTAGTATTGGTATTTGTTCCTTTTGCTGTTACTTGATAACGTCCAGACACTTCTGCTGTCACAGCTTTAACTCCCTCAATACTCTTCAAGGCTTCTACGTCAGTAAAGGTTAAAGTCTTGGCTGAACCTCTTCCTTGGTTCACTTGCTGGCCTACACCCCTAGGTGCTCCAGGATTCACAATTATCAAATTGGAACCTATTGACTGTATCGATGCAGATATAGAATTCTGTGCACCTGTGCCTATGGCCGTCATGGCTATCACAGAAGCTATGCCTATGACAATACCAAGCATTGTAAGTCCTGAGCGAACCTTGTTGCTTGAAAGTGCCATAAATGTTTCTTCTAGTAAATCTCTTGTATTCATATATTTATACTTTTCTTTTCGTGAGTCTTATCATCACTCACGATTAGTCCATCACGAATTGTGATAATACGATCAGCATGCATGGCAACATCATGTTCATGAGTAATAAGTATAATGGTTCGACCCTGTTCTTTATTTAATTTTTGAAAAGTTCCGAGAACTATCTCTCCTGTTTTGGTATCTAAGTTTCCTGTAGGCTCATCGGCTAAAATAAGTGTTGGGTTATTCACAAGAGCCCGAGCTATAGCTACACGCTGTATCTGACCTCCAGAAAGTTGATTTGATAAATGAGAAAAATGTTCTTCGTCTAATCCAGCAGACAACAATGCTTCTTTTGCCCTCATTTCTCTTTCTGAATGAGGTACTCCATCATAAATCAAAGGTAAGACAACATTACGTAAAACAGTAGTTCGTGGAAGTAAATTAAATGACTGAAAGACAAATCCTATTTTATCTTTTCTAATATCAGCCAATTCATCATCTGATAAAATTGAAACATCCTTACCATCAAGATGGTAAGTGCCTCCTGTCGGGTTATCAAGAGCCCCTAATATATGCATAAGAGTAGATTTACCTGATCCAGAAGGCCCCATGATAGCTACAAACTCTCCATCATTTATAGAGAAACTTACCCCCTTCAAAGCCTCAAATGGCTCGCCTTCTGTCCTGTATGCTTTTTTAATATTATTTATTTCAATCATAATTCTAATGTCCAGTCACAGCTCTCATTGTTCCACTACCACCTCCTGTCCCTGTCCTCGTAGAACCACCAACAGCACCAAAAATACTTGGGGCAGAAGAAGTCGTTTTAGAAGTTGTAGAGGTAATAGTTTTAGCAACAATAATATCTCCTTCTTTTAATCCACTTAAAATTTCTGTTGAAGTATCATCCGACAAGCCAATCTTTATAGGAACTCTACTTGGTAAAGTATTAGAAGTAGAGCCTTGTTCTCCGTTAGAAGACATTAAAGGAGAACTGAACACTTCCACATAACTTACTCCTCGTCCAGTTTTAATAGCACTATTTGGAACAACAACAACGTCCTTTGTTGTATTTATTATTATTGTGGCGCTAACACTCATGCCTGGTTTAATACGAACATCATCTGTATCAAGACTAACAGAAACATTATAAGTAACCACACCTTGACTTACTGTACCAACAGAATCGATTCCTTCCACTGTACCAGTAATAGTAAGTCCATCGATGGCATCAAATGTCAAAGTAGCCTTTTGCCCAAGCTTTATCTTTGCAATATCAACCTCATTTAAAGCTATTTTAACTAATTTTTGTTTCGCTATTAAAGTTCCTATACTTCCACTTGCACTCTGACCAACTTTAGCAGTTAATGTTGCAACAATCCCATCAAAAGGAGCAGTTACAAAATAGTCTGATAGTGCATTTTGTTTCGTCTCGACATTTAATTGTGCCTGACGAATATCAAGCTCATCTGCTCCTTCGATGGTATCATTGATGGATAGAGTAATTTCTTTAATATTACTCAAATTGACAGATAAAGTATTCACATAACTATTCACGCTTGTTGACCATGCTGTTAGATTCGTCTGGGTATCGACAAATGAAGAAGAGGTATCGTCATCAAAAAAGTTTGAAGTATAATCAAAACTTGACTGAGCTAGCTTAACAGCATTCGATATCCCTTTTGCAGTATCTAGTGATTTTTCTATAAGATTATTTATATCTTCGTTGGAGTTTGAACTTGATAATGATTTATATAATAAAGATGTTGAATCCAAACTTTTCTTTATATCCCAATATGCATTTTCAGATATATCTAATCTATCTTTTCCTGTCTTACTTAATAAAATTTTATTTTTGTATCCTAAATATCCATTATTATATAAATCTCCTAACCCTACAACAATATTATTCATATCGACAATAAATGAAGGCATATTGTTCCAACTTTCTGTATACGTCTTTTTTAAAGAGTTTTCTTTCTGTAGTAGTGTTAAAGTATCTGGTTTTAAAAGTTTATCTAATGAAAGCTGTGCTGTTTCTAGTGCTATCTTTGCGTCACGAGAATCTATACTTGCTATAAGTGTACCTCTTTTTACTTCCTGTCCTACTTTAACTGGAACATAAGTAATAATCCCTGTTGCTTTAGAACTTATATCTACAGTATCTGTCGATTCTATCTGTCCACTACCTGAAACAGAAACTACAATATTACCCTTCTTTATAATACTTGTAACATATCTCGTCTCTGCATTTGTTTTACTATTAAAGACAAAGTATGTAGTAGATAAAATAATAAGCACAACAACAATACTCCATACTTTATGAGCTACTATGAATGATTTTATTTTTTGTATAAATGATAAGTTTTTCATAATTATATATTTCTTTTATTAAATTCTGGTGGTAATTCTCTACTCCTCATCGACGTCGTATTCTCAATCATTTCTTCAGGGCTGGGCATAATCCTTATTAATTTTGCTTCTATTTGACCAGATTCATTTGGATTACCAATAACAACAATATATTTATCAATAGCTAGCTTGTCCTTTGTAAGGATTTCTCTTCTTTCGAGAATACTTGTACTGTCACTTATTATTATCACTTTTTCTGTTTGATCTTTATCTAAAACTACAATATTGGGAAATTCTATCTTTATAATCTTCCCAATAGCTCCATGAGCATTTGGTAAATCCAAAAGACCACCCTTCATAAATGGAGGAACTTTACGCATTGGTCCAAAATTCCTTTCATAATTATCACCCCAATCACGACTAAATGATGCTTTCCTAAACCCTGCTATCATTCCTGCTTGAAAAACAAAAGATAATATAAAAAGTGCTCCTAAAACATATATAACCTTTTTAAAATTTTTTGAATCGACAAATTTATTTAATTTATTTTTTATTTCTTCTTTATTCATAATTAATTCTGATTTAATAATAATTGACTTTTATATTGATGGACTATTTTTTTAACAGATATAAGCATAGACAACAATAGGAATGCCGAAGCTCCTAGGCTTGCAATAGGAACTGAATCAGCAAGAGATAGTAAGTACTCCTTCCAATATAAGGCAACAGCACCGCTATCAGAAAAAGCTAGGGATACATATTCAAAGAAACCAGACAAAGCAAATTGCTCCTTCAGATAAAAAGACATGAAAACAAAACCACCTAAAGACAAAACCCCTATCAAACTATAGGACAGAGATTGCATCTTTAAATTTCTTGCCTGTTTTAATTTTATAACACGCCAAATATCATCCGAAAGCCCTGTTTCCGGATGATTATAGGCTTGTTTTAATAATTTTGATAAATTATCACTCATACACTTACGTATACGAGACTACTTTAACTTTTGGTGCAAAAGAACAAGTGCTCTCTGATGATAACTCTTCACAGTATTTAGAGGTTTATCCATTACTTCCCCTATCTCTTTGAAAGTCATGTCCTCTTGATAACGAAGTATTAGGACTTCTCTGTATTGGACTGGAGTTTCATCTAATACTTTTATTAGCATTTCTTTATCTTGTAATTTTTGATACACCTCATCTGGTAAAATTTCCTCATCTAAAACATTCTCTTCTATTAATTCTTCATCATTCAAAAAAGAAAAAGGAATAGATTTCTTCTTGCGTAAATAATCCGTAATAGAATTGCGAGCAATTGTAAAAATCCAAGTTTTAAACTGAGATTTATTTTCATCAAAATTTTTCAAATTCTTCCAAACTTTTATAAAAACTTCTTGAGTCGTATCTTTGGCTTGCTCATAACCAACAAACCTAGATGAAAAATTGTAAATGGAAGAAGTATATCTGTCTATAAGCATTTTTAAAGAAGCTTGATTTCCATCAAGATATTTTTTTATTAAAATATGATCTCCTTCCATTACACCAATATACTACTAAATACAAAATATGAAAATTAATCATTGTACCTAGGATGTTCTTCGGGTATAGAGAGTAGGTGGTTCGCATAGCGCGACATTGCAAACAATATAGATGATAGACGATTGAGATATGCAATAGTAATAGGCCCGACCTTGCGGTGACCCTCGTCTAAGACAGCTACGATTCTCCTTTCGCATCTTCTAGCTAAAGTTCTAGAGAAGTCGAGTTCGGCACTCAATATACTTCCTCCGGAAATAGTAAAAGAAGTGATAGGGGGTAAAACGTCGCTAATGCAACTAATGATGTGTTCTACTTTGGTTAGATTCTTCTTCTTGACTGTCATATCGGAACCAGCGATTTCTGCTTGAATGATGAAAAGTGTTTGCTGGATGTCGCTTAGAATATCACTGAATAGAATCTTCTTCTTAATACTTACAGGTACTTTGGACTGCTCGGTATTGGCATAAACTTTCACTAAGCCCAAGTAAGCATTGAGTTCATCGAGAGCTCCTAAGGCTTCTATAATGTTGGCACTTTTAGAAATCCGCCCCTGATCACAATGAAAGAGCGTCGTGGTCCCATTGTCCCCCCGGCCTGTATATAAGGCAGATTTATGATATTTGGTGTTTGATTGTGGCTTTTTGGGCATGAATTTATTATATCCTACCCTTAAATTCCATCAAAATTTGACTTTTACTGTATAAATGTTAATATATAAATGAACCCAAAAAGCAAAAAAATGTATTTACTAAAAATTTTAGTGCTGTATTCTGACGAAAAAAATCTTCTTAAATCAAAAGAGGAGATTGAGAATCGTCTTTTTAAAAGAGTCAAAGAGGATGAAAATATTGACATAATAGTATCTTCCTCTTTTATTAATAATGATATTGCAACTAATCCCGAGATATTGAAAGATATTGATGGAATTCTCTACACCTCTGATGTTCAGAGGAAGGACGTCGAGAAATTGACGCCAATATTAAAAGAAACTTCAAATGATATTGAATTTGCAAGAATTCGTGTCAGTCTAGTTGGTGAAACTGGTCCAATCGATTATGCTGTAAAAGATGTAATAACACTAACTAATTTCGACCTCTATCCATACATAATTAGGTATAAAAATATGGAGGTGGAAAAATTCTTTAATTAACTTTTTTTTGTTTTTAAATGTTTTTTATCATTGTTAAAAGCTAACTTATGAAAATGTTATTAGTTATTACTGGTTTTCTACAAGAAGACTTCGGGAATCGGAATGAGATTTCTAAAAAAGAATCGTCTTTTCTTTTTGAAAATAACATTGCGAATGATTGCAATGTTAAGTTCTTTCATCTTAAGCGTCAAGATCTAAGAGTCCTTGATAATCTTTTGAGGGAACATGTTTTATATAACTTGTCTGTATTTTTTACTGATGGAATATCAGAAACAGCACAAGGTATATATAAAACATATATTTCAGAAAGAAAAAGTAGTGTTACTTTCTTGGAAAAGCTACCCCGAGTTCTTGAGACTTGCTAAAAACTTGTAAATTTGAAGTCCCCAAATCTGTCTAACAGATTTGGGGACTTTATTATTTCAAGTAAAATTTATTTATGATATTTACCCACTGCTTCACTTACACTCTTGTATCCATCCTTTCGTAAAAGCTTCGCTAGGTCTCTATTGATCTTGCCTATGACACTTGGACCTTCGTATATCATGCCGGTGATCATTTGCACAAGACTTGCTCCTCTTTTGATCTTCTCATAAGCATCTTTACCTGTGAAGATTCCTCCGCATCCTATAATTATAAATCTATCTTTGTATTTCTTGTAAACTTCACTTATCAGATTATTGGAAAATTCTTCGGTAGGTTTACCGCTAAAGTTCCCCTTCCCTGCATTCTTTATTTCCGTCTGATCAAAGCAAGCATTTTCTCGATTCTTGACCAAGTTGGACATTATGACTCCTGATATCCACTTGTATTTATCTGCCACAGCAAGCAGTGCTAAAGTCTCTGCCACGCTTTTCTCGGCGTGCATTTTTATAAACAAAGGTTTGTTGATATTCAAGTATGAAAGCTTATTTAGAAGAATTGCGAATCCGACAGGATCATCGAACTTCTCTTTCAAGTTCTCAACATTTATAAGATTCGGGCAACTTATATTGAGTTCATAATAATCAAAATAATTCACCTTCAAAGCAAGCTCAAAGGAAAGGTAGACGTCATCGGCCATATCCTCTATCTTTTTATAAGCTCTATTGGTCGCACCAATACTGAGTCCTAGGGGTATAGTACCCGCCTCTTCGGACTGATGCCGCCCTCGAGGCGACTCCTTAATTTTCTTTAATACAGCCTCCATGCCCATACTTTTGAAACCTTTGTTTACAAGCAAAGACTTGGACTTGGGAAGTCGTCCGAGCATAGGTCTTGGATTGCCGGCATAAGGTAAGTGGGTTACAGTCCCAATAGTATGAAAACCGAAACCAACAGAAGGAAGTACTTCTATCAGATCAGCATCGTAGTCAAAGCCAGCCGAAAGACCGACCGGATTGGTGAAATTAATACCAGCAACTTTTGTATTTAATACAGAATCTTTGTAAGGCAAAATCTTACTAAGTAAATTTTTAGTAAAATTTATACTACCTAAAAGCCTTCCTCTCTTTAAGAAAAAGGTATGAACATCATCCGCAGGGAATTTGAAAAGTATGGGTTTAATAATTTTCTTATAGATAAATCCAATCATATACTACTCAGTATAACATTTTATTTGAAAATTATAGATATTGACGAATTAGTAATTCTAAATTCTTAATTCTTAATTCTTAATTTCTTCTACAGTACTACCTTTCTTATAAATTATTAAATCATAAGTACTAGTTGACCAAGCCTTCTGTAGTCCGTCTAATATACGCCAAGTTTCTATAACTTCTTCACTCGTTGAGAAGAGACTATGGTCACCATTGATAGCATTGAAAAGCACTTGCTCATAAGCTTCTGGAAGTGCAGTATAGTGATCCTTGAAAGAGAAATTTAGTGCATGACGACTGACTTGATGCTCATACCCCGGACGCTTGGCCCAGACAGAGAAAGATATCCCCTCGTCTGGCTGAAGTCTCAAAAGTAATTCGTTGGATTCGCGATCATTATCTTTTCTATAAAGAATTTTTATTTCTGTAAATTTGTCTTTCAGAGCTTTCCCTGTGGTAAGATTAATCTTGACTCCTTGCCACTTTGGATCACTAGAGACTAAGTCTATCGAGGCAAAAGTCTCTACCATACTGTGCGGATTCTGTACTTCTTCTCGGTAGCCATGATATTGACCACGCTTTACATGAGCTGACAATGAAGGAACGGATGGAATACTAATCTGCCTCAAAGCTTCATAACGTAAGTTGGGGACTTCTTCGATGTGCCCTTCCTCTGGAATATCCATGAGGGTCAAGGCTAGAAGCTGAAGTAAGTGACTTTGAATTAAGTCTCGAAGTGCCCCAGTCTGCTCGTAAAAGTTTGCTCGGCCTTCTATTCCGATTTCTTCGCTGACAACAATTTCAATCTTGTCAATAAAATCTTTGTTCCAAGTTTTCTTGAAAAGAGAATTCCCTTCACGGAAAACTATAATATTCTGGGCTGTTTCCTTGGCCAAGTAGTGGTCAATACGATAGATCTGCTCTCTCTTGAAATATTTATCGATATGCTCTACTAACTCCGTCGCACTTTCTAAATTAATACCAAAAGGCTTCTCAAGCAAAAGCTTGGTATTGTCCTTCTCGGCAAAACCTTCTTTCCCCAAGAATTCAATAATCGACTTGGAAGTGTTTGGGGGAACTGAAAGATAAAATAAATACTGAGCAGAAGTTCCAAACTCTCTTTCGATTTCTTCTAAACGAATTCTTAACTTTCGATAATCTTCCTCTCTCAGAAGATTCATTTCAAACATTTCCGTACTCTTCAGGAGATAATCCTTGTTGACTGTATGTTTTAACAAATTTTCTAAATTAATATCTGACTGACGAGTAACACCAATAATTCGAAAATTTGAAGGAATCATGCCAGTCATGGCAATCTGCCCGATAGCCGGAAGAAGCTTCCTCTTCGATAAATCGCCAGAGATTCCGATAATAATTAAAATTGTTGGTTGATCATTTTTCATTACTTTTATTTCTCATTTATTTTGTGTCCTCCGAAAGCATTCCTCATAGATGCGACCAACTTCGTCGCATAGTTTACAAGTCCCTTTTGAGAGTCCAGTCGAACATCAAAGGAAGACTGTATGGCCCGAGTCTCAATGTTGAATTCTTTAGCTACTTCGAGAGCCCAACGTGCCTCACCTGACTCTGTGACCTTGCCTTCTACTCCATCTTGGTTTGGATTTACTTTCATTATATCTCTTGTAAGTTCATTGAGCCATGAAGTGATAACGCTATGATGTTGCCAGACCTCACCTGCCTTGTACAAGTCTATATCTTTATATGGACCTTCCTTAAGTATATGATACCCTTCGGCCAAGCTTTGCATCATGCCGTATTCGATAGCATTGTGAACCATCTTCACATAGTGCCCCGATCCACTTTCTCCGAAGTGGGCATACATACCTTCGGGATTCTTCAATGTTTCAAGTATGGGCTTTATAATTTCAAAGGAAGCGCTATCTCCACCTACCATCATTGAGAAGCCGTTCTGATAGCCCCAGACGCCGCCCGACGTGCCTATGTCGATAAGTGTTGATCCCTGAGCCAAGACTGCTTCAGCTCTTCTCTTCGTATCACTCCATTTAGAATTCCCACCGTCAATCAGAATACTGCCGACAGGTACTAGCCTGAGCCATGTGTCTAGCTCAGCATCGACTGTATCGGATGGTATCATGAGCCAGACGATAACTTGATCAGTTCCAAAAGAAGATACAACTTCCTCTTTCGTATAAGCACCGATCATACCCAAACTTTTCATTTCATCTACTGCACCACTGCTCCTGTTGGAAGCTATGACCGTATGCCCGCCCTCGTGCAACTTGCGAGCTATCTGTGAACCCATTTTGCCTAAACCAACGATTGCTATTCTCATCCGCCTAAATTTTTTACTAAATTAACGTTTATCATTAATGATATATTAATAAAGAAAAAAGAAATTAAATTTATAATAATTAATATTTTAAAAATTTTGGTGGATTCATTCCACTTTATAATCTGTAAAAATTGTAAATAATGGAACACTCTTCAGTATTTGTGCTGGCTCTTCGTCGATAGATACGTCAGTCGCCAGCTTCTCTATTGCTGGCCATTTATTCTCTCCTACTGCGTAGAGTACTGCTTCATCGAGCATCTTGATAGTCTTCCCTGTTATGGTCATACGATCATGTAAGTCCGTCTCGTATGTGCACACCAACTCTTCGCTCTTTACCGCTTCTGTATGAGGTAGGATACCTGCAGTATGACCGTCTATACCTATCCCGAAAATTCCAATTTTATATTCTGCATTTTTCAATTCCTCTGATAAAGCTTCTCTTATATCTTCTGTCGTTTCCTTCATGTCCTTTCCAGAGAGGAATGGTATTATCTTGGCTTTCAGTATCCTAAATCCAGAATTTGTAAGCTTGAACCAATTGGATTCAGGATGTCCAAGATGACCAAATCTTTCATCACATAGTGTTACAACTAACGTCCCTGATAAGCTTATATCTATCTTGTCAGCAATTTTCACTTCTACGGGAATAGCCGAGCCACCAGAAACAAACCAGAGAACCTTCTTCCCTTGTTTTAGCTTTTCGTTTATAGATGAGGATACAAACTCCACTACCTCTTCTATGTCTTTAATTGTTTTAATATTTAAATTCATAATATATTATATTTTGCACCTCAATGTATATTATACCATTATCGTCAAACTTTAATACAAACTAAAATAAGGCCATTTTGGCCTTATTTTAGTTATATTTATCATCTGTAAACCAAAATCTCCGCTAGGCCTTGCCTAGGGGGAATCCCCCCCAGTCCGACTGGTGGGGAAATCTAATTTATAAGGATTTATAAATATCTTTTCTGTGTCCTATTGCGAATAGAATGACATTGTCACAAGATAGACGGAAGATACCTCTATAGACCCTCGTAATTCTAAAAGAGTACACATGCTCATCGGGGAATCCTTTTAACTTTTTAGTGTGAAGTTTTGAATCAAAAATATCTTTTACCAAAAGTTTTTCTTGTTCAAATAGTAAAGCTTTATCTTTCTTTGGTAAAGAAGTAACACTTTTCTTGTAATTCTTAGTTTTTAAAAGAATCATATATTATTTGAATTCTTTCAAAGACTCTTGATAAGCGGAAAGAATTTCTTTCTTGTTGATATAAGAATCCAAGCTCTCAGTGGGCATCTTAGAAATTGTTATTCCTTGGTTGATTATAAATTGTCGGAGAGATGCATTTACAACATCAGCCAAAGAAAGCCCTAAATCTCTTGCTAGATCTTGTGCTTGTAACTTTAAATCCTTCTTGGTTTTAATTAAAATTGTTGTATCCATATTCAAAAGTATATACTTTTGAATAATAGAAGTCAAGCATTCTAAGAGGATAAACACAAAGGGTCGGCGACTACTGTCGCCGACCCAAATTATGCTTTATTTTAAAGGTTAAAATATTTTAACTGATGCCATAATTTTATCAAGATCTAACAGTTCTGAATCAAGGAATTTATCCACATCAGTAGGAAATGTATAAGTAGATGGTCTTTCGTTATTTCCTAGACCAGAAAGCCTTTCTTCTATTATGTAACATTTATCTGTTGATTCGTAAAAATATTTTCTCCATTTAGATATTGAACTCATCCCACTCGTTTCTCCCCAATCAGGATCTACAAACATATAAGAGGTTCCATTTATTACCCTTTTTTGTGTTGGTGAAGTTGGTAAGTAATCACTACAACTACTTTTACGAATAGTAAAATTTATTCCTTTTGAAGTCCAAGCATCATAATGGGTTTTAAAAGGAAGACTAACTGTTATTACAGATCCTTGAGTTAAATCAGTCCTACCTAATTGCTTTTCTGTAATATTTGCTGTTGATGGATAATCAAACTCAATTCCATATTCTTTATTAGTGTATGTCTTCAGATTTGAAGTAGAAGTTGCAGAATTTATTGTAAAATAATTATCTGAATCATCGTTATACACAGCCCATTGAGGTTGTCTTCCTTCTGGCATAGGACCAGTGTATTTTTCTGTAAATACATAGTTTAAACGAATTTTAAATTTATTACCTAAAATAAACTTTTGCATATCTTTTTGCTCAGTAAGATAAATAGTCTCAATCCCATCATTAGGTGTTTGCTGTATAGCAACATTGTCAGCTACTGTAAGTGGGTTTGATTTTAATTCATTTAATATATCTATTCCTATATCAACACCCGCTGGTATATTACAGCTCTTCCATTTTACATCCACTTTCTGATTAAGAACGTATGACTCTCCCCCATTTGGAGAAACAAGAATAATCCAAGGGGTTGTATCTTTTTCACAAACAGCAGACCCTCTTGATGGAACTTGTTCTTTGTTACCAATATCTCCATCACTACTATTTGATAAAGTATTACCATCTATAATTACACCTGTATTCCACTTATCGGTACTCTTCCCTACATAATACGCTCCTCCACCAACGACCACTATACCCAAAACAATTGCCAATACTAGACCAATACCTATAATGCCTTTGTTTGTTTTCATTTGTTTTTAATTAGATTGTTAATAAATAACTATTAATATTATATACTTCTACTTTTGAAAGTACAAACCAAAATCTCCGCTAGGCCTTGCCTAGCGGAGATTTTGGTAATACATTTATCTATTTGTAAATTGACCTTGGCCCATCATTCCCATACCTCTAGCTCCTCTCTGTCCTCCTTTCATCATTGCTACTCTGTTCCTTACTCCATCTGGTGTTCTTAAACCCAGCTCTTTTCTTATAATATTTGCTTCTTTGATTTTGCCTTCTTTTGCTAGTCTCCATGCTTCAGCAAACTTTGGAAAATTCTCTCTTGTGATTAACTCATCGACTCTACCCACTTTATTCTCTACAAGATTTCTCCAGCCATCATAATCGTTGTTCAGCATAACCCTAGTCATCTCTGATTCAAATTCTTGGCTATAATTTGGCCCTTTTTTTGTATAATCTCCTTGATAAGCAAAAGTTGCACTCGATACTCCTAAGCCCAACGTTAATGCGAGTAATCCACTCATTATTAATTTATTTCTATTTTTCATAATTATAAGTATTATTTTGTTTTACACTACAAAATATATTGTTAGATTTTTAATCCATAAGTAATCGTCATTACTTACACTTATAATACGCAAGGTTTTAGTATTTTATCTCATCATACCTCTTCGCATTCCTATCCAAGGTCTTATCTCGTCTGCAATACAAATAGTCTCCATACATTTACCTATAATTTTTATTCTTTCACCTATTTCTATCTCTACCCTTCCTCGAAGGTACACATCTTGCATATTTATAATCCAAATAAAACCATCAGAATCAATAACTTCTACCTCATTGTCCATAACACGTATGATTCTACCAGAAAGGAATCCAGCTTCCGGATGAGACCAAACTTCATATCTATTGAGCATAACATGACGATAAATGGGCGCTTCGTTCTCTAAAGACTGCTCTATCAACCTACCTGTTCCAATTAGATAAAATAAAGAACCGAAAACAGTTGTAGATACCAAATAAACTCCCATGATTAAAATAAAGCCACGTCTATGCCCCAAATATGTTTTTCTATAATAATATTCTCCTAAAACAGTAAAAACAGCCAAAGAAATTAACCAAAAATAAGGTAGGGTTCTAAAAATAAAACTAAATCCAATTTTATTATACAAATCCCAATCATTATTAAATAAAGCAGACAATACAAGTGAGAAAGTAATAGCTCCAATTATAAATGAACTGGCAACTAAAACCCAGAAAAGTACTCGCTTGATACTAAAAATATTCCGTGAAATTGGTTTAATCCCCTCATCCTTTATTCTTTCTATTGCTATTTGACTTATATTTCTATTTTCCATAATATTTTTTAATAATGTTTTATTCACTATGACGACTATACACTGACTCCTATTAATTTTTCATATTCATATTTAAAAAGCTTTTTACCTCTTAATATCAAGTTCCCTACTGTACTTACTGGTTTCTTTAGAATATCGGATATCTCCACATAATCCTTCTCGTCTAGGAATCGCAAGACCAATACTTCCCTATACTTTTCGTCTAAATTTGAAAGAGCTATATCTATCGCTTTCCTATCTATAGAATTATCTACATCTTTAACCATATCAAAAACATCTCCAAATTTCTCCAAGTCTCCCTCTTCTAGATAGAGAGTTGGTCTAGCAACTTTCTTTCTTATAGCACTTACTGCTTCATTGTGAGCTATGCGATATATCCAAGAAGAAAATTTAAGACTAGGATCAAAACCATTCAAATTGTAATAAGTTTTAATAAAGACCTCCTGAAGAACATCTTCGGAGTCTTCTCGACTAAATTTTGAAATATGTGTGATGTACCGCAATAACTTTTCTTCATATCTTTTCGATAAGCAAAAAAAGTAATCAGAATCTTTCAGGGACAATCCGACTAGTTCTTCATCTGTTTTACTTTCACAAGATCGCGTATCTATCATATGATATATTGTACCCTTAATACGCAGAATATATCAATATTATCTCAAAAGAGGGGCAGACCTACGGTCTGCCCCTCTCGTTTATTAGTAAAAATCTTTTATTTAACTTCTTCTTTTGGAGTCTCTACAACCTCTGGAACTACTGGGTTCACAACAGTAGCAACTGGAGTTGGTCCTACAACACTAGACTTCACAAGCTCACGATAGAGCATGACTATCACTATCATAGCGATAGGATAAGTCACGACAATTCCAATAAATAATGCGAAAATACCAACAACAGCAAATAGACCTATTACAAAAGTCTTCCAGAAAATATACCATCCGTAACCTTTTGTAATCTCCCATGCTCCTTTTATACTCATTACTGCCCCTTGACCCTTATCAATAGACATATATATTGAAGGAAAAAGACGACTAGCAATATACATACCAGGGATAATCAATATGGCGATAACTGGAATTAAATATGGAAGGAAAACTACTCCCAGCAATAAAGATGGAAGAATAGAGATTGCTATAACTATAAACATAGGAATTATGATTATAGGAAGGATACACAATATAAGTAGTAAGTACGTCTTAAAAAAATTCCAAAACAAAGGCCAAGTAGGAAGTACTTCTCTTGAAAACGGATGAAATCCTTTACTGTCCAAAAGATTCAAATTAGCTTTAATCCCTAGATACAAAAAGAAAGTATTGATAATAAAAAATACTAACGAAACAAAAGCGTTACCATCCTTTCCTGAGAGAACACTGCTAATCGTTTGAATGATAGCTAAAACTATAACAAACAAAATTATATTCCCAAAATTCTCTTTATAAAGAGGCCATGCCTCCTTAATCTTTGCACCAACTTTAAATGTGAATGGCATAAATTTAATATAAATTATTAATATATTAATTATACCACTTTAATATGGTATAATCTACCTTATGTCGCACAAAATAGAGGGTAGCAAGTCAGTAACCGCAGCACTTTTCGGGAATGTCTTTGTGACTATTATTAAGACTATTGTAGCCGTCACTTCTGGCTCTGCCAGTATGTTTGCCGAAAGTGTACACAGTTTCGCTGATACTCTCAACCAATCTTTGTTGCTTGTAGGACTCAAAAGGTCAAAGAGGCCAGCCGACCTCTCTCGTGGATATGGATACGGTATCGAAAGATTCTTCTGGTCTCTCATATCTGCTTGTGGAATTCTATTCATAGGAGCTGGGGTCACTATATACCATTCTATTGATTCTATCCTGAAAAATGAAGGGGGTGTAACTCATGATTTTAATTATTTTACTATTATTGTACTTTGTATCGCATTCTTTGTAGAAGGAGCAACCTTGATAATTGCAATTAGAGAGCTCAAGAAAAAGCAAAAATTTTCGAAGAAAATTTTTGCTGATGCTGATCCTGTAACCCTAGCTGTCGTCTACGAAGACAGTGCCGCGGTACTTGGTGTGGTAGTTGCCCTCGTAGCTCAATTCTTGATGCATTTTACAGGGAACAATATATATGACTCCATCGGGGGAATCGTCGTCGGATTCATCCTTGGATTCTTGGCAATCATATTGATTATTAAAAATCATCAATACATTATAGGTAAATCCTTGGATCAAGAAAGAACAGATGAAGTTATAGAATTTCTATTAAAAGATCCTTGTATTGAAAATATTTCTGAATTCAAATCTGTAGCTATAGATGTAAATAAATATAAAATATATACGACAGTGGAGTGGAATGGCTCTCCCCTCTATGAAGAGATCTATGAAGCAGGAGATCTAAAAGAAGAGTTCGATAATATCAAAGATGATTTCAAAGAATTTACAAAGTTAATGTTCAAAACAACCGACAGAATTCCTAGACTCATAGGTAGCCACATAGACGAGATAGAGAAAAGAATCCGTGAAGAATTCCCGGAAATTATATATGTGGATATAGAGATTAACTAACAGAATTAATCTCTTTTATTCTTTCGTTCCTCTTTATGCTTTATACCATTCTTGAAAAGAATATTGGCTTCTTTGATAGAACTCTCAGAGTCTAGAAGCGAAGAGTAAGCTTCCTTCCAATCACCCTCTTTATCTTTCATGGTCGAATCCTCTAGATATTCCCTGGCCTTATCTATAGTTTTATGAGTATCATCCTCTGTGGATATTTCTATCTTATTTTCATTTTGATTAGTATATTTGACCTTCTCGTCTGTGTTCTCAATCAGGGACTTGACCTCTTCTTTTTTAGAATTATATTTTACTATATTTTCTTTGTTTATTTTATTTGATATTTTCTTTATCTTTTCTGCATTTACCTTGGCTGTATTTGAAATTTTATTGTCTTCCTTCTCTACTTCATTATCATTACTCTTTTTCTGCTTCTGTTTCTCCTTAATAACTGCTAGAACCTTGGCATGAGCATTCATCTCTGCACGGAAGCTAGTACTTATATCTTCTATAGTTTCTGTTGCATTAGTATCATCAACTTTTTCTAAAGCTTTATTCAAGGATATAGTATGCAGAGTCAGAAGATTATTTATCTTTTCTTCATTGGAAGAATTTAATTTACCAGCTTTTGCCAAAGTTTCGGCTTCAATCAAGCGCTTAGTAGCAAGGCCACTTTCATGTTTGGCTTTTGCTGTATTTGAAAAAGCTAAAGCTCCTTCCATAGGTTCTAGAACCTTCACCTTGATAGGATAAAGTATATTGTCTGGCAAGCTATCCTGCGAAGCAAAGACCACTCCCCCACTAGAAAGTATAATGATAAGCGGTATAACTATGTAGTATACCAACCTATTGCTTTGAAGCATTGCTACAAAAGAGAAAGTTACCCAAGGGCTTTTAATAGGTTTTGAATTACTAGTAGAAGCTTTCAAGATATTGTCAAAGACGCGCGCTTTCTCACTGTCGGTCATGACAATACTTCTAATCTCATTTATTCCATTTTTTAATTTATTATTTTCCATAACCTGCTATTTTTCTTAATTCTATAATTCCTCTATTAATCCTGACTGATACTGCATTGGCTGATATATTCAAAATCTTTCCTATCTCTCCCGGCGATAAGTCTTCGATGAATCGCAGGTACAGTGGATCTCTATAGGAAGGCTCAAGATCATTTATCTTCTCTAGTAAGTACCTACCCTCTATGCCGATCGTCAATTTATCATCTACCGTTTTTTCGTCTACTATATCATATGTGCTATCTTCCCTTTCCGACATCATACTGTCTAACGACAAACTCTTCTTCTTCCGATACCAGTCTATGATAAGACGACGTGCAACAGTAAACAAGAAGGCTTTATTATTCAAAATTTCTTTATCTGAAAGCAGGCTTTGCCATAAACGCAAGAAGGTCTCTTGTGTGATATCTAAAGCTTGTTCACGCGAAGAAACGCGAAGCAAACAGAATCGGAATATTGCATCCGATTCACTTTTATATATTGCTTCAAATGTACTCTTGGTATTTTTGTTGTTTACCTTCATATATGTAGACGTATCTCTCATGTATTTCTTACATTGTCTATATACTTAAAGTACAACAAAAACAAATAAATGTCTATGTAAGGAAAGTGTATGCTCCCTCGTCTACTCTATTGTGAGGTCGTAATTAAGTGGAATATGAATCCACCAAAACTTTCTCACAAATAAAATTATAAATAATATATTCTGTTTAATCACATATTATTTCTTGAAAATAAACATGAGTTAAATGGAAAGTTTAGGCGGATGAAAAATTATAAATCGTTAATCACTAGTTCTCTTCTCTTGGCTCTTATCATAGCTACTCCTATTGCAAGTTTTGCAGAGGGTAACGATAAAGACAAGGAGGACCGCAACGAAAAGAAGTTTAAAATCGAACAAGTTCAAAAAGATAAAGAAGATGACGAAGACAAGAAAGAAAGAGGTAATTCTTTCAATCGTGGCTTTGCCAATTGGTTTAATAAAAGAATCAATGCGAAAGCAAACGTAGAGGTCAACTTGGCACCTTCTATAGAAGGAATCACGGCACCAACCGTCCTTAAGGTTGGAGAAGTAGGCACTTGGATAGTTAAAGCATCAGATCCAAAGAATACGTCACTTAGTTATGCAGTTGATTGGGGAGACAATAATATCGTTTCTAAATCATTGTCATTACTATCACAGCAAGTATTTGTTCAAACAGGAACATTCACCCATACTTACGCAGACAAAGGTGAGTATAGAGTAATGTTTACTGTAAGTAACGAAGCTGGATTGAAAACAGTATCTTCAGTCACAGTACACGTAAGAGATACAGAGGATGTAGTGGCTCCTGTTATAAGTAACCTTAATGTAACAAATGTTAAAAGTCATAAGGCTACTATAAACTGGACAACAGATACAAAGTCCAACACAATGGTGTGGATTAGCAAGACTTCCCCTGTTGATACAAATCTAGCCAAGTATTCAAGAAAGGCTTTAGTCTTAAACCACAAAATGGAATTAAAGAAACTCGAAGCAAATACAAAATACTATGTCGTTGTCGGATCAAAGAATAAAGCTGGAATAACCAAGTCTGCTGAGATGTCATTCACAACTTTAGTATCTAATCCAGATATTACTCCTACACCTACTCCTACACCTACCCCAGATACAACTGCTCCAGTAATAAGTGCAATCACAACAAACGTTACAGGTATAAATGCTGTGGTCTCATGGACAACCAATGAGCCTGCAACATCCAATGTATTCTACTCTACAGGTACACCCGTAGATACAAATGCAATACTTACACCAAAAGTAACAGATGGAGCACTTACGACAAGTCATTCACTCAGTATTCCAAGTTTAACATCAAGCACTCTCTATCACTTTGTTATAAAGTCTCTTGATGCATCAAACAATGTAGTATTATCTAGTGAATCTACATTTGCAACTAACTAGAGTTATTAGAAGCGAAATCATATAACATAGCCGATAAAAAAACTACACGTTATGTGTAGTTTTTTTATTTATAATTAATCTTCAATTTCCTTACCACACCTAATAATTTTTATTACTCAACTGTAAAACAGAGAGAACTAGAATTAAAATACCCATACCAAAGAAAACAATTTACTGAAGAAGACGATTAGTCTTCCTCATCTTCTTCGCACACAATACTTTTTAATTTCTCTTATATCCCCGACACTCCGAACAATTTCCCTATAGCAAAAGTAATAACCATAGCAAAGACTCCTCCTAAGACAACTCTGGTGATAGCTTTCAGCTTGCTGGCACCACCAGCATGAGCACTAAGTGTCCCTGTAATAATAAGCGCAATAACGACAGCAATAAATGTAACCGGTATCTGCCATGTTGCCGGAGATATGAGTATAGCTAAGACTGGTATGATAGCTCCAGATAGGAAGGCGATTCCTGAGGCATAAGCAGCGTGGAACGGATTGGTAAGATCATCGGGATTGATACCAAGCTCAGCATCTACATGGGCAGCGAAAGCATCGTGGAGAGTTAGCTCTTTTGCTACTAACTCGGCGGTTTCTTTCGATAAACCTTTATTCTCATAAATTCCTGCAAGCTCCTCGAGCTCAGCTTCTGGTTCTGTCGCAAGCTCAAAACGCTCCTTCTCAAGTAAGGCCTTCTCAGTATCCTTCTGAGCACTGACTGATATATACTCTCCGACAGCCATAGAGAGTGCCCCCGCTACAAGACTAGCAATACCCGCGGTGAGAATAATTAACCTAGAATTTGTCGCTCCAGCAACTCCGACGATAACAGAAGAAATAGAGACTATGCCATCATTGGCACCTAAAACAGCCGCCCGAAGCCAGTTGAGCCTTGAGCTATCAGTGGCACTATGCAGTTCGTTATGTGTTCTAGGATTTCGTAATTTGATCATGAGATTAGTTGTCTCCTTCGTTATTATTTTCATCTTCGTTATCTTCAACGCCCCTTAAGTGTTCTTTGATTTGATTCTGTTCTTCCTTGAGGTCTTCTTGCTCTTTGTTGAGTTCTTCAATCTTTTGCTTCATTTCTTCCTTGATTTGCTTGGCTTCTTCTTTATCGGCATCTTTTAATTTATTTTCAAGTTCACTCTGAAGCATCTTCTTCTCATCATTGAGATCTTCCTTGTCTTCTAGAGTATTACTAAAATCTTCTAAATTCTTTATCAATTTCTTCAAGCTTTTCTTGGCTTCCTTGGCTAGATTCTTGGCTTCTACATACTTCCCTGCATCAAAGGCAGTCTTGGCTTGAGAAAGCAAGGCATCGAAGCTTTTAACTACTCCATCGGGGATTGTAATATTCCCTGCTTCTACTTCTTTCAAGAATTCCGCCTTGGCTTCTTCAGCTTCCCTTATCTTCTCTGAAGCAGATTTCTCTAGACCTAGTACTTCATCTAGGTTATCATTCTCCTCTTCTATATTGTCATCATTATCATCTTCATACTTACCTAGAAGTTCTTCTTGTGCCTTAAGGTCAGATATTTCCTTTGTTAATGATTCAACTAAGGTTGTATCTAGGGCCAAGCGAGCTTCACTAAGCTTTACTTTCAAAGCTTCTATTTGAGCTTCTATCGCATCCTTCTCAGATTTGAATACAGACTTCAGCTCCTTGTGAGCTGGGTCAAGTTCATCTGATATTTCCTTACTAAGAGCACTTGAATCCTTGCCTTCCTTCTTCTGGTCGGTAACGATGCTTGTAGCATTTGCTAGATTCTTGCCTAGTTGCTCTTCGGCTACACTAAGACCCTTGGCATTGACTCCATTTTTCTCAAGAATTACCTTTATCTCAGCAATTCTTTCCTTGGCAAATGATATTTCTAGCTTGGCTTTACTTTCAGGACTAAAGGTAAAGAGCCTTTGTAGTGCCTCGCCTAGCTTATCGAAAAAGTAAAAAGAACTTTGAGGTGTAACACCTGCTTCAGGTAAGACTACTGAATTCTCAGCTGAGACAAGAAACGGAATAAAGATTAATGACATTAAAACGATTCTAATTATTTTCATACATGTTTATATATTTATATTATTAATAATAACTTTTACTTCTTCACAATTTTATTATTTAAATTTGTAAGAATTGCAATAAATGATAGACGAGTACTCCGGGCCATACAATCGACTTCCCTATAGCAAGCATAATAGCTCCAAAAGTTACAGCCCCTTTTAAGAAATACACCAACGAACCTATGAGAGCAAGCCCATAGATACAACCTCCGCCACCATTTGATATATTATTTTTCATACATGTATATTATACTACCATTTTCTTGTGTAGCAATAATAAAACGTAAATATGACATTAAAATGAGATGAATTTACGTTTTTTAAGCGATAATTATTGCAAATCTATAGTTGATTGAATTAAAGGTGAATTAATATTGTTTTATAAATCTTACTTCATCAGATAACACTTTGCCTTCTTTAAAATCATTAAATATTTTCTCTGGTAAGAATTTTATATCTTCATCTCTACTCTTCCAGCAAATTTCAGATAGTTCAAACGCATGAGTACGATTAACATTTTCTAAATCTAAATAATCTTTACCATTTTTAACTTCAAATATAAAATCCAGACATTGTTCTGTTCCTTTTAAAATAAAATTATTTACATATAATAACCTTCCAATTTTAGGTTTAATACCCAATTCTTCAACAAGCTCTCTTTCCAAACACTCTTCTATCCCCTCATTAAAATCCAGCTTACCTCCCGGTAAACAATAAAAATTATTATGGGGCATTTTAACAAGAAGAAATTTATCATCGTGCAAAATAATACCCCTTACTGTAATTGATAATTTATTTAATTCCATAATTTTATTATACTTCTTTATTTAAATTCAAACAAAACGTCTCTGAAATTCACAATCCTATTGTTCTTATCTAGCTTAATCCCCTCCTTTTTGTACAGGGCGAACCTTTTCTTCTTATACTCATCATTTATCCAGACTTTCCCATCTGCATATACAATCCGGTGGAATGGAATATTCTTCACCCCTGCCATATGCGCCTTCCCTAAAATATTCGTAATACTCTGCGAGGCCATAGGCCCTGCCCCCGCTGCCCGCGCAATTCTACCATAAGTAGTGACTCTACCTTTTGGAATGGCTAATGCTATTTTGATAACACGGTCAGAGAAAGTAAGCATAAATTAATTAACAAAATAACAGTTAAAAACCCTGATTTAAATTAAAGCTATTAATCTAATTGGCGATTCTGTCCCATCTTTTATTTTCATTGGTAATACGAAACTTTTTGCCCCGATTGGTGGTAATTCTTTTGCGTTTGCAATGTTCTCTACGAGGTATTTATCAGCACCTAGGATTGCATTATGAACAGGAAATCCATTTGTACCAGTATCAGCAGAAAGAGTATCAATACCTATCCCTGCTATGTCTCTCTTTAAAAGAAGTTCTGCGGTAGAGACATCTACACTAGGGAATTTATGATCATTATTGTACTTTTCTCTGTCGTCCCAATATTTGTCCCAGCCAGTATAAAAAATAACAAAGCTATTTGGCTTTATTTCCCCGTGTTCTTTTTCAAATTTCTCAACAACCTCTGGTAATACTATATAATCTTCGCCTGCTTCCGCACTAACATCAATAACTATGCAGTCAGTCACCAATTCCTCTAAAGAAAGCTTGTCTATTGTCCTCCCATTTGGAATGACATGTGCAGGTGCATCCATGTGTGTTCCTATCCCTGCCCCACATTTTATTTTCTGTACACGAAATAGATTTGGAGATATACAATCTTTATAATCAGTACCAATAGACAATTCAAAACCGCAACTTCCATCCCAAGTCGGAATTTCAGACGAGAGTTGGTGAGTAAGATCTACTAATTTAAATTCTTTATTCATGATACTAGTATATCAAAATAACAGCTAAAAATCCTAGCTAGCTGGGCCACTGTTGGAAGTTATTAAAGATATAACAGGAAGAATCTTTACTATGATTTAGAATAATAAAGATATTAGACTATATAATATACCTAATATTAAAAATAAATTAATGAAAATTGCTGGGATAAAACCTAACCATAAGATCCAAGATCTTTCACCTTTTCTGTATGCAATAATACCCAAAATAAAAACTGGTATCGAAGTAATAATCTCAATCATTACAATCTTTAGTAATCTCGATACCCCTTCTATCTTCATGTCATATATATCAGGATAAATATTTTGATTTAATGGAATTGTACGCATTATCATATATGCAATAATTCCTAAAATTAAATAAACAAAAAATCCAAAAACCCACCAAGTAATTTTTAATTTAGGTAATTCTTTAAACTTACTTATTATTTGTTTTTCCATATTTCAATTATAGCAAAATAACCACCCAAAACCCTAGCTGGCTATCTAAGTAATACTGAAATCTATTTAAAAATGATCTTAATTAAAATAAGGAATCTTCCACCATATACCAGGATTAACAAAACGCAAGTTTCTATTAAGCTCTTGAATTATCTTCATTTCTTCTTCCGATAATTCAAAATCAAATACATCTATATTTTCTTTTATTCTTTCTGGTGTAGTGCTCTTTGGTATTAAAACTGTGCCCCTCTGTATACCCCAACGAATTAATACTTGTGCTGGAGACTTTTTATGGTTATTTGCAATTTCTTTGATAGTCTTATCCTCGATTAACTCTGGGAAACCTTTGTCCTTGTAATTACCAGGGGATCCAAGTGGAGAATAAGCCGTAACAACGACATTGTTGTATTTGCAAAATTCTACTAATTCAGATTGTTGTAGGTATGCATGTAGTTCTATTTGATTCACAGCAGGTTTGACTTTGGCATAAGAAATTAAATCATTCAGCATAGGTGCAGTAAAATTTGATACACCTATAGCTTTTACAAGACCTGCTTGTACAAGCTCTTCCATTGCCTCCCATGTTTCTCTAATAGAAACTTTCTCTGTGAGAAGAAAACCATTTTCATCGAGTTGTTCATTCCACCTTCCAAGTGGATTGTCTGTCGGTGTATCATTGTAAGGGATAGCTACCCCCCAGTGCATAAGGTATAGGTCTAAATATTCAAGGTTTAAATCAGCAAGAGTTCTTTCGCATGCTTTTCGTACAGATTCTTTATGATGTTCAGAATTCCAAAGCTTACTAGTAATGAAAATATCTTCCCTTTTTACTTTTCCACTTCCAAATACTTTTATAAAAGCTTCTCCGATTTCTTTTTCATTACGATATATAGCCGCACAATCGATATGACGGTAACCACTTTCTAAAAGTGAATACTCAACTGCCTCTCCTGCCTTATCTGGCGCAGACTTCCAAGTGCCAAGACCTATTATCGGCATTATGGCACCTGTATTTAAGATTAAATTTGTTTTTATTGAATTCATAATTATATTATAGGTTTAAATAATTCTATTAATTCATCTTTCTTATTCTTATCAAGTTTTGCTTCATAAAAATGATTAACAATTTCTCGTTCAGAAAAATTCTTTTTAATCCCTTCTTCAATTAATTCATCAAGTGTAACAAACATTAATTCTATTTTTTCTCCTGAATCTAAATGTGCTTCATCTATCTTTCTTAACCCTTTTGCAATAAAGGTATATACCACCCAATCAATCTTACTAGTTGGATGTTGAGCATCCCATAGAATAAATTCTTCAGCTTCATAACCACTTTCTTCCAATAGTTCTCTCTTTGCTGCAGATAATATATCTTCACCTTCGTCTACTCTTCCTCCTGTAGTTCCAATAAATGGCTCTTTGCCGGGTTGTTCCTGTTTAGTTAGAATTATTCTTCCGTCATTAAGTACAGGAAAAACAACGACGGTATCAGATCTCTTTATCTTTTCAAAAGTTTTCTTACTTCCATCAAACTGTTCTTGGTCCCAGTGATAAACATCGAACAATACACCTTGAAAAACTTTTGTAGCATGTTCTGGTATTGGTTGTTTTGATTCTGGTCTTTGAATATTCATGATTTTATTATACCAAGATAATGATTAATTGATTTCTAAAAATTCTCCTTCACTAATAATTTTTATAATACCATCAACAACTTCTATGGCTGAATTATCATCGAGTACATATACTTTATTTTTTATATCTTTAATTGCTTCTAAGATATTTTCTTTATTTCTTACAGGATGTTCATTTTTAAGATGAGGAAGTATATAAAAATTAACAAGGTTAATTCCATTTATATTTTCTGTTTTTTCTAAATCTTCTTTATATAATTTTTGTAATGTATTTAATAACAAATCTGGACTTAGTATCATACTACCAGCACTTACACCTACATATACTTTTGTTTTTAATAATTCTGGCAATATTTCCCCTAAACCAGATTTATTCATCCATTCCATTAAATGAAAAGTATTACCACCCTCAAAATACAAAACATCCGCCTCTTTTAATTGAGGTTCCCATATATTCCTTTCAATAGCAGAAATATCTACTATACTAATAGATTTTAGGTTCAAATTTTTTAGAACAATAAGATCTTTAATAAACCAGTCTTTCTTATCTCCCTTTTCTACATTTGAAGCAGTTGGAATAAAAGCCAAAGATATATCTTCTGGTTTCTTACCCACTAAATCAAAAAATGATTTCTTTATAGAATCATTTGATATCCCCGCTGATGTTAATAATAGTTTCATAATTTGATTATATACGATATTTCAAAAATTAAAGATTATCTCTAATTTTCATCCAGATATTTCCAAGCATATTCTTTCCGTCCTTATTTGGTCCTATACCCCAAAAAATATCAACTGGAGAATTCTCGATTATCTTTCTTCCTCCTGCCATCTTGAGTGCATCTTGAACATCCTCATGTTGTTTACACTTAGCTCGTAATATTTCTTCCATAATTGTTATTTTTATTTCCGCCCAATCTTTTGGCTGTTTACTTTTATTAGCTTTTGAAATTTTAAAAACTGCATATGGACTTCCAGCTAATAGAATTTTATTTGCAATATCAGGCTCTATTTCAGAAAACTTTTTCCATTGAAATGCATGCTCAGAAGTTGGAAAGTCAATTCCCCAAATATTAACTTTATGTGAAGACCAGTTATTTAATGGTTCAAAAGGAACAGTAAAAAAGTATATGCTGTCCTCTGTTTCTTTATTTAATCCTTCGCTTGAATTTGGGTACATAAATTTATAAACTAATATTACCAAACAGAAGCCTTAGTCTCAACTTCATTTTCTGGCTTCCATGATGGTGTTGTTATCAACACCATTTTTAATTTACCTTTATAATAAATTCTAGTGTTAGGCTCAATTGAAATCATATCTCCTTTTTCGACTTCTACTTCTACATCATCTAAGAAAAAAGAGCCGTTGCCTTCTAAAACAATATAAACAAAAGTTGATTTTAAATTAGAGAACTCTTCATTGTGCCCTGTTTCTGTAGAAACTAGAACAATTCCACAATCATTAACATTTGGATAAACATCTAGATTAGCCCCAAATTTCCCCTTTTTCTCTGTATCTGTGTTTTTAGTTAATTTATATTTCATAATTTTATTATATCAAAGTTCCAAAGTGATAAACAGGTACTAAAAATTTGCCTTATAAATAAAGCTTAAAAATCTTCTGGCAACTCCATATCAATAGGTAAACCCATTTGAGCCATAGGATTTTTAGTTAAGTCTTTGACGGTAAAGTTTTGATTGTTTAATAGAAACTCCTCTTGAAGTTTGAACGGTATATATATTTTATTTGAAGGAGATTTTATGTTTCTTAAATAAAGATTTCTCAGGTTGAAAGTTAATTCATCTAGTATAGTAATAATTTCTTGTGAGTTTGACTTAGACCCAGCCTCTCCGTAGCGATGTGTCAAATAACCCTCAGATAATTGGTTTAAAAAATCAACCTTATGGATATCATCAAGTATTGAGCTGAAGTATGAATCTCTATTTTTGTACTTTTCTAAAAGCTTAACAAGGTCATGTCCTTTTTCCTGCTCATGATTAAGCTTAAGAATTGCTTTTATATAAAGTTCCATAGATTGATGTGCGTTTGAACAACCAACTGGTATCCATCCATAAGCCAATGCTCTGCGTGCACTTATATAAAAACCATCTGCATTGGAAAAGAGGAATATAAATTGGAGTGTAGAATCTTTTATTAATTCAAAAGGGCTGGGCATAAAAATTTAAATGACAATCTAATATGTTTAAATCAGATTTGTTCTATCTTTAATTAGCTTTAGTGATGTTGCATATGCAATACTGAGAGGAACTCTCATTGAAACTGGCTGCAAATTAGTCTGGCCATTTGGATTTACTTGTGAAACAAGTAAATCATCTCTTCCCCAATTCATATTTCCATTAATAAAACCAACAACAGTTTTCTTGTCTTTCAAGAAAAGAGGCGCTCCACTATTACCACTTAAATTGATTGCATTAATTTTTATATGTTCATAATTCTCTCCACCAATAATTGTCGTGGGAAAAGAAGAGATAATACCTTCAGTATATGCAAATGGCGTCGTGTCATGAGTATATCCAAATTGACTTGGAAAACCACCAAACGAAACTGAATCCCCATATTTCGGGATTGATTTGATGTTTAGTTTACAAACATTTACACTCTTTTTTTCAACAGAAACTTTTAATGTAACAAGATCATAGAACTCACTAAAGTCATTAAGTTCAGCTGTTACTCTACTCCCATCATCCAACTCAATAAATACAGATGGAATTTTATTTTTATAAAAAATATTTAATCGCTCGTGTTCATTGATATGTTGAATAGTGTTAAATTCAGGCAAGCTCCTGATGTTACGCAACTCTCCACCAAAAACAACATGGAAGCAAGTTACAAACTTTTTCTTGTTTACAAAAAAACCTGAACCTGATGATTCATTACCATTACTATATCTAATAATAATTCTATAGACTCGCTCTTTTACAAATTCTCCGTGAGGTAACTTTTTTACCATATTTATATTGTACCGCCATCAGAGACTTTTACAAAGTCTATATAAAATTATATTAGCGTTTCATTGATGCTCTTCGAGCTATGCTCAAATTGGCTGCGAGACCTGGACCACGAGTACGTTTCTCGAACCTTACAGGTTCAGTACACCTTTTCCATTCGTGAGTACACTCACACGGAAAAGGTTTTCTCGTCCAGGGCGTATGTGAAGCAGTTCACATACTTCTGGCAGAAAAACTCGCTGCACTCGTTTTTGCTGCCAGACCTGGACTCGAACCAAGATAACCTCCTCCAGAGGGAGGTGTCCTACCATTAGACGATCTGGCAATGTTTATATAACTAAGCCCACAGACAAAAGCGGATGGACTGGTAATATTAAGTGACAAGAACATATTACCATAAAACGCCAAAAATTCAATTGAAAGAACCCATAGAATAAGGTAGAATGATATCCATGACAACAGAAACAAAATATGAGCCTAGGCACATAACGACAGATGATATTAAAAATGGTTGTATAACTCTGACAGGGGGCGATGGTGAGGAAACGAAGCTCTGCATGATACAGGAAGAATTCCGTGAAGGAATAGATACTGTGAAGGTACTGGGTCCTTCGGTCACTTTCTATGGCTCAGCTAGACTAAAGCCCGACCATCCTGAATACCAGAAAGTTTACAATCTAGCATATAGAATAGCAAAGGAACTAGGAGATGTAATAATTACAGGTGGAGGAGGCGGTATTATGGAAGCGGCGAACAAGGGCGCATACGATGCGAAAGTAGAATCCATAGGTATGACTATAAGGCTTCCTCGTGAGCAAGCTACGAACCCTTACGTTACAAAGGAATTGCCCTTCCACTTCTTCTTTGCTCGCCAAGTCTCCATGCAATACACAACTGAGGCTGTCGTCTATTGTGCGGGAGGTACTGGCACTATGTATGAATTCTTCGAAATGCTGACCCACCTACAGACTGGTAAAGTAGGACCAATTCCTATGATTCTATATGGTACAGAATTCTGGACTCCAATAAAGAAGATACTCGAAGAGCAGTTCGTAGAAAAGTACAAAACAATCTCCGCAAGCGATCTAGAAAGATTCATAATAACTGATGACGAAGATCAGATACTCGAAATCATAAAGTATAGTAAAGTGAGAAACGGAGAGGATGAGTTGAATTAAAAATACATAATAAAAATGTTCTCGAGCGAACACTTGCGCAGGCCGACTGGGCCGAGCAGAGCAAAATTTCAGCAGAAATTTATGCGTGGTGAGTCCGAGAATTTTTTTATGGAGTATTTTTAATTCAACTAAACTTTCTTCTTGCCTTGGCAAGCTTTTATAAACGCTGTGAATAGTGGGTGGGGGGCTAGGGGTCTAGCTTTGAATTCTGGGTGGTACTGTGTACCTAGGAAGAAGGGATGCGAGCTTGTAGGTAGCTCGGCTATCTCACAAAGGGTACCATCGGGAGAATGACCCGAGAACACCAATCCTGCGTTCTCTAAACGCTCTCTGTAAGCATTATTGACCTCATAGCGATGTCTATGACGCTCTGTGATCATGTCTGCCTTATAAGCCTTGTGTGCCACTGTACCCTTCTTTAAATGAGCTATATATGCACCAAGACGCATACTACCTCCCATATTTTTACTTTCTATTTTGGCCTTCTGGTCTTCCATGATATCTATTACTAAATTCTTCGAATTTGGGTTCACTTCACGAGTATTGGCATCTTTCAGACCAAGCACATTGCGAGCGTACTCTATAACCATCAGTTGCATACCATAGCAAAGCCCAAAGTAAGGAATCTTATTTTCTCTAGCATACCGAATAGCAGAAATGATACCTTCAATACCACTTTCACCAAATCCTCCCGGAACGATAACTCCATCGAACTTTTTCAACATAGATAATGGAATCTTCTTCGATTCAAAATCTTTGGAATTCACACAGGCAATCTCGATCCCCACTCCTGACTCATATGATGAAAACTTCAATGCTTCAAGTATAGAAATATATACATCCGAAAGGACGAAGTCACCAGAATCAAAGTACTTGCCCACTACGGCTATCTTGATCTTCTCTTTGCCATTTTTGGTCTTTGATACAAACTTTTTCCAATTTGAAAGATTGGCCGTCCTCTTAGGTAAGCTTAGGACTCTCTCGAGAGTCTCGCCCATTTTATCTTTCTCAAAGTTTAAAGGAATATCATAAATACTTTTCACATCGGGAGCAGATATGACGTTGTCTTCAGGAACATTACAGAACAATGCAATCTTCTCCTTGCGTTTCTTGTCCAAGGCAATAGGACCACGAGCTATGATAATATCGGCTTGAACTCCAGCAGAATTTAATGTACGTGAAGCATACTGAGTAGGTTTGGTCTTCATCTCTCCTAAGTTGGAAGGTACAGGCAAATAAGACACGAGTACAAAGGCAACATCGGCAGGATTCTTGGTCTTCAACATACGGGCCGCTTCTAGGAATAGAACATTCTGATACTCACCGACAGTGCCACCGATCTCTATAATTGTTATGTCCGAGCCTGTAATACGTGTAGCTTCCTTGATACGGTGAATAACCTCAAAAGGTACATCAGGAACTACTTCTACGTTCTTGCCTTTATATTCTAAATTACGTTCCTTGCGAATAACCTCCTCGTACACACGGCCAGTCGTCATGTAGTTGGTACGGCAAAGATCAACTCCCAAGAATCGCTCGTAGTTACCCATGTCCTGATCGCATTCGTCACCATCATCTAGGACAAAGACTTCGCCATGTTCTGTCGGATTCATGGTCCCTGCGTCAATGTTGATATATGGGTCAATCTTGATAGAAGTTACTTTGTGACCTCTTGCTTGCATAAGAAGACCAATAGAGGAAGCGGCTACCCCCTTCCCAACGCCAGAGATGACTCCACCAACTACAAAGATATACTTGCAGTTAGATAATTTATTCTCTAGCTTTGATACGGATGATTTCATATTTTATTTTCTTAAATACCTACTAATAGCAAAGAAGCTTGAAATACTTCCGAGCAGAACACCAGAACCAAGCATAATAACAAATAGTTGTAAGAAGTTGGACTTATAGTATTGATATAGGTTTATCCCTATAAAGTCGGTCATGTGATTCCCTAGCCAAATAGAAATAGGAATGAAGAGAAGAATCGTCAAGAGAGAAGCACAAATACCTACCAGCATACCAGAGACAATGAATGGTCCTTGGACATACTTGTGCCCTGCCCCTACTAGCTTCATGACACTAATCTCGTCTTTCGACATATATATAATGAGGCGAATAGTATTGAAAGTAATAATAATAGAAATAATGATGAGAACGAGAGATACGGCAAAGCCTAGACTCTTGGCCCCATTGATAATGGAAGTGAGCCTGTCTATGACCATCTTGTTCTGATGGTAGTCAATCTTGTCGATAATAGTTAGAGCTCCTTTGGATAGAGCGTTGTCGTTCTCGAAATACTTGGCAATGCTTTCGTATTGCGAAGGATCGTTGGCTTTAATATTGAGAGACGCACCTAGAGGATTCTCGCTGAGCTCGTCGAGAGCCTGAAGAGTTAGATAGTCGTTGGAGTGCTTGTCTTTGAAATTGGATAGAGCTTCTAGTGCTGAGGTATATGTGATACTCTTGATCTCTGGTAACTTGACCAAGGATTCTTCCACTTTCTTTATAGAAGGCTCGTCGGCCCCTGGTACAAAGTAGATAGTAACGTCTACCTTTTCTTTAATATCACTTAATGATGCATTAAGAGAAGCTTGCACAAAGATAAGTGAAGTAATGACAAAGAGAGTGATAGTCATGATCAGAATACTAGCGATGGAAGTAAAGCCACTGCGTATGAAGCTATGCCAACCTGATCGTATTATTCTTTTTGCATGAATTAACATATACTCTATTATAACATATACTTACCTTCTTTATCATCTCGGATGATGCGACCATTCTCGAGAGTTATAACACGCTTCTTTATACTATCGACTACTCCCTTGTTGTGAGTGGTTAGAATTATGGTGGTACCTAGGTCGTTGATCTTCTTAAGGATATTTATAACTTCGTTGGCATTCATGGGGTCGAGGTTACCTGTAGGCTCGTCGGCAATGATCAAGTCGGGCTGAGTAATGATAGCGCGGGCTATGGCAAGGCGTTGCTTCTCTCCTCCGGAAAGCTGGTGTGGGAAGTGGAAAGCTCTGTTTGTAAGATCTACGAGTTCAAGCACATGAGGAACGTCTTCTCTTATCTCATCGTCGCTCTTACCAGTGGCCTCCATGGCAAAGGAGATGTTCTCATAGGCGGTCTTGCCTGGAAGAAGACGGAAATCTTGGAAGACGACGCCCACCTTGCGACGAAAGTTCATAAGGTCACGCTTGGAAAGCTTGTTGATATCTGTAGATTCGAAGAAGACAGTCCCAGAAGTTGGAATCTCTTCTGCCAAGATAAGCTTGGTCAAAGTCGTCTTGCCTGCACCAGAGTGCCCGACGATGGACACGAACTCCCCTGCGGCTATAGACAGCGTTACTTCTTCAAGAGAAGAATTATCTTTGTATTTTTTTGTAACATTATCAAAGTAAATCATCAATTCATTAATTTTATCACATTTTCGCTTCTGCCTCAATAAATTCATCTATCATGCCACTTTCAAGCACGGCGTCAACATCACGTACTTCTACCTCCGTCCTATGATCCTTGACCATCTTGTAAGGATGAAGCACGTATGAGCGAATCTGGCTTCCCCATTCTATGTCGGTCGTTTTTGAAATTGAAAGTCCTGCCTTTTCTCGCTCTGCGTCAACTTCCCTTTTCCGGAAAAGCTTACCTTTGAGCATTTCTATGGCCTTCTCTCTGTTCTGTTCTTGCGAACGCTCTGTCGATACAGCCACTGATATGTTCGTGGGTAGGTGCACTACTCGTACGGCCGTCTCGCGCTTGTTTACATTCTGACCTCCGGGACCACCTGACTTTGAGAATTCGATTCTCACCTCTTCGGGAGGAATTATGATAGCGTCATTGTTCTTCTCTAACTTTGGAATAACTTCTACAAGAGAAAAGGAGGTGTGACGAAGCCCCTTGGCATTGAATGGCGAGGTACGGACAAGTCGGTGAACGCCAGATTCGTTCTTGAGTGTGCCATAAGCCCCCTTGCCTGTGATTTCGATAGATACATTCCTGTACCCCCCCAGTTCATTCTTGTTCTCATGTATAAGAGTAGCTTGCCAGCCCTTACTTTCTATATATTTTAAATACATACGAAGAAGCATAGCAGAGAAGTCCTCAGCATCGTCCCCTCCTGCACCCGAAAGAATAGAGAGAATGGCATTGCCCTTGTCATACTTGAGAGAACCTAGGAGTTCATCCTTGAGCTCTCCAATTCTTTTTATAATAGCTTGGGCCTTGACCTTATCCTCCCAGAAATTCCCTTGGGACATCTGCGATTCCAAGTCTTTTAACTCTTTCTTTATTTCTTCTGTATCCATTGCCATCCTCCCATCATACCAAAATATAAAATTTTTAGAAATTAATGAATTTTTGTGCCGAGGTTGTCGAAGTTGATGAAGGAGCGGATGGTAACTTCTATATTCTGGTCCAAGCTTGAGATTGAGTCTGGGCGAACAACGAAGGAATTGTTCTTCTCTGTGTTGGCAATGTATTCCTTGCGGGTCATTGCGTTTATTAGTTTGGCTTCAGGGTTCTTCACTGGGTTCTCTTCGTAGACTCCATCAACGTCCTTCCAGAAAGTTAGCAAAACTTTCTCATTCGTCTTCACTAGAGAGCTTGCAAACTTCCCTGCGGAGTAGTCACTACCATCAAACCCGACAACAGTATTCACCCCACTACTATCGCGCCCTATGAATCCCTGACTTATGAGGATGTCACTACCTGAAAAAAATCCTTGGAAGCCCTCTTTGATACTTAGTATCTCTGCTTCTTTGGTATTGCTATCGGTCACGACATACTCACGTGCATCGAACCATTTATTGCTAAGTCCTATATGATTGGCATAACTACTAAGTATTTGAGAGCTAGCAAGCTCGCCGAACTGTAAGACTGTCGCATAGAATTCATCTTTACTTTCTTCACTACTATAACTACTAATAACTTTCTCTAAGGTATTATAAAGACTTTCGAAATTACCTATAACTCCCTCTCGCTTTTCATCGGGGAATAATTCAAAAATAAATTCCATATGAGCTCTCTTAAACTCATTCATACAAAGCGTGGTCATGAGCTTCTTCAACTCTTCATCTATCTTCACTTCTGTCTTAATAATATAAATCAGACGAAGTAGCCTAGTGATACCATTCATAGCTGAAATGACAAAAAGCGTCTTGTGGCTCTTGAGAGAGTCCTCTTCTTGCTTGAAGAAAGATTTAACAATGTTTGTTACGAAGAACTTTCCGCCACATTTATATACTTGAGTTTGCATACTAAGAATAATTCTTCTCGTTATAGACACCTAGTAATTTACCTAAGATGGCGACAGCATTGTAAGCAGCACCGACTCGCAGATTATCCGAAGCTATGAAGAATTCGAAACACTTAGGATTATTCACATCTTGGCGGAAGCTTCTGACTATTACATAGTCCTTGCCGATCGTATCATAAGGACCAAGAGGCTCTTCGGAGTACTTTATCTGAGGAGCATTCTTCAGTATATCTATAAGCTTTTCTTCACTCTGTTCTTCCTTAAAGAAGACTCTCATCATGGCACTGTGCCCCCTAGGTACTGGCACACGATTGGACTGCGCAGAAATCTTTATGGACTTGCCTAAAATCTTTGGAACTTCAAACATCATCTTGGCTTCTTCGTCGTTGTATTTAGGAACTGTCGCACTCATAGAAGTAGCAGGAATAATGTTGCCAGCAATATTGGAAACGAAGGTAGAAATAGAAGCTTTGGCTCCGTCATTATTCTTGAGCTCTTCTTCTAAAGCTTTGGTACCTTTGTATCCAGCTCCCGAGACAGATTGCATAGCACTTACTAGAATCATATCTGCTCCTAAGTCTACAAATGGAGCAATGGCGATAGCGATCATGATGGCAACGCAGTTTGGATTGGCAATAATGCCAGAAGTCATACTCTCGTCTAAAGATGGATTGGGAATACTTGGAACGATTAGAGGTATTTCTGGTAATGTCCTCCATGCAGAAGAATTATCTATAACTATGGCTCCACTTTCTACAAACTTTGGGGCAACTTCTTTTGAAAGAGTCGCTCCTGCTGACATGATCACATAGTCTGGCTTCTTGCTTATAGCTTCCTCTACCGACATAACCCTTACGTCTTTACCCATGAAAGGAATTACCTTGCCGACAGACTTGTCTGAAGCCACAAAAAGAAGATTATTAGTATTGATATGCGGAACAATCTTTTCTGAAGCCAATATTTCAAGAACAACACCTCCCACTAGACCTGTCACACCTACGATTGCTAATTTCTTGTTTTCCATATAAATTCATTTTATCAAAGTTGGTAATTTTCCACAAATGGACAAAATTTCAATTTGTTTTAGAAAATAAGGGCTTTTTGCTATATGGCTTCATTTTTGATAGAATTTATATATTAGAAACTATTTAACTTTTTACAAATTATTATGAATATCGCTATCATCGGTTTTGGTTCTATGGGAAAGTCTCTAAAGGAAATCGCGGAGAGCCGTGGGCATAAAGTTGATATCATAATTGATAGAGTTGACCCAAAAGCTACTCATACAAATCTGACCGATGCACCACTTGAAAATGTAGACATAGTAATAGACTTCTCCTCCGCTAACTCTGTAGTGGAGAATGCTAAGGTAGTAGCCCTCGCAAAGAAAAGTCTGGTCATAGGCACGACTGGCTGGTATGCACAAATGCCCGAGATTGAGAAAATTGCCAAAGAAAATGACACTGGAATAATGTGGTCAGCCAACTTCTCTATTGGTGTAAATATGTACTATCAGATAATAGCCAAAGCAGGAGAACTTATAAACAAGTACGATGAGTACGATATATGGGGGACAGAACTTCACCACAACAACAAAGCCGACTCCCCTTCAGGCACCGCAAAAGAAATAGCCAAAATTCTCTTGGAAAAAATTGATAGGAAAGATGAAATAATCTACGACAAACTAGACAGGAAAATAAATCCAAATGAGATTCACTTCTCTTCTACTCGTGGTGGACCTGTAAACTTTAGTCACACTATAGGGTTCGACTCTGTGTCTGACACTATTACTCTTACACATAGTGCTAGAGACAGAGGTGGCTATGCACTAGGAGCGATAAAGGCTACAGAGTGGCTAGCAAATAAAAAAGGTCTATTTAATATGAATGATTTTTTAAATAATTAATATGAATAAATACAAAGGTGTGTGGACAGCAATGATAACCCCCTTCAACGAAGATGGAAGTATAGACTGGAGATCTTTCGACAATCTTGTAGAAAGACAAGTGGAAGCGAAAGTAACAGGAATCATAATCAATGGCACAACAGGAGAATCTCCTACTATAACCGACGAAGAGTGTATAGATCTGATAAAGAGAGCTAAAGAAAAAGTAGCGGATAAATGCCTGATAATGGCAGGGACTGGCACGAACAATACAAAGAAGTCAGTAGAGAAGACAAAGTCCGCAGAAGAAGCTGGAGCAGACATAGTACTACTAGTGAATCCTTACTACAACAAGCCAACACAAAATGGACTCTATCTTCACTTTAAAGCAATAGCAGAATCCACAAGTCTTCCGGTATTCTTATACAACATCAAAGGGCGCACAGGGGTAAACTTGGAAACTGATACTCTTAAAAAATTAGCAAATGAAGTCAAGAATATTGTAGGAGTGAAGGAAGCCTCTGGAGACTTGAACCAGATCAAAGCCGTCTGTGAATTAGGATTGGAAGACTTCGTGATCCTCTCTGGTGATGACAATATCACACTTGAGATTATCAAAAGTTACGGAGCCGATGGGGTCATATCCGTCGCTTCAAACATAGTACCATCCGATATGGTAAGTATGGTGGGTAGTGCTCTAAAGAAAGATTATACAAAAGCTGAAGAAGTAAATACAAAGCTAGCCGACTTATTCAAAATACTTTTTATAGAGACGAATCCAATACCAGTAAAGTATGCATCTTATAAAATGGGACTATGTCAAAACATTTACAGACTTCCAATGTGTAAAATCGGAGAAGAAAATGGAAAGCAAGTAGAAGCAGTACTTGAACAAATGAATATTATAAAATAAGTTGTTACACTTTAAATTCAAATAAAATATGGAAATAACAGGCTCAGATAAATTAAATAAAATCGGAGGCTATGCCTTTGATGAAGTCAACAAAATAGTAGCCAAGTTGAAAGAGGAAGGCGTAACTCCTATAGACTTTGGTGTGGGAGACCCCAGTGCTCCTACTCCCGAATTTGTGAGAAATGCTGTGAAAGAAGCCTTGGGTACTTATTCGAAAGCTGGCTACCCAAGCTATGTAGGACAGAAAGAATATAGGCAAGCCGTATCCAAATGGATGGAGAAAAGATTTGGAATAGAAATAAATAGTGAGACTGAAATTTGTTCAACAATCGGCTCAAAAGAAGCAGTGTTTCACTTTCCTCAAGCTTTTATAAACGATGGCGACATTGTAATACTCCCAAATCCCGGCTACCCCCCTATGAAAACTGGAACAATATTTGCAGGAGGAATACCTTACTTTGTTTCTTTGAAAGAAGAAAATAATTTCTTACTAGATTATAAGTCCATACCCGAAAACATAGCAGAAAAAGCAAAAATAATTTGGATCAATTATCCAAACTCCCCTACAGGCGTCTGTGCTAATCGAGAATACTATGAAGGCTTAATCAACTGGGCCCACAAGCACGACATAATAATAGCAGCTGACGAGGGGTGCTATATAGATATTTATTTTGAAGAAAAACCAATCTCAATACTTGAAGTTGCAAGAGAAGGTGTTATAACTTTCTATTCTTTGAGCAAGAGAAACAATATGACAGGATATAGGGTCGGATGGGTAGCAGGAGATGAAAGAATAGTAGAGAAATTTAAAAAGTTGAAAACAAATATAGACTCGGGAACGGCAGACTTTATCCAAGCTGGAGCTATCTCTGCACTCGAAGATGAAACGCATGCGAAGGAGATGAGAAACGAATATAAAGAAAAGAGAGAGGTAATGCTAGAAGCCTTCAAGCAAGTGGGTTGGACAGATTGTAAAAGTGAGGCAACTTTCTACTTGTGGCTTAAAACTCCTAAGGGTTTGAAGAGCGTAGAATTTGCTAAACAACTTTTGAGTAAAGAAGTGGCCGTAGTAGTCACTCCCGGAGCATGGATATCCGACGTAGATAAAGATGGATTTAACCCGGGAGAGAATTATGTCCGATTTGCATTAGTACCTCCTCTTCTGAAAGTCAAAGAAGCGGTAGAACGAATTAAAAAATTCTATAAATAAATTGAGTCCTTAAGGACCGTCTACAGGTGTCCATCAATACTGATGGACCTGCGTTTTTAACAATCCGAGTACAGCTTAAAAAAATGGGAGCCATCCCCGAGACTCGAACTCGGCACCTATTCATTACGAATGAATTGCTCTACCAGATGAGCTAGGATGGCTTACAACTGAGTACTTTAACGAGAAAAATCCATGATGTTGATTCTAGCTCATCTATATACATTTTTTAATCAAATCCAAACATTCTTCATAAGCATCTGCTTTACCACCAATAAATTCATTCAATCCATATTCTTCAATATTCTCACTTTCCCATAAGTCCTCCTTCCAATCATCCCTATAATTTTTTGCTAATGCTGTTATTTCTTTTTCTAATAATTGTAATTTTGTATTCATATACTATAATCTTTGATCAAATAAAATATAAAGTCAACTACTTAAGTCGGTATTTTCCAGCCTCAATAAACTCAATATAATTTTTATCTCTTAAAAATTGTAACTGCTGTCTTATTTTAGGCTTTATATTTTTATTTTCAGGATGTATAACAGCCAAATCTTTTTCAAAATCATATACATCTTGTAGTATAAACTCTTTCTTATTTAAAGCATCAATGCAGTTCATAATATCTAAAATCCAACCTTTGGCATTTGATTTTTTAACCTGTTTTAGAAATACTGTTTTCTGCCATTTTTCCAATACATCTTTTTTGTCAACCTCTTTTCCATTTTCAATATAAAAAATTTGCCCTGCTTTTGGAATTTTTGAGAATAGTATATTTGAACCAACCCAGCCAGCTCGTCTAGCACTTTCTGCGAGTGGTTTTCGCTCTTCTATAATTTCGGATACAAAAAAGTGTTTTGGAATAACAAAAAAATCATTCACATCCCACATCTTGACCATATAACCCATAAAAAAGAAATTCGGTTTTTGGAGTGAATTGATTCTCTTTACCATTTGAGAATAAGCACCCGCAGAAACTTTTTTACCGATTCTCCCCTTTTTAGATTTCAACTCAAAATCTTCCGAGCATTTTTTACAATAAAAATCTGCGACTGGCTTATTATTAACATAATCATAAATACTATTACCACAACTCGGGCAATATATTTCTCTCAATACCCAATCTTCAGTCAGTACTCGTGCTTTTTGAGAATAGCTTGTGTACTTATCAGCTATTTTCGTCTTAAAAGTTAGGTTCATACATTATTTTCCAAGCTTATCTACCTTTTTCAAGCCTTTCTTTTCATCAGATTTTAATTTTCTTTCAATTTTCTTGATATCTTCTTCTTTTGGTAACCGTTCTGGAATAATTCCACGACCAATGAGTGTTTTTCTCACGCTACGATTATTTGTAATGTGTTCCTCTGAAATAGCTTGTTCTGTTTTTAAATTTTTGCTCTTTGAATTGAAAATAGTAATCTCTGTTGCGAAATCTTTTGCTTTCAAAATAATTGTTGGCTGGAAATCAGCAAGTGCTCGACTTTCTGGAACACCAAGTCGCTTTTTCATTTCTCCTGTCGTAAATCCAAACAAGGCTTTATCTCCCTTACTTCTAATCAACCCAAAATTCTTGTCGCTACCAGTCTGCTGATAAATAACACCCGATAATTCTTTTTCAGTTTCTGTTAATTTTTGTCTAGCAGTAACTCGTTCAAATTCTTGTATTCGTTTTTCGATAATTTCAAACTTTCTTGTTTGCACTGCAAAATAATTTTGAGCAAATGCAATTTCTTCTTTGCGTGGGTCACCATTTTGAGCTATCAAGTAAGAAGCATACCTAGTAAACATTATGTCCACGATTTCTCGCTCGCTTCCTGAACCAAGTTTAACCATTTTCCCGACATCGGCAAAATGGTCAGAAACTACTTGTTTGTTATTTTCACAAGCTATTTTTGCCTTTGATATAACTTTTATAAAATTATCCCACTTATCATATCCTAAAAGCTTTTGTAAATCACGTGCAAGCCAAAACTCAATACCCTCGTCAGTCTTATGTGAATTTGATTCAAAATTACTTATATGTGATTTTATAATTTCTATCTTCATATATAAATATATCTTAACATAATTTAAATATTTTACCCAAAATGATTTGGGTTTGATTGTGGAGCCGTCGGTGGGAATCGGACCCACGGTCTCTGTCTTACCAAGACAGTGCTTTACCACTAAGCTACGACGGCTAAAACTGGCTTAATTCATACTACTATATATAACCCATATTTTCAATTTGCATAATCTGTGTTTTTAAGTATAATAGTCAAGTATAAGAAATATCTTATTAATATAGCGGGATAGAGAAATGGTATCTCGTAAGGCTCATAACCTTAAGACGGTCGTTCGATTCGACCTCCCGCAACAATTCGGTAAGTGACATACCACAAAATATGTCCATGAACCCGAAGAAGAATCTGGGTGATTATTTTGTATTATGTCGATGTAGCTCAGCTGGTTAGAGCGTGGGACTCATAAGCCCAAGGTCGGAGGTTCGAGCCCTCCCATCGACACAATAAAATGGAATTATTTTCTATTTTATGTTATGTTTTAAAAATGCAGTCGTAGCTCAACTGGTTAGAGCACCCGCCTGTCACGTGGGAGGTTGAGGGTTCAAGTCCCTTCGACTGCGCATATAGAAAAAGCCTCGAAAGAGGCTTTTTCTATTTAAATAACTCCCAGTCCTTCAAATACGTTTTGATACAGCTTTACGATTCGTCGCCCTTCGACTTGGGTCAAAGGATAGTCTAGGCCTTCGTGGGCAATCTTGTTGCGGATTAAGTGTCCGTCCCATGCATTCTGAATACTTGGATAGCCATTCAACTTTGCCTCTTCTAAAAGCTCCGACATTGTAGTCCCTACCAAGCCACGCTCTTTGAAAGTCTCTTCAAGTAGTGAGTCGGCTTCCATAATAGCCACTCGCCAGTCGGACTCATTGGGACTCTCTATCAAGGTTAAAATATACTTCCAACGTGGATTGAGAGTTCTGTCTCTTTCTTTGTCTTTCGCTAGGGCATGATTGATCTCATGCTCTATCTCTTCACGATCGAAAACTTGGATTTCATACAAACGTACAAGAGAGAATATTATTATAATAAGAGCAAGTATAGAAATAGATACGGAAATCATACCAATAATCTCCCACGTATGAGCATTAGTAATGAAAACATAAGTTGACTGCAAGGAATTGGCCAGCTTGTCGAAAACATACTCTATGTTCAAATAGGTCGGATCAAAGAGAGGCTTTTGTACGATAGTATTTATGGGAGCTGTCGGTTGCATACTTTTATCATTATACTAGTTTTTCAAAATCTTTCCCAATCGTAAAGAGGATATCTTCACGTAGATATGGAGAGGTGAACTGAATACTGAAAGGTAAACCCCCTTCTGATTTACCAGATGGAATAGCAATGGAAGGTATATCAGCTAAATTTGCAGGAGCAGAAAATAGATCTGATAAATACATACCTATTGGATCATCAAGTTTCTCCCCAATTTTGAAAGGCAAGAATGGAACAGTTGGGGTCATAAAAGTGTCAAAATCTTTAAAGAAGTTAGTTAATTCATCTTTAATCATCTGACGAACTTTCAAGGCTGAATTATAATAAGCATCATAGTAACCATGAGAAAGTATATATGTGCCCAGAAGTACACGGCGACGAGTCTCCTTGCCGAAGCCTCTCCCTCTGCTCTTCGCATATACATCATATAATTTCTCACCATCAACTTGCTTCCCATATCTTATACCATCAAAACGAGCTAGATTACTAGAAGCTTCAGCTTGCATGAGAACATGATAAACAGCAAGTGAATATTTAATAGACGGTAAGTCAACATCTATTAGTTCATATCCGGCTTTTTGTAATTTATCACAACTTTCTTCAAAATTCTTCATTACTTCCTTATCAATACCCTCCCCAGACAGGAATTTGCGCGGAATCCCAATCTTCTTTTTTATAATATTATTTTTTATAATCCTCATATTATCTGGAATAGATGTACTATCTTTTGCATCATGTGAAGATATAGTATTAAAAATTATCTCAGTATCTCTTACTGTTCTTCCTAGAGGACTAACCTGATCCAAAGAACTACCCAAGGATATTACCCCAGAACGAGAAACCATACCATAAGTAGGCTTCAACCCTACAAGTCCACAAAAGGCTGCGGGCTGTCTTATGGAACCACAAGTCTCAGTCCCCAAGGCTACAAGGGCCATATCCCCTGCTACAGAAGCAGCTGGACCACCCGAAGAACCACCTGGTACCAAAGATTCATCCAAGGGATTTCTAGTAATTCCAAATGCACTTGTCTGAGTAGAACTTCCCATGGCAAATTCGTCCATGTTTGTTCTACCAAGAAAGATTACCCCCTGTTCTTTCAACTTTTTAACAACAAAAGAATCATAAGTAGCTACATGGTTCTCAAGAATTTTTGAAGAGGCCGAAGCTACATGCCCCTCCAATAGAATATTATCTTTTAAAGAGAAAGGAATACCTGTCAAAACTGTAGCCGTACCATTCTTAAACATTTCTTCGGCTTTTTTTATTTGAACGTCTATATCGTTATAAATTTCTAGATATGCATTTATTCTTTCATTATTATTTTTGATTACTTTTAGATATTCATCTACTAATTCTCGTACAGTAAAATCACCATTTTTATAATGATTATTTGTCTTTTCTATTGTTAAATTCTTTAGGTCAATCATAGTATTTGTTTTACTTTAAGATATCCATTTTCTGTATTTGGGGCAATATCCATAATCTTGTCCGTATACTCACCACTTTTATTTGTAACAATATCTTCTCTCATAATATTGAACAAATGATAGCTCTCTGGAACTTTTGAAACTTCTCCTCTAACTCCACCCTCTGTAGCAGCTTCTTCTACCTGCCCAATATACGCCAAAATAGTATCAAAATCTTTAGCGATTTCGCCTATTTCAACCTCCTCCATATCAATACGAGCCAAATTTGCTAACTTCTTTACAACTTCTAACTGCATTTACTTAGAATAACATATTTTAAGAGTTTTTTAAAATTTAGAACATTTTTAGAAATTCTGATTCAGATAAGATTTTGACTCCTAGCTTCTTTGCATCTTCATACTTACTCCCCGGCTCTTCACCTACTAGCACATAGTCAGTCTTACTTGAGACAGAAGAAGATACCTTGCCTCCATTGTCTATTATTTTCTTCTTAGCATCTTCCCTTGATAAGGTCGGGAGTGTGCCAGTAAGAACAAATATTTTCCCAGTTAGATTACCTGTCTTCTTTTGTTCTAAAATAATTTCTACTCCATTTTCAAAAAGTTTATCTAAGAAGTGAATATTATTCTTGTCTTGAAAATAATGAAAAATACTTTCTGAAACTGCAGGCCCAATATTCCCTATATTATTTAATTCTTCTATACTGGCTTTTGATAAATTTGTAAGAGAATGAAAATGATCAGCCAAGTCACGAGCCGTCTGTTCGCCTACATGAATAATCCCAAGAGCATAGATAAATCTCCACAGAGAAATCTTTTTATGAATTTCAATAGAATTTATAATATTATCGGCTGATTTCTCTCCAAAACGATCAAGTCCTGAAAGGTCTGCTCTTTCAAGAGTAAATAAGTCTGCGCTATCACTAATAAGTCCTTCGTCTTTAAGCCTATCTAAAATTTTTGGCCCTATCTCGTAAATCTCGAATATATTTACAAAATGTTGCATACCTCTCCTGCTTCTTGCAGGGCAAAGCTTGTTCGTACAGTAATATGCTACAGAGGATGAGCCTTCTCCGAATCCTGCCTTGCGTTCTATATTAGAATTACAGACTGGACAAGCCTCTGGCATTTTGAATTTCTTTTCTTTGCCTGTCCTCATATTTACAAGTACTTCTACCACTTCCGGTATGACGTCGCCTGCTTTCTGGATAACTACAGTATCTCCGACTCTTATATCTAGACGTTCTATCTGGTCCATATTGTGGAGTGTTGCTTTTGAAATAGTTGAGCCTGCTACCAAAGTAGGGTTAAAGTGTGCAAGAGGAGTCATGACCCCTGTACGCCCTACATTGACAGTGATATCAGTCACCACTGTCGTAGCCCGCTCCGCAGGATATTTATAAGCTGTCATATAACGAGGGGCCTTCCCTACTATTCCTAAATTTTCTTGTAACTCTAATTCATCTACCAATATAGCCACACCGTCTGAACCATAAGGCAAACTTTCTCTTATTTTTCCTATCTCTTCTATAAAAGAAAATACTTCTTCTAAATTCTTAGCTTTTTTCTCGTGAGAGTCCAAAGAAAATCCTAATTCTCTTAAAAGTTTGTGTTTATCACTATGAGTTTTGATGTTTATTTCTTTGTCATCATATTTGATAGAAGCTAAATCCCAAGGGAAGAAATCTAATCTTCTCTCTTTCACAATCTTTGGGTCTAACTGTCGAAGTGACCCAGCAGCAGCATTACGAGTATTTGCAAAAGTTGGCTTACCCTCTTTTGTATTATTTTTATTTAAAACTTCCCAAACTTTTTTAGGCATTAGAACTTCTCCACGAACTTCTAAATAAGAAGGGTATGGTGATTTTAATTTAAGAGGAATACTATTTATCATCTTCAGATTTTCCGTTACATCTTCTCCTATAAATCCATCCCCCCTTGTAGAACCTTCTACAAAAATACCATTTTTATAAATAAGAGAGGCTGACAATCCATCAAACTTCACTTCACAAAAATATGAGTGCTTTTTATTTAGAAGTTTATATATACGAGTCTCCCAATCTTTTATTTCATCAAATGAAAAGGTGTCATTCATTGAGAGCATTCTTATTTCATGTTTTACTTTTTTAAATTTGTCTAAAGGTTTACCTGCTACTCTGTCTATCTTACTATCTATTTCGATAAATTCTGGATATTTAGCTTCCAAATTATGCAATTCACGAGTAAGAGACTCATATACATCATCCGTCACTTTTGGATTGTTCCTCACATGATACTCTTCTCTCAAACGAGAAATCTCCTCCCGAAGTTTCGCTATTCGGTTTTTTGCATTATTGTCCTTCATAATTAATATTTGATTAGAAGAGAGCGTTGCACGGTTCTCATATTGGTCATATTACAAATATTATATCCATCTATAATAATCGTAGTTTCTACAAAATCATCTGGACTTTCTTTTGTAATATTTGCTCGAAAACACTTATTACCACTCGTAGAAAGTGTAGAATCTGGAAACATTGTATATGTTGATGTTAATCCAGAATCAGAGGTTGTATTCATAACATAAGAATCTCCTCCACAATTAAATCCAACTTCTGGGTTACCATATGAAGGGAATAAATCGTTATTATCCGCGTACATAACACATTCTGAACCCAAGTCAGCTTCGTAGAATGCCGTCGTCGAGTCACGAGCAACTCCTGATAGGATTATCTGCTTTAAAGCTGTATTGGCAAGCCCCATAGAAATCATAGATATAATACTTATAACTACTAGTGTGAATAGTACCGCGTAGCCCTTCGAGTACTCAGGATTGCCATCTACATTATTTATTTTTATATTTCTTTTTTTCATTTTTTTAAAATCACAATACCATTAATTCTGCCAATTTAGCAGATTCATTTTTAATGTTCGAATTTTGAAAGTTGTACCATTGGGGTATTCAACTGTCACAGTTACTTCTACTTTATTTGCATCAGTACTAACCATTTTTACTTGTCTTTTAAATCTACTAGCACTCCCACTTGTGCTTGAGTAGTAACTGCCACCCTGTGCACTATCATCGTATTGCAAAGCAGAACATGGAATAGTTGAACCTCCCAAACCTTGAGTATCGGCAGTACAAGCAGAAACAAAAGTACTAGGAGTTCCAGGAGTAAAATATGAACCAATTGAAACTCCACAACCATTATTAGAGAAACAACTACTACTAGTATCTTTCCCATATGCAGTTAAAAATGCGCTCCAATTGGTAGCGTTGACTCCAGATTTTTGAAATACCATTGTATCCCTACTATTCCTTATGGCATCTACCGCTTCTTGTAAGAGATAGTTCGCGGTAAGTTCATTGTTGGCATACTTAGCCGAAGAGTAGCTTGAAACAGTGAGCCCAAGCATGGCAGAAATAGAAATGGAAAGTATAAATACGGCAACTATTGCCTCGACTATTGTAAACCCCGACACCAAATTTGGTGTTGTATTTCTATTGTGTCGCTTTATTAAATTTTTAAAAAATTGAATCTTCATATATTAAATATTATATTATCCCCCCTCTAATTTTCTGTTGAACGTTGGGACGCTATGGACTGGAGTATAAATGGTGTAGTTACTCCACCTATTGTTACGGCCCCTTTCATTATAATTCTAACACTGGGTTGGATTGTATCATTGCTGGCTGATCCCTTCACATAAAATTTCAAATCTTGTACATCCACATTATCAGCAACTATTGAAGGACAACTTGATGGCAATGAATTATCTGCACATCTTACTAAAGTATTACTAGTTCCAATTGATCTTGCTTGTTTATAATAACCTACTCTATCTGGAGCACCTGTAACTCGTTGTGGCGTAAATGCAATAACTCCACCACCTAGAGGGCAATCAGCTACACTGTTAGTAGTCATATGAACAGTTCCTGCACATTCATAATAAGTTCCTACACGCAACTCTCTCGTCATACTTTCCATTGCAAAGTTTACATTATCCATCGCTATTCGAAGTCTCTGAGCAGCCTTGGCGGAATTCGAAGAGACTATGAGTGACCCCACCCCCATAAGCATAACTATAGAGAATATAGTCGTCGCTACCATGAGTTCTATCAGCGTAAACCCCGACACCAAAATTGATGTTGTATTTTTGTTGTGTCGTTCTATTAAATGTGTAAAAAATGGAATCTTCATATATTAAGTTTAAAATTATAAATATTGAAAATACTACACAACGACATCAATTTTGGTGTGGGGGTAAATGCACTATTCTTTTTTAATATTTTTGTTCTCATATTATTGAATGCTTATCTGTCCAGTATTTTGGACTGTTATCGTTTTAGTTTTCTCATTTGTTTGCCCGTTGGATACAACAATACTTACTGAAGTAATATCGGGTTTACAACTATTCTCATCACCACTTGAGTTCCTATAGCAAAAGTGGGCACTAGATTCTGGTCGAGTAAAATAAATATCTACAGATTCTTTGTTGTTACCACTATTACCAGACCCCCCAGATACTGAAATATCTTTAATCTTATCTGTACTTGTAATGTTAAAGAATTCTATGCATTGATTTACCCCCTTACCACAATCCCCTGTTTGATTTTTGCTATATCCAGAATCACCTTTTGGCATAGAAAATATTAAGAATGATTTATCAGAACCATCTAGCCCAGAACCATTTACATTCGTAGAAAAGTGAATACCATAACTTCTGTCAAAGACCTTGGTACTACCTTCTGCTCCAAATCCATGAGCTCCTATAGCATAGCTTTGCGCCTTGCGGATAGATAAGGCTACAGTATCAGTATTGTTCTGTAAAGAAACACTGGACTTAAAGTCACCATAATTCACAAGAGTGACACTAGTGATAATAAGAAATATAGAAATAGTCACCATTAATTCAACTAAAGTAAATCCGCCGAAAATGCTATGCATATTTTTGCGGACAAGCCCACTATCTTTTATTCTTCTGTAATTCTTTTTATTCATTAATTAAATTAAAATTGAAAGAGTGATGCTAAAGAAAAGATATCTAAATTAAATAGAAAGACTATAAGGGTACTTAAGATTAAGAATGGAGCGAATGGTATTTCGGTCTTCATGGTTATTTTCTGGCGAGAGATAAACATTATAGAGAGACTCACAACTGCTCCAATCCAAAATGCCAATATAATAGAAGCCAATCCTAAAGAGGCCCCGAGCATCCAGCCGATACCAAGCATTAGCTTCGCATCACCCAAGCCCATCCACTGGCCCTTAGATACAAACCAAAGGAAAGCAAATGGCAGAGCAAGTACAGGTCCCGCAACAATGAAAGAGAGAGATGGAAGTGTAAACAAACTTCCAAACGTAGAGTGATTCACAAAGATCGAAAGGAACGAGACAAAGGCATAGACATATACGAGCTTGTCGGGGATAATCTTGTGACGAATATCGTAGACAGAGATAACTATAAGAATAGAGAAGATGAAAACAAAGAAGCTCAATAGGAATAAGTATGAAATTGGGGAGAGGGACAATACAGGTAGAAAATGATACGCGATCAAGACGAATACGATACCAGTGGCAAGCTCAACGAGTGGATACTGATGCGAAATCCTCTCAGAACAGCGACGGCATTTACCAAGCTGGAAGACATAAGAAAAGACTGGTATAAGTTCGTACCACCTGAGAGTCTGACTACAAGTCATACAAATAGACCTCCCCTTCACAATAGTCTTGCCAGTGTTGAATCGAAAAATAACAACATTCAAAAAACTCCCAATAATAGTTCCCAATAAAAATATAAAGACAAATATAAGGATATTCATAATAGAATTATACCACCCCCACAAACAAAAAACCACTATTTAAGTGGTTTTTTGTAAAAGATTTTATTAATTACAAGCACCAGTTGAAGTAGTACATACGACATCCGTCTGTCCAGCCTTGGAAGCAGTGAACTGATAAGTATCGTCAGACAATAATCCTGTCGGTATATTGTATGCCCAACCTCCAGATAAAGTAGGCCAGAAAATATCTTCATGCCCAGTTTTAACTACATTGCCAGTCACTGCATCTTGACAAACAAAGGTAGCACCAGCTGTAGGAATAGCATCTGTATATCCAGACCCTTCATCGTCTTTACACACAGAAAGAGGAGTTATGACCCCTTTCATATTTGCAATGGTTGCAGTACGTTGAGCTTTCTCTCTTGCTCCTGTTAGTGATGTAAAAATAACCGATGCTAGTATGCCAATAATAGCAATAACAACTAGCAATTCGATTAATGTAAAACCTTTATTTTTTTTCATAATTAAATTTTAGACTATTAATAATTTATATGTAATACCTTACCATCTAATCATTGTACTACAATTAAAATAAAAACTATACCTTAGTATAAGGTATAGTTTTTATTTTAAATGTAGTTATAGTAACAATACTATTAACAACCTGCACCAGCAAATGTCACCGCAGAGTGAGTGATCGTAGCTCCTGTACAAGCACCTGTAGCTCCTGCAACAACTGGAACTGTAATACTAAATGTACCAGCAGCTGTACAACTTCCACCTGCTGTAACTGTTACTGTTCCATGACGAGCAGAAGTAGCTGGTACTACTGCAGCAATCATTTGTGCATCTGTGGCAACTGTATTTCCATCACAAGTAGCGATGAGAGCTGGTTGCATACCTACAACTTCAGATTTGAAAGCTCCTGCCATTGCCTTTGTTCTTGCACTTGAAAGTGAAGTCAAAACAACTGAAGCTAATATACCAATGATTGCGATAACAACTAGCAATTCGATTAATGTAAAACCTTTATTTTTTTTCATAATTAAATTTTAGACTATTAATAATAGATAAAAACAATTCACCCACTAAACTAATATCATTATACCATAAGATATAAAAAGTCTTAAATGCTACAATTAACAACCTGCACCAGCAAATGTCACAGTAGAGTTTGTAACAGTAGCTCCTGTACAAGCACCTGTAGCTCCTGCAACAACTGGAACTGACATACTAAATGTACCATCTGCTTGACAAGTGTTTGCTGCTGTAACTGTTACTGTCCCATGACGAGCAGAAGTAGCTGGTACTATAGCAGCAACCATTTCTGCATCTGTAGCAACTGTATTTCCATCACAAGTGGCAACCCAAGTTGGTTGCATAGCTACAACTTCAGATTTGAAAGCTCCTGCCATTGCCTTTGCTCTTGCACTTGAAAGTGAAGTCAAAACAACTGAAGCTAATATACCAATGATTGCGATAACGACTAGCAATTCGATTAATGTAAAACCTTTATTTTTTTTCATGATTTATTTTCCGCTTTATGCGGATCCGCCGTTGCGGAAAATATTAATAAAACTTATAATAATTTCTTTTTTCTAAAAAGAAGCGACCTTACTTTTTAATACATATATTATATCATATCCCATTATTAAAAGCACAAGAAAGCATTACCTGTGGATAAGTTGGCAAGTAATCTTGCCAACTTATCCACAGGTTTTAATTATTAATTCTTAATTTTTAATTATCCTAAATTCCTCCGGCAATATTGTAGATTGGCATAAGAACTGAAGTAAGGAGAAGCCCGACACCCAAACCAAGAGCAATAATCATCGCGGGCTCAATCAAGCTGACGAGAGTATCTACAGCATCATTCACTTCACGTGCATAAAACTTCCCTAAAGTTTTCAAAATACTTCCGAGGGCTCCCGTCTCTTCTCCGACGCGTATCATACCTGCCATGATAGGCGGTATTTCAGGGTGAGCAGAAAAGGCATCTGAAAGAGAACTTCCGCTTTTGACCTTCTCTGTCGTATCTTTCAGTAAGTCTTCGTAAACCCTGTTCCCTACTACGACAGAAGTAAGCTCTATAGCACGTACTATAGGTATCCCCGAAGAGAGCATCGTATCCATATTGTCTGCAATACGAGAAAGATAAAGCTTGCCATAAATATTCTTAAAGATGGGTATAGAAATCTTCAAATGATCCAAATATTTCTTGCCTACATCTGACTTCGTCATCTTGTATATATACAAACCAAAAAGACAGAGGCCAATGAGGACGAACAAGCCATAATTCACAAGTAAGTTACTAATAGCAAAGACTATCTTTGTAGAGAAAGGTAGTACTTGTCCTGAATCTCTAATTATGACTTCGAGTCTCGGAATGATAAAAGTGAACATCATTATCATAACAATAACAAAGACTCCTATGACGAAGGCTGGGTAGATTAGAGCATTCTTGGTCTTGGAAGTTAGTTGATACTGACGATCAAGATAATCTGCCAAGTAAGAGAAGGTCTGAGTCAATTTACCTGACTCTTCGCCAGCCTTGACCATGTTGATGTAGAAAAGGGAGAAAGCATCAGGATGACGAGCAAGTGCCTCTGAGATAGATACCCCCGACTGGATATCAGTAGAGATCGTATCCAAGATCTTCACTAGTGCTGGATTCTCGGTATTGGTCGCTAGTAGATTGAAAGCTTTCAGAGCTGAAACTTGTGATTCGAAAAGTGTCGATATCTGCCTAGACATGATAACCACATCTTTCATCTTTACTCTCTTATCGAAAAAAGACAAATGAAAGACGCCATTCTTCACTCCTTCTTCTGCAATAGCAGAAACTATCAAGCCTCTACGCTGAAGAGACGCAATGGCAGAGTCCTTCGAAGATGCATCGATGGACCCTATCTTCTTCTCTCCTGTATTCGTGATAGCTTCATATTTAAATAACATATATTTTATAGAAGGCGTTCAAGGGCCTTAGGATTAAAGGAGTACTGGTATGCACTCTCTAGAGTTATCTCTCCCTTGGCTACAAGATCAACTAAGTAGCGATTCATATCTATCATGCCTTGCTCTGAAGAAGTCTCTATGACTGTATTGATTTCGTGAGTTCTCTTCTCGCGGATAAGGTTGGCAACGGCGTTGTTGTTTATAAGTAGTTCAAAGGCTGGAATTCTACCCCCAGTAACTCTAGGTATCAAGCGTTGAGACAGAATACCAACTAGACTAGAAGCAAGCTGAAGCCTAATCTGATCCTGCTGGTTGGCTGGGAATGAATCAATGATACGGTCAATAGTCTGAGGAGCGTTGTTCGTATGAAGAGTCGAGAAGACCAAATGCCCCGTCTCGGCAGCAGTAACAGCAGCTCCTATCGTCTCAATATTACGCATCTCACCTATAAGAATCACGTTCACATCTTCACGGAAAGCAGCTTTGAGGGCTTCAGGGAAGTCTTTGGTATCAAGCCCAATCTCACGCTGGTCAATGATAGACTTCTCTTGTGAGTAAACGTATTCAATAGGATCCTCGATAGTTATAATGTGGGTAGTGCTCTCTTTGTTGACATAATTCACCATTGTAGAAAGTGTCGTCGACTTACCTTGACCGACAGGTCCTACTACAAGGAAGAATCCTTGCTTCTTCATAGCGAAAGTTTTCAATACTGCTGGAAGATTGAGTTCTTCAAATGTCTTGGCCTTTGGGACAAGTCGCAATGCTATACAGATACCTCCTCTCTGGAAGAAGGCGTTACCTCGCAAGTGTGTCGTACCCTTGAAGGTGAAAGAGAAATCAATTTCTTTGTCTTCCATAAACTTATCTGTCTTGTCTTTGCCGAGGAGAATCTTCAAGATACTGACCATGTCGTCTTGCTTTAAAACTTCCTTGTTGGAAAGGAAAACAAGCTGACCGTTGATACGAACTGCAGGCTTTCTACCTGTACCCAAATGCAAGTCTGACCCATCTTCATGGATTAGACTGGTAAGTATTTCATCTAAAAATTTATTGTAATCCATAGTTTATTTTCTATCTTTAATAATACTTCCTACTTTATCGATGACTTCAGTCGGAGTGCTAGAAGCTTTGACAATATAGCCAGAAGCACCCAAGGCTTCTCCTCGTGCAATATCAGACGGCTGTCCACGATTGGAAAGAATTATCCTAATAGCTTCACCCGCTAGACCTTCTTCTTTCATTTTCTCCATCATTTCAAAACCATCCATTACTGGCATTACAATATCTAGAAGTATCACGTCTGGAGAAAAGCCAGAACGCAACTTACTCAAAGCTTCTTCTGGTCCAGAAGCAGTAGCTACATCAAAATTAGATTTACTAAATTTGAGTGCATACATATCCAAAAGGAAATTATCGTCATCAACAATAAGAATTTTTTTATTTGATTCCATACTTTTTATTATAATACAACTGCAATTAATTTCCTACACCCCCACACCTACTTTTTCATTGCTTTTATATTGTGCCATTAGATTACAGTATCAAACAATTTTTTATTATATTTAAACTACTATTCTTTATATATTTTAAAAAGCACAATAATGAAAAAGTAGGTGTGGGGGCTAGAAGTTATACACTTCCTTGAATGGGATTAGCCCTTTGGTACTCTTTATAATAGCATCTTCACGAATAGTCATCATGCCACGTGAACGAGCCAGCTTGTATATTTCTTGTTCTTGTGGCTTCTTCAAGATTATCTCTTGCATTTCTTTGTCAATCTTAAACATTTCATACACAGGTACACGTCCAAGCATACCAGAAGGACATTCCTTGGAAGACATGGCTTCGTATATAGAATTCCCCATATTTAACTTTGATTTGAACTCTGTTGGCAAGTCAGCAAATTGCTTGTCTATCATTATCTTTGTATTCTCATCCATGGGGATTTCTTTCTTGGAACTTGGATGTATCTTACGAGCTAGACGCTGGGCCATACAAAGGACAAGAGTCGGAGCAATCAGATAAGGATCGATACCCATATCGATAAGACGTGGAATAGCACCGACGGCACTATTCGTATGGAGTGTCGAGAAGACAAGGTGACCTGTAAGTGCCGCTTGGATGGCAAGCTCGGCTGTTTCTTTGTCGCGGATCTCTCCCACCATGATCACATCTGGGTCTTGTCTTAAGATAGAACGAAGTCCTGAAGCGAAAGTATATCCTATCTCAGGAGCAACTTGCGACTGACTGACACCCTCCATATGATACTCGACTGGATCTTCAAGTGAAACTACATTCTCTTGTTCATGATCAAGTTCGTTGATCATAGAGTATAGAGTCGTCGTCTTTCCGGATCCTGTAGGACCAGTCATTAGGATAAGTCCGTATGGCTTATCGAGTGCTTCACGGACTAGAGCAAGATTGTCAGGAGACATCTCTAGATCACTGAGAGGTTTTACACCTTTCTGTGAGTCAAGAATACGCATTACAACCTTTTCTCCATAATAAGAAGGCATTGTCGAAACACGGAAGTCAATTTTGCGTTTCTCGATATTGACCGAGAATCCTCCATCTTGTGGTTTACGCTTTTCGTCGAGTCTTAGCTTGGAGAGTATTTTGATACGGGCAATGACTCCGTTATAAACAGCAATAGGAAGAATGAGTGAGGTATGGAGTATACCATCAACACGGAAGCGAACCTTTACCTTGTCCCCTGTGTTCTCTATATGTATATCTGAAGCACCTCCCTCTACAGCATGTCTCAATATCACAGCCACAATCTTGATGATAGGAGCGTCTTCTGTAATCTTTTCTTCTTCTTTCTTTTCTAGAGAATCCTTGTCTTTGGATTTATCTTTTTGAATTTCTTCACCTGCAATGGCTATCTCTTGGTCTATTTCTGAAAGCACTGACTCGACTTCGCTTCCTAGTCCATCATACTTTTCGATAATTCTGTTGTAAGCGGAATTACTAATTAGAAACAATTTAAAAGGTTTATCAATCTTGGCTGTTATAAAGGTCAGCACATCTATCGCTTGGACGTTCTCTGGATCAATGATACCTATCTCAAGTATATCGTTATCCAAACCTATAGGTACAAAATGATAAATCTTGGCCGTTTCGACTGGGATTATCTTTAATATATTGGAATTGACCATACTGGGGTCAATATTTTTAATTGGAATGTTGAAGATAGTACCCTTAATATCAAGGATAGTTGCTTCGCTTATATGAAAGTCTTCTATGAGAGACCTCTCTATGTCTCCTTCATACTTATCATCTGCTGTTTTTACTATTTCAGGAACTTGATCTTCTCTTAAAAGACCTTTTTTCACTAATTCTTCTAAAATCATAATAATTAGTTTGTACTAAATGACATGATATCTCCAGAAGTTGCAACGCCATTTATATTTGCTGTTAAACGATAAAAGTAGGTGGTCTTAGAAAGGAGTCCTGTGACTGTTGTAGAATAGTTGCCTATCATTGAAGGGGCAATCTTGGGAGTAGTTTTACCTAGAGCATCCGTAGTCCCATACTCAAAGTAAACGTTGTTGGAGGAAGCTCCCTCAAGAGAACCATTTAAAATGGCAGACTTACTAGAAACTAGAGTGGTTAGATTGGTCTTTATTGAAATTGTTGCTTTGTTGTTAGCGATAACTTTGTCTGCAGGTGAGAATGGATTAGTACGTCCATAAGGAACTGGGTCGAGCTTTATATTGTTGTCTACGAGAAGTTTGAATGATTGATCATTAAAGATTGAGGTGTCAATCTTGATAGTTTTAAGAGCAATCAGCTTTGCGAGGAAGGCAATGTCTTCGGCCGTCTTCGCATCACCTGTACTTGATACAGGAACTCCCCCACTGGCATCGAGCGATGAAGTGATATCACCACCAGAAGAAGATGCTGATACCTTTAAGTCATTGTTGAAATACGAATAAACTCCGAGTACTAAGACTCCTATAAATGATATTATTAAAAAGTTGCTATATTTTCTATGCATATTATTTAAGCCAATAAGTTTCTACTTTTAATGAATAAGTATAAACACTTGGGTCTGCTCCTACGACTGGCTTGTCGGAGACTTCAAAAGATACTGACTTCACATCGACTAGCCTCAAGTTATATTCTAAATCTTTTAAGAAAAGAATGAAAGCTTCATATTTGCCTTCTGTCGTAAACTCAACAGGGAAAACTCCATAAGGGCGTCTGTCTATATTCTCTTCTGCTATTATCACATTGGGATCTACTGGTACATCCTTCTTTTTATTTTCAAATTTAATATCCTTTATAGGCATACCATGAAGGTTCGCGATGCGTTCTACCTCTAGAATGAACTGTATATTATTCACAGTGCTGGGAAGAAAGTTACCTAGGCGATCTTTGTCTTCTTGCTTGATCTCATTGTAAGTGGTCAGCAGAGCATCTTCCTTACTCTTAAGATCATTTGAGTTATCGATGGCCAAATTGTAAGTAGAGATATCGGATCTCAACGCTGAAACATCTTTGTAAAATTTATTGGTTCCAAAGATAAAAGTAATAATGGAAAGCAATATAAATAAAATTGGGAAAATTAGTTTCATATTATTGAGGATTACTTGTTGTTTGTAATGGGGATGTATCGGTATTGAGATTCGCATCACTTGCGGGAAGAGTTGTATCAGTAGCTCCGACTACTCCTGAAGTACTAACCTCTGGAATAGCGACAGTGTTCACAATATGATTGGAATAAGAAAGCAATGCAGGATCAACGTCAAATTCTAAATCAAATGTGACATTGTTAGACTTGTCCTTTGTAAGATTGGAAAATATAACATCTTTAAACATGGAACCCTTCTTTGTATTGAAAACATCAGCTTGAAGAGCAATGGACTTGTAGTCACGAGCAATGCCTGACATTTTGACAGAGAATACTCCGTCATTCGTACTATGATCAAACTTTGTATACTGAATAGATGAAAGAGTAAGCTCGTTCATAGTATCAAACAAAGGAGAGAGGACAATGTGACCCCCTAGAACCTGCTTTGCAACTGTAGACTTCTTGTCGTACATTTCTAAGGCAACGATTGTATCATTGTCGAAACTGCCACGCATTTTAAATAGAGTTGCAGACAAGTCTTCTTTATTCTTTTGCAAGTAATCTCTATAGAAGTATAAACCAACAGTAGCAACAACAAGAGCTATCAAGATAAATACCGTAACTACAATAGAAATACTTGTGGTCTTACCTCCTAGACTATTCGTACCACTAGCGCCATTGGGTACTATGGGCTTTTTGGGTATAAATGATGTTTGAAATGAGTTCTCCATAATTTAAAATAATTGTCTTAGAGCTAAACCAACTGCAACACTAAACTCTGGTCCACTAACTTCTAGTATGGGAGCAAGAAATGCGGGAGCTTCTGTTTTCGCAAAAGGATTGCTGTAAATTACTTCTGTATGAAAGTTAGATGTGGATTTATCAATAATTCCTTTTATGAGAGATCCGCCTCCAGCCAAAATAACTTTACTGATATTTTTATTATACTTCTTCTGATATGCAAACACAATACTATTGGCATCTGCTAAAATATATTCGACGGATAATCTAACTATGTCAGCAACCTCTTTGTTGATACTTGCATCGAGACCTACTTCTCTCTTGATCTTTTCAGCTTCAACGAAAGATATTCCCAAAGAAGAAGCAATATTCTTGGTGATATCAGCCCCACCTCTGTTCACAACATGGAAGACATGAACAACACCTTCCTCTATGATAGATATCTTTGTCTTTGAAGCACCGAAATCCATGAGAAGTATAGGGGCCAAGTCATGATAAAAGGATGATCTAATATTACTGAAAATTTCCATCTCAAAAGAATCAGATTGTATATCTGTCTTCGTTAAAATTTCTCGATACCGAGTTAGAATATCGTTGTGTATGGCGACAACTAGAACTTCAGTCTTTGCATCTAGAAGCTTTTTAGGATCTGGCTGACTGACAGTATCGTTCTCAGATGATTCTGCATCCTTAGGTAGAATGGACCAGTCGAGAGTAACCTCGGAGATAGGTACGGGGATATACTTGCGAGCTTCAAGAGGGACTACACTAGCAAGCTTGTCTTCTGCAATATTACCAGGTAACTGCAAAGTAAAGATCAAACTCGAAGAAGATGGTATAGCCACTACTCCAGTGCGGATAGTTACATTGGCTTCTTTCATTACATCCATTAGCGCACGGACAATATCGCCCGTCTGTAGATTGGTAACTTGACCTATGTCAGTATTGCCATAAGGACCAAGAGATATAGCCCCGTAAGTCTCAAGTACAGCCTTGCCTCCTTTCTTTTTTAATTGGACAACTTTAATAGCCGAAGACCCAATATCAACACCGATAATACTCTTTGTGGAATTATCAGAAGAGAAAAGCTGAGAAAAGCTAGTCGAGATAGATGATATTATATTCGTGAGTGTTTTATCCATAATTACACTATCAAGTATAACACATATATAGTAAAATTAAGAAGTGGAAAAGGTAAATTACTTTATAAAATCTGGGAAAAATTTATTATTGGAAATATTGTTCCCGTCTAGCTGTGTCGGCTGTAGTATACGGGGCCAAATCCTTTGTACTAATTGTGAACAAAACCTACGTCAGGCAGAGCGACCAACAGAGAGCAACATCTTGGCTCTTTATGATTATAGAGATCCTATAGTTAAGAAGGCTATATGGGAGTTGAAATATCACAAGACTCCCTATCTAGGGGCTAGACTGGGGGCGCTACTATATGACGCTATGCAAGAAGATATAATGGGAATACAAATATTCTCCCAAGGTTTACCCATCTACGTAGTACCTGTACCTATATCGAAAGACAAGAAGAATACTCGCGGGTACAACCAGTCAGAAATCATTGCTAGAAGTTTCTGCAACTCTGCAGAAAATAATATTTTCGAACTGAAAAATAATATCGTATCAAAAAAGTTAAATACAATTCCTCAAGCAAGACTTACAAATAGAAGCAAGCGTCTGCAAAACATTAAAGGAACGTTCGAAGTGAAAAATGGAGAGGAAATAAAAGGCAAAACAGTAATCATTATAGATGATGTCACAACGACCGGTGGCACGATGCTTGAAATGATGAAGATTTTGAAAAAATCTGGTGCCAAGAAAGTCGTCGGCTTTGCAGTGGCACATTGAGCCTCATAAAAATTCCAAAGAAAATAGCTCTCTTCAAAATCCACACATAAATCTCTGCTGAGATTTTGCTCTTCTCGGGCCTTATCTCACGATACGATTTACTAATCGGCCCTGCGAAAGGCATTTTTCAGAGACTATTTTCTTTTACATTTTTATTCCAATCAAATTTCTGTTATATTAAATACATGTCAGAACAAAAAAAGAAGAATTATTGTGCGGATTGTGGAGGAGCGCAGGTGAATCATAAATTGATATATATCTCTCTATGGCTAAGTGCCTTGATAGAACCTTGGACAAATTGGATGGAGGGTATAATACCCGAAGACAAGCTTGAGTGGATAGGACCTATACTGACGAAAGTTTTAGTATTGCTTCATTTGGGTAAGATAATACACGAGCCCGCCGAGAAAGATAGCCTACGAGCAAAAGTACTGTGGGAAGAAGCTAAAAGGCGTGGTATAGACATGAGTGAATTCCTGCTGTTTGGGATTGGTCGTGATATCTTCACCTCAAAGTTCAAGGGTGAGACTAGATTCTTTGACGTTCTCCCTCGAACTAAAGACTACAATCCAAAAGGCTTAGAATGGATGGACAACAAGAACGAAATGAAGAAACATTTCAAAAAGGCAGGAATACCTGTAGCCGATGGAGGCATAGCAAGTAGCAAGAAAGAAGCCCTTAAAATATTTAGATCTATTGAAAAGCCTGTTATAGCCAAGCCAAACTTGGGTTCAAGAAGTCGCCATACGACCACTCATATCAGGACAGAAGATGAACTTATAAAAGCTTACAAGCTAGCCCACCAACTCTCCCCTTGGGTTATGATTGAGGAAGAACTAACTGGATACGTTTTCCGTGGGACCCTCATCGGCAAAAAGTTCGTAGCATGCCTCCGTCGTGAGCCAGCTTACGTTATAGGTGACGGTGTACATAATGTAAAAGAATTAATAGACATAGAAAACAAGAATCCTCTCAGACAAGGACCTATTTTCCATCAACTAAAATTAGATGAGGAAGCAGAGAAAGAATTAAAGAATTGGGGGAAGACGAGTGATACAATTCCGAAAGATAAAGAAATAGTAACTCTAGGACAGAAGACAAGCCGAGCCGTCGGCGGTGGTATTACAGATATGACAGATATCATACACCCTGATAATGTGGCAATGTTAGAAAAAATAGCTGAAGTATTAGACGACCCACTTATAGGAGTAGACTTTATCATGAATGATGTATCTATCTCGTGGAAGGATCAGCCCAAAAGTGGAGTCATAGAGTGCAACAGTGCCCCTTTCATCGACCTCCACCACTTCCCACTTGTGGGAACTCCACGCAATGTCGCTGGCGCTCTCTGGGATATAATTTATCCGGAATCGAAATTAGTTTCTAGTGACTAGTAGCTAGGTTCTAGTTAAAATGCGTTGGCGAAGCCAACGCATTTTAACTATTGTCATCAATGGTTATCTCGGATTCTGGAGCTGTTCTCCTATCAACTTTTAAGTGAGAAATATATTTCTTCTGTACTATATAGTGTCCTAAGAATTTCTTAAAATCTTCTATATGAGCTTCTTCGCCTATTTCTACGAAGTGTGCAATGGGCTTGTCTTCTGGAGTATCTTCATAGTGTCCTCTTATCTCTCCATCTTTAAAGACTCGCAAATGATACTGCTTCTCAAAACTTTCGAGCTTACGCCAAGAGAGAACTTGCCCATTATCTTGCCAAGCCACGAAGTGGTTACCAAATCCCCATTCATCATGTAAGTGCTTTTCAAGTTCTTCGAGAGTTTTCCCTGGGGCAAGCCATCCTATATGGTAAGGCTGGCGACCCTTCTCGTGCCACATTAAATGCCATTTCAAAAGATGCTTCTGCATCCAAGGGAAGAATCTATATATGTGCTTCCATATATTTTTCTTTATAACTTGTCCTGTTGTTAAATTATCGTTTTTCATATTTTAAAACAAACTACTTGATATTAATTTTAAGAATATATTTTATAATTCTCCAGTCTTTGTGTCTGTAATTTGATTAATGACAACACTTTCTAATTTTTTTGACATAAAATTAAAAATAATAATATTCACAATAATCACTAACGTTATCAATAACCAAGTCTTATTAAATTGTGGTTTCATATGATCTACATTATACTCTAAAAATTATTTTTTCAAAATATAATACAAAGAGCGAGGGCTTCGCCCTCGCTCTTTGTATTCTTAATTAAAAAGTTATCCAGTGAGCTAAATATGCCACAAATAATACCGCAGCAAGCATTCCCAAAATATATTGATATTTAGATAATACCGCAATAGCGACTACTGCTATGATTGCCTTCACAGTACCAATAGCCAAAACCGATGCCCAAATAGTTTGTATAAATGTTTGTATTGTTTCCATAACTACATTATATCTTAAAAATAAATTTTTTAATAGTATTATACTTTCAAAGATTTCTTACCCAAGAACATAGCTTTAGCTCCCAGTGATTCTTCAATACGTAGAAGTTGATTGTACTTTGCCACTCTCTCACTTCTACAAAGTGAACCCGTCTTTATCTGCCCAGTACCTAGCCCCACCACAAAGTCAGCAATGGTAGAATCTTCTGTCTCCCCCGAGCGATGCGAGACGACAGCTGTGAATCCTGCCTTCTTTGCCATAGCTATGGCATCAATAGTTTCCGAGACTGTTCCTATTTGATTTAGTTTTATCAAGATAGAATTCCCTGCTCCTTCTTTTATACCTCTCTCAAGTCTTTTTATATTCGTTACGAAGAGGTCGTCGCCAACTATCTGAATTTTCTTGCCGAGCTTTTTCGTCATTTGATTCCATCCACTCCAGTCATCTTCTGCCAAGCCATCTTCAATAGATACTATTGGGTACTTTGCTACCCAATTCTCATAGAAGGCAATCATTTCTTCGCTCGATAGAGTCTTACCTTCTCGTGCCAATACATACTTGCCATCCTTGTAGAATTCACTAGCTGCTGCATCGATAGCAATACTTATATCTTTCCCTTGAATATACCCAGCCTTTTTAATTGCTTCTAATATTACTTCTATGGCAGATTCATTGGTAGGTAGAGATGGAGCATACCCACCTTCATCGCCAACTAATGTACTCAACTTTCTTTCTTTTAGAATTTTCTTTAATTCATGAAATACTTCTGTCCCCCATTGCAGAGCTTGCGAGAATGACTTCGCTCCCGTAGGCATAATCATGAATTCCTGAATGTCCGTAGAATTGTCAGCATGACTTCCACCATTTAAGATGTTCATCATAGGAACTGGAAGCTTTATATCTTTCGTCTTTGAAATATCTTTGAAGTATTTCCAAAGAGGCTTACTCTCTGATAGAGCCATTGCTTTAGCAAAAGCTATAGAGACTCCAAGGATTGCATTCGCTCCAAGTCTACCTTTGTTCTCCGTGCCATCAAGCTCGATCATTACCAAGTCTAAGGTTAGCTGATTCCAAACTTTACCTTTTAGCTTCTTTGCAATAATTTCATTTACATTCTTTACTGCTTTGAGAACTCCCTTCCCTCCATATCTTTTTTTATCTCCGTCACGAAGCTCAACTGCTTCATGCGATCCAGTGGAAGCTCCACTTGGTACTCCTGCACGACCAAGAGAACCATCAGAAAGTAAGACATCCACTTCCACAGTAGGATTACCTCTTGAATCCAAGATTTCACGTCCAATAATTTTTGTTATTTTTGTATCTTTTGCCATTTTTTTTATTTATTATTAATGATAATTGAGTCTTATAAGACTATTCTATCATAATTAAGTTCATTAAAAAAATAAGGTTTATTGGTATTCCAGAACTTTATTATGTGTTACTATATTAATATATGAATAAGAAAAACCTATTTTATTGGTCACTTTATGATTTTGCCAATTCGTTCGTCTTTATTAATTTTTTGCTTTATTTTTCACAGTGGCTAGTGATTGATGGAGGGTTATCTGATTTCTGGTATAACGCAATTTTTGCCATAAGCTCAGTTATATTACTATTTTCTGGTCCTACACTCGCCTCTTTTACTGATAAGTTTGGAGGGAGAAAACATTTTCTTAAATTTTCAACATTTGGGACTATCTTAGGTTATGGTTTTGCAACTCTTCTGGCATACTTGAATCAACCAATGATTTTTATCGCCATATGCTTCCTAATTGGACAATATTTTTATCAATTATCTTTTATTTTTCATAACCCTATGATTGAAGATGTGGCAGACATAAATCATAGAGCGAGAGCCTCTGGAATTTGCCAATTCTCAAATAGCTTGGGTCAATTAATGGGTCTTGTGCTTTCACTCTTTTTTTCAAAAAATAGATTGGCATCTCTCCTCCCTTCAATAATTATATTTTTCCTTCTATCTTTGCCAATTCTAATTTATTTCAAAGAACAACAAATAAGGCAGGCAAAACTTAGTATTCAATCTTTCAGTAATGGTTCTAAAGAATTTTTTAGAAAGTTAGTTATTTTCTTCTCAGTTTCAGTGGCAGTTCCAGTGCTTGTAGCATTCTTTTTCTTTAATGATGCCCTTCTAACAGCGTCAAATAATTATTCTATTTATATGGAAAGAGTTTTCTCTATCCCAGATATGACTAAAAATATTATTTTAATGACTATTCTTATAATGTCTGCTCTGGGTGGATTAACTTTTGGTAAAATTGCTGATAGAATTGGAGCATTGAAGTCCATAAAGATAATCCTTATAACTTGGATTGTGTTGTTTCCAGGTTTGGGATTAGTGAAAACTATTCCTGGTTTAATTATTTGTTCTACTATGCTTGGTTTTACAATGGGCGGAATGGTTGCCGTAGTACGCGCATATTTGAGTCAGAAACTTAAGAAAGAAGAGTTTGGTTATGGATTTTCTTTCTATACATTATTTGAAAGATTTTCAACATTTTTTGGGCCACTAACATGGGGAGGATCAATTGCAATATTTGGAACTAGTGCAACTAGCTATCGCATAACGATGATATTTATGACTGTTTATATAGTAATTGGATTTTTAGTTATACAATTCTGGAAAATAAAACAACGCTCCACAAATCTTCAAACAGAACAAACCTCTTCGATGATATAAATATAGAACCTACAACAGCATTATCGCAAGGATGGTCACTACGATTTTGTGTTTAAAATTTACCTTAATTATTTCAAGAGAAAACGAAGAGTTGAAACTAAACGGATCTTTTTATACTCAGGAGAGCCAGGATCTTTGTCTGTAATATCAAATACTCCTTGATTCCCTCTTGTAACACTTCCAACTACTGAATTTGAATTTTTAGCAAATTGTGAAGCTGTATCACGAGCATTTTTTATTGCTTCAGCAAGCATTTCTGGCTTCACGCTATTTAAGTCAGAAAATTCAAAAGATATATTATTCTGGCTTAGTACCACTCCCCTTTTAACTAAGAGCAATGTCTCATTTGATGCTGATTTAGCAAGATCAACTTTCTTTGTATATACAGAAACTTGATTATTGGAATTGTATCTAAAGGCAGAACCTTTGTATGTATCTTGATAAATATTTACAGGAGCTGCATTTATTTCACTATCTTCAAAACCTTTTTCTTTTAGAAAAGATTTAATCGTTACAATGTTTTTTTCTATATCAGAATATAGTGAATCAACTTCATTTGATTTCACTTCAAAACTCATAGACCAAATAGCCGTATCAGCTTTCACAATCTTCTCAGAAAGACCCTTTACCTCCACATATGAACCTTGCTTTGAGAAATCATGAGCTGAGATAAAAAAGGCAACAGAAATTAATATAGCAAAAGCTACAATTGATAAACTTATAAAAGCAAACTTATTTTCTTTAATATTTTCCATACATTAAGTATACCATATTTCCTGCGGAGCCGGCTGGATTCGAACCAGCGAGGGGTTTTATCCCCTGCATCTTTAGCAAAGATGTACGTTAGACCACTCTGACACGGCTCCATAATAACAATTATACCTTATCATATTTAAGATTTTTACTCAAAATTGTAATTTTATATTTAAAGATAATTATGTTAATATAATCAGAGTTAAAAGGAGGATTGGATGAGTGGTTTAAATCAACGGTTTACTAAACCGTCGTACCTTAACCGGTACCGTGAGTTCGAATCTCACATCCTCCGCAAATTATATGGTATAATTATATTATTATTTAAATAATATAAATTTATGCTTAAAGAATTCAAACAATTTTTACTTCGTGGTAATGTAGTTGACCTTGCTGTCGGTGTCGTCATTGGTGCAGCTTTCGGTACTATCGTCTCGTCCCTAGTTGCCGATATTCTCACTCCGCTTATTGGAGCTATCGCTAAAACGCCAGACTTCAATGGTCTTGTATTTACTATTAATGGTAGCAACTTCTTGTACGGACATTTTATAAATAGTCTCATCTCCTTCTTGCTGGTATCTGGCTCTGTCTTCTTCTTCGTAGTTAAGCCTATGAACTTGCTTATTGCTCGCTCTCGTTCTAAGAAGGAACTCCCTGCCGATCCTACCACCAAGAAGTGTACAGAGTGTCTAAGTGAAGTACCTATCGAAGCCAAGCGTTGCTCGCATTGTACAGAAGTCATAGCTTAATCTTCTTAAAAAGTTAAAACCTGTTATACTATATAATATGGACTCGAAAGACGATATAGAGAAAATTAAAAAAGAAAATGAGAAGTTAAAATTTATTAATGAGAATAAGTCTGACTTGGTCTCTGTATCTGCTCATCAGCTACGAACTTCCCTATCAGCTCTCAAGTGGACGTTGAAAATGTTTGACGACGGCGAGCTAGGCAATATAAACGACGAGCAAAAGAAATATATCGGGAAGGCTATAGAGAGCAACGAGCACGCTATAGATCTAGTGAACTACCTTCTGACTTTCAACAACTTAGAGGATACTTCCATGGCTTTCGACTTTAAAAAGGTTTCTATTTTAGATATTTTAGGAAAAGTTATCGACGAATTCTACGGCGAACTTAGAAATAAAAATATCAAATTGACATTTATAAAACCAGCGACAGATATACCTGATGTGAAATGCGACAAAGAAATGATTACCGTCGCAATTCAAAGCTTGATAGAAAACGCCATCAAATATAGTCAAAATAACGAAGAGATTAATATAGATTTAAAGTATGATCCCAAGAATAATGAAATTCTGATATCTATTCATGATCAAGGTATAGGTATCAAGAAAGAGGACCAGCTAAAAATATTCAATAAATTCTACCGGGCACCAAATGCAATCAAGAAGGAAACTACTGGCTCTGGACTTGGACTCTTCACAACAAAAAGCATTGTCGAAAGGCACAATGGCAAAATATGGTTTGAAAGTTCTAGAGAATCAGGAACTTCCTTCTTTATATTATTGCCCATATCTTAATCATTGTGGTATAATAACAACATATGAAGAGAGTACTTATAATAGAAGACGACGATTTCCTACAAGGACTTGAAGCCAAGAAAATATTGAACAGTGGATATGATGTTTTGTCTGCGCAAACTGGAGAAGATGCCATGAAGAAGATTCTAGAACCCAACGTAGATGTAATACTACTAGACCTACTACTTCCCAACTTCGATGGATTCGAAATTTTAAAGAAGATTAAAGAGAACGATAAGACCAAGAATATCCCCGTCATAATCTTCTCAAATTTATCTGAGAACAAAGACATAGAAAAGGCTATTAGTCTGGGGGCCACGAAGTTCATGGTCAAGTCCAACTTCTCCCTTGAAGAACTTATGGAGCAAATCAAAAAGCTAATATAAATAACACCGAGATGCCTCGGTGTTATTTTGTATGTTACAATATACATTATGAAACTAGATGACAAGATTGAGCTACATTTTCGAATTGATATAAACCAAAAGAAAGCGCTGGGACAGCTTGGACTCAAAACCTTAAAGGATCTTCTGTATCATTTCCCCTCTCGCTACAGTGATATAAGTGAGGTCAGAAATATAAACACCCTCACTGACGGCGAGAACGTTACAGTACTTGGCAATATATCAGGTCTCAAAACGAAAAAGGGTTTCAAGAGTAAGATCCCAATGGGTCAGGCAACTTTGAAAGATTTGACTGGCTCTATCAATATCATATGGTTCCACCAGCCTTACTTGGCAAAAATGCTAAAGGAAGGAGCAACCGTCCGTGTAACAGGGAAAGTATCTGAGAGTAAAACTTATGGGCTAACACTAACAAACCCAGAAATCACAAAGGAGGATATTCTGCCGATAGATATACATGATTCATTGTTTAGTAGCAAAGAAGGGGCACAGACCCAATTCGGTTTTCCAGTCTACAGAGAGTCGCGAGGTATCACTTCTAAGTGGTTCTACCATGCCATTGGAAAAATATTAAAACAAAGTTGTGTCACAAATATTGTCGACTATATACCGAGCGATATTTTAAATACCTACAAACTGCCAGCCTTGCACACGGCTCTATTCTGGATACATATGCCACAGAAGAAAGAGCATGCAGAGATAGCTCGCAAAAGATTTGCATTTGAAGAAGTCTTCTTCATCCAGCTTGCTCGCCAACAAGAGAAGAAGAAGTATCAAGAAAACTTTTCTTATAAATTGAAAATTCCTCACAAGGACGTGACGGACTTCATATCACGTTTCCCCTTCACTCCTACGAAAGCACAGACACATACAATAGATACGATACTAGAAGATTTTATAAAAGATAAGCCAATGTCTCGTCTAATCGAGGGAGACGTGGGGTCTGGTAAAACTTTCGTCGCTGCTACTGTCGCTTATGCAGTTATCAAGAATACAACTGGAACTTCACGATATGGAGACTTTGGTAACCTTCAAGTCGCGTACATGGCTCCGACCGAAGTGCTGGCAACGCAACTTTTTGAGAACTTTATAGGATACTTTGAGCACACTGGTATATCTGTCGCTCTTATGACTGGCTCTGGATGTAGGAAGTATCCTAGTAAGAGTGCGAGGTGGGAGAATGGCTCACAAGTAAAAACTTGGACGACAATTTCGAAAAGCCAACTTTTGAAATGGATTAAAAATGGAGAGATACCTATCGTGATCGGTACTCATGCTCTCATATCGAAAACTGTAGAATTCAAAGATTTAGGATTAGTTATAATAGACGAACAACACCGCTTTGGTACAAACCAAAGAATGAAACTAGTGAAGAAGCATGGCCACGCTCCACACTATTTATCCATGACGGCCACCCCTATCCCCCGTACACTCGCTCTCACTATCTACGGAGACTTGGATTTAAGTATTATCGATGAAATGCCTTTGGGGCGTAAAAAAGTAATAACCGAAATAGTTCCTGAGAATAAAAGAGGGGATTCTTATGAGAAAATAAAAAAGGAATTAGAAGCTGGTAGACAACTATACGTTATTTGTCCGAAGATAGGTGAGGAGTTCGGACAAAGTGTTTCAGGAAGCATTACGGAGGCTGTCGAGCCGAGTACTAGCAAAAATCTCAGCAGAGATTTATTGCGTGCTGACGGAAATACTTTGTCCGAACTCCGAACCGTTAATGATGAGGCAAGGCGACTTAAAAAAGATATTTTCCAAAATTACAATATCGATATCATGCACAGTAAGATGACGAAAGAAAAGAAAGAGAAAGTCATGAAGGACTTTGCGGAAAAGAAAATAGATATCCTTGTTTCTACTTCTGTAATAGAAGTAGGAGTAAATGTACCAAACGCCACAGTTATAATAATAGAAGGATCTGAACGTTTCGGGCTTGCCCAGCTTCACCAGCTCCGTGGACGAGTTATTCGTTCAAATTATCAGTCCTACTGTTACCTATTTGCCGATGCTAAAAGTAATAAGACTATAGATAGACTTAAGGCCTTGACCAAAGCTACCAATGGCTTTGAGCTTGCCGAACTCGATTTACAGCTCCGCGGAGCAGGACTCCTCTCTGGCGACAAGCAATGGGGTATTACAGACCTTGGCATGGAAGCTATCAAGAATATTAAGATGGTAGAAGCCGCCCGCACCGAAGCAATAAGAATAGTAGAGAGTGATATAGATCTAAAATCTTCCCCTCTCCTCTCCAAAACTCTCTTAGAAAAAAATCTAAAACTGCATTTTGAATAGAAATTACAATTAAGAAACGGCCGTTTCTTAATTGTAAAATTATATTTTTATAATTGTCCGTCCTCTAGGATTCGAACCTAGGACCCCAGAGGTATAAGCTCTGTGCTCTAACCAACTGAGCTAAGGACGGATTGGTTAAACTAAACATATATTACATAAAAACAGCCCAATAAGCAACCAACCCCGAAGCGAAGCTTCGGGGTTGGTTTTATTTGTTTACTTTCTACTTCACTTCTTCCTTTTTTTCGGCACTATTCCATTCGCTACTATTATCTCATTGTATTCGGCTTGTTCGAGAGTTTCTACTTCTATTAATTTACTTGCAATAGCGTCTAGAACTTTTCTCTTTTCTGTCAGAACTTGTTTTGCAACAGCAAAGGCATTATTCATGATCTTCGAGACTTCTCCATCTATAAGAGCACTGACTCTCTCAGAATACTCTTTATCATTTACCCCCTGACCGAACATTGTGCGCCCGCCATCACTCTCAAGAGCTATTGGACCTATCTCGCTACTCATCCCCCACCTTGTGACCATTGCTCGAGCTAGACTTGTCGCTACTTGAAGGTCGTTCGATGGACCTGTTGTAATATCTCCGAAGACCATTTCTTCTGCGACATATCCACCGAGTGACATTGCTATGTCATCTAGGAATTCTTTCTTGCTTTGAAGTCTTCTTTCTTCTAAAGGAAGCTTGAGTGTGTAGCCTCCAGCACTTCCACGAGAAACAATTGAAACTTTGTGAACTGGATCAGCATGAGGAAGCACAGATGCCACGAGTGCATGCCCTGCTTCATGATAAGCGGTAATTTCCTTTTCTTGTTTTGAAAGCAAGTGACTCTTCCTCTCGGGGCCCATCATTACTTTCTCAATGGAACGTACAAGGTCGAACTGGGCAATCTTCTTCCTATCTTCTCTCGCTGCAAGTATCGCTCCTTCATTCATAATAGAGAAAAGGTCAGCTCCTGAAAATCCGGGAGTCCTCTCTGCTATAACTTTCAAATTCACATCTTCGGCAAAAGGCTTCTTGCGAGAATGAATAGCGAGAATATCTTCGCGGTCTTTTCTATCAGGAAGATCTAGTAGTACTCTTCTGTCGAATCTTCCTGGGCGAAGAAGCGCTGGATCTAGCACATCACCTCTATTTGTCGCCGCCATCACTATTACCTTTTCATTGGGTTCAAATCCGTCCATCTCCACAAGTATCTGGTTCAAAGTCTGCTCACGTTCATCGTTGCCTCCTCCTACTCCTGTACCACGTACTCGCCCGACGGCATCTATTTCGTCAATAAAGACGATTGATGGTGCAGCCTTTTTGGCCATTTTGAATAAATCCCGGACGCGGGAAGCTCCCACCCCTACGAACATTTCTACAAATTCAGAACCTGAAAGATGGAAAAATGGTACTTCTGCTTCTCCTGCTACAGCTCTAGCTAGCAAGGTCTTGCCTGTACCTGGTTGCCCAGTTAGAAGTACACCCTTTGGAATTCTTGCTCCAATATCTAAAAACTTTTTAGGATTCTTTAGGAAGTCTACAATTTCTTTCAATTCTTCTTTGGCTTCTTTCGCTCCGGCGACATCTTTGAAGGTTACTTTGTTGTTCTTGTCATCTGGGTCTGTAATGCGAGCCTTGGATTGTCCGAAGGTGAAAGCTTGCATACCTTGACCTTTGGCCTGACGTGTAAGCATCCAGAATAAAAACATAATGAGGAATACTGGAAGTAAGAACGGTAGAATACTAAGTATCCAATACATGAAGCCAGACTCCGTCTTTATTTCAATCGGAGTAGAAGTAATCTGTGCCGGAGTCACTCCGTAATTGTACAAAGTCTCGGAGAGAGAACTCTCTAGCTCCTTTTTGGCTATACCTTTTGTCTTGTCCTTAAAGTCAATATTGATGTCGCCTCCTGAAACAGTAATTTTCTCAATAGTTCCATCTACAACACTTTTGGCAACGTCTGAAATAGCCATTTTCTTCACATCATCGCCCTTCTTTGTGAAAAAAGTATAAGCGACAGTAATCGCCATGAAAATAAAGATGGCAATTACTATTTGGTTCATTATATTGGGGATCTTTGGTTGGGTTGGTTTTTTGTTTGTTTTTGGGTTCATAATATATTGCATTATACACAAAATATGGCTAAATAAAAATGCTTACTGTTTAAAAAAACAATAAGCATTTTAATTAGACTTGAAAACAGTGAACTTCAGGCCAGGCTTTGGGAGTAGTTGAGTTCTTGCTCCCGTGCCTCATTGTGAAAAAACAATTGTAGTTAAAGTCATTAAATCAAATTTAAAATAAAGAGTCAATGCTCTGTTTTGATATTATTCATTATAACTGGTAACATAAGAGAATATGGCAACATATATAGACAATAGAAAAGCACACTTTAACTATAGTATAGAAGAAACATTCGAAGCTGGAATAGAGCTTTATGGTTTTGAAGTTAAAGCAATAAAAAATGGACAAGGAAGCATTACTTCGGCTTTTTGTATAATCCGTGGCGGTGAAGCTTATATTATGAATTTACACATTCCTCCATACCAACCCAACAACGTCGATCCTGCATATGATCCCGACAGAACACGAAAACTATTATTATCAAAAAAGGAGATTAAGAAACTCGCGGATAAGGATGATACGAAAGGATTGACTCTTATTCCCCTTTCATTGTATAGTAAAGGACGCTACATAAAGGTCTCTATAGCTGTCGCTCGTGGAAAGAAAGTTTTCGACAAAAGAGAAACTATCAAGAAACGGGAAACAGATAGAGAAATAAGTAGAGAGTTTAAAATAATTAAAAATTAGTAATTAATAATTAAAAATTGAAATCCAAAATTCTTAATTCATAATTATTAATTATTAATTGAAATTTTCTTTGAAAATTTCATAGGGGGATGATCGGTTTCGACAATAGGAATCATCTTATATATGCATGTAAAGTACTCAGGAATCTTTTAAAACTTCTTGGAAAAGACTAAGTGCAAACAAAGTCGCAAAAGTAAAGTCTCCATACTTCGGTATGAACAGCTTTGCTTTCGCTTTCGCCTAATTTAGGCCCGAGCGATGTCTGCCCTCTTTACATCCGATACAGAGGGTGGGCATAATTCATCGGATTACGAATTTACAACCGCTTGCTGTAAATTCCGACAATTTAAAGCTCGGTGTTTATTTTTCTTGTATGTTCTCTAGAATAAACATTTAAACCCAAGTTGAACACTCTAAACATGTAGACTTCTATAAGATTTCCCCTTGCACGCGGGTCCGATTCCCGCCATCTCCACAATATTGAAAAAACCCTTATTTTATAAGGGGTTTTTCAATATTGTGGAGATGAGCTTTGTCTCTGCAGACAAAGCGTGCGGGGAATCGGAGACCCTTTCCGTGTGAGAGTACTCACGAACGGAAAAGGTGTACTGACCCTGTAAGGGTCGATAAGTGTACTCACGGTCCCGCCTCGGGAATCGGAAGACGGAGCGCCGATTAGTAAATCGTGTCGTGAGACAAGGTACGAGTCGCACGTAAGTCATTTTACTAAATGAGGGTCGCGAGATTTTTCAACAGAAAAATACTTGTGACCGAAAGTGTATTCACGGTTCCCACCATCGCGTGTGGGAGGTGAAGACCCTGAGCTTGTGATTTTAAATTGAGATTTAAAATCACGCGAAGGATGTACAGAATCTGTAAGGTTCGATAAGTGTACTCACGGTCCCACCATCTTTTATTTTAATCGTCGACAAACTAAGTGGGCCCATTCTGCATTAATAAAAAACTGTTTTTATTATATAACAAATTACTATTTACAATTAAATTAAATAATTTATTATTAATACATATGACTAATCATGAAAAATATTACAACCTACTATTTTCTATATTAGAAAACGTAAGGCAATTAAATAATACTGCTTTAATTCTACTTAAAAATACGAAAATACCTACCGAACAAACACCAATTCCCAATCAATCAACAGCTACACATTCTCAACATTTTATTTATTTAGCACTGGAAGAACTAGGAAAATTCTTTTTAATTTTAGGAAAATATAACAATAATTTAGAAGAAATAAAATTAAAGGAAATAGGATTCTATGACCATGATGTAAAAATTAAATATTTGGGTGATTTTATTAAAAAAACACAATTACATCCAAATAGTGGACAAATATGGACTTCTGATATGCTTGCAAAAAAACTACGAATTTTAAAAGAAACTAATGTATATGTTGATTATAAAAATAACGAAATAATTAAACCTGTTCCAAAGAGAGGTGAAGGTTTTTTACAGATTTATGCAGACATTTTAAGTAATGGAATTATTCTAGCAGAATTAGCATTTCAAGAATTTAAAAATAAATAAAAACCAAAAATCCTTTAATTTCGGAATTTATTTTAAACTTTTAGATATAGCAAGGACAGTCCTTGCTATATCTCTATAATCATTTCAGATACATCCAATATCTAAAAATAGATAAGCTCCAACTTTCAACAATAAAAAACAACCCCGCATGTATAAATACACACAGGGTTGCAATTCCATTAATTTAAAAAAAATTATTCAACCGGTAATTTGGAGCCTTCTACTTCTTCTCTTACTTTTACAATTTCCTCGACGGTAATAAACTCTTTACCTTGAAGCTCATTAAGGTAATTCATGGCCTGTTTTTTTGAGTTAATCATCCCGGTGTAGCATTCTTTACAATAAATACGACCATGGTCACCACCACAGTCACACATTTTGAAGTATGCAGTTTCAACCGGTTCTTCGGGAGCATGAGCTAAATCAAGCAAAGATGAAAGAGTTTCAACCTCAGCCATTTTAGCAAGTAAACCACCCAATATACCAAAGTCACCAAGAATACCAACACTGATACTTACTTTCTTTTTCTCACTCCAAGGTAAATTATCAGCCTGAAATATCTGGTCACGAATTTCACCAAATTCACCGACTGTGATTTTTTTCTTGTTGGCAAGATCAGCTACTGCCTTAAATCCGGCTTCTTTTGATTGGAAATCAATACTTTCAGTACCATCCGCAAAAATAAACTTAAACTCGGTTCCATCTTCCGAAAATTTAATTGAATTTTTCTTTTTCATTGTGAAGAGCTTTAAAATTAGACAATTTTGTTATTTGAAAAAATTTCTTTTAGAATAGCATACTTTAAAAGAAATGTCAAACCCCCTCATTGACAACCTCTCCCAAAGTAGTAATCTACTAATAAACCCCTCTAAAGTCAAAGTCATGGAACAAGAAAAAATTGTCTCCTCTGAACAACTTTTAGAGGAAAAAAGAGATCAAAAGCACAGGGCAATGGTTAGTATTGTAACCAGAACCCTGCGACACCTCTCATTCATGGAGGAAATGAAAATATCTAATAAGACCCCAGAATTGTTTTTGGATAGTGTCTATCCAATAAAACAATTCTTCCTCATGCTGGAACCTCAATTGGTTGAATTGAGAGAAGATGATCTAGTATTGAAATATCAGCTAGATAAGTTCTTCTTTATGGTAACTAAAGATATTAATATCCCCAAGACCATGGAAGCATATAGCTTCCTTAAGTCTATAAATTACTGATTGTGTATAACACAATCAAAATCGCATTGTTATTCTACTAAGGATAACAATGCGATTTTTTATTACCCCCTTGACATATACCCCCTAGGGGTATATACTCCCAATATGAATAACAAACAAAAATTAATACGTCGTTTGAAAATTATTGAGGGGCAAGTTAGAGGTTTACAAGAAATGATTGAGAAAGATGTCTATTGTATAGACGTCATTACTCAGACATCTGCTGTGAAGCAAGGACTCTCGGGAGTAGAAGATGCTCTAATGGAAAGCCACTTAGGAACCTGCCTAGTCCACCAAATTCAAAAAGGTCAAACCAAGAAAGCTACAGAGGAGATATTGAAAGTTTACGGGCTTAAGAGAAAATAATTTATTAAATTTAAAATAAACAAAATATATGCAAAAAATTTCAACATATTTATCAGTTTCATTAATAGTTATAGCTTTTATCATCGGCATAGGAACAGGGTACTCATTTACTCCACAGTATTCCCTATCGATGTATGACAAGAGTGGTATGGACTTGGGTCGTGCAGATAAATGGATAGATCTAAGATATATCAATGCAATGATTGCTCACCACCGTGGAGCAATTCTTGTGGCTAAACAAGCAGAAATAAGTCAAAGACCAGAAATTCAAAATTTAGCAAAAGAAATACAAACAAATGAACCATTGCTAATAGAAGAATTATACCAACAGAAAAAAGACTGGTACGGGGACACAAAAAAAGTGGCAGACCCTGTAGTTCCTAATTTAGGTAACTATAATGATACTTTTGATTTAAGATTTTTGAATGCAGTTATAGCTCATCATGAAAATGGCATAGAAATGACAAAAGATATCCGAGTTAAATCAAGTCGAAATGAGGTATTAGACAATGCAAATGCTGTAGAAAAATTCTTAACGGATAGTGGCGCAATGTTAAAAGAATGGAGAAAAAATTGGTATAACAGTTAAAATATATGGAAAACAAAATCTATAAAGTAAAAGGAATGCATTGTGCAAGTTGCTCTGCAATCATAACTAAAAAAATATCCAAATTAGATGGAGTCAAAAATGTTGACGTTAATTATGCTACCGAAAAAGCAAATATTGATTTCGATGGAAGACTAATTAATTTAGATAAAATGAATGCTGAGATCGAAAAATTGGGATACACTATGTCTGATTCACATGAAAAACAAATGGACCACAGTGAACATCTTGGATTATCTATGTCTAAAAATGAAAAGGAGCAAGAATTAGCTACACAGAAAGCAAAAACACAATTTGTCTTACCTTTAGCATTATTTATATTTGTAATCATGATGTGGGATATAAGTTCTAAAACTTTCTCATTTGTACCAAATCTACCAATACAAATGGAATTATTTAATATAATATCTATGGTTCTTTCCACTGTTGTCATATTTTGGATAGGTAAGCCTTTTGTTTCTGGAGTAGCACGATTCATCAAATACAGAGTTGCAAATATGGATACGCTTATAGGGATCGGAACTCTGACTGCCTATATTTACAGCACACTGATTACCCTATTCCCCCAGATTAGAATCCTGATGAGATTACCAGAGTACACATACTTTGACGTTGTAATTGTGGTTATAGGTTTCATTACTTTAGGTAAATATTTAGAAGCTCGTTCAAAACAAAAAACTGGTGAAGCTATAGAAAAGTTACTTGAGCTTCAAGCAAAGACCGCTCTTGTAATTAGAGATGGATTGGAAGTTGAAATCCCAATTAGTGAAGTATTGATTGGAGAAATTATAATTGTAAAACCAGGAGCTAAAATTCCTGTTGATGGAAAAATAATTGAAGGCAATACTTCTATTGATGAGAGTATGATTACTGGCGAGTCTATCCCAGTAGATAAAAAAATGGGTGACATCGTCATAGGTGCCACAATTAATAAACAAGGAAATATCCAAATAGAAGCAACTAAGGTTGGCGGGGAAACAATGCTAGCTCAAATAATAAAAATGGTGGAAGAGGCACAGGGATCAAAAGCTCCTATTCAAGCTATGGCAGATAAAATATCAAGTATTTTTGTCCCTGTCGTATTAGGAATTGCATTTGTGACATTAATTATATGGCTGGTTGTCGGAATGCCAATACTAGGTCAATCTCTTGCCATATCATACGGGATACTTTCTTTCGTTGGAATACTAATCATTGCTTGTCCTTGTGCTCTCGGTCTTGCTACACCTACTGCGATTATTGTCGGTGTTGGTAAAGGTGCCCTCAATGGAATTTTAATTAAAAATGCAGAAAGTTTAGAATTATTAAGTAAAGTGGACACAGTCGTCCTAGATAAAACTGGAACAATCACAAAAGGTAAACCAGAAGTTACAGATATTATAATCCTTGATAAGATCTATTCTGAAAATGATATTTTAAAATTAGCAGGAAGCATAGAAAAGCTATCTGAACATCCTTTAGCACAAGCTATCAGTGATAGTGCTATAACTAAAAATATAACACTCATGAAAGCAAGTGATTTTATTTCTCTGGAAGGAGTAGGGGTGAAAGGAAAAATAGATGATAAGAATATTTACATTCATAGACCAGCTGTTGATGATAATAGTGAAAAATTAAAAGAACTTCAAGAACAAGGCAAAACAGTTGTAATAGTAGAAGTAGATAATAATAAAATAGGATTAATAGCATTGAGTGATACTATAAAAGATGAGGCGGTAGAAGCAATAGCAAAACTCCACAAAAGAGGGATTAAAGTTATAATGCTTACTGGGGACAACCACTCGGCTGCAGAATACATAGCAAAACAAGTTAATATTGATAGTGTATTTTCAGAAGTATTACCCAATGAAAAGAGTGGTAAAATTAAATCTCTACAGAGCGATGGTAAAATCGTGGCAATGGCTGGAGATGGTATAAACGATGCCCCAGCGCTTGTACAAGCCAATGTAGGAATAGCTATGGCCACAGGATCAGATATTGCAATAGAATCAGCAGGAATAGCATTATTAGGAGGAGATATACATAAAATTTCTCAAGCAATAGATTTATCAAAATCTACAATGAGAACTATTAGGCAAAATCTTTTCTGGGCTTTCATTTACAACATTGTTGGTATTCCTATTGCGGCAGGACTTCTCTACCCTATTTGGGGAATAATACTTAACCCAATATTTGCAGGACTTGCTATGGCATTTTCAAGTGTTTCTGTCGTTGGAAACTCGCTAAGATTAAAAACTAAGAAAATATAAATATTTATGTTAGTATAATATTATACAGATGGATTTAATATCAAATAATAAAAAATTTAGGGGGGTAATGCTTGTAATAAGTATGGTCATTTTCTTGTGGATTAGTACTTTTGGGCTACTTTACCATATGAACGCAATGAGATTTGAAGCAACAAAAAACAGTTGCTTATTCAGTAGTTCAAATGAATGTGGCATGACCTTTACTGAACATATTACTCTTTGGCAAGGAATTACAATGAGTCTACCCCAAGATATTTTTGGAATAGTAAATACCATACTTTTATTAATTACCCTAGCTCTAACATTTACTTTTTACAGAAATTCTATTCTTGAATTTTCTCGGCGTGTTTCCTCTCGATTCAGACTTTATATAAAACAACATCCTCAAATAAATCTTTTTAATTATTTGAAAGAGGTTTTTTCTAGTGGTATTCTTAATACAAAAATATACAAAGTAGCAACAATATAGTTTTGCGGATTTATCAATTTCTTTTGATTGCTTTTGATAAATGTTAACCGCAAGGCTTTTTTCTTGTTCTCTTATTAAATTAATTTCTATTAAATAAAATGAAAAAAACTATTATTGTAACTTTGGTTATTGTGCTTGGCTTGATTGGCCTTATCTGGTTTGGTAGTAAGTCGCAAACTTCTACTTCTCCTACCGTGCCTCAGACTGGAGCAAAAACTGCTTTATTTGCAGATGAAACTATGTATGATTTCGGTACTATTTCTATGAAAAAAGGAGATGCTACTAAAGATTTTATTATCACTAACCCGACAAATAATGATATGGAAATTTCCTCCATAAGTACTTCTTGTATGTGTACCAATGCATTGATTGTTCGAGCAGATGGTACTACAAAAGGTCCTTTTGGAATGGCAGGTCATGGATACCTTCCGCCTGCAAATGAAATAATTAAAGCCGGAGAAAATATTATTATTAGAGCTATTTATAATCCAAATGCTCATGGTCCTGCTGGAGTAGGATTCATTGATAGATTCATTACTCTTGTTGATAAAACAGGAAATAGTTTGTCTTTGGAAGTAAAAGCAACAGTAACACCTTAAATCTATGAAAAAAACAATAACAATTCTAATTGTCATCATTGTTGCCATATTGGGAATAATTTTCTTGAAGAATAGCCCCGAAACATCTTCATTTATTTGGAGTTTGAGCAATAGTGGCGCTTGGCTTCTGCCTCTTGTCCTTATCTCTGCCCTTCTTGACAGTGTCCACCCTTGCTCATTCTCAATTCTACTTATCACAATTGCTTTCCTATTTGGGATGCAATTAACAAGAAAGAAAATTCTTCAAGTTGGTGGTACATACATAGCAGGAATATTCATCGCTTACTTTTTGATAGGTCTCGGTATACTGAAAGTTTTACACTTATTTAACACCCCTCATTTTATGGGTAAACTTGGGGCAAGCTTACTTATAATCTTCGGTGTAATAAATATTATAAATGAGTTATTTCCTAAGTTTCCTCTTAAATTGAAAATCCCCTCTTTCTCTCACACAACGATGGGGAGATTAATGGAGAAGGCATCTTTCCCTGCAGCTTTCGGACTCGGACTCCTCGTCGGTATATGCCAATTCCCTTGTATGGGTGGACCATACCTGATGGTCATAGGTCTCTTGAAAGATCAGGTTACATATCTGACAGGTTCTGGTTATCTCATGCTTTATAATTTCATCCTTATCATTCCTCTTGTCGCTGTTCTATGGATAACCGCAAATAAAAATATTGTGGATAAAGTGCAGGAATGGAAAAAGACAAATATGAAAGGTGTAAAATTCTGGGCTGGTCTTGCAATGATTATTATTGGTATCTTAATTTTCTTTATTTAAATTTATGAAAACAACAAAACCAACAATAGATGAATTTCTAGTAAAAATAGAATCCCTTAAAGAAAAAGCAGGTGTTGATCTTTCTACAGCAGAGGATCTGAGCTTAGCTGTAATGAACCTAATCAGCTTAGAAGAACATTTCTTCTTTACAGGAGTAAAAATTAAAAAAGACGAATATTTTGATACAGCAGAAGAAATCAGAGAGCTCAGAAAAGAATTATTAAAAGAATTAATGCCAAATCACGAAGGAGAAACATGGTGTATATCAAAACACCTACTCTCTTCTACAATGAGGCTAATAGAAGTCGGCAATAAGCTTTCATCTGATGATAAGAAAGATGAAGCAAAGAAAATGTTTGAAAGAGCTTATAAGGTATATTCAATCTTTTGGGCTCTTAAATTAAAATTAATAGATGGTCAATTAATAAAAGATACAGTAAAAACAAGTTCCAACCTTGAGGACTTGGTAGGCAAACTAGCCGATTGCTGTAATGAATAAATATGGAAAACAAAATTAATAAATATCAAGTTATCCAATCAAGTATCCTAATAGTTGCCATTATTGTTTCCAGTTTTCTAGGATATGTAGTTGGAGTAAAACAAGGTACACAACAATTGGTAAAAGGGGTAAATCAAAAAAATTCTCTAGTGTCAAAATTAGAAGAGAAAGTTCTACCTTCTAAAGGGGTAGTGTTACCTATAGTATGGGGAGATCTTGGAGTAAAATTAGTAGAGGGAGGAGTTATAGATGCTGATAAATTTAAAGCTATTTATATAAATAGAGGTCAATATACAGAAGAGAATAAAAAATTACTTGAAGAAATAAATAATGGCAGAATAAAGATAACGGCTGAAAATTCAGGATATTTACTCAATCTATTCTGGGCACTAGGTCTAGCTAATAAGAATGAAATATTAGAAAAAGGTGAAATGGTTGATCCAAAATACGGTGGAGCTGGAAACTTCGCCTCTACTGGTGGTTGGACTTTAGCAAAGGGTGAGGCAATGGATCATTATAGTAAACATGCTTTCTTTACTCTTACACTAGAACAGCAAGTTCTAGTGGATAAAGTGTCTCGTGGTATTTACCGACCATGTTGTGGTAACTCAGTGAACTTTCCTGACTGCAATCACGGAATGGCAATGCTTGGACTTCTAGAATTGATGGTTTCACAAGGTGTAAGTGAACAAGAAATGTGGGAGACTGCTTTGACTGTAAATTCATATTGGTTCCCTGATACTTATCTTACAATCGCAACTTATATGAAAGATAAAGGTATAGATTGGAAAGATATCAATACAGAAGAAATACTTGGAAAAGATTTTTCAAGTTCACAAGGATTTGCAAATATTTCTGCACAAGTTATACAGCCTGAGAGTTCACAGCAACAAAAGGGAGGTGGTGGGTGTAGTGTAGGAGGTGGAGCCCCAGTACCACAGCAACAAAAACAAGTAGGATGTGGAGTATAATTATATTAGGTCGAATTATTAACAATATTATTAATTTAACATACAAAAATTTATGAAATTTGATTATACAGTAATTACAACTAAAACTTTTGATGAAGCAGTCAAAAGTGTAGAAGATGAAATCGCTAAAGCCAGTATGCGTGTCTTGTATATTCATAACGTACAAGAAACTTTAGGTGAAAAAGGTTTTCAAAGAGAATCGTTTAAGATTGTAGAATTTTGTAATGCAAAATTTGCTAATGAATTTTTAAACAAAGATATTAAAATTGGACTTTGTTTACCATGCAAAATAAATATTTACACCAAAGACGAACAAGTTTTTATTTCTGGAATGCGTCCGATTGTTTTGTCGCAATTCTTCCCACAAGCAGATTTAGGCGAGAGACCAAAAGAAATTGACCAAATTATTCAAAACATTATTAATAACGCAAAATAATTATTTCAATCTATTTAAAAAACATAAAAAATTGACTTATACCCCATAGGGGTATATAATATTTAAATACAAAAAGTAATTGTAAGGGGTTATTTTTTGTACTAAATTATATATCTAAATAGATTATTATGACTACACAAAATAAAAAATACAAATTTCATGTTCACGGTATGCACTGTAACTCATGTGTATTATTAACAGAAAGTGAAATAAATGATTTAGAAAATGTAACACATGCCAAATCAAGTCTTAAAAATAATTCTATTGAAATAGAGGGTAGCTTTGGAGATAAAACAGTAGAAGAAATTGCAAATGAATTAACTCTAATATTAAAACCTCACGGATACACTTTATCTTTAGAAAAAGAAACAAAAGACAAGAAGTGGAGTGACTTTAAAATTGCAATACCGATAGCCTTTTTATTTTTAGCGGTATTTATAATCTTGCAAAAAATAGGAATCGTCAATCTTGTAAACGTATCTAAAGTGTCATATGGTACTTCTTTCGTCATAGGAATCATTGCTTCCCTTTCGACTTGTATGGCAGTAGTTGGAGGACTTGTCCTCTCCATGTCAGCAACTTTTGCCAAAGAGGGAGACAAGATTAAACCTCAGATATTATTCCACGGAGGAAGACTCGTCTCTTTCTTTATCCTCGGTGGTGTCATAGGTGCCCTAGGTAGTGTTTTCACTTTAAATACTTCTGCTACATTTATCTTAGGAATAATAATCGGGTTAGTCATGCTTATTATGGGAATAAACCTTCTTGATATTTTCCATGGAGCCAAGAAGGCTCAAATCAGTATGCCGAAATTCATTTCCAAGAGAGCTTTCGGCATTTCAAAGATAAACCATACTCTGACTCCACTTCTAGTCGGTATTGCTACATTTTTCCTTCCTTGTGGATTTACTCAATCAATGCAAGTGTACACTCTCTCGACTGGAAGCTTTATGAATGGAGCTCTTACAATGCTTGCTTTTGCCCTTGGGACACTACCTGTGCTTGCACTTGTAAGCTTTAGCTCATTTAGTATTAAGAATAATAAGAACTCTGGTATCTTTTTCAAGTCAGCTGGACTTATCGTCGTATTGTTCGCTATAATGAATATCCTAAACAGCTTGGTCATTATAGGATTAATCAAACCAATATTTAATTTTTAAATATGAAAAATACAATCATATCAATAATAATAGCTTCCACTCTTATAATTCTCGCAATTGTTTTTACGAGTGGGAAAAAGAGTACCCCAGAACAAAACATTCAAAATGAAACTATTGTAAACAATGTCTCTATTGTGGATGGAAAACAAATAATAGAAATAAAAGCAAAAGGTGGATATACTCCAAGAGTAAGTATTGCTAAAGCTGACACCCCTACCATACTACGATTCAATACAAATGGAACTTTCGATTGCTCTTCTTCGGTCAGAATTCCGAGTATGAACATTTCAAAATTTCTTCCACAATCAGGTATCACAGATATCGACCTAGGTATACAAAAAACAGGCACCCTACAAGGCACCTGTGGTATGGGCATGTACCCATTTGAAATCGAATTTCAATAAATAATTTATATAGTTATAAATAGTCTAGCAGTCTATCACTACTTGCTCGCCGGCTATTGGTGTATAAGCATTGACGCCAAGATTGTCTTTAAGTTTTTGAGCTAGAAACATTGCAGATTTCGGCTCTCCCATAAGTAAGAATATTTTCTTCACTGTATTTGCTGTGTCTGCTACGAACTCCACAAGATGGTCTGAGTCCTTGTGTCCAGAATAGCCACTGATCATTTCGACATGAGCTTTGACATGAATATCTTCGCCCATTATGTGTAGCTTCTTTGTACCATTTTGAATAGATCGTCCGAGAGTACCTACAGACTGGTAGCCAATAAGCAGTATGGTGTTGCTGGCATAAGGCAGATAATTCTTCTCATGATGTAGTATCCTTCCGCCATTACTCATACCGCTACCAGCCATGATAATCTTGGGGTCAGGAGCATGTAAGATGGCTTTCGATTCATCGGTTGTATCAGTCATTTTTAATCCAATGAAATTAAATATCTCATCGCCTCCTCTTATTATCTTTAAGGCTGTAGGATTAAAATACTTCTCGTACTTAGTATAAATAGCGGTAAGCTTTATAGCCAAAGGAGAGTCTAAGAATATAGACATCTTGGGAATAAGATTCCACTCTACTAAAGTATTTATTTCATATAGTAATTCTTGTGTTCTCTCTAAAGAAAAAGTTGGTATTATAAGAGTGCCTTTCCTGTCATAGTTTTGCTTAATGATTTCCATTAATTTATTCTTCCTCTCATCACGGTCTTCATGATTCCTATCTCCGTAACAAGACTCCATAAACAAATAATCCACATCTTTTATCTTCTCTGTATCGCGGAGTAAAGGTGATGGCGAATTCCCTAGGTCGCCAGTGAAGACAATCTTCCTATAATTATATATTATCTCAAGCATTCCAGACCCAAGTATGTGTCCAGAATCTTTATAAGAAAATTGAAAGCCGTGATCCACGTTGAGCTTCTGTCCGTACTCTATAGTCTCCCATAGACTTAGAGCCTTCTTGATATTCTCTGGGCTATATATCTCTGCCAAGTTATGATCCTCATCACGCGAAAGTAAGTGAGCTGTATCGGCTAGCATGACTTCTGTAATCTCTTTCGTGGGAATAGTAGAGATTATCCTACCGTTGAATCCTTCAGCTATAAGCTTGGGAATACGCCCTATATGATCGATATGTCCATGAGTGATGAAGAGGATATCTATAGTGGAAGCCTCATAAGGGAATTTGTCCCAGTTTAGATCCTCGGCAACCTTTTCGCCTTGGATAAGCCCACAGTCTACCAAGAACTTCTTGCCATTCCCCTCTATCAAAAAGTTGGCACCTGTGACAGTACCAGCACCAGAACAAAATGTAACTTTCAGTTTTGTATCATTATCCATCTTTTTATTATACACGAAGTATATAAAAAGTGGAATTCAAATAGCTCTTCTCAGTCTTTGTGAAGCAGGATTGTTAAAATTATTTATCTCGTAGGGCCCCTTTGGGGTAAAGAGGAAATAATTTTAATAATCCTGCGAAACATATTACTTATAAATAAAAAATCCTTTCAAGTAAATGAAAGAATCTCTTATTAGGACTATCCGAAAGATATTACCATAGCATAACGCTAAGTGGGATTTGAGGATGAAGCAGATTTGTGAACATAATATTGTATACAGCACTGTCTCAAAACTCTATATCCCCTAAAAAATTGTTCTAGGTAATACAATTCAAATAACCCTACTTAAACTATACTCGCGAGAGTAAAGAAGCGCAAGCCCCTACTCTAAATAAAGCACACCTTTGACAGTATTTCAATAAATATACTTAATTCATATTGAAAAATCTTGTAATTTTTCCAAGTAAGGAACAATAGATTCATCATTTATATCTTCTGGTTTGATTTTAGTGTGAGAAAAAATCTGTTTTTCTATTTCAAATAAATTTTTGTTAAAGAAAATTCTTTTTTCTTCATCAAACGCATGAGGATGATCTTCATACCTTTTTTTAGCATCTAAACTATGTTCTTCTACAGACACAACACCATGAGGTGACACCCGATTGTCCACATATGCACATATTTTTTTATTGAAATCATCTTCTATTACTATTTTTTCTGCGACTGAAGCATCAATGCAATTTATAAGATCATAAATAGATGTAGATAATCCTAACTCTTTAGCAATTTCCAAACTTGCATGATGTTCATCGTTACCGTATTTAAGAATAAAATCATCTTTAACTCCTTGCCAGTATGCTGTACCTAGTGGTTCATTCCATTCTGGTCTCTGCTCAAGCTTGAACTTAATAATATTGCCCATATCATGAAGAAGACAAGCTTTGATAACACTTTCCTTATCTACTTCTACATCTAAAGCTTCACAAATCTGCATTGCCACTCCTGCCACTCGCATTTGATGCATAGCAAGCATAGGCATAATATTGTATTCTTTATATATCTCTGTAATTTTTTTCATCTCTTAGTTTTAGCATAAAACCACCCTAAGGTGGTTTTATGCTTCAGAACAAAATCTATTAAAGTCCTAAAGCTTTTACTAACTGCTTTATCAAGCCTACTACAACTGGAGGAGGAAGGAAACTATAAGAATCTACTCCTTCGTCATCTTTAACAACCCATGATTCTTCAGTTACATCTACTTTTCCTGTCTGTTCGTTATATTTATATATATAACCTGGAGTAATTTCATAATCATCTACATCATTTATGCTACTAACAGGAATAGAATTTCGAAGAAGTATTTTAGGAACTCCATGCAAAGACATTACTTGCTTAATCAATTTATCATCCAAGGTTAAACGGTCGCGAATACTTTCAATACCAGCATCGTCACCCTCCTTGCCTACCATTCTCTCTCCGTTACATTCTGGATTGTCACACTTTAGGAAATATTTACCAGTCTCTTTATCATAACCAACTTCTTTAGTTGGGAAAACTGTCAAATTTCTTGGAGCCTGACATTTAGGGCAAATGACACGATTACGCATACGTTCATCAAGAACTGATTCTGGAATATTGATAGCAATAAACAAGTCAGGGTCAAGACGATAATCTGCTAAATCTCTAAAATAAAGTGAGTATTGAACTTGATCTAGATCACGAGGGAAACCATCTATAAAGATAACTTTCCTATCAAACTTATTAATTTCTCTTTTCAATAAGGCGAGAATGAATTCGGTTGGGAGTAATACCTTTTGGTTTTTACCAACTAGGGCATCAATGGCCTCTTCTACAGAGATATATCCACGATAATGTTCCTCTAAATATTCAACGATATCTGCCTTTTTTTCAGGGTCAGCAATATCTTTATATATTTGGCGAACCAAGTCACCTACAGAAATATGTCCAATCTTGTCTGCGCCGAAAATTTCAGCCATTAATTTAGTATAAGTTCCCTTTCCTGAGTTCTTCTTACCAAGAAGATAGGCAATAAAGGTATTATCCTCTAAATACTTTTTAATTTTAGCAATTTCTGGACCTGCTTTTGCTTCAAAATAATCTTTCCTTTCCTCTGGATTTGTAAGATTAAATTTCTTAGTAACATTAGGCACTTTTGTTTTAATAATAGGGAAATCTGTTAACGGTCCTTTCATAATAATATATATAAATAATCTAATAAAGTACTGGCATTATATACTAAAAACCCATATAACACAAAATACATAGGACGGTCCTATGTATTTTGTGTATTTTTTGTTTGTTCTTCAAAGGTTAGAACTGAATATTCTTTTTCATTAATCCCATAATGTTTATAAATTTGCATAGTTGAACAACGAATATGTTCTCTCCAATTCAAATCGAGTTTAATTGCCATATTCTCAACTTCAGCCCAATTTCTTCCTTCTATTTCAAGATACGGTGGAATAAGGGGCCATTCATCAATACAAAACTCGACTTCATCTAAAGTATATTTTAATCTTTTATTTTCTTCATAAAACTTTTCGATCATTCCTATGGAAAGTAAAATGTCGGCTGTTTTATTAAAATCACTAACTATGATTTCTGTTTCATTCATTCCTAAATCGTTTAAATTTTCTCCAACTCCAAATCTTTTTTTATAAGATAAAGTAATCTGATCTCCTTCATCTCTTAATCGAAGCCATGAATGATTAGACTCTAAGCTATCGTTTGGAAAATCAAAAACTCGACGACGATAAATAATATCAAAATTTTTCTTTGCTCCCAAAGATTCTAGTTTTTCAATAATTTTTTTAATATCAATTTCTAAAAATTTTGCCTCAATTTCTTCCATAAAAAGATTATACTATACTCTGCCTTAAAAAACATATACATAGGACGGTCCTATGTGATATAATGTTTATATGGGATTAAGAAGAACTCCCCTTGTTAGAGGAGAATATTATCATATTTATAATAGAGGAGTTGAAAAAAGAGAAATCTTTTTAGATAAAGAAGATTATTTTCATTTTTTAAAACTCTTATATATTTGTAATTCAAACAAAAGTATCACCCTTCGAAATATCAGCGATAATTTTGATCGTGGAGAAACTATAGTTGATATAGGCGCTTATTGTATAATGCCTAATCATTTTCATGTACTTTGTTATGAAAAAATAGAAAATGGCATTTCTACTTTTATGAAAAAATTATCAACTGCATATGCTATGTATTTTAATAAAAAATATATAAGAACAGGAATTCTTTTCCAGGGACGATTTAAATCTGAACATGCAAATACTGATGGATATTTAAAATATTTATATGCTTATATCCATCTTAATCCTGCAAAACTAAAAAATCCAAAATGGAAAGAAGACAAAACACACAAATCAAAAGAATTACTAATCTTTGTAAAAAAATATCCATATTCTAGTTTATATGAATATCTAAATAATAAAATTAAAATTACAAACCCAGCATCATTCCCTTCTTATTTCCCAAATATTAAATCTCATATTGATGATCTCTTTCAATGGTTATCAACACAAAATACATAGGACCGTCCTATGTATTAAAGTTTTTAGTCGATATTCTCTACAATACTCGTCTTGTCGTGCCCTAATTCTTTAGCTCTTTTTACAGCTTTATTCATTAGGTAAACCCAATGATCATAATCCTTATTGTGATTTCTAGACATCCAACTGGTTAAAATTTCTTCATTTGTGTGCCATTCTAATTCAAAGTTTTCATGTTCTTCCAACTTAGTTTGCTGAGTTTTTTGACTATTTAATATAACCAACAAGCAGGTTGCGTATGCTACACGAGGAACTTGCTTGTTGCTATTGAAGTAATGCGTCAAAACCTTATCAACCTTTTCAATATGTAAATAGTCCACTAGGCCACTCTCTTCGACAAGTTCTCTCAAGACTCCCGTCTCTTCATCTTCACCTTCATCGAATCCTCCTCCAAAGAGTCCTAATACTCCATTTTTCAAATTTCTATATACAGCGTACTTTTGTGTTTGTGGATCAAAAACAACAGAGCATCCACCATCGCGACGCTCTTCCCCTTCTCTCTTTATTCCAAACTCCAAAATTTCTTCCATAATTTCTTACAAATTCCTATACTTCTCCATTATCTCTTCTTCTACTTCTTCACGAAGGCGACCGTACTTGAGGTACGATAACTCCTTGATCTTATCAACTATTTCTGTATTACCCTTTGGAGTTAGGCTCCAGTGGGAAGTCATAGAAAATGGCTTCGTCGGTGTACCATTTACCAGCATTGAGACATATGAATTGAAATTATCCAACTTCATAATATCTGTTGCTGTGAAAGTTGGCTTGAATCTTGGCTCTATGAAGCTCGCATCCTCGGTACTGATTCGATAGATAGCCATCGAACCCACGTTTCCGAAGACAGCATTCTTAATACCCTCTTCAAGTTGAGAAATATACTGGTGAGCCACAGTCAAAGACAAGCGGTACTTACGAGCTTCAGAAAGTATTGAGGCTATTGAGTCCGTCGTGACATTTTGGAATTCATCGATATATAGATAGAAGTCATTCATTTTCTGCCCATACATATCTACACGAGAAAGCGCCGCCATCTGAATCTTGCCGACAAGCAGAAGTCCTATTAGATTGGCATTTACTTCTCCAAGTCTACCTTTAGAAAGATTGATCAAAAGTATCTTTTTATTGTCCATGATCTCACGGAAGTTAAAGGCTGACTTCTCCTGAAGCACCACTGGACGCATGATGTCGTTCGATATAAAGTTGTCGAACTTGGAAGTAATGTATGGCACGAAGTTGGCAATGGACTGGTCCCCTGTTGTCTTCTCGGCATTGGCCCAGAATTCTTTGACGATTGGGTTCTTGCATTTAGCACAAAGTGCATCTCGGTATTCCTTGTTGCCAAGTATGCGCGTGATATCAAGTAAGGTTGCATGAGCTTCTGGATCATCCATGGCTAGGAAGGCACTGTTCTTGAAATATTGTTCGAACATCGGACCGCCTGAAGTCTTCATATCAAAAAGTTTATTGAAGATACTCATAAGCTCGTTGACCACGAAAGTCTTCTGTTCAGGATACTTGGGATCATACTCAAGCATGTTGAGCCCCATAGGACGAGCTGTATAAGCAGGGTCAAAGTATATGACGTCATCAATACGCTCCTTGGGTACATAACTCAAGATGTCTTGGATATCACTACCATGCGGATCAATAAAGCAACATCCCTCCCCGTTCTTAATATCCTGCGCAATCATATTCTTCAATATTGTAGTCTTACCTGTACCAGTCTGTCCTATGACGTACATATGACGCATACGATCTTCGCGACTCATACGTATCTCTGTATCCTTACCTCGGTAGCTATTGATACCCAAGAGTATCCCCTCACTGCCCATCTCAAGAGGAGCTGGGGCAAAGCCGGCCTTAGCCTGCTTGAGCTGTGAAGATACCACTCCATTGGGAAAGTGAAAGACCGTTGCAAGCTCTTTCAGATTGAGTGGCATCGAGTAATTATCAGAGAAGGTTCGATAAGAGAAATCATGAATGAGATTCATTAGAGACGAACCCGTAGGATGATTAAAATTGAAACCATTCCTGTCTGACTCGGTGAATTGATTGAAGGAGGACTCTATTTCAGAGAGTATTTGTTTGGATCTACTTTCGTCTTCTGCTGAAGCCATGATACGGATGTTGGTAGCCATGATAGTACTCTTGAGCTTCTCGCCGATGTACTCAACAGCCTTATCATTTACCTTTTTCTCTTCTTTCTTTTTAGAAGCTCCAAAAAGTAATTCGGACGCCAAATTCTTAAATTCTTTCGTGACTTGGCGAGTCATACTAGAGGCTGTACGAACCGACATCCCATTCTTCACATCAGAGTGAATGATGTGAAACTTTCTGATAATGTCTTCGTCTTCAGGACAAATAGAGAATTGAATTGCCGCTCCTTCGCCTTCCTTCTTTAACTTCGTAAAGACATTGAGAATGATATTTAAAGGATCGTGGTCGATAGCATCATAAAGCTTGATAGGATAGACTTCATGATGAGCGAGAGTAGCATAAGAGGCACTGATAGATGCATGCTCAGAGAAAATATTGTAATCATCTGGCACTTCTGTAACTTTTGCATCCAAGTTCACTCCGAGAAGTTGCTTCTCGAAAAGTTCTGCCTTATTCGTAGGTACCGCAACGTAGAATACAAAGCTATCAGATCCTTCAGAAAGAGCAATCTCTAGGGTAAAGTGATTCCTATTATAATTCTCTCTACCTTCCCCCACTGAGTGCATACCTGCATAGAATTGCTCCATGGCAGAAAGTAATTCTTTCAAACCCTTCTTTTCTTTATCGTTATCAGCTGCATCTGGAAGAGTAATTTCGAAAAGTTTCATATCTAGAGATTTGAAGAGGGGTGTACCTTCTTTAAGTCCAGGAACTTTGTGAGTTGTATACAAGTATTGAACAAGGAAACGATGGAAGTCGTCATCTAGGTGAGGATTGTTCATTTTGGCAATAACAGAAAGAACGTTGGAAATACCTTTGTCTAGTAGTATTGCAAGCATTTCTTCCATTTTGGCATCATGACCTTCTGGATGTAACCTCAAAACCAAACTTTCAACTTCTTTTTTACCCATGACTGCACTTTTATGCATTACATCTTCTGGCTCATACTTTCTGTATTCATGGATTACATCATGAGCAAGCATTTCCTTATTGGCCTCCTTGCCTTGTTCTACCAAGGCCTTCTCTTTCTCTGCGATATGCGCACGCAAAAATTCTAACTCCTCTTGTGGAGTCTTAAATTTAGGAGCATTGTTCAAATTAAATCCTTCCATATAGAAACATTATAACAACAAACGAGGAGCATAAGCAAATAAAGTAATCTTTAATTTGCTTAATGTCCGAGAGCTGTTTTTATATCGTAATCGATATATCATAAGAAACAAAAAGTGAAGTAGGATTGTTAAAATTATTTATCTCGTAGGGCTCGCCTCTCTGGGTAAAGAGGAAATAATTTTAATAATCCTACGAAACGGAGATTTTATATTTTCGTCAATATTTCTGCCTCTCCTTCAGTAATTAGAATAGTATGTTCAAAGTGAGCTGAGCGTGAACCGTCTGCTGTTTTGATAGTCCAGTCATCCGACGCACTGACAATCGAAGCCTTGCCAATATTTAGCATTGGTTCTATGGCGATAATCATTCCCGGTATAAGCTTGACCCCTTTACCCTTTTTGCCATAGTTCGGTATATATGGATCTTCGTGTATCTTCACTCCGACTCCATGTCCCGAAAGCTCTCTGACTATACCGTACTTTCTGTTTACAAAGGATTCTATGGCGTGCCCAATATCCCCGACAGTAGCACCTCCCTGCGCTGCCCAAATGCCCACCTCAAGAGCTTTCTTCGTATAATCGAGAAGTTGCTGATCCTTCTTCGAAATCTTCCCTACAGCGACAGTGACAGCATGGTCAGTAAATAGTCCCTTGTATTCAAGCCCCAAGTCTAGAGAAACAATATCGCCTTCTTTTAATATTTTCGTTTTAGTAGGAATACCGTGAACTATCTCATTATTCACTGATATGCAGATAGTAGCAGGGAAAGCCTTCGGAGCCCCTTCAGGCCTATAATTCAAAAAAGCAGGAATCCCTCCCTCTTTTATTATTAAATCATGTGCATATTTATCAAGTTCGAAAGTCGAAATACCAGGCTTTGCCTTCTTGGCAACCTTATCCAATACCCTCGCCAGTATCTTCCCCCCTTCTCTTATAATCTTTATTTGTTCTTTATTTTTTACAATAACCGTCATATATCATCATACTATCCCAAAACCTCAATATAATCAAACCAATTCTCCCAGATAGAGCTCCGGGCCCTATCTGGGAGAGTGAATTCATTTACCAATCTAAACCTATGGGTTTGAGTTGGTAAAGATTATAAAGAGATAATTCCGTTATATTTAGAACTGATTATCAAACCTTTGTACTTAGGTAAATCTACCTTATTGGCTACTTCGGTTTTTTCTGGATATGAGAAAAATATTTTTGTTTTAAAATTAATTCCCAAGAGTTCATTTCTAAATGCACATTTATCTATATCCCCAGAGAAAATTACATACTTATGGTCTTTTAGTTTATTAAAAAGTTTTATACTATATTCTTCTATGTTCTTAAATAAAATAATTCTTTCATCTAAATCTTTTATTTTATCTAGCTCTTTTATGAAGTCATCTTCGTCTCCAGTTGGAATTATTATAATATTTTCATTCATTCTGCCATTAAGCTGGTCTCTAAATAATTCTTTCGCAGGATCAAAGCCTGTAAAGAATACAATCTTTTCTCCTTGTTCAAACAACTTGGTCATAAGTGATACACTGAAAAATGAAGCTCCACTTTGCACAAAAGCCTTACCGTTTATAAACATTGGAAAATCTTCTTTATTAAAAACCACTTCCTGCTCATTTATTGATATTTTCATAAATTATTCTTCCAGATAGGGGTTGAACCCCTATCTGGGGTTATTAATACACTTCCTGTTGATAGCACTTCTCACAGTATACTATTTCTGGTCGGTCGGGAGAATATGAGGTTTCGAATTCATTAGTACAACCCTCTTTCATACAAGAGCGATGGTAAAAATGAGGTGAATTACGTAATTGCAATCTTTCATAGTGACGACAATTAGGACATAACCTAGGTAATGGAATATTCATTCTTTTACAAAAATCAACTTCTTTTTCAATAACCCTAAAAGCCCCAACACATTCATGATGACAATTTCCTTGATGAGCACATTCAATAATTTCATTTAAAATATTTTTATCTACATCTTGAATATCATCAGGAATTTCTGCATTTTTTAATGTTATTTTATAATCTTGACCTAAAGTTGAATACCATGTAAATCCTTGCTCTTTAGCAACTTGTTCTTCTAATGGAAAAAATTCATATGCTTCTGTTGCCTGATATGGCCAAGGAGATAACGATGATGGGAAAAATTCACCATACTCACCAGTTGTTTTCATATGTTCAATTATTTTTGGAATCAATTCTTCATATTTTTCTTTTGTATACTGTTTATTTAAAATACAATATTCTTTTTTACGAAGTGAAATACATCCAAACAAATTTGAACACGAGGGAAAACAAAAGAAACAATAAGTAAGATTTTTACCATTTTGAACAACTTGAGAAGAAAATTTAACATTAGATATCCCACTTCCAACAACTAATGATTCATATATAAGCTCTACATTATCTCCATAATTTGCATAATCGTAACAATCATTCACTGGACCAGTTAAAATATTTTGAATAAATTTACTATTTTCAACCTCTTTAACTCTAAAACAATTTAGAGCATTTTTGGACTCATAAATATAATCACCTAAAACAGTTAGGTTTTGCTTTCCATGAATAAATTTATGAGGATATTTTAGCCAATGTTTATATGCTTGATCTTTTAATGATTGAAAATCTTTTTCTGAACCAAAATTAAATTCTGATAATTTCTTTTTATATTCTTCTTTTGTATAAGGCTTATTAAATATATAATATGATTTATTTCGAAGTCCAATTGAAGCAATACAATTATTACAACCTATGCAATCTTTGCATAAAATTGTATCTTGGCAAATTTCACAATCAACTGAAAAGAAAGTCTTATAGCAAGAAATAGTATTTACATTACCATAACTTAATTCGCATTGATCTGTCATGTGACTATCTAAACATTCTTTTGATTTTTGATCCCAAATAAGATAAGCAGAATCTTCTGTAAAAGATGCACCACGTACCAAATAACAACCTTTGATATTATTAGAATTTGTACAATATTCGCAATCTGTAATATACATCATGGAGTGTGCAGGGAGAGGAACTGTATGTAATAATTCTTTGAATTGTTCAAAAAAAGTTTTAGAAAAATCATAATCCTTACCATATGTAGTTGGGTCCCAATCATCTGAAATCCAATAATCTCGATCATAAATTTTTACTGGACTTTCTTCGGGAAACAATGAAAAAATCTTTTTACCATTAAGACTGTCCGTTTTTTTAAATAAATGCCATCCATTTCTCCAAGACATTCGACGCTGTAAACGACAATTAGGACAGAAGGTTGGAGGAGGGACTTTAATCTTCTCATAAAAAGAAAAGTCATCAGGTTCAATAATAAAGTCTTTTTTACAGTTTTGGCAGGTCTTCGTTTGTGATTCCATAATATGATTATACTAGAATATCAGCCTAAAATATACAGAACCCAAAAGTGCCCCTAAGCAAGGCTTATAGGGGCACTCTTTATATTTTGTATTATTACTAGAACCTAGTCACTAGCCCCTAGCCCCTAGCCCCTAGAACCTAATTCTTGATCGTTGTCCCTGTAAATGCTTCCCCCTTTAGATAATTATTCAAGCCTTCTAGATTGGAACCAGACATAAATGCCACTTCCATGCCATCTTTTTCTGCCATTTCGGAAGCTATAGGATCGAATGGTGTGTTAGACCCTGGGGTCCACTTGGATGATATGAATGAGCGATATTCCTTCCATGTAAGATTCTCGAACTTCTTGGCTGTACTGTTTGTCTTTGGGTCGCTATCGTAAACATAGTCTATATTTGAAAGATTGACTATCTTCTTGGCATTAAGTTCTTTGGCTACTAAGACTGCGTCCGTATCGGTTGAACACCCTGGTTGCCATCCTGCTCCTATGATAATATCGTCATTGAACTTTGTAACGTCCCTTGGGTCTATCACTATCTGACCAGAGGTATCTTTCCCAAAGGCAAGCCTCACAAGTTGAGCATTCAACTGTGTAGAATATATACCCATCCAGTCCAAGTCTTCACTCGTAGCTTCTATGACCTTGCTGAGTGCCTCATTGTAACGTCGGCAAGTCTTACCACCACCAACAATAATCACAAACCTCTTCCCTTTCTCTACCCATTCTAAAATAATCTTTTTGAAATCTTTGATAAATTCTGGATTGGGCATGTCTGGGACAACGATTGCTCCTCCTAGTGATATAATTATTGTTTCTTTTTCTTGCATTTTATAAATAAGGTTTAATTTTGTTAATAATATCTGTCTGAATTTCTTCTATTGCTCCTTCCCCATCTATCTCAATATAAATATATCCGGGTTGATTCTTCAGATACTCTATAGAAGGAGTTACATCTTTATCATACCAGTCTAGTCTTGTCTCCGTATTCTCTTCTGTATCATCATACCTTCCTCTTCCTAGCATTCTCTTCTTGGAAGTCTCTCGTGAGACTATGAAGTCTAATATAATTACATTTTCTCGATTGAAAAATTTTAAAGCTCCATCTACCATTTCTGCCTCTTCTTTACGTCTTGGATAACCGTCTATAAACATATGGTTGTCTTGTTCTAGATTACTGAGCATCGCATTCCCCCAAAGAGATATAGTAAGAAATAATGGTTGAAGTAATCCATTTGCAGTAATATCCTTAGATAGATTGCTGGCATAAGAATTCTTTGTAAATAATTCTCGAAATCCATCGCCAGTTGAATAAGCAAACTGCTTTCGATTAGAATCTTCTTTTTCTAAATACTCTCTTAATAGTTTAAGCTGAGTACCCTTCCCGCAACCTGACCTTCCAAAAAATATAAATGTTTGTGGTTTCATATCTCTCTATTATATCCTGTAGTGAATTTTTTAACAAAAATCTACTACGGGATTATATACTAAAATTATTAATCATAAAAAAAGACCCGATTATAGGTCTTTTTTTAATACTCTCGCATGGACAGTTGTGCTTCTATCTTTTTAATCAAATCTAAAACAACAGAGACAACGATGAGAAGGGCAGTTCCTCCAATAGCAAAAGCAGAGATATCGGTAATGGCTTTCATTATGAGAGGGAGGACTGCTATCAAACCAAGGAAGACTGCACCGATAGTTGTAATGCGTGTGAGAATCTTCTCGATATATTCACGAGTAGCAGGTCCTGGACGAATCCCCGGTACAAAGGCACCATTCTTCTGTAAATTTTCTGAAAGCTGATTTGGGTCGAAAGTAACAGCTGTATAGAAGTAAGTAAATAGAAATACAAATGCGAAGTAGAATAGTGAGTATAACCAAGTGTTTGCTACAAACCATAGTAATCCATCTGATATAGATTTTAAAATATTATTCTCCATTCCAGCTAAAGCATTACCTATGAGCTGAGGGAACATAAGTATAGAAAGTGCAAAGATGATAGGGATAACTCCAGCTTGGTTGACACGTAATGGTAGATAAGTCTGAGTACCTCCTGCGACATGATCGCCACGTACTTGCTTGGCATAAGTGACTGGTATTGGCCTCTCTGCTTCTGTCATGACGACAACTCCAGCAATAATCAAAAGACCCACTGCTAGGAATAATATGTATAGAGGAAGATTGGCAATATTGAAAGTAAACATGAATTGTGCAATTTCCTTTGGAATGCTTGCCACGATACCAGCAAAGATAATAAGTGACATACCGTTACCAATACCAAATTCTGATATAAGCTCTCCTATCCACATAATGAGCATTGATCCAGCAACGATGACAGAGAGATTGGCAACCATGTTAAACATGGAAAGATCAGCTAGGATCCCCTGCTTCTTAAGCAAGAACAAAAGTGCAAATCCTTGGATGATAGCTAGAGGAACTGTGATCATACGACTAAATTGAGTGAATTTCTTGCGTCCAATCTCGCCATCTTCTTGATACATAGCTTTCAAACGAGGAGACATGATAGTCAAAAGTTGCATTATGATAGATGCAGTAATGTATGGACCAACTCCAAGCATTAGTATAGAAAGAGTTGAGAGTCCTCCACCTGAAAACATGTTTAGGACTCCTAGGAATTGGTTATTGCTGATGAAAGTCTGAAGACGAAATGCATCAATACCTGGTATTGGAATTGCAGAAAGAAATCTGAATAATACGAGTGCCCCAAGCACAAACAAGACACGATTTCGAAGTGACTTGTCTGTAAACACCATTCTTATTTTGTCGAAAACATTTTCCATTTTTATTTTATACTTCCACCAGCTTTTTCAATCTTCTCTTTGGCAGTTTTAGAAGTGATACAATCAGTAATTGTTACTTTAACTGTAATCTCTCCATTGCCCAAGATTTTAACTTTTGGCAACTTGCCTCCAACTCGGCGGACTAGGTTAGCTTCGAATAAAGTTGCTGGACTTATTATAGCACCTGTAGCGAAAACATTGAGAGAACCAACATTCACAGGGGAAGCCTTTATATCGTGTGAAGCGAAACGGTAACCACGAAGCTTTGGAATCTTCTTGATGATGTCACGCATTTGTGGACGACGCTTGTTACCTGCACGAGCTGTCTGACCCTTGCCTCCACGTCCAGAAGTCTTACCACGTGTACCTCCACGTCCTACTTGTCGTGACTTTTTATTTGGATGTTCTCTTTTTAGTGTGTGTAATTGCATAAAATTATTATTTAGTTACTTCTACTGCTATTTCCTTGGCTTCAACTTTAGCCTCTTCTTCTTGTTCTGCTATAAATGCAGCTACTTTAGGTAATGATGCTATCGCCTTTAATTGGTAAAGAGTCTTATAAGCAACTCTTGCATTGTTGAGCTTGTTCTTACTTCCTGAGTGAAGCTTGGCTGTAACATTCTTTAATCCTGCAAGGATTAGCATATCACGAACTGTACTTCCTGCTACAAGTCCCTTACCACGGTTTGGTCTGACAACAAGTTTTGAACTTGAGAACTTTGCAGAGACTTCATGAGTTATAGACATATCTTTAGTAGTCTTGATCTTGAACATATTCTTCTTGGCTTGGCGAAGAGCTTTGGCTATAGCTATGGCTGTGTCGCCTCCCTTACCTGTACCTAGTCCGATTGAGCCTTTCTTGTCACCGATAGCAAGCGCCACTGCGAAAGTCATACGACGTCCTCCAGCTACGACACGAGTAACGCGACGAATGGAGACCATCTTCTGATCAAATTCTGGCTTTGGTCTTTCAAAGAATGTTCTTGGCTTTCTTTCTCCTCCTTGACCCCCTTCACGCTTTGGGAAACGGTTACTAGATCCGAAACTTCTGTTTGGAGTGTTGGTTCTAGCGCCTGCTTGTGGACGTGGTGATGTTGGTGCTGGTGTTGTAGGTGTAGTATTTTGTTTTGGTGTTGTTGTATCCATATATAATATTAAAATTTAAGACCTGAAGCACGAGCACTATCTGCTAGAGCTTTAATACGGCCAGTGTACTTGAATCCATTGCGATCAAAGACGCAAGCCTTTATGCCTTTTGCATTTGATGCTTTAGCTATGAGAGTTCCTACGGCTACAGAGCGTTCAGTCTTGGTACCAGTCTTCACATCCATGTCTGAAGCAGAAGCAATGGTTGTACCCTTGGAATCATCAATCATTTGAGCATAAATGAAATTGTTGGAGCGGAAAACAGAAAGACGTGGAGATACAGATGTACCAAAAATCTTTGTACGAATCTTTTTCTTTAATCTTATTCTTTTGTCTAATTTTTTGTTTGCCATATATATTTTGATTATGCAGCCTTCTTACCTTGCTTACGACGAATAACTTCATCTGAATAACGAAATCCTTTACCCTTGTAAGGTTCTGGCTTTTTCATTGCCCTCACTGATGCAGTGAATGATCCTACAAGTTCCTTGTCGATACCTGTAACTGTTACATTGTTCTTCTCTGCTGTAACGGTAAGTCCTTCTGGTATTTCAACTTTCACAGGGTGTGAGAATCCAAGCGCTAGATTTAGAGCCTTGCCTACTACTTCTGACTTGAATCCAACTCCTTCTAGTATAAGCTTCTTGGTATATCCTTCGTTGACGCCTACTACCATGTTCTTCACATGAGAAGCATATGTGCCCCATAAAGCATTGACTGTTCTGTCGCCTTCCTTGTTGGGAGTAAAAGTAATTTCATTGCCGGCAATGTGAATAGTGACAGGACCTGTAAAGTCGCGAGTCAAGGTACCCTTTGGTCCTTTGGCAGAGAAAGTAGTACCAGTAAGCTTTACTTCTGTACCTGCGGGAACTATAACTGTTTGTTTTCCAATTCTACTCATATATATATTTAATTACCACATTTTAAACAATACTTCTCCTCCGACCATTTCTTTACGGGCTTGCTTGTCTGTCATGATACCTTTAGGTGTAGAAAATACTGTGATAAGGTTACCACCCTTTGTGTATCTGATATCTTTCATTCCTTTATAAACACGACGGGAGGACTTGGAAACGCGTTCTACTTCATTTACCTTTGGTGCTCCATCTACATAAGCTATTCCAAGCTCAAGAATAGGGAAACCTTTCTTTGTCTTCTTTGTAGCAGAAGTTAAATATCCTTCTTTGACAAGACATTCGGCGATTGCATACTTTATTTTAGAAAATGGAACAGTAACGAACTCGTGACTAGCACGACCTCCATTCTTTACCATATTCACCATGTTTGCTATTTGATCCATAATATTGATTGTGCCATAGGTCAGACCTAGGGTCTTTAATTTATCTTTTGTCCCTAGGTCTGACCTATGGGCCCTTATTTATCTACCAACTTGATTTACGTACCCCCGGAAGCATACCTTCGTTTGCTAATTCACGGAAGCATATACGACAAAGACCGAAGTCTCTCATATAAGCATGACCTCGTGAACAACGAAAACAACGATTTGTTTCTCGTGTACTAAATTTTGACTTTTTTAAATGTCTTGCTGTTACTGATGTTTTTGCCATAAATAAATTAACTTAAGGGTGAAAACCCTCCATAAGTAATGATATCTCGTTTATTTTCTTCCTAGTCCTTCCCTAATCTCTTTGAGACGGGCAAAGAAGGAGACAAACGGATCTAAAACTCATGTAGCCCCATACTAGCAAATGAATGAAAAGATGTCAAATTAAAAGAGAACATTGTCATAAAAAGCAATGTTCTCAGTTTTTTGTATATTATTTCTTTCTTAATACAAACCAAATACCAATAACGATACTTAGTCCATACCCCAATATAGACCCTACTAGGTTCCAATAAAAAGTAGAACCTGTTGTTATATAGCAACCATATTGGCACAACCCACCAATAATGGCGAAATCAATAACAATAATCTGGATTGATTTTCTCTTTTTCATTTTCTGGTTTTTAATAGTTTATTTATTACTTTGCAGCACTTTTTACTGCCAAAAACATTAGCGTTCCTATAACTGCATTTATTATAAAAAAGAAAAATGCATTTATGAATTTTGCATCAATTTCCTGGTGGAAAAAATAAATTCCACCGAACAAAGTTATGCAAAATATTAACACCATTAATACAGCAAGAATAGTTTTCATAATTCAATTATTTTGATTTATATTATTGTTACCTATTTCAAAAATCCTCAAAAGACTCTTGAAATAGATAACAATTTATCCGCCGAAGAGGCCGAATTAGCCAAAAAGCTATATAAATCAACTAAAAACCAAAAATATCAAAGAACTTAATACTCGTATAGTATAGCATATTTGAGTCAATTTGTCAATGATTTTTAAGGCACATTCAACCTCATTATCCAGTCCTAAGCCACGCTTAGGACTGATACTTAAAACTAGCGACTGCCCCTGTTACCGAAGCCTTGCTTCGGTAAACCTTTATTTTTAAAGGATTTAATCTCAATTTTAGACAAAAAAATCAGCACTTATACCATAACGATACAAGTGCCTCATTTCTTAGATTTAAATTTTACTTAATGGAAACATCTCTCAAAAGCTCTTTTTCAACCTTCCTCTTTTTTTTATCAAGACCCAAAATAGTGATTTCACTATTCTTAGAAGTAAAATTATACTTTTTATACTTCCCATGAAATTCCTGCTTTTCGGTAAGGTAATAGAACCCACCATTCTTAATTTTCCAAAAAGAAACTGTTACATTTTTGTGCTCAATAATTTTTGCTGGACTTAATACCAGCATTGTCTTCGTCAGCTCTCTAAAAATTCTTTCAGATTTTTTAGCACTAACTAACAAAGATAGCAAAAACAACACAACGATAATCATTACTCGCTTTTTCATAGTCTTTGGTTTTAAATTTATATATATACTTCCATTTTATAAGAAATTTGTCAAAGATTTTTATATCACAAAAATACCCCCTTTCGGGAGTATTTTAAAGTAATTTGTCTTACGCTTTCTTAAATGGTACACCTATCAGCTCAAAGAATTCTGTGGCTTCGGCTTTGGTCTTGGCTGTGGTTACAAGTGTAACTCCCATTCCGAATACGTCTTTCAATTCTTCGTCACCTGTTTCAGGGAAGATAGTATGCTCCTTGATACTCATAGTTAGGTTACCGATATTGTCCACAATCTTTCTTTCAATACCACGGAAGTCCTTTGTACGAGGGATAGCTACGTTTATAAGCTTGTCTAGGAATCCATACATACGAGCTCCTCGAAGAGTTACCATGACTCCTACAGGGTCTCCAATACGAATCTTGAAGGATGCTATAGACTTCTTTGCACTCTTGGTAGCAGGCTTCTGGCCGGTAATCTTGGCAATACGTTCAATAACCATCTTGTTGTGATCCTTGTTGCGCTTTAGTCCTGAACCTGTGCCTGAAGCTACTATCACCTTTACAAGGTGAGGAGCAGCCATGACATTCTTGTAGCCATACTTGGCCTTAAGTGTACTATATGCTTTCTTTTCTTTTTGTTTTACTGTTTCCATTTTGTTTTGTGTTCGAATTATTAATTATTAATTATTAATTCTTAATTACTCTAGTCTTTCTTAGCAACATTTGATACGTGTATAGGCATTGCAATCTCAAGAATCTGACTCTGATCGCCCTTACCTTTTGCTTTATGGGCCTTCTTTCTCACGTTTACACCTTCCACAACAACCTTGTTTTCACTTGGCATAGCTTTGACAACCTTGCCACTTTTGCCTTTGTTGCTACCTGCGATAACTATTACATTGTCTCCTTTCTTTATTTTCATATATTTATCCGCCTAAATTTTAATACTAATACTTATGCCCTCCGTTGAAATTTTGTGAAAAATTTTGGCGGATTTATATAACTTCTTGGGCTAATGAAATAATCTTTTGGTAACCCCTTTCAGCAAGCTCACGAGGGATAGGTCCGAATACGCGTCCACCCTTTGGATCCTGCTTGTCTTTTTCCAAGATTACAACAGCGTTGTCGTCAAAACGAATATATGAACCATCCTTACGGCGATATGACTTTACAGTACGGACTACGACAGCTTGGCAGACATCCTTTTTCTTCACACCCTTGCGAGGCTCAGCAATCTTGACTGAGATGATAACTTTGTCTCCAATACCTGCATAACGGCGTTTTGATGCGCCAAGTACCTTGAAAACCTTTCCGACTTTTCCGCCGGCGTTATCTGTGATATTTACTACTGTTCCGTCTTGTATCATATAATATTAACTAATTACTTTAAAATGTTTATCCTTTGATATTGGTCTGACTTCTTCTATTTCTACTACGTCGCCTACCTTCTTGGCATTGTCGGCATCGTGAGCTTTGTAGTTCTTGGTCTTCTTGATACGCTTACCGTACTTCTTGTGCTCAACAAAGCGAGTAACTTCTACGACAACAGTCTTGTCCATCTTGTCTGAGACAACTACTCCCTTGAGAACTTTATTTGATTTTTTAATTTTTGCTTCCATATTTTTTAAATTATCGTGCTACGATACAAGTTGTTACTGGTAATTTGGTTCCAGCCTTACGGAGAGCTTCTTTGGCTACTGCTTCCGTAACCCCATCTACTTCAAACAATACTCGGCCTGGGCGAACGTCTAGACAGTATCCCTGAGGATCTCCTTTTCCTTTTCCCATTCCTACTTCTGCAGGCTTGGCTGTAAAAGGTCTGTCAGGAAAGATGCGAATCCACATACGGCCAGTCTTACCAATTGTTCTAGATACTACCTTACGAGCTGATTCTATCTGATTTGAACGGACACGTCCACCTGCTGTGGCCTTAAGTCCAAATGATCCGAAAGCTATGGTAATACCACGTGTATCTGGAGTGACTTTCGTCATATCCGTCCTACCTGTCTGCCATTTTCTAAATTTTACTTTTTTTGGTGTTAACATAAAATTTTATTGTTTATTATTCTTACTTCCAGTTGCTCCGCCTTCAGCCGAGAAAACTTCTCCACGATATATCCAGACCTTAATACCGATATCTCCATAACTCATATGAGCCTTCTCACGAGCAAAGTCAACGTCAGCACGGAAAGTTTGCAAGGGAATAGAACCACGCTTGATCTGCTCACTACGTGCGATTTCAGCACCTCCTAGACGGCCTCCAAGGTAGATACGAGCTCCTTTAACTCCACGAGCAGTCATAACCTTCTCAATAGTCTGCTTCATAACACGACGGAATGGTAGACGCTTCTCAAGGCCTTCAGCAATCATACAAGCGACGATAGCTGCGTCTGCATCTGGGTTTGCAACTTCTACTATATCAAATTTGAAATCTTCAGGAATTATAACGCCACGTTTCTTCATAGTAGAAACAAGGTCTGCCTTAAGCTTACTTGCTCCATCTCCACCACGGCCGATTATCATACCTGGGCGTGAAGTAAATACCATGACTTTTGTAGCTTTTACACCTCTGTCAATTTCTACACGAGAAACATAGAATCCACGAAGCTTCTTCATGAGGAACTCACGGATAACAACATCACTCTTGAGTAAGTCTTTGTATTTCTTGTCAGCAAACCAGCGTGATTTCCAATCACGGAGTGTTACTAGTCTATGTGCATATGGATGGACAACTTTTGACATATAAATTAATTTTCTGCTTTAACTTCTGGTTTTTTTGTTACCTTCGACTTCTTTACTACTTTTTCCTTTTTCTCTACTTTGTCTGTTTTTGAAACTTTCTTTGCTTTCTTTTCAACTGTTTTCTCTATAAGGGTAAGCATTATATGACTGGTACGCTTGTTGATACGTGAAGCTGATCCACGAGCACGTGGCATACTGCGCTTCATAACTATGCCTTTGTTTACAGTTACGTTCTCAACATATAAATTTTCAGGTGATATTCCTGAGTTCTTTGCATTTGCTACTGCAGAAGCCAACAACTGTTCTATTGGACCTGATGCTCTTCTTGGTAATGCTTTCAACTGAGTAAAAGCCTGTGCAACCCTATTGCCTTTGATTAAGTCTGCTACAAGGCGAACCTTGCGAGGAGACTGTCTGTAATTTTTTAAAAATGCTTTCATATAAGTTTATTACTTCTTCTTGGTATCTGTTGCGGCTTTGGCTGATTTGGATGCGGTAATCTCGGCTTCTTTCTTCTTGGCTTCTAGTTCTTTCTGCATCTTACCTCCGTGTCTGACGAACTTGCGTGTTAGTGAGAATTCTCCAAGTCTGTGTCCCACCATATCTTCACTGACGAGTACTTCTACATGAACCTTGCCATTGTGGACTCCAAATACGAAGCCTACCATTTCAGGGGAGATCACACATGCTCGTGACCATGTCTTAATAACGCCTGTTTCTAGAGGTTTCTTTCCAGCAATTTTTTTCAAAAGCCTTTCGTCTACATATGGTCCTTTTTTAAGTGATCTTGTCATTTGGTTTTGTATCTACAATATAAATAAGCTCCTTTGAGCTCGTTGGTTCATACTAGCAAATGAAAGAATATATGTCAAATTCAAATTTTTGGAATTAGATTAAAACACCAAAGCTATTACTTTAGGTCCAAAGATTAAGAGCCCTATAACCCCTGCTACAATAGTAGCAATAGAAACAGCCCCAGCAGCTACATCTTTAGTATCTCTAGCATACGGATGGTAGTTTGGGCTGGTAAGATCTATGTCTATCTCTATTGCTGTGTTAAATGCTTCAGCAATTACAACTAGTCCAATAGCGAGTATAACTACTGCCCACTCAACAGAAGATAAAGAAAAAACAAAACCCATATATATAGCTAAAATTGCAAAGAATAGATGTATCCATAAATTATGAGTTGTCTTAATAAAAACTCCCAACCCACGAAGACCATGATTAGTGCTTTTGAAACGAGAAATAATTGAAAACCTCTTTTTCTCTGATATTTTTTCCATGTTTGTATTATATACTCAAAAATGCAAAAGAAAAACCTTGGTCATAAAACGATCAAGGTTTTCTGATTAAATTTATTCCCCGGTTTAAAAGAACACCAAAACTTTTATTTTCCGGGCAGGAATCTATTTTACGGAAAACTCCCACAACGTTTGGCCTTTTATTGTTATGAAAGACCGAAATCTATTACTTTTTCATAGGCAACAATTATTTTTTAAATAAAAAATCTTCAGACTTTCTGTCTGGAGAGGTAAAATGGATTTCTTTACTTCTTGCAAATAACTTTGGAGATATACGTCCTAAGACAATCCCCAAACAAAAAATAATTATATCCCAATAATTAAACGGGGTATAAATAAAAATATAAAATACAATACAAACCACAAATATTAAAATAATTTTCATAGCGCTAGGTATTATTGGTTTATTTTTTTCAATTTCATTCTAAGCTTATAGTTTATACACAATTTGTCAATACAACAAAAAATTCCCTTTCGGGAATTTTTTGTTGATAGAGATTTTTGTTTTTTAAACTTAAGCTTTCTTTGACTTTCCAACTTTTCTTCGAGAAACAATCCACATGTTTGAATATTTCTTTGGAGTACGAGTCTTCTGGCCTTTTCCTGATGGCTTACCCCACATAGTCTTGGCACGGCGTAGACCTCTTCCTTGGCGTCCTTCACCTCCACCGTGTGGGTGGTCTACTGGGTTCATGGCTGTACCACGAACTGTAGGGCGAATTCCTTTCCAGCGAGAGCGTCCTGCTTTACCAAAGTTTTGAAGCTTGAATTCACTGTTTGAAACTTCACCGATAGATGCCCAAGCATTTTCTGAAACTTTGCGTACTTCTGTAGAAGGCATTTTGACGTTGGTATATCCAAGGTCATTCGCGACTACTTGTCCGAAGGTTCCAGCTCCGCGAGCAAGCTTTCCTCCGTTACCTGGCTTAATTTCTACATTGTAAACAAATGTTCCAACTGGTATTAGCTTAAGAGGTAAACGATTCCCAACTGTTAGAGGAGCTTTCTCGGAAACGATAAACTTGTCTCCAACTTTAACTGTTTTAGGTATCACTACGTATCTCTTCTCTCCGTCTGCATAAACTGCGATACCGATAAAGGCATTGCGGTTTGGATCGTATTCGATAGAAGCTATCTTGGCAGGAATGTCGTGCTTGTTGTACATGAAGTCTATCTCTCTGTAAAGTCTCTTGTGTCCACCCCCTTTATGTCGAGTAGTTATACGTCCCTGATTGTTACGTCCGACAGATCTTTTGAAACCATGAGTTAAAGCTTTCAAGGGCTCACTTGTAGTTAAAACTTTTCTGTAAGTAACGGTAGTCTGGTGACGCTTTGATGGTGTTGTAGGTTTGTATGTTTTCATATTATGCAATTGCTATCTTATCACCCTTCTTCAAATATACGACCGCTTTCTTCCCTCCCTTTTTCGTTCCAATTATTCCACGACGAACTACTGTCTTTGAAGTAATCTTGGTAGTAGAAACTCGCAAAGGAGTAACTCCGTAGATAAGCTTGATAGCTTTCTTAATCTCATTCTTGGTAGCATTATCGGTCACATTGAAAGTATAAATTCCTTTCTCTGCGCCTAGTGCTGCCTTTTCTGTAATGCGAGGACTCTTGATCAAAGGGTGGGTCTTTGCTTTTTTACTATCAACTACCTCTTCTTTTGTATTCTTTTTTGTTTTTGTTGTTGCCATATAATATTATTTTTTTTCTGTTTTGCCACCTAGGAATGCGACACTTTCAGTTGGCTGTGAAATAATAATATATCGGTAAGCTAGCAAATCAACAGGATTCATGTTGCGAACCTCATCGATCTCTACTGTAGGAATATTTGCAAAACTCTTCTTAAGAACGTCTCCCTTTGCAGGAACTGAAATGTAAGTATTTGGCTTCTTGCCTCCTACCATTCTTTCAAATCCTTTGATACCGCTCAAATCTTTCATGACAGCTACTGCGTCTTTCGTCTTAATAGCCTTAAGATTCAATTCTTCTACAAAGATTAGCTGGCCCTTTCTTAGCTTCTCTGAGAGAACAGTGTAGAGAGCTTTTGCTTTCATTTTCTTGTTTATTTTCTGATCGTAAACTTTGTCATTTCTTGGTCCATGGGTGACTCCTCCACCTTTCCAGATTGGAGAACGTGTTGAACCATGACGAGCTCGTCCTGTACCTTTCTGTTTCCATGGCTTCTTACCTCCTCCGCGAACTTCTCCACGTGTCTTTGTATGAGCAACTGGTGTGCGAGCATTGGCTTGCATAGCAGTCACTACTTGGTGAACCAAGTCACCATTCCAAGGAACACCAAAGATTGATTCTGGGAGTTCAAATTTGCCTACGGACTTACCTTTTTGGTTATATATTTGTGTTTCCATATAATTTAGCCCTAAACTTATAGTCGGGCGATCAATAGTAATTGATTTAGCCGATTATTTCTACGAGCGTTCCGCGTCTTCCTGGAATCGCACCTTTAATAAGTAATTGGTTATTTTCGACATCAACACCAACAATTTCCAAATTTCTAACTGTAATACGGTCGCTACCCATACGGCCTCCCATGCGCATTCCCTTTGGAACTTTGTTGCGGAGACCTCCACCGATAGAACCGGGTTCACGTTCTGAGTGCTTCTGTCCGTGTGAACGTGGTCCTCCATGGAATCCATGACGCTTCACAACGCCTTGGAAACCTTTTCCTTTTGAAATACCTGTAACAGTTACAATGTCTCCCTTTTTAAATGCGGAAACTGTGATTCTGTCACCTGTGGCCATTTCTTCAATGTCTCGGAATTCACGAAGATGCTTGAAAGCACCTTCACCCTCTACTGTGCTATCGCTACTTTTTGCGGATTTGATATGTCCAAGATGTGCCTTTGTCGCACGATTTTCTTTCTGTTCTTCGAAGGCTACTTGCACTGCTACATAGCCATCGACATCAGGGCTTTTCATTTGAGTGACGACAATAGGTCCAGCAGAAATAACTGTAGTTGGAACTACTTGTCCATCATCTAGAAAGCACTGCATCATATGCTGTTTTTTACCAAGGATAAATTTCATATTAGTATATAGGGTATAGTGTAAAGCGTATAGGGGGTGAAATTCAAAATCACTGTTCCCTTTACTCTATTCACTGTTCCCTTGTTAATCTACATCATCTTCACGTCGATATCAACACCAGATGGTAGAGATAAGCTTGTGAGAGCTTCAATAGTCTTAGGATTTGGATTCAGGATGTCAATAACGCGTTTATGTATTCTGATTTCGAATTGTTCACGAGCATTCTTAAACACAAAAGATGCTCTGTTGACTGTGTATTTCTTAATTTCGGTAGGAAGTGGAATTGGTCCGACAATCTTTGCATCGTAGCGAAGAGCGGTATCAATAATCTGCTTGACGGATGCGTCAAGAATCTTATTCTCGTATGCTCTTACGCGTATACGAAGCTGGACAACTGCGTCTTCTTTCCCCTTCTTTGTTTTTGCTACACCTACTGGTGCATTTGTCTTTGTTGTCATAGTAATTTAGTGTATAGGGTACAGTACAAAGCGTATAGAGAAGATTCAAAATCACTATTCCCTTTACTCTATTCGCTATTCCCTTCTTGCTATTTAATGATCTTTGTTACAACACCAGCACCAACTGTTTTACCTCCTTCACGGATAGCAAAGTGCATAGTTTCTTCAAGAGCAACTGGGGTTACAAGTTTAACTCCTAGTTTAACTGTATCTCCTGGCATAACCATTTCTACTCCGGCTGGTAATGTAGACTCACCTGTAACGTCTGTTGTACGGATATAGAACTGAGGCTTGTATCCTGTGAAGAATGGTGTGTGACGTCCTCCTTCTTCCTTTTTCAAAATGTAAACTTCACATTCGAATTCTGAGTGAGGAGTAACTGTTCCTGGCTTTACTAGAACTTGTCCACGAGTTACATCTTCCTTCTTGATTCCACGGATAAGGATTCCAGCATTATCGCCAGCCATACCTTGCTTCAAATTTTTGTTGAACATTTCAATACCAGTAACTGTTGTCTTGGCTGTATCTTTAATACCAACGATTTCAACATCTTCACCAACATTGATAACTCCACGTTCGATCTTACCAGTCACAACTGTTCCACGTCCTTCGATTGAGAATATATCCTCAATAGGCATTAGGAATGGCTTTGTAACATCACGTTCTGGAACTGGAATATAAGTATCAAGAGCATTTACAAGGTCAAGGATCTTAGTTGCCCATTCATTTGTATTGTCAGCTGATTCAAGAGCCTTAAGAGCTGAACCACGGATAACTGGAGCATTTGCACCATCAAATCCTTGCTTTGTAAGAAGTTCACGAACTTCTTCTTCAACTAGTTCAAGCATATCAGGATCATCAACCATGTCGCACTTGTTTAGGAATACGATAATCTTAGGAACGTTCACTTGCTTTGCTAGAAGGATGTGCTCACGTGTCTGTGGCATAACTCCGTCTGTAGCAGCAACTACGATAACTGCACCGTCCATTTGAGCGGCACCTGTAATCATGTTCTTAATATAGTCGGCGTGTCCTGGAGCATCGATGTGAGCGTAGTGACGTGTTGGTGTCCAGTACTCATTGTGAGAAAGAGCGATCGTGATACCACGAGCCTTTTCTTCAGGAGCTGAGTCGATTTGATCGACACCTTTAATCTTCGCACCATATTCACCACCTTGTCTTGCTAAAATCTGCAAAATAGCCGCGGTTAGTGTAGTTTTCCCATGATCGACGTGACCAATAGTACCTACGTTTACGTGAGGCTTATCTCTTTTAAATTCTTCTGCCATATGAATTATTGGTTGATAAACGTAACAAAGTATACGAGAACCTTACTTTATTATATTTACCAACATAAATTATTAATAAATGTTTCGTTTCAAACGAAACTACGCAAAAATTGCGATTGACTCTCATCGTAGCAAATATAAGAATAATGTCAACCTCCACACCTACTTTTTCATTATTGTGTTTTTAACTATAAAAAATCAATAAAATAAACAATATTTATATATTAAATATCTCAAAAAAATATAATAGTGACACAATAAAAACTATGAAAAAGTGGGTGTGGGGGTCAAATGCCCGACGCCTACGGCGTCGGGCATTTGTATTTATTGCCTCATTCCCTAATTTTCTATATATATCGGATCTATATTCCCTACTTTAATTTCAGGGCATAGGAAAGGAAGAGAATCTATTCCCCCCTTACTACAAACTATACTATATCTTACTGTCTTTGCAGGCCAAAGAGTCTTGTTTCCTGATGAAGAACCCGTCCCTCCCAATAAATCTGTAGTAGAGCTACCAGCATACATCTCACAAGATGTAGCATCTGTCGAAGTCCAAGCTACATTCACAGAATCACCTGAATTTATCTTAGTATTATTTGGAGTACAAGAAGTAACAACCGGCGAAGTTGATACTACTGGTGGAGTTGTAAATTGTTTAATTAATCCCCAACCATGACCCAAAGAATTTGCGGCGAAAGCCCGAACATTATAAGTAGTGTTAGGTAATAATAAAGAATAGTTACTAGCAAAATTTCCCATACCTGCACCATCTATTTTTCTAAGCATAAGGTTCTCAGGGTCATTAGGTGCTACATCCCAAGCTACTCCTCTTACAAGGACTGACAGTCCTCCACTATTTGTAACATTACCCCCCAGTATTGCACTAGTTGAAGTTACACTTGTAGGAACTGAAGTTGTAACTGTTGGAACGGTATTGAATCCACTACATGCACTTGCTACTGTTCCAGACACTAAAGATGATGAAGCAGAATCCCCTGAAGCATTAGTGGCTTTAACTGTGTATGAATGAGTTGAATCAAGAGCAAGACCATCATCAGACCCACGACATGTACCATCTGAACAATTATTGTAAGACGCTAGAGTAGAAGCCATTATAGGAGTTGCACTTCCATCTTTATAAACTTTATAATTTGTTGCACCTGTTGATGGTGTCCAGGCTAGGTTCAACCAAGAATTATTACAAGCACTGGGTGATACAGTAAGGTTTGTTGGGGTGGGTGGTGGGGTACAACCTGATACTAGTTTTGAAATTGTTGCAGTCCCAGAAGTTCCATTTGGTCCCATCGCTGTAAGATTATACGTATAAGTATTCCCTACAGTAAGTCCAGAATCTACAAAAGAATTTGCTGGGCCTGTATATCTAGGAGCACCAACACCAACTCTAAACAATTGATAAGTAGTAGCGGTTGGAACAAGATCCCATGATAAAGATAAGGACGTACTTCCACAAGCACTTTGAACTGCTTGAAAGTTTGTAGGAGTAGCAGTCTGATTAGATACAATCACATCAGTCCAAGAACTACAGTTATCATTTTCATTGGCAACTGATCCTTCGTTGATAGTTCCACTGTTTCCAGAAGAACTTTTGTCTGCACAAGCTCGTACTGAATATGTTCCTGCTGTTATAAATTTATGAGTAGTTTGAGCAACTGTAGCTGGACCTGTCCCACCGACAGCAAGTGCTGTCATAGAAGAAGAAGGCTTATCAGTTATAGTAGAAGTAGCAGGACAAATTCCTGCCTGAGAAGCAGTAGAACATATTTGGAAAAAATTGTTAAAACTTGCACCAGTTGAAGCTGTACCCTCATTTGAGATTGTAGAAGAGAATGTTGTGTCAACATTCAACATTGCCCAATTTGGAGTTGGAGCAGAAGCCTTAAGATTAGGATAAGGAGTTGCTAGTGTTTTGAAAGTTCCATTAGAAGATACTGATCCATTAGTAGAATAAGTGAGTCCTTTATCATTCTCAGCTTTTCCACGGAAATAATAAGTAGTATTGGGAGTTAGTCCTGTAGCATCAAAGAAGAAAGTGCCCATGCCTGTGCCCGCTGAATAACAACTTGTAGAATTAAGTGCAAGTCCATAACAAATAGATCTGGAAACAGGAGGGTCATTGCCATCTGAAGTAACATTAGCAGATAGTCTTGCAGAAGTAGATGTAATGTTAGTAGCTGGCTCTATAAGGAGTATAGAAGGAGGAAATGTACCTGCATTAAACGTTACAATACAAGTCTTACTTGAATCCATAGTTACTTGGCCATTAGCACAATTAGCTGACCAACTACTAAATGCATAACCTGAACCAGCAGACTGGGCAAGAGTAACTGAAGTTCCTGAAGGATATGATCCTGTACAATCAGCTCCACACGAGATAGCCCCAACAGTAGGAATATCAGATGTCACCGTCCCCGTCCCTACCTTAGTTATAGTGAGAGTATAATTAGTTGCTGCACCAAACGTTGCGGTACAATTTTTATTGGCATTATTATTGGCACTCATGGTAACAGTACCAAGTGACCCACAGTCTCCACCCCAGACTACTGTAGGTGAATTAGCTGTTATAGAAACTGCTCCTGTATTTAGAGGATATGTCTCGGTACAAGTAAGGGTTCCAGCTCCACAAACCTTACCAGTATCAAAAGTTATTATCCCAGTATTAGCCCCTGCCCCCAACTTTGTAACAGTAAGAATAGGATTTGGAGTCACGGTTACTGTTACCTTACTTCCTCCGTTTGTAGCACTAACAGAAGAAATACCTGTGATGAAAAATGCAAGGAGAATAAATAAAAATATTTTTATGGTTTTCATATACAAATTATAAAATAATGCTAAGCATTAATTAATTGATAAAAATACAAACTGTTTGATGTAAATTACTCCCCAAATTATACCACATAACACTTTATTTATGAACATAGCGTTTAATCCTCCAAAGCAAATATGCATTTAAAGCGTTTCAAATCTAAAAGTTGAACTAGAAATCCCAAAAAGTTATCCACAACATTATAATTTGTGATCCTCAAAATCAACTCCTGATAAAAAATAATGGTGGTTGTCCCCCCATTTCCCTTTTCCATTATTAAATCATTGAGTATTGTTTTTTTTAATATTTTTAAGATTTATTAGAGCAGAAATCATAAATGCCATTCCTGCTATAACACCCAAATATCTACCTAAACTATCTTCCCCTGTTAAAACCAAAGATACATTAATTACTATCATCAGAATACCACCAACCAAAACTAAAGTGTAGATATTTTTCTTTTTATTATCCATATATAAAAAATTAATTATTATACTAGTATTATACACCAGTAAAATAAAAAATTCTAGAAACAATGGTGGCTGACCCCAATTATCTTGATAAATTTATTTTTAAAATAGGGTACAAATGGATCTATGTATAGGGGGAAATTTAAGCTGTTTTTAGCTCGCTAAATTATTAGTGGATTACCAATTGGTAATCCACTTTTTGTTTTAAAAATAAGTATTGCTTAGTTATATATTAGTAGTAAAAAAACCACAATTAATCAATAATTGTGGTTTTAATCTTTAAGAACAAGTAAGCTTCTTTCAATCAATAGCTTCATGACATCTTTTTCCCAGTTATATTTGGAAATAAATTCTGGTATAGTCATAAGTTTTCTTTCAAAAGAATCCGACTTGGGAACAAATTCATCTAGTACGCAATCCTTTGAAGCATAGAAAAGCATTACTTTATCTTTTCCTTCAAATTGAATTGTGGCGTAAGGCTTAGCATTACCAATAATGGTATTTGACTCTTCATAAGTTTCTCTTTTAAGAGCATCTAGTAAACTAGGGTCTGTTTTATTAACGTGACCACCTGGTATATCCCAACCTCTTTCATTTCTTGCTGTAATTATTTGACCGTCAAAATATCCAACGAGAAATACAGCACTAACATTCTCAGGGTCTGGTAAAGAATTTTCATCAATGAAAAGAATTTTCACATTTTTTACTAATACCTTCTCTTCCTTAATTATTACTTCGTTTCCATTTGAAATCATATGTACAATAATACCATCTTTTAGAGAAATTAATAAAAATCTATTATCTATTGCTATCTATCCTTTATTTAAATTATCAATTATAATAAAACTATATGGAAAAAGAAAACAAAATCTGCCAAAATTGTAAAAAAGACTTTACAATCGAATCAGAGGATTTTATATTTTACGATAAAATAAAAGTTCCAGTACCAACTTTTTGTCCAGAATGTAGATCTATTCGTCGATTATTATGGAGAAATGAACACACACTATATAGAAGAATATGTAATTTATGTCAAAAACAAATTATATCTATTTACTCACAAGAATACCCTGGGTTGGTCTACTGTAACAAATGCTTGCATTCTGATAAATGGGATTCTAATAATCAAAAAGAATATGATTTTTCGATACCATTCTTTATCCAATTTAAAGAATTAATAAACTCCACACCACTATTAGCATTAAATATTTTTAATTCTGAAAATTGTCAATACAATAATCATATGAGTAATTGTAAGGACTGTTATTTATGTTTTCGAGTTCATAATTCCAAGAATATGCTCTATACTTATCGCGCAAAACCATGTAACGATTGCACAGACTGCATGGGGGTATTTAATTCTAGTTGGCTTTATTCATGTATTGAGTGCATAGATTCAAATAATTCTAAATATTTAGAATTTTGTAGTGGATGTATTGAATCTTTGTTTTTGTATGACTGCCGAAATTGTATGTCTTGCTATATGTGCTCAAATTTACGTAATAAACAATACTGCTTTATGAATGAGCAATTAACCAAAGAAGAATACCTAAAAAGAATAAGTGAAATTGATTTTGGGTCACGAAACACTACAAACAAACTCTTTTTGAAATTTGAAAATATAAAAGCAAATGCGATAAGAAAATATGCGCTGATAACCAATTCAAGTAACGTTACAGGGGACAACATTAGAAATTCTGAAAACTGCTATCAATGCTTCGATGTTGCTGATATTAAAAATGGAGCATATTTACTTGAAGTATTACACTCATCTCGAGATTCATATGATGCAATCGGAGGTGGAATGAATGAGCTAGTGTATGAATTTGGTGGAGTCTCTTGTAATAATGCTAAGTTCTGTTTAGATGTCTCTGAGTCAAGAAACATTGAATATTGCCAATACAGTGAAAATAATCATGATTTATTTGGTTGTGTAGGATTAAAACATAAAGAATACTGTATTTTAAACAAGCAATACACAAAAGAAGAATACGAATTACTTCTCCCAAAAATAATTAATCATATGAATAATATGCCTTATATCTCAAAAGATAATGTTATATATAAATATGGTGAATTTTTCCCAGAAGAATTATCCCCATTTGCATACAATGAATCATATGCACAAAATTTTTTCCCTTTAACTAAGAAACAAGCATTCGATACAAAAACAGGTTGGCACGAACAAGAAAAAAGAAACTATCCATTAACAATTGACTCTTCCAATTTAGAAGATAATATTTCCAATGTTACTAAAAATATTTTGGAAGAAACAATTGGTTGCGATCATAGAGGGGAATGTCAAGAAAACAATAGTGAATGTAAAGCAATCTGTATTTCTGCTTTTAAAATAACTCCTGAAGAACTTCAATTCTATAAAAAAATGAACATACCATTGCCAACATTATGCCCTAATTGTAGACAACACAAAAGACTATTGCAAAAAAACCCCATAAAGCTATGGCACCGTCAGTGTATGTGCAGTACAAAACACACTCATCATAAGGATGAACGCTGTGACATAAAATTCGAAACTATATATTCTCCAGATAAATCAGAAATAGTCTATTGTTCAAAATGTTATCAACAGGAAATATATTAAAAACTTATCATTAAGATAACGCTACATAGTTCAGCCAAGATAAGTATCTCTCGTCTTCTCCATGGACTGCATGCTGATAGGCTAATTTAATTTCTTTTACTATTGGACCTTCTTCTTTATTATTTAAAATATATTCATTGATTTTTGATATTGCATTTACTTCAGATGCAGTACCAGTAAAAAATGCTTCAGTAAATGTGGGTATTTCATCTATGGAAATATTTTTTTCAATTACTTCATAACCAAGATCGTTTGCGATACGCATTATACTTGCACGAGTAAAACCAGAAAGAATAGCATTCTCATTTGGGGTGTATAAAACTTTATCTTTCACAAAGAAAATATTTTCACCAGCACCCTCAGCAATATACCCATTTTCATCAAGAAATAATGCCTTTTCAAAACCATCTCTTTTAGCATCCAACAGGGCCAAAATAGAATTGGCATAATTACCTGATATTTTTGCAGTCATATCGCTCAAATTAGAACTCATTCTAATATATGGCGATACTTTGACAGTAACTGTTTCTCTGGGAAGATATTTCCCCCATTGCCATGTTGCTATAGCAAAATGAATCGGGGTATCATCAGTCGGCAAAAGATCCATTTTTTCTCCATAAAATATAATTGGTCGTATGTAGCATTCATTATAATTATTTTGTTTTATTAAATTAATTATCGCAATCATTATATCGTTTTCTGAATATGGAATGGTCATTCCCATTATTTTGGCAGAATGAAATAAATGATGTATATGATCTTTCAGACGAAAAACTGCGGGCCCTTTTGGAGTAAAATAACAACGAATCCCCTCAAAAACACCAGAACCATAGAATAGGCTGTGTGTTAACAATGGAATTCGAGCATCAGCGAGATCCATTACTTTTCCATCAAACCATATTTTTTTAGACAATGTTTCTGCTTTCATATATTTATTAATTAAAAATAAAATATTAGATATTAACCTGATAACCATCAGTATTACCTTGATGAAGCTTGGGATATGCTAGAGAATAAAGTTCCGCTGATTCTTTCTTTGTCAGTGTTTTATCAGGGTGTCTAAGAATAATACGAACAAGCACATTATCTTGACCTTCTTTTGCTCCAAGTCTTTCCTTTGCAATTGGTTGCAACTTATCATAAGAAGTTCTTTCTAGTATCTTAACCTCTTCTAATAAATCCGCCTTTTCTCCAAAGACATTTTTTATAGCTTCACATATATCTTCCTCGGAGTCATTTTTATTAACACAATATGACATATCACGTGCTATTGCTGGCTGATTAGAGACATTTTCAAACTTTCTCATATTAGTCATTTGTTTGATAACACGAGGATCTGTAGAACGTATTAGTCTAATGTCTGGTAAATTTTTCCGAGCCATAATCAATCTCTCAACGCCCATACCAAGAGCAAGTCCAGAATATTGATCTGGATCAATACCAGAATTCCTTAATACGTCTGGATGAGCAAGACCTGCTTCTAAAACTTCTATTTCTTTCCCATCAACTTTTGCATAAACTTCAATGCCGTCAATAGTATAAGGGTGCTTTGCTTCATAAACAATCATTTCAGCTTCTGGACAAGCTGCCTCAAAAACAGTATTAGCTAAATCTAATAAATCTTTTCTCGTAACTTTTCCATATTTTTTACTATCTTGAAGCGTCCAAACATCAATTTGATGAAAAACATCCAAATGTTTAGGGTCAATAACATCACGCCTATACACTAAACCTGGAAGAACAAAGGTTGAACGATCTATATTTTTTTGTAATTTTTCAAATGTTGATGGAATTAAAGCAGACGTATGCGTTCTAAGAACATGATTACCATCTACATATCTTGTATAAGTTGAGGAACGCCCAGGATTTCCAGGAGAGAATAACAGGCTATCAAAATTATCTTTTGCATCAACTTTAGGATCTGATCTCACAACATGAATATCTGGAAAGTGATACTTATTTAACTTTTCAATAACTTGATCATATATTCTACCAATAATATTTCTTTCTTGGCCTTCTTCTGTTGGTAAAGTTAAATCTTTAATAGAAAGAAGTTTTTCGATCGTTTCAGGAGAGGAAATTTCAAACTTGAGTTGCATAGGTAGCTCTGGATTTTCTTTTGAAATTTCTGTCTTCGCTCTTTCAAGTGCGCTAATATAAGGAGTTTTTTCAGACTTATCTTGATATTTTTCCATATTTATATAATACCACACATATTCATTGTTGCAAATACTTCTATTATAGATTATATTTATAAATATTATGGATAAAAAAATTTATAAAGAAGTTTTAAGTGAAGTAGAGAAAATAAATTCTCCATTTGTTTCTAAGCAAGGAGAAAATATATACATAATAACAGGAGATCTTTTTAATAAAGTTATAAAATTTTTTCCACCCCATCTCAAAGATAAAACAGCATCAGTTCCACTTTCAAGTTTGTATTCTGTTTTTTTTCATAAACAAACTAACGGATTAGTTGTAGTCAACAAGGGCGCTTCCCTACTATCGAGAAGTGTTCTGAGTGGAAGATATATGGTTATACGTCATATAGGATTTGTAGTATATCTCCCTAACCAAGGAATAGAAATTATTGATGTTGGGGTTGCAGGTAATTTACATAAAAGTAAATTTACCATCTTGCGACCAGAATCAGCATGCTCACCAGGCTTTATGTTTGGATCACAACGTTGTAATTGTTACGATCAATGGACATTGTCAAAAGAATTAGCACACGAATATAATTTAATTACAAAGCCGAACCTATCTTCAGTTGAACTTGAAAAATTTCTAACTTCTGAAATGTTTTTAGATGAGAATAATAATCTAACATCAAAATCAGATGGGCAAGCATTTATAATGGCACACTTTACATCACAAAACGGAATGGGTAGTGGTGTCATAGAAAATAGTTTCGTTCCTGACTTAACCGCAAATGCTTTTATTCGACATAGAGGTGAATATTCTGCTGAACAAATTCATAAAGTATCAGTTGCGGGAGGATTTGAATCACTAGGAATAAAACCCGACCCAAGAAAATTAAATAGCGGACTTTCTTTTAGATTAATATCTACTGTTCTTGATTATCTTAATGCCCCTAAAAAAATTGTTGCCTTAACAAATAATACTGATAAAATAAATGCCTTAAATAATTCTGGTTATGAAGTTCAAAGACTTCAATTGGTTGCTAGGGCTGGAGATGGATGCGAAATAGAAATAGATGATCGACGAAACGAATTCGGACATTTAATCCCTGAAAACATATGTGTCTCTTGGGAAGAAGAGCTTGTTAGGCTAAAGAGTGAAATAAATTCATTATTATAATAATAAATTATATGAAAAAAAAAGTTAATATTGCAATTATTGGTGGTTCGGGGTACTGGTCCGACAGAAATCATAATAAAAATATACTGGAATTAAAAGATGAACTTACAATTCAACTTACCGCAATTGTTGATCCTATCGACCCTAGAACTGTCAATATTAATAATAATACAATAAAACTTTGTACTATCGATAATACCGTATGGATAAACCCTAAAGATTTTAAAAATACAGATGAAATTATTAAAAATCTTAAAGAAAAACTAGATGTTAATCTTGTAATTATCGCATCAAACCCTTGCGCACATTTTGAATATGGTATTAGTTGCTTGAAATATGGAATAAATGTCATATGTGATAAACCAATAATTAGCAACTATAATGCCTCAACAAGTATAGCTGCCGCTTCCCATATCCGAGAACAATATAATGAACTTCTTGAAGCTTATTATAGAGCTAGAAGACAATATCCGAATTTAATGTTCCATTCGATTTTGAGAAGACGATCACTTGAGTCATTTACAAAAGTGGCTAACGAATTAAATAAGGTATACAAAAAAACAAAAGCCGGAATAAACAATATGACTATGTTGATTAATGGTGGAGTATGTAAACTACCAGCAGAGTTAAGTAACCCAGGGGCTCACGGATATCTTGATGGAGTAGGATCACTATCTCATTCCGCATATCACTACATTGATGCTATAGCTTGGTTTGTTTCTATGGCACCAGGAAAAACAGTTGAAATTGTTCCAAAACTTAATTACATAACTAGGATTAATGACTATTTAGATTCTGAAACTTATACAAGTATTGTAAGTATTATAAATGCTAGTCAAGACTCTTTATTAAAACCAAAGCTTTCAAAAGAAACATTGGGGTGTGAACTTAATGTAGGGTTTACATTTATTATGAACAATAAAGAAAATATTCAGGTTGGTATAATATCTCTTCTTTTCAATCATATAAGTTTTACCACCAGAATTAATAATTATGATAAATCAGTTCGAGAGCCAGGAGACCACAAAGGTGGAGGAAGAATGTCTCAGTCTTTTATTGATGTTCACCAAGAAGGTTTACAAAACTGGCAGATAATGAAAAACAATGTGGCATTAGGTGATAACACAATTTTACTCCAAGGAAGAAGACACCCATCCATAGAGGGAGTTGGTTTTGAATGTAAAAATTACGAAAATGCATACGATACTGGTATCAGTATGAAGGAATTATTAGCACATGCAATTAAATACATAGCGGAAGAAAAAGATTTAATTGGTCATTCTGTAATAAGAGAACTCCCAGAAGAAAGACTAGCTATTGATATTTACACCTCTTGTTATGAATTAATTGCCAGAGAATACAATAGCGAGCCTCTTCAAGTCCCAGGAATAAAAATATAATCAATGAATAAATAGGTAATTTAAATATATTAATTTAAACATGAAAACTTCATTGAATAAAGAAAAAAAATATCAAAAAGAAATTCTAAAATTTAAGGGAGAAAAGTGGAATTTTATAAAGGAGCGTATGTTAACAAATAGTAAAATATATAAATCTATTGATGGTTTAAAGTACTTACATATTGGTAATAATAAGAATATTAAGAAAGAAGCTTTGTGTATAAAAAAAATAAAAAGATTAGGATTCCCTATTCCTGAATTACTTGAATATGATAAAACAAAAAAACAGAGCTATTATATTGAAAAATCTGCTGGGGATAAATCTTTTGGAGATAAATTTTATAAAGAATACTTCTCGCAGTCAAAAATAAATTCTAATACACTGGAATCCATGTGTGATGTAGTATGTCTTTTTTTGAGGTCACAAATTAGATCTTCTGATTATTTTAACTCAAAATATGACTTGAGAAAAAATATAATGCTAAAAAATATATTAGTGGAAAATCCTGATTTAAATCATATAAAAGTAGAATTATGTGTTTCAAAAATAGAAAATAGGTTATATTCACTACCAACTACTTTTTCCCACGGAGATTTAACACCGCGTAATATATTTGAAAATGGAATTATAGATATTGAATTTAATTCAATTATGCCTGTCGGTTATGACGTACTTACCCTACCGATAATGGAACGTTTTTGGGGCTTCAAAAAAAACAAAAATGAAACATATGAAAATTTTTATTTAAGCGAAAAACAAATCTCTCATTATTTTAAAAGAATAGAAGCTGAAGCTAAAATAAATGGAATTAAAGATTTTTTAACTTTTAGAAATGACTTCATTTTGCTTAAGGCTATATGGTCACTTGCCAATGAAAAATATTCCGCAAAAAAATCTGGAGATACATCTAAATTAAATTTTCGTAAAAAAATTTTAATTTATTGTATAGACAAATATTTAAACAATGAAATGATTGAAACAAAAAAATTTAAAACATTTATTACTATATAAGTATTATTAGCCTAGCTAATATAATTATTTCTTTAATTAAGAGATAGTGCTATCATGAAACTATTGTTAATTGGTAAAATATTATTAAGAAAAAATAAATAATCTCCATATGATTAAAATATCAAAAAAAATAAAAAACCTGTTTTATGACCCAGAAACAGATTCTATTGCTTCTTTATTGCGAGATATCAAAAAAACACATTTAAAATTACTAAAAAAAACTGATTTAGTAAAAGGAACATTAATAAAAAGCTCAATAAATGACAAAGACTTGATTGATAATTTTAAAATCCCGGAAAAAAGTCTAGATAGTAAATATATATCATCAACCATTTCTAATTTGTTTGATGGTGTTTCTAGATGGCATTTTCCTAATACAATGTATAATGCTGCCCCTCCCCCACTACTTCCAACTGTAATTACTAAAATGATCACTTCTTTATATAATCCCAATTTAGCACTCTATTCAGCATCTGGTAAAAGTCTTTTAACTGAACAAAAAGTAATAAAAGCAATCGCAGAATATGTTGGATGGAACCGAGAAAGTGCAGGGGGTGTCTTTACATGGGGAGGAAAAGCAACAACTATGTATGGAATTAAGTTTGGAATAAAAAATTGTTCTCCAAATTCTGCCGCACAAGGTATAAAAGAAGATATAATTGTATTGTCTACTAAAGTAGGGCATCCTTCTCATATATCTGATTCTGAGTGGCTAGGGATAGGCTCGTCAAATGTCGTCAGGTTGGGGGTAGATGAAAATTCTCAAGTTAATCTTAATGAAATGGAGGAAATAATTAGAAAAGCAGTAAAAGAAAAAAAGAAAATTGCCACTATTATTATTTCAGGAGGAACAACAAACGATATGGTAGTTGATACCATTGATGATGTAGTTAATTTAAGAGATAAAATTACAAAAGAACTTGAATTAGAATATAAACCTCATATTCACGTAGATACAGTCGTAGCATTTCCCTGGATATTCTTTAAAGACTATGAATTTGAAAAAAATCCTCTAAATATAGAAAAAAGAGCATTAGCCAGAATTTCAAAAATAAAAACGAACCTAAAAAATCTTCATATGGCTGATTCTTTTGGTGTTGATTTTCATAAAATGGGTTTCTGTCCTTATATATCTAGTGTTTTTATGATAAAAGATAAAATGGCTCTATCTAACGTTAAAAATGCTTATAACTGGCCATTCTTATATTCAATGGAAAATTCAAGACCAGCTGATGGCCCAAACTCTGCCTTTATGGCACTTAGTGTACTGGGGGTAGAGGGTTTCCAAATTTTAATAGGACATCTCACTGAGATTGCAGTACATTTACAAGATGAAATAAATGCAACAGAGGATTTTGAAGTTATAAATAAAACAGGGCTCGGTACTGCTGTTATGTTTATACCACGCATCCCTAAACACATAACAATTAGTACTCCAGAAGAAGAGGTAATTATGCGTAATTCGTATACTATGGCTTTTATAGAAAAGCTGGCAGACTTAGGAAATCCTTTTTATATTGATAAAATACCGAGTGATTCAACTGGGGGAAATTCATTCCCTTATACATCTTTAAAAGCATATATAATGTCACCTTATTCGAGCAAAAAATCAAATATTGAATTTGTATCATTTATGATTAAAATAAAAAAAGAAATTGATCAAAATTTTAATTTCAAAGATAAATCATTTTATGTAGAAGAAGAACATCCCTTAAAAAACAACTAAAATATGTAGATATAATAAATGGGGCTACAGACATTGTCCATAGCCCCATTGAGTGATTCAATTAATTAATAAATAGGTAAATTACATATACCCTCTATCTCCTTCGTTGAGTTTTGGGTAAAGACGTTGCATCCATTCATTAACGACAGCTTTGGGTAAAGAACTTTCTAACGAACGGAAAGTTAGTACAACAACTACATTTTTTTGGTGTGGCTGAATACCAAGGTTAATCCTGGCTTTTTCTGGAAGTTGATCATAAGAAGTTTCAGAATATTCTATATTCTCTATAAACACAGAATCTGAGCCTAATTCATCCTTAATTTCTTCACAAATATCTTCTTCGGTTTTTTCAACAGAAGCAGAATATGAAAGTACTCTCTTGGTAGCGGGCTGATTAGAAACAACAACAAATTTTTCAAGATTTGTCATCTGGCCCTTTATCCTAATATCCTCTGACCTTAAAACACGAATATCATCAATCCCTTTTAGAATCATGACGAGCCGATCCAATCCCATACCAAGAGCAAGCCCAGAGTATTCTTCAGGATCAAGTCCAGCGTTTTTCAGAATAGTCGGGTGAACTTCTCCACATTCAAGAAGTTCTAGCCAATTACCATTCACAAAAATTTCAATTTCAAGCCCATTTATCGTATAGGGGTGTTCAACTTCATTCGCCCGATATTCATATCCTGGAATAACATTATCCAAAATAGTCTCAACAAAACGAATTAAATCTGACCTATCGAAAAGTGGCAATCCTCGTTTGATTCGCCAAACATCCATTTGATGAGGTTCTCCGCAATGATTTTTATCTACGACATCACGACGATAACACATCCCTGGAACTAATAATATTGTGTCAGTAATATTATTAGAAGATTTTTTGAGCCATCTTGGAATAGCACATGAGGTGTGAGTACGTAAAATAGTATCTTCTGTCACATACCTTGTATACCGAGAAGATCTACCTGCATTGTCCAAAGGGAAAAGAAGATCATCAAAATTTTCTTTCAATGAGACTTCAGGACCAGAACGAACCTCCTCAATAGTTGTTTCGGGGTAAGTTTTTTCAAAAGCCTGTTTTACATTATCAATAATGATATTGATAGCGTGAACCCCATTATCAGGGTCAGTAAGATCTAAAATTGCCAAAGACGATGCTAGTCGTTCTGGCGACATAATTTCTTGTTTCATGATTATCCTCCTTTTACATTAGTGTTATGTTATTGTTTTTTCTTACTAAATTCAATAAAACCTATTACGTAATACCTATTATTTATTAATATTTAAAGAACAATTATCTATATGAGTTCTATAGAACTTAAAAAAATAATACATCAAAACATGTTGTATGTCAAAACAGCCGTATAGGCTCAATGACTTGAACGCAACCTAAAAAATCTACTTCGGGAAAGCAAATTCTCAAATCTTTTGTAGAATATAAAATGTATTGGAGGGGAGAAAAAAGTAAATAAAACGAATTCGCTCTGAAAAACAAAACACCATTCCAACCGAAGTTAGAATGGCATTATATCGCATGCATTATAAATGCAATGTGTATTAGAGAAAGATTACTTCTTGTATCCATGATTACCATAGATTTGCGTAACCTTCTGGTTCAACTCATTAATATATGAAATATTTAATTTTTCATTACTTATTTTTTCAAGCTTACATTGCCTGCCTCCATAAGTGAGTATAGCGGGAGATTTACTCCTATCAAGACTCCAATTCCTGTTATAGAGATTACCATTTTTTAATGCAGTACTTGTTCCATCAGAAGAAAAGTTTAAAATTTCTTCATTGGTTGAATCCCAGCGATTTAAATCTATATAAACAGAATCAAGGTCCCATATAACATTCAATATAGGCCATAAAAGAGAGTCTTTTTCAGTAGATACACTTACCACCTGGTCGGTGACACTAGCCACGGAAAAAGAATTAGAGGATGGAGTTAAGATAACTCCATTAGCTAGGATATTACTTAATACATACCCATCTTTCAGGATATAAGTAAAAGTAACCTTTTCCCCCCTTTGAGCCACAGCTCTCAAGGGTACAACATTTACGCCGGAGTCAATGGAAACATCCACAACGTAAACTTCTTCTCCTCCGCCATTGGAGAAAAGAAAATCGCATCCTGTTAAAAGCAACATGGCCAGGATTAAAAAAATAAATTTTCTCATATATTTATTATTTTAAAGTTTACAGTTTCAATCTAATTATGGCTTATCACCACAATATTGTCAATGTGTAAAGTGCATAATAGGTGGATAACTTTTGCCTTATATTTTAAGCATTATTACTAAAAAGCACTCAATTTATTGAGTGCTTTTTAGGGTTTTATGAGAATTATTGACTAAATGAACAGCTATTACCTCCTGAGTCTGTTACGCCAATATTGGTAAGTCCAGCATAGGGAGTAGAAGCATGATCAATAACTGTATAGTTATAGTTACCATCATTTACTGCTCCTACCAGTACTCTACCTGTAGAATATGGTGTATTCAGATACGGACCTGTTTGGTACTGACTAGTACTAGTACAGTGATCCAATTTATAATAAGTATAGGTAGGAGGGGTAGTCGTTACCCCATCATCACAATCTACATTATATGTAGTGGTAGTATTTGGACCTATAGAAAAATCTATTTGACCAAAAGAAGTTCCTGCTGTAGTTGGTGTTCCGTTTGGAGGTAGAGTACAAACAACATTACTATTAAATCCTTTAGCTTCCCAACTTAATCTTATCGGAGTTCCTGGAGCAATAGCTTGTGTGGTAGTCTTACTGGCATCTTGAGGAATTGGTATTGATGGATCAGAAGTCTTAAAAACTTTAATGTCAACTGTTGGAGCAATAACGTTGAAGGAAATATTGCTCTCTGCTGTAGCATAATTATATGTGATAGTTGAAGTTGCATCAGCAGTTTTTACATATTTGCCAGTATCAAACAATCCACTAACACTCATATATGAAGTATAAGTGCCATTATTATTGTGTTGGTAATAGCTGATTGTCGGACTATTACATTCTTTTGTCAATACATATTGGCAAAGACCGTAAGCTGTTGGAATATTGTTTGTCGTTGAACCTATATAAGCACTCAGATAGAAAGTGGTATTGTAAGTCCCATTTGTAGAAGGAATAGAAAATGTTCCCGTCTTAGTATTTGTAACAGAAAGGTCTCTGCTACGATAGTAGATCTGGTCACGCAAAGCCGATGCATCAGGAACAGAAGATTGCACTGTACCAGCACTCAAAGCTCCCGAAGAAGAATTACGAATCTCTCCAGTTGCTCGAACACTGTCAGTTGGGTAATAGTAAGTTGATTTATCTATAGAAATAACTGCATAATTATTGTATCCTACTGACACTGTTGCTCCCGCTGCTGATGCCTTGCCAGCTGGCATGAATCCAAAGACAGCAATAAGTAGGAAGAAGAATATCATAGCCATAGGGGTACTACTATCTGTAGGATTTGAAGTGTTTGTGGGGTTAGTAGGAGGAATATTCTTTTTCTTCATGTAAGTATAGAGAATGATAATGACGAGAAGAGCAAGAATAATGAGAATATAGAATGTATTGGAATTTGACTTAGGTTCTGATGTTGTCTTCACGTTGAATTCTTTCTGGTCGAGGACTGTGCCTTTGTCGTCTGTCAAAGTCACTATAATCTTTGGATCAATACACTTGGACTTGATAGAGAAAGTTAAGTCTACTTTGGGGGAAACTTGGTCAGTGAGAGCTTGTGTCTGTTCTTTAGCACAAGACTTACCCTTACCATTTTGTACTTCTACTTTTGCACTAATAGCTGAAGCTGTCGAAGCACCAAAGCGAATTCCGGAAGAATCAGCAGAAGGAGTATATACGAAGGAGACTAATGCATTCTCTCCCCCTTTGTAATAATCTTTATCCAAAGAAACACTTTGAATTGTGGCGCTATTACCACGAAGGACATAGTGAGTGGTAACTCCGTTGGAATTGGAATCTTTAGTATTTAGAGAGAAGGATACATCATAAGCTTGAGGGGTTGTTGCCTTTGGCAATGTGACAGATACGGACTTGCTTTCTCCAGCCTTGAAAGTAATAGCAGTACTATCTCCTCCAGTCGCTTGGGTTACATCTCCATACGAAGAACGGTAACGAGTTTCGTAGGTGGGAGTGGCTGTAAGAGAAGTACTGGAAAGATTCTGCGCTGTACAAGTAAGCTTGAGGCTTTCTTCGGGTTTGATATCTACTCCTTGACTTAAGCTATAGGTGGCATTACTCTTCTCTCCTATTACCTTAAGAGAGCAAGTCTCAGGTAGAATATCTATACCAGAAGTCGTAGACTTAAGAGTTACCTTACCAACTTTTACTATTCCAAAAGGGAAACCACTAGTATTCTGACTTGTGAGCATTAGAGTATATGAGCCAGAAAGAGAGGTCGGGGCTGTATAGGTAATTTCCTTCTTGATTGTGGTGTTTGGGTTTAAGGTTAGAGATTCATCATAAATCTTCTCATCCATAATGAATTGACCTTCCTGGCTTTCCTTGACTAGCTTGACTCCGTATTTGACTCCAGTCTGTAAGCCTTCACCATTTGAGATAGAAAAGGAAATATTGAAGACACCATCCTTCTGAGAAACAATCTTTGCATCATCAATACCTACCATCGCTAAGACCACTGGTGTGACAGGGGTAGACTTGACCGTAGGAGTTGCTCCAAAGACAGGGGAAATAATAAATAATGAGGAGAAAACAAATAGAATAGAAAAGAAGAAAGAAAACTTGAATAAATTTTTCATAATAATAAATAGTTCATATGTTAATAATAAATACTATGAATATTATACCATGTGTGGAGTTGACTAATCAATACTCTTGCGGTAACATTCTATATGTAAGGCCTGTTCACAAAACCGGGCTTTTATTTTTACCAGATGTCGAATCTGGCAAAACACAATTTAGCCCGCCTTTCGGCGGATAAATACAATTTAATAGCTAGTAAAACTTAATAATTAGGTATTTATTTTTTAGCTAGAACCTAGAAACTAGAACCTAGAAACTAATTTATGTTAGATTTAAAAACAATGAAGTCGGCCCTAGAGCAACTCGAGCAGGAAAGGAAAATTCCTCGCGAGAAGATTATTGACGCGATCGAGCAAGCCCTCGCAGCCGCTTACAAGAAAGATTATGGTAAAAAGGGCCAGATCATTCGCAACAAGATAGATATAGAAACGGGTGAGATGGAATTCTACCAAGTCAAGATAGTCGTCGACGAGTCTCTCGTGCGAATGACGAAAGAAGACGACGAGGAAGAAGAAATAGCCGAAGACGACGATCGTGTACGCTTCAACGAAGAGCACCACATCCTCCTCGAAGATGCCAAGAAGATCAAGAGCAATGTGAAGTTAGAAGAAGAAATGGTCTTCCCTCTTGATAACAAAGATGACTATGGACGTATTGCCGCACAGACTGCCAAGCAAGTCATTATTCAGAAGATTCGTGAAGCAGAAAGAAGTGCAATAGTAGACGAATATGGAAGTAAAGAAGGAGAAATTATAAATGGAACTGTAGAGAAGGTAGAGAGAGGTATTGTCTATATCGACTTCAATCGTGCGACAGGTATCATCCTTCCCGAAGAACAAATCCCCGGAGAATTCTACAGACAAGGAGAGAGAATCAAGGCTTATCTATATTCTGTCGAAGAAACTCCTCGCGGAGTGAACCTCAAGCTCTCTCGTACTCATCCTCAACTTATCGAGGGACTCTTCGCAATGGAAGCTCCTGAAATAGCCGGTGGTGTAGTCGAGATCAAGTCTATAGCTCGTGAGGCTGGCGCTCGATCCAAGATAGCCGTCTACTCCAACGATGAACACGTTGATCCAGTTGGATCATGCGTCGGACAGAAAGGGGTCCGCGTATCTACTGTCATGAACGAACTTAATGGTGAGAAGATAGACATTATTCCTTGGTCTGCCGACCCTGCTACATATATAGCTAGTGCTATCTCTCCAGCCAATGTTCTCAACATCCAAGTATTCGAGCAAGAACACAAAGCTTCTATCGAAGTAGCAGTAGATCAGCTCTCACTTGCTATCGGCAAGGGAGGACAAAATGTAAGACTTGCTGCTAAACTTACAGGATGGAGGATTGACATCAAGGGTATGGAGGCAACAGGTGATGCAAGTAAAGAATTAAGTGAAGAAGATATTTTAGATGGTGGTATCGTCGATGACGGAACGGACGAAAAGTAATTAGTAGGAAGTAAATCGCGAAGCAAAATTATTAAAATTATTTATCTCGTAGGGCCCCTTTGGGGTAAAGAGGAAATAATTTTAATAATTTGCGAAGCGATTGGATATTAGTTCTACGTAAATTTTATTAATAATTTAAATATAATAAACATATGAATCCATTTATTATTTTTGCTCTTATAAGTTCTATAATAGCAATCGTATACGGTTTATTTTTAATCAGGGTTGTATTAAAGAAAGGTACAGGTGACGCCAAGATGCAGGCTATAGCCAAGGCTATCCAAGAAGGTGCCAGCGCATACTTGAATCGCCAGTACAAAACAATCGGAATTATCGCAGTCATACTTTTCCTTATCATCGGCTTCGTGCCAATGCTAGGGTGGATGATGGCTATAAGCTTTATCTTCGGAGCAATCCTTTCTGCTCTTGCAGGATATATTGGTATGAACGTTTCAGTTCGTGCTAATGTCCGTACTACAGAAGAAGCAAAGAAGGGCCTCAAAGAAGCTCTTTCTCTTGCTTTCAAAGGAGGTACAGTCACAGGACTCTTGGTTGTTGGACTTGCTTTACTTGGAGTCACAGTTTTCTACATAATTGCAGAAAAATTTGTCGGAGCTGGTGCTGTAAAGTCTCTTATCGGACTTTCATTTGGAGCAAGTTTGATATCAGTCTTCGCTCGTCTTGGAGGAGGAATATTTACAAAAGCTGCTGACGTCGGAGCTGATCTTGTCGGTAAAGTTGAAGCTGGAATCCCAGAAGATGACCCTCGTAACCCTGCAGTTATCGCCGACAATGTAGGAGACAATGTCGGAGACTGTGCAGGTATGGCCGCAGACTTGTTTGAAACATATGCCGTGACTTCAGTGGCAACAATGCTTCTAGGTTCTCTTATGTTCGCAAGCTTTGGAAACGCAATCATCTACCCTCTAGCAATAGGTGGAGTAGCAATAATCTCTTCAATTATCGGTACATGGTTTGTAACACTTGGAAAAAGTAAGAATATCATGGGTGCTTTGTATAAAGGTTTGATCGGTGCAGGAATTCTCTCTGCTATCGGTTTCTATCCTATTACAAAATGGCTTATGACAGACAATGGACTTTACTCTGTAAATGCACTATATATAAGTGCCTTGGTAGGTATCGCCGTTACAGCATTGATCATAGTTATCACTGAGTACTATACTTCGACAGCTTACTCTCCTGTGAAGTCTATTGCGCAAGCTTCTGTCTCTGGACATGGCACAAACGTTATTCAAGGACTTGCCGTATCTATGAAGTCTACAGCCTTCCCTCTTCTTACTATTGTCGCTGGTATTTTGATTTCTTATAATTTCGCTGGTCTATATGGTATAGCCATCGCTGCTATGTCGATGCTTTCATTAACAGGAATCATCGTTGCTATTGATTCATTTGGTCCTATTACTGACAATGCCGGTGGTATTGCAGAAATGGCAGGTCTCCCAGAATCTGTTCGTGATGTTACCGATCCTCTTGATGCAGTTGGCAATACTACAAAAGCTGTTACTAAAGGTTATGCTATTGGATCAGCCGGACTCGCTGCACTCGTCCTCTTCGCTTCTTACACCCAAGAATTCGCAGACCTCGGACACGTTTTGAAATTTGATCTAGGTAATCCTATGGTTATCGCTGGGCTACTTATCGGAGGACTCCTTCCTTACTACTTCTCAGCATTATGTATGGAAGCTGTAGGGAAAGCCGCCGGGAAAGTTGTCGAAGAAGTTCGCAGACAATTCCGCGAAATCAAAGGTATCATGGATGGTACAGGCAAGCCTGACTATGCTACATGCGTAGACATCGTAACTACTGGTGCTCTCAAGCAAATGATTCTTCCAGCAGTTATCGCCGTTGTATCCCCTATTCTTGTCGGGTTCATCCTTGGACCAGAAGCACTAGGTGGACTTCTAGTCGGTTCAATCATTACAGGAATCTTCCTAGCAATCTCTATGACTTCAGGTGGTGGAGCATGGGACAATGCAAAGAAATATATAGAACTTGGCAATCATGGTGGTAAAGGTAGTGATGCTCACAAGGCAGCCGTTACTGGTGACACTGTTGGTGACCCTTACAAAGACACCGCAGGTCCTGCTATCAACCCAATGATTAAAATCTTAAACATCATTGCCTTGATCCTCGTTCCAATCTTGGTTGCATTCTGGTTTTAATTAAAAATTAGAATTGTAATACAAATTAAATCAGCCCCGAGCGAAGCTCGGGGCTGATTTGTATTAATCCAATTTTTTATTCCACTACAACCTTTGGCATTTTCTTTCTAAAGATAATAAATCCAAGAATAATTAAAATAATTATTACTAATGTTGGGTGGATTGGTGAAAAGATCACTGCCATCTCCCAAAGTGAAATCCATTGTGCGGATACGTATCCATTTACTGTTTCTATATTGTCTGTAAATTTATCATCTTGCTTGTTAGCATTACCAAGATTAGCGTTTGCATTACTTATCAAATCGTCTAAATTCTTTTTCTGAATTGAATAATTTTTATTCTCTTGATTGATATTTTGTGTCTGATTTGTCTGTTGCTCTACCAAAGAAGCTCCCTGCTGATTGAAAGAAACATTTATTTCATTTGGCTTTAGTAATGCTATGTTTGCGCGAACTTTTGCAAGATCTCCATTGATTCTAGCTAATTCTTTATTCATAGAATTAATGGCTTTTGTGTGACTAGCAATAAGAGTATCTCTTTGACTAGTTAGACTACTTAGTGAAGTTGAGGCATCGAGTATCTGCCCTTCTATCCCCTGCTTCTCAGTTAAAAGATTTTGGGAAGAAATACTTTCTGTATAAAGTTTCTTGTGAGTTATACTTTCCACCTCATCTTTAAATGCATCAAACTTACTTTTTGCAACAACGAAGCGAACTCGTCCGTATTTTTCAGAACTACTAAATTCATCGACTCTTCCATCCGATCCTTTAACAATATTTTTAACTTCTGTAACTACATCAGAGACATCTCTTGTTTTAATTATAGAGCTATAAGAAGTTTTCAAAAATTCTCTTGTGTCTTTGATTGAAGCGTCCTGATCTGGATATCTGTAATAATCATATGAATTTGAGTTCATCATTTTAGCTGAAGATGATCCACTTGGAAGCATCGGCACAGAAGACTCCGTGCTACCTACACTAAAAGTATTACTCACTACAGACATAACACCCCAGCCAATAATTAAAACTATAACTATTAGAACAGCACCCCATATTAATTTCTTTTTAGAAATTTTTATAACCTTTCTTTCTACTATTTTATTTTCTTCCATAAATAAATTATGTTTATTAATAATAAATTAAAACCAAACAAGTTAGAACAAAACTAAAGATATTATACAACTTATCGTCATTTAAGTATATTTGAGAGCTTTTTGACAAAAAGGCTTTTGCCATATAAACTAGGTTCATTATGGTAAAAACAACAATTAAAAAATTAGAAAAAAGTGAGGTTGAAATTACAGGCGTTTTAGAATGGGTAGAGTTTGAAGCATATGAAGCTAAGGCTCTCGAAAGAATCGGCGAAAGAATGGAACTCCCAGGCTTCCGTAAGGGCAAGGCTCCTGCCACAATCATTAAAGAAAACGTACAAGAAATGCCTCTTCTAGAAGAAATGGCGGAGGTGGCCTTGCAAGAGAATTATATAAAAATAATTGAAGAGAACAAGATTGATGCTATCGGCCGTCCTCAAATAGCTATTACCAAAATAGCGAAAGGTTCAGACTTAGAATTCAAAATCACAACAGCCGTCTTGCCCGAAATGAAGCTTCCTAATTACAAGAAAATTGCCGGGAAAGAAAATTCAAAAGAAGAAAATAAGAAGGAAGTTGTCGTTGAAGAAGCAGACGTAGAGAAAGTTATAAAAGATCTTCGCAAGATGCGCGCAGAGCAAAATAAGAATAAAGATCACGAAGGTCATGAGAATATGACAGAGGAAGAGCATGCTGCCCTCCACGCTGCGACAGAAGACACTCCTGAAAGTGAATGGCCAGAATGGAACGATGAATTTGCTAAAACATTTGGAGATTTCAAAACTGCCGATGAATTAAAAGAAAAAATCAAATCAAATATTAAAACAGAAAAAACTATTGAGCAGAAAGACAAAGTTCGTCTTTCTATCGTCGAAGAGCTTGTGAAACAAACAGAAGGAGAAATTCCAGAAATATTGATTCAAAGTGAAACAGACAAAATGCTCTACAAGCTTGAAGCCGATATCACCAATATTGGATTTAAAGTTGAAGATTACTTAAAACAAATCAATAAAACAGAAGCAGACTTAAGAGGAGAATGGCGTGCTGATGCAGAAAAACGTGCGAAACTCCAAATGATCATCCACACAATTTCAGAAAAAGAAAATCTTAAACCAACAGAAGAAGAAATCGAAGCAGATGTTGTAAAAATCACAGAAATGTACAAAGACGCCGACCCATCCCGCGCCCGCGCTTACGTAGAACAAATGCTAGAAAATGAAAAAGTATTTCACTTTTTAGAACAACAGTAGAAATAGTTCCACAAGATTATTAAAATTTTCCCCGCTTTACCCAGAGTACTGGGCTCCGACACGGATAAAAATTTCAACAATCTTGCTTCACTTAATATTTAATATGTTATAATAAATATATGTTAATCCCAACCGTAATAGAAAAGTCACAGTTCGGAGAAAGAGCCTACGATATATACTCTCGCCTTTTGAACGATCGTATTATATTCCTTGGTGGGCCAATAGACGACCACACTGCCAACTTAATCATTGCCCAACTCCTTTACTTGGACAATGCTGATTCCAAGAAAGATATTAGCCTTTATATCAATTCCCCCGGTGGCTCAGTTACCGCTGGACTTGCAATTATAGATACTATGAACTTTATCAAGAGTGACGTTTCCACTATCTGTGTCGGTATCGCCGCTTCCATGGGAGCACTTATACTTTCATCTGGTAAGAAAGGCAAGAGATTCTCTCTTCCTAATTCTGAAGTTATGATTCACCAAGTCATGGGTGGTACAGAAGGCCAAGCCAGTGACATTGCTATCAATGCCAAGCACATCCTCCGCACCAAAGACACTCTCAATAAAATCCTCGCACAAAATACCAGCAAGAAGATGGACCAAGTCGAGAAAGATTCTGACCGCGACTACTGGATGACAAGCGATGAAGCCAAGAAGTATGGAATCGTCGACGACATCATTTCAAAACCAAAAACAGGAAAATAATAAAATGGTTTTTTAGAAAAAGTCGAAAGATAGTTCTTGAAGAGGGGCCGGCGGAGGCTGTCGAGCCGAGCAATGAGCAAATTTCTAGCAAGAAATTATGCGGACCCTCTGAGAGAAGCTATCTTTCGACTTTTTTATAATTTTACTTCAGGCCTAGACAAAAGTCCCATTTTGGAGTATATTGAGGATATCGAAATTTAAAAGTTTTTATTTACATGTTCGCTTTTTTAATGCAGTTACGACATCTATTTTATTTATGAACCAAATGCCTGAATCAAAATTCCGTTCTAAACTAATCATACTTGTTCAATTTTAATCCTTTAAATAATAGGGTTTAATCCTGTGTTGTAAAAGCGACAAAAAGTCGCCATGAGTATAACATTAATAATCATATCCGCAGCTGCCCTACTTGTAGGAGTTGGTGTCGGGTATTATTTGCGTCTCATTGTCTCACTTGGTCAGAAAGGTTCTATGGAACTTGAAATCAAGAAGGTAATGCTGTCTGCAAAGGAGGATGCCCAGAAGATTGTAGATGAGGCCAAGAAGAAGGGAGAAGCCCATCTAGCTGAAGTCAACAAAGAAACAAAGGTCAAAGAAGAAGAATGGAAGCACACAGAGAATCGTCTTATCAAGAAAGATGAACTCCTAGATGCTCGCCAAACTGAAATAGATAAAGAAGTAGAAAAGATAAAAGTAAAGGTAGAAGAAGTAAAGAAGATTAAGGAGCGTGTCGATGGCATGGAAGCAGAGAAAGAAAAAGAGCTTGAGAAAGTTGCTCGCCTTTCTGTCGACGAAGCCAAGGAAATTCTTTTCAAAGATATTGAAGAAAAGTATGAGGAGGACTTACTCATCCGTATGCAAAAGATGGAAAGTTCCAACGCCGAGAAGCTTGATCGTCGTGCCAAGGATATTCTTTCGGCAAGTATCAACCGTCTAGCATCTTCTACTGCCAGTGAAATGATGACTACATCGGTCAACATTCCCAACGATGATATTAAAGGAAAGATTATAGGTAAAGAAGGCCGAAACATCCGTGCGTTTGAGAAGGCTTCGGGCGTAGAGCTTATTATTGACGAGACTCCGGGTGCTATCGTCATATCATCCTTTGATCCAGTACGCCGTCAGGTTGCTCGCCTAGCGCTTGAGAACCTTATACTAGACGGACGTATTCAGCCTGCCAAGATTGAGGAAGTCGTAGCTAAAGCCCAAGAAGATATCAATAAAATTATTAAAGACAAGGGTGACCAAGCTGTATACGAGTGTGGCATCTTTAACCTAGACCCTCGTATTAGTGCTATTGTCGGACGTTTATACTTCCGTACATCATATGGGCAGAACGTTCTCCAACACTCTATAGAAATGGCTCACATAGCCGGAATGCTTGCTGAGGAACTCGGTGCGGACGTCCAGATAGCCAAGGCTGGAGCACTCGTCCACGATATAGGTAAAGCTCTCGACCACGAAGTACAAGGTACCCATATAGACATAGGTATCCGAATCCTTCAGAAGTTCAAGGCCGACCCTAGGATTATCGTAGCTATGAAGAGTCACCACGACGATACTCCTCATGAATCTATTGAAGCTGTAATAGTTCAGACTGCCGACCATATCTCAGGAGGTCGCCCAGGAGCAAGACGCGACAGTGTCGAGAACTATATCAAGCGCCTACAAGAGCTAGAAGCACTCGCAACAAGCTTTGAAGGAGTAGAAAAGTCTTATGCTCTGTCAGCTGGCCGTGAAATCCGCATATTCGTTACCCCAGAGAGAGTTGGCGACGTCGCTGCTAAAGAAATGGCTCGTGAAATCGCCAAGAAGATAGAGCAAGAGCTCACTTACCCAGGCGAAATCCGCGTCACAGTTATCCGCGAAAACAGAATTATCGAATACGCAAGATAAATAAATAGTAAAAAGTAGAAGGTAGAAAGTTAAAAATGCATAAAACGGCTTGCCCGCACACCCATTTTGCTGTAGCTTTTTTGTTCTGCCGACAGAATATTTACTTATTTTTGTATTTATTACCTAATATATAGAGTATTATTATTCGTTGTATTGAAAAAGCAGAATAACAGCAAAATGGGTGTGGGGGCTTGTTTTAAAATAACCTTGGTATATAATAGTATTACTCCTATTCAATAGGAACCGTTTGCAAACGGTCGAATATTATTCAACTAGCATTCATATTCTTTTAGAAATAAAATTGTATGAAACTAAAATAAATGAATAAACAAGCTTTAGTAGAATTAGTTCACGAAAAAATCGGCGGTACAAAAGTACAAGCAGAAGAAGTAGTGAATTCAATGTTTGATGCTATCGTTGCAACTTTGAAAAAAGGAGGCGAAGTATCAATTGCAGGAATCGGAATCTTTTCAGTAAAGGCACGTGCAGCCCGCATGGCTCGCAATCCTAAGACTGGAGAGCAAGTTAAAGTTGCTGCAACAACCGTTCCAAAGTTTAGAGCAGCAAAAGCTCTTAAGGACGCTGTTAAGTAAAAGATTAATATCTTTTATCTCAACTTCGCTCAGACGTCATGAATGAGAATACTCATTCATACGATCATCGCTTGTTGTGAAAATATTTAAATTGTTTACACAATTTTTTATATAAAAGAAAAACCACTCGATTCTATCTAGAGTGGTTTTTCTATTGTAAAAAAATAGCGTAGTAAGATTGTTAAAATTATTTATCTCGTAGGGCCCCTTTGGGGTAAAGAGGAAATAATTTTAATAATCTTGCGAAGCTTTTTTACAAATATATTTAAAAAAATTATTCTATCAACAGCAATGCAAGCATTGAAAATACTCCGAGCATTATAATACAAAGCTGAATTATAGAATGCTTAATATCTTTCGTTTTGTGTAATTCTGGAATTAAGTCCGCAACAGCTATATATATAAACCCTCCTGCAGCAATAGGAATAAAGATTGACGCTACACCATCTACAATATTTCCAAAAATGAAAACAATCATCAAGCCTAATATAGAAGCGAGAGCGGAAAGAAAGTTGAGCCAGAGTGCTCTTTTCTTCGTATAACCTGCATGAATAAGAACAGCGAAGTCCCCTATCTCCTGTGGAATCTCGTGTAAAACAACAGCAATAGTTGTCGCAATTCCTACATGAGGACTGACAAGGAAACTAGCTCCAATAATTGCTCCGTCTATAAGGTTATGAAATCCATCGGTAAATAAAACTAACTTCCCTACTGGATGTATGTGCTCTTCATCTTTATCTTCTCCGTGATGGTGCCAGTGGATAAATTTTTCAATTACGAAAAATAGTAAAATACCAGCAATAACTAAAATGCTAGATAAATTTGATCCTAGATTACCATTGAAAGCTTCGGGAATAATATGAATGAATGCATCTCCAAGCAAAGCTCCTATGGCCAAGCTTATAAAAAAGTTAATATACTTTCTTAAGACTTCTTCTTTAAGAGAAAGTGAGAAAACTCCTACCAGTGATACGAGACTTACAACGAGAACACTTATAAAGGCATACAGATAATTTATTGTCATAGGATGATTATAGCAGAGAATATAAAAATTGTAATTATTACAAAATATGCTAATATAAGATAGTTATATCGGGGTGTAGTATATCGGTAGTATCTATGTTTTGGGAACATAAGGGCCGGGTTCGATTCCCGGCACCCCGACACGGTTTTTTAGTTAAATGTTTGCGGGATTAGTTTATCGGTAAAATAACAGTTTTCCAAACTGTGGTGAAGGGTTCGACTCCCTTATCCCGCACAATATGAAAAAACACCCTCTAAAGGTGTTTTTTCATATTGTGCGGGATAGCAAGCCAACTGCTTGGCTTGCGTAAGGGAGGCGAAAAGCTTTTCGTTTTTCGGTATTAACCGAAACGAAAAGGTATACTGTTCTCGTAGAGAAAGACTCCACCAATCACGCGCCGTAGGGCGAGACTTCACTTATATACTGTCCTCGTAGAGGAAGACTTCCCTTTTTAAAGTATTATATTCTCCATCACTTTCACCCTCGCCTTCCTGTGCTCAATATCTAAATACACAACAAGCAGATCAAACTGCCACTCAATATGTCCCATTCTTTTACTTATAAGATACGTCTCTACTACCCTTCTTAATCTTTTAAGTTTCCAAGGGTGCATATTCTCTTCGGGTCTATTTGTTACTGTTTCACCTGAAACAGTATCCAAACTTGAAACACTCTTGGACTTAACTTCTATAAAATATCTCTTCTCTTCTTTCTGAGCGATTATATCTATTTCCCCCCATTTCTTTGTATAATTCCTTTCTAATATAGAAAATCCATGTTTCATGAGAAACGTGCAGGCGACTTCTTCCCCCAATTGCCCTATTTTCTGAGAATTTGAAGTAAAATTCTTCATAAGTGTTTCACGTGGCACACTTTTCTGTCCATAACAGACAAATCATGCCCTTAATCTAATGTATTTTATATTACACCCTTATTTAACAACATATAAATGTTAATGCTCACAACATGTCTCTAAAAATAATATATATAATTAATGTCTTTTATGAACAATACACACATGGTTATACACATATATCTTAATTTTCAAGGCTTTTCAGTGTGTATAAGGGACGCATAAAGGTCATTTTATAAGCACGATGAATTTATTTATTTTGTGCGGATACTGGGAATCGGACCCAGATTTCGTCTTTGGCAAAGACGTATTTTACCACTAAATTATACCCGCGAATTTAAAATTCTAGCCGAGAAGACAATTCCAACCATTTTAAAATTTTCTTCTTAACTACAACAATACTCGATATTATACTAATTCCAACTCCATATTGCAACTTTTTTGTTTTTTCTTTACCTTTAATAACTTGAGTTTTATGAAAATTAGAAATAGAGATACCCACTTCACCTGACCACTTATTCGTGCATTCATTGGGATCTAAGTCTGGATATATAATTAATGCAATCTTTATATTTTCCTTTGTAATATATAGGTATTTCTCTGCAAATTTTATAAATATCTTATGTATATAAAATTCAGAATTACTAACTCTACTCATATTGTTACTTCTTTTATCTCCTTCTCCTGCATAAATCATTAATCCTGCTATAAATAAAGGGTCTTTTATAAAGATTTGAAACTCTTTCTCTGCTTCTATTTCTACTTGTTTATATTTATCTGCAAGCATTCTACTTCTGCCTATATGCAATAATTCCAAACGCTCTGTACTTAATTTAATATTTTTAGTTATATTATTTCTTTTAATATGTGTTGACCATTCTTCATTTCTAAACCAGTCACACAAAGTACTTCTTGATATATTAATCTCATCTTGAATTTCTCTATATGATTTGCCGTCTCTTCTTAATTTGAATACTAAGTCTTTGTCCTGTCTCATACTAGTACAGTATACCACAGTGGTTCTGCTTTGAAAAGTAATTAAATAGTGTATAATAAATGTATTAATAATTAATAATTAATAATGCACTCATGGTGAAATGGATATCACGACAGTCTTCGGAACTGTTATTGGGGGTTCGAATCCCTCTGGGTGCACAAATAGTTTCATATGAAACAAAAAAATATACAAATAGATGAGTCAAAAATTCCTGATTATGTTACACGTGTAACAAACACACTCGAAAATGCTGGATTCGAGGCTTTTATTGTGGGTGGCTGTGTTCGTGATCTTATTTTGGGCAAAGAGCCGAAAGATTGGGATATCACTACAAATGCCAAGCCCGAAGAAATAATCCCTTTATTTGAAAAGACTATATATGAAAACAAATTTGGGACAGTTGGAGTTTGTATGCCCGTTGCAGATGTTACACCCGCCGACGGATTACCTGTTGCGGACATGCATGAAACAGATAATAACATTACACATGAAACAAAGTACTATATTTTAGAGGTGACTCCATATAGAACTGAAGCAAAATATAGCGATTTCCGTCATCCAGACGAAGTACAGTTTAGTGATAACATAGAAGATGATTTAAAAAGACGAGACTTCACCATCAACGCTATGGCCTATAATATATCTAAAGGACATATTATTGACCTTTATAAAGGACAAGAAGATATAAAGGACAAAGTTATAAGAGCAGTAGGAAGCCCGAACGACCGCTTCCAAGAAGATGCCTTGCGCATGCTTCGAGCCATCAGATTCGGAACTACTTTAAATTTTGCCGTTTCATATGAAACAATGCAGGCTATATCTGATAATTCCAATCTTATTAAAAACATATCAATGGAAAGAATCCGTGACGAATTCACTAAAATTATAATGTCTGACAATCCCATGACTGGAGTTGGCTTACTTCAAAAGCTTGGTTTACTAGAGTACATTATTCCTGAATTAGAAGAGGGTATAGGCTGTGAACAAAAAGGTGCACATATATATGACGTATGGGAACACTTGCTTCACGCCCTTGAACACGCTGGGAGCAAGAATTGGCCCTTAGAAATAAGACTTTCTGCCTTGTTTCATGACATTGGAAAGCCTCGAACTAGACGCTACGATGCTACAAAAAATGGAGGGAAGGGAAAGTATACATTCTTTGGTCATGAGGTAGTAGGATTTAAAATGACAAAAATGATAATGGAGAGATTAAAATATCCAAAAGATATAACTGAAAAAGTACTGAGTTTCACAAGATATCATATGTTCTTCTCAGACACAGATAAAATAAAACTTTCAGCGGTTAGAAGAATAGTCCAAAATGTAGGGAGAGAAAATATTTGGGATCTTATGAAAGTTCGCGAATGTGACAGGGTAGGAATGAAAAAAGCAGAAGCTCCACATAGACTTCGTAAATATCATGCCATGATAGAGGAAGTTCTCCATGATCCTATCTCTGTAAGCCAACTAGCTATAGACGGTAAATATATGATAGAAACGTTACATGTGAAACCAGGGCCAAGAATGGGTTGGATACTAAGTGCCTTACTTGAAGAGGTCCTAGATGATCCAACCAAGAATACAGAAGAACACCTATCAGAACTAGTAAAATCAATGGAAATACTAGGGAACAATGAGCTAAAGGCTCTTGGTGAAAGAGGCAAAGAAAAACGAGACGAACTAGAACAAGAAGAAATCAAGAAGTTACACATGAAACACGGGGTATAATAAAATAGCTGATAAAATCAGCTATTTTATTAATTTAAATTTTTTGAGCAATAATAAACAATTTAGTGAAATTAATTTCATCACCCTTTGATTTTCTTTTATATTCTTTTATTATCTTAAAACCATTTTCTTTTAAAAGGTTATTTATTTCACTGGAAGATATTATGTTTAAAAATAAATTTCTCTTGTGATCAAAGGGTTCATTTATAAAAATTTCATCAGATTGACCTGATTGCAATGCTATATATAATAAACCTTTATCATTGAGAATTTTATTGAAATTCCTTAAGATTCCTGGTATTTCTTTTTTAATAATGTGAATAAGAGAATATGAAGCAATAATTCCATCAAATTTTCCATGCAATTTAATTTTTCTCATATCTCCTAAGTGAAAATCTATTAGAGGATAATTATGCTTAGCAATTTTGAGCATTTCTTTCGATAAATCTATGCCCACAGGGAAAAATCCTTTTGATTTAGCAAACCCTGAATCTGTTCCAACCCCACAACCGACATCTAAAATTTTCCCTTTCTTCGGAAGAAGTTTCAAAAAAATTTCTATATAACTAGTGGGTTTTAAAAATGTTTTAGCATAATCTTTTGCTATTACATTGTATATATCTACTACATTTTCTTTTTTTACTAACATAACTTTATCTTACAATTATATGATAAATAATTCAATTATAATCAAAAACTCTGCATAAAATACAGAGTTTGAAGATTTAGTATATACAGCTAATAAGCTGTCCGTCAGATTTTAAATATTTTCCTTTTAATTTCACCCTTGAAAAATCAATATATTCTCTAAGTGAATGAAAATAATTTAGAAACGGCTCAAGTTTCGTCTTATAAAGAAAGTTCTTGATTTGGTTTTTGCTCATATTAACAGAGTAAAATCCAAATCTAACACCAGATTCGATAGCGTCTTTCGCAAAAAATGCCATTTTACTAAAATCCTCTGCAGTAGGGCCATGTGAAATGTCAAAACCTATTCTTATAAAGACGTTCACGTGAGAAAGTTTTGTTAGAAGTTCATAATAATTATCTCTACCAATAAAATATCCATTAGTTTCAATAATTATTAGTAATTCCTTGTTAATAGCTGGAACAACAAAGCTCTCAAACCAATTATTAATTGTCGTTATTTCTCCTCCTCTCAAGACGACAATCTCACCAGCCACCAGTTCATATAGATTGTTCAAATAAATATCCAAATTTAATTTTCTTTGTACCCCGTGAAAAGGGCAATTGCCGCAATCTAAGTTACAAAAGAATGTCGTTTCAACAATAAGATCTGCAGTTTTGTAAACATCAATTTCTGCTAAGTTTTTCATTGTTTTTTAATTTAATTGGTTAATCGGGGCTTCTAGAATCGCCCCGTGTAACCAATCAAATTATTTTTTAGGGAGCTTAATTTAAATGCAGTATAGTAAATTGTAAGCATATTGTCAAGCTTTATCGTCTATTTTATGCTTAATTATAAGGATATTTTTGTATTACTATAATTTCTGTCGGTCTATATTGACAACAAAAATATGAATGTATATAATGATAAACATGAAAAAAGTATTGCGACCAGAAACAGAAAAGGCTCTACTGGAGGCTGGATTTTCTGACAAAGAAATAGCTGTTTATGTAGCCCTTTTGTCGCTAGGGAAGGGTATCGTCACTAAAATTGCTAGAACTGCATCTATAAGTAGAACAACTACTTATGATGTATTGGATAATTTATCACAAAAAGGATTAGTGAAAATTTCTGGTAAGGAACCAAAGCAGGAATATGTGGCTGAATCACCAGAAAGATTGGAAAAGTTTCTAAGTGAAGAAATTGAAATAAAAAACAATAGTTTAAATAAAGTGAAGTACATTATTCCAGAACTTTTTTCTATTTATAACACCAAAGAAATTCCTCGTGTTCGATATTATGAGGGAATTGATGGATTGAAAAGAGCACTTGAAGATACTTTATCAAAAGGTGACACAGAAATCCTGGCATCAGGCGGAGCTGAAGATATGTTTGAAGCTGTTGGGGAAGGATATTCTAGAGAATATTTTCGAAAAAGGGTAGAAAAAAATATTAGTATAAGAGGGATTGCCTCTGGTGATTCAGGAACAATGAAAGTCGCTGAAAGAAATATGGAGGAATTGAGAGAAATATTGATAGTGCCCAATGATAAGTTTCATTTTTCTGTGGAAACGAATATTTATAATGATAAAGTTTTAAATATCTCTTGGAAAGAAAAGTTTGCCGTAATGATTGAGAGTAAAGAAATCGCCGATGCTCAGAAGAAAGTATTTGAACTGGCTTGGATAGGGGCAAGGGAAATGGGGAGGAAATAAAAAAAACAAGCAGGGCATCCGAAGATACACCTGCTGTTTCACTAATTACTTCTCCTTTAACCAACAATTAAAAAATGATTTTTTGAGAGGCCCTCAAGCCTACTCGGTATTCAGTATTTCAATTTAATTGTACAGTAAATCAAAGTATTATGTCAAGCATTATTGGGCAATGATCAGAACCCATATATTCTGTAAGGGTTTTAAAAGATTTTACATTTTTCATGAAAGACTGGTTGGTGAAGAAGTAGTCTATACGCCAGCCGACGTTTCTATCGCGAGAGCGAGTCTTCTGATCCCAGTATGTATACACATCCTTCTTGTCGGGATTCAAATTCCTGAAAATATCTACCCAGCCATTATTTACAAGCTCATCCATCCAAGCTCTTTCTATAGGAAGGAAGCCTGTATTCTCTTCGTTGGCCTTTGGTCGAGCTAAGTCGATAGCTTCGTGAGCAGTATTCACATCTCCACAAAAAATAACGTCGTAACTTTTCTTCTTTAATTTATTTATAAACAATAAAAATGCATCATAGAATTCAAGCTTGTATTTAAGTCTTTCTGGTCCAGTACCTGCATTGGGGAAGTAGCCTGTGATAACAACAAGCTTCTTACCTTGCCCGTCCGAAGGATTAGGGTAATACAGAACAAGTAAGCGCCCCTCATCGTCAAACTTGGGAATACCTATACCATATTCTACTTTTAATGGCTTTTCTTTTGTATACATAGCCACTCCACTGTAGCCTTTTCTACCTTTTGAATGTGAAAAATACGAATGATAGCCTTTTAAATTTCTTGTTTTTTCATCAAGCTGGTCTATTTCACATTTAGTCTCTTGAAAACAAACAATATCTGGATTATTAAAAGCGAAAAGGGGAGTGAAATTCCCTTGTTTTACCGTTGCTCGCAGTCCATTGGTATTCCATGAAATTATTTTCATAGATGTATTTTAACACGAAATACAAATGTTCTCGAGCGAACCCTTACGGAGGCCGACGGGCCGAGTACGAGCAAAATTTTCAGTAGAAAATTATTGTGTGGTGAGTCCGAGAATATTTGTATGGAGTGTTTATTAATTCGAATGAAACTTCTTGTGTACATCTCGAAGTTGCTTGTCTGTAATATGCGTATATATCTGAGTTGTGGCAATGTTGGCGTGGCCGAGCATCATTTGCACAGAGCGAATGTCGGCTCCATTGGAGAGTAAGTCCGTGGCAAACGAGTGACGAATCACGTGCGGGGTAACTTTCTTAGATATTCCAGCTTTTATAGCATAATACTTCACGATTCTCTCTATAGAACGAGGGGTTAATCTGCCATCCTTTCCGGCGGGTGAATTACTTTTTCCACTATTCCTAGAATACTGTATAAAAAGAGGCTCATCTAAGTCCTTTCTATTCTTTAGATACTCCCGTATTGCATCCTTGGCAGAGTTTGATAAGAAGACTACTCGCACCTTTTCACCCTTTCCTCGTATAGAGAATTCATCTTTCGATAAATCCAAGTCTCTATTGAGCGAACAAAGCTCTGAAAGACGAAGGCCTGTAGAAAAGAATAATTCTAAAATAGCCTTATCTCGCAATACTTTTAAATTCCCATAGGTCAGACCTATGGACTCTATACTTTTACTTTTTGCCCCTAGGTCCGACCTAGGGGAAGATTCGGGAGCTTTTAAAAGTCTATTCAATTCATCAGTAGAAATAAGGTCGAGCGAACGCTCTTTTATCTTGGCTAAGTCTATCCTGTCAGGAGCGAGGGAAGTGATAGACCTCTTCATAAGGTATTTAAGGAAAGACCGAAGTGCTATAAGATGATAATTCTGGGTATTTTTCTTAAGCGTTCCTGACTGTTGCCCACGAACCTTCACTCCAGGCTGACGATTAAGGAAAAGGCGGAATTCACGAATCTTGTCATCGGTAATATCACTGGGATCACTTATTTTAGCAAATTCAAAGAATCGACTTATATAGTGATCGTAGTTATTTACAGTCTTCAGACTATTTCCTTTCTCTATTTCTACATGCTCAAGGAATTCTCTTTTTAATTGTTCAAGTTGTGTACTCATATTAATGTCGTAAAATAATTATACCACAAACAGCGCCTTGCCCCCACACCTACTTTTTTATAGCTTTTAAATTGTGCCACCATTTTATCAAAAATAGTATATTTTTAAGTATAGTCTACATTACTTTTAAGATAAATCCACAAAAAGCACAATAATAAAAAAGTGGGTGTGGGGGCTTGCATTTCTTCACAACTTGTGCTAATATACGCACACGATGTTAACAACAAAGAAAAAGCAAAATATTATAAAGAAGAATCAGCTTCATGATAAAGACACAGGAAGTCCTGAGGTTCAGATTGCCGTTTTAAGTAAAAGAATCGACGAATTGGCTGACCATCTTAAAATTCACAAGAAAGACAACCATTCTCGCCGTGGACTTATCAAAATGGTAGCAGACCGCCGAACACACCTTAAATATCTAGAAAGAACAGACAAATCTCGTCACGAAAAAGAAGTTAAAAAAATAAAAGCTTAACAAAATCCTCTGACTTCGGTCAGAGTTTTTTGTTTCAAGATAGAGTATAATAGTGAAGTAAGTAAGCGTAAGTAAAAATAGTCTCTGAGAAGGGGCCGGCGGAGGTCGACGGACCGAGCAATGAGCAAATTTCTAGCAAGAAATTATGCGGACCCTTCGAGGAGAGCTATTTTTACTGAAGCAATATACATAGGTCGATTTTTAATAAAATAATTTAAATAATAAAAAATAAAACATGAGTATAATAAAACATAAAGAGCAAAGGGTAGGGGTTTTTATAGACACATCGAACCTATACCACTCTGCTAAAAATTTATATAAAAGAAAAGTAAACTTTGGTGCAGTTTTGAAAGATGCAGTCGCAGGTCGCAAACTTGTGCGTGCTATCGCATACGTCATTACAAGTGAAGGCGGTGAAGAGAAGAACTTTTTCGACGCCCTAACAAAACTTGGAATAGAAACTAAAACGAAAGAATTACAAATTTTCTCTGGTGGTGCCAAGAAGGGGGACTGGGATGTAGGTATCTCTGTCGACGCCATGAAGATGGCTCCCAAGCTTGACGCTGTCGTCCTCGTCGCTGGTGATGGAGACTTCGTACCACTTGTAGAATACTTACAAAGTACATCTGGAGTCCAAGTCGAAGTAGTATCGTTTGGAAAAAGTTCTTCTATGAAGTTGAAGGACCAAGCCGACGACTTCCTAGACCTTTCAGCAAATCCAAGAAAGTATCTAATATATTAAAATGAGTAAAGGCCTGATAACAATTGTTATCAGGCCTTTAGGTTTTGATTGATTGTGCACTTTTCATTTTTGGGGAAATTTAGGAAAGTAGATTAATCTAATTCCGGGATTCCATTTAAAGAACGGATTTTTTGCGATTTCTTCCGTATATTTATGCCAATCATTTAAATTCTCATCGTCATAAAAAAAATAAGTCAGTGCTGGTAATCCATGTTGATTTAGATGATGAGCAAGATAAAATCTGTCTCTATTAAGAGACTCTAAGAATGACGAGGACATAACATGAGTAAACTCTTCGTTGCTCATTAATGCGGTTGGTACTCGCTCTTCAATTTCACCAAAGTTCATTCTTCCTTCTAGGGAATACTCTGATGGTTGAAAAGACATTGTGGTGTTCTCGATCATGGTTACAGGAATACCCCCACCGACTGCTAACACAGAGACATTTTGATTTGTTTTCATGTGGTTAAATTTAAAAGTTTATTTAACTATATAATAGCAAAAACTCATTGTCAATTGGTGATATTTTTGCTAATATGAGCTCATTAATAGAATTAATTTGTTAGCCTCCGGACAATTAGAGTTGAAGCCATAAGTGAGTTAATTATGGATTTCAAAACTAGAGTCTGGAGACTAGCTTCACCCTAAATATTAAATTTAGTAAATGATTTAATATCGGGGAAACAACATTATGCAAAGTAAAGAATATGAAGTAGAGATCGGTGGCAAGAAAATTGTCGCAATGTTTTCTGATTTAGCCGACCAAGCCAATGGTTCTGTAATATTAAAAAGTGAGGGAACTGTCGTCATGGCGACGGCCGTCATATCCAAAGATGGAAGTAAGAATTTGGGATTCTTCAATCTAACAGTCGAGTACCTAGAGAAATTCTACGCCACTGGCAAGATTCTCGGAGGTCAGTACAACAAGCGTGAGGGCCGTCCTAGTGACCAAGCCATTCTCGCCGCTCGTATGATTGACCGAACCATTCGTCCACTCTTCGACCAACATATTAAAAATGCTGTACAAGTTATCATTACAGTCATAGCCGTAGGCAACACTGATCCGAAAGCTCTCGGAATAAATGCCGCCTCAATAGCTCTGCACATGTCAGACATTCCATGGAACGGACCCATCGGTGCAGTGCAAATAAGTAAGACAAAAGAAGATGGAACCCTAAAAGTAAACCACTACATTCCAAGTGGAGATGAAGCTGTATATGAACTCGACTTGCTTGTGTGTGGAAAAGATAAAACTATAAACATGATTGAAGCCATGTCTTTTGAATTAAGTGAAGACGAAATGGGAAAGTGCTTTGACCTTGCTTCAACTGAAATTACCAAATGGGAGGACTTCCAAAAGAAACTTTATGCTGACTTCGGCAAAGAAAAACTTTCATTCATTAAAACAAAAATTGACGAAGACATTACTGCTATCTTCAATGAGAAAGTGAAGCCACTTCTGGATGAGAAACTTTTCAGTCGTGATAGCAAGAAGGTTTCATATGAAGTAGAAGCACTCTGGAAAGATATATTGAAGGAAAAGTATAAAGACAGTGAAGATGATAAGAAGATTGATGCAGCAGAAGATTATCTCCATCATTATCTAGACTCCATGTTTCACAAAATGGCATTGGAGAAGGGAGCACGTGCAGACGGAAGAGCTATAGATGAAGTTCGCCAACTTTATGCCAAGGCAGGAGGTATCTCGGAGGTGTTGCACGGTTCTGGAATATTCTACCGAGGAGAAACTCACGTACTTTCAGTGCTTGCACTTGGTGGCCCAGAAGATATGCAAACAGTTCAAGGTATGGAATCAGAGTCTAAGAAGCGTTTCATGCATCACTACAACTTCCCTCCATACTCAGGTGGAGAGACAGGACGTGTCGGGGGATTGAACAGAAGAGAAATGGGTCATGGGTTCCTAGTGGAGAAAGCTCTCACTCCTGTTATTCCAGAGAAAATAAATTTCCCTTATACTATTCGCGTAGTCTCAGAATCTACGGCCTCGAACGGTTCTACTTCGCAAGCTTCTATCTGTGCTACAACTCTTGCACTTATGGATGGAGGAGTGCCTATCAAGACTCCTGTCGCTGGTATCTCAATAGGTCTAATGGCTGATGAAAAAGATGTTAATAAATATGTTCTACTAACTGATATTCAAGGACCAGAAGATCACTATGGTGACATGGACTTCAAAGTTGCGGGAACAAAGGACGGTATCACTGCTATCCAGCTCGATGTGAAAGTTGATGGAGTACAAATTAAAATTCTTAAGGAGGCCTTACTTCGCGCAAAAACTGCTCGTATGCAAATCTTGGAAACTATTACAAAGGAAATAGTAGCTCCTCGTGCAAATATTTCTCCTAATGCTCCGAAGATTTTAACTGTGAAGATTAAGAAGGATCAGATAGGTATGGTCATCGGCCCTGGAGGTAAGAACATAAATGAAATTCGCGAGAAGACAAATACAGAGATCACGATAGAAGAAGATGGAACAGTCTTCGTTACTGGCAAGAATGGCGGAGCAGAAGAAGCTGTCAAAATAATTGAAGAAATGACTCACGAATACAAAGTAGGAGACACAGCCGAAGGAGTAGTAGTGAAGCTTATGGACTTTGGGGCTTTCGTACGTATCGGACATGATACAGAAGGTCTAGTCCACGTATCTGAAGTTGCTCCATTCCGTGTAGAGAAAGTTTCTGATATCATTAAGGAAGGAGACAGAGTACCTGTGAAAATAATCAAGGTAGATGAGAGAGGTAGACTCAACTTCTCTATCAAAGAAGCCAACAAAGATTTCTTCAAACCAAAAGCATAATAAAAAATAAAAGAATGGATGACAATAAACCAAAAATAAATACCGGAGGAGAATTGAAAACTCTAAGGACGTACATGACTGATATGGCCGACAGTGTTCGTGCCAATGAAGTCTCGGTCATTAAAGTTGCTCTGGCAGAACAAAATAAAAAAGAGACAGAGGAACTGTACAGAAAAGTAGAAGGTACTCCTACAAAGAAAATATTTTGGTTTATTGGTGGGCTCATTCTTATCGGTGTTGCCATCTACGGTTCATACTACCTCCTACAATTAAAAGCAAAAATCAATACGATTGAGAAGGTAGTAAAGGTGGAGTCACTCATATCGAGCGATGAGATATCTGGCATAGTCTTGGCCGACAACGACCAACTAATAGAGAAAATACAAAATGTAGAGCAAGAAAAAAGTTCCTCAAGTGTAAATGGTTCCATCAAGTTCATTCCTATTTCAAAAATGGTAAATGGGGTAGAGGAAAGTCTAAGTACGGTTGATATTTTCTCAAGATTAAAATTCACCGCACCTTCATCTTTAGTTCGCTCTCTGTCTGACTCGTACATGATAGGGACTTACAACAAAGATTCCACGTCGAAACTTTTCTTTATCTTTCAAAGTAAAGACTATGAGTACAGCTACGCAGGAATGCTGGAGTGGGAGAATACACTAGAAAATGATATGACTGATTTATTTGGACTCAACAATACAGATCTAGGAGAAGTATCTATGGATGGAGATAAATGGAAAGATATAATTATAAACAACAAAGACGCTAGAGTCTTGGTGGATGTGAAGGGTAGACCAATACTTTACTATCTATTTGTAGACAAGAGTAGTATCCTCATAGCTGATAGTGATATAGTGATTAAAGAATTAATTGGGAGATTATTAACGAAAAACAATAGCCCATTATAGTTTGCCCTTTAGTAGATTAATGATAAAATAATAATATGAATACAGATATATACAAAACAAAATTAGAAGAAGAGAAGAAGCTTCTAGAAGAGGAACTCAAGACTATGGGCAAGGTTGATAAAACGGGCGATTGGGAAGCAACTCCTGAAAGTGAGATCAAGGCTCAAGACGTCGAAGACGAAGGCGACATGGCCGACCGAGCAGAAGACTATGAAGAACGTTCCAGTACTCTCTCTGTCTTGGAATCAAGATTGGGCGATGTGAATCGTGCTCTTTCGCTTATCGAAAACGGACAATACGGAATCTGTGAAATTTGCAAGAATAAAATAGAGGAAGTACGTTTAGAAGTGAATCCAAGTGCTCGCACATGTGAGACATGTATGAAAAAAGTTATTTAGCTTTTACGCTCCAAATTATAATATAATTTGGAGCGTAAATTTTTTATGTCATTTTCAAGGATATACTCAGCACAAACACATCTCCTAAAAGGCAAGATTGTCACAGTTGAAGTAGATATTACAAAGAACACTTTGCATTCTTTTACTTTAGTTGGTTTGCCCGACAAGGCCGTCGATGAGTCCAAGGACCGCATGAGCTCCGCTCTGAAAAATTCTGGATACAAATCTCCTAAAAATCAACAACAAAAAATAGTGATTTCTCTTTCTCCAGCAGATTTAAAAAAAGAGGGTCCGTATTTTGATTTAGCTATTGCTTTGGCTTACTTACTTTCTGCAGAAGAAATAAATTTTGATGGAGAAGGACGAATATTCTTGGGTGAACTTTCTTTAAATGGAGAGCTCCGACCCATAAAGGGAGCCTTGCCACTTACAGAAGTTGCCAAAAAGCTTGGATTCAAAGAAATATTCTTACCAATAGAGAATGCAGAGGAATCAGCTCTTGTAGATGGTATTACAATATACGGGGTTAAAAATTTAAAAGAAGTTATAGACCATATTTATATTCCTAAAAAAGACAGGAAGGGAAATTTGATAGAAAAGGAACGTCCCAAAATATCCCCATTCCCTAAAACCGAAATTATTCACAAAGAAAAAGTAAACAACATAGACTTCTCTGATATAAAAGGACAAGAAGGTGCCAAGAGAGGACTTGAGATAGCAGCCAGTGGTGGACACAACATCGCAATGTCAGGACCACCCGGAACAGGGAAGACAATGCTGGCCAGAGTCTTCTCACATATACTTCCAGATTTAGATAAGGATGACTGCTTAGAAATTACTGGTATACACTCTATAGTAGGGCTACTCGAGGATGCAATAATTACAGATCCACCTTTTCGTGCCCCTCACCATACAGCAAGCTATGTATCGATGATTGGAGGAGGAGCAAATCCTAAGCCTGGGGAAGTGACCCTTGCTCATAGAGGGGTACTTTTCCTCGATGAATTTCCTGAGTTTGAAAAGAGAGTACTAGAATCTCTCCGCCAACCACTCGAGGACAATATCGTATCTATCTCACGCGCTCGAGGGTCTGCTATTTTTCCTTCTAACTTTATTCTTGTTGCTGCTATGAATCCTTGCCCTTGTGGTAATAAGGGTAACAAGCAGAAAGCTTGCATTTGTAAACAAGGCGACCTAGATAGATACAAAAGAAAACTTTCAGGACCTATCATGGATCGTATAGATATCTGGGTTAATGTTCAGAATGTCGACTACGAGAAACTTTCATCTGTTGTTCAAGAAGGAGAAAAGACAAACACCATAAAACAAAGGGTGAAAAATGCTCGAGACATACAACTAAAAAGATATAAAAGCTCTCCTAGGAAGATAAGTACTAACAGCGAAATGAATGTCAAAGAATTAAATATCTACGCACCACTCGACGAAGAAACCAAGAAGCTTCTAAACCAAAGTGCTGAACGATTACAACTTTCAGCCAGAGCCTATCATAGAACAATCAAACTAGCTCGAACCATTGCCGATCTAGAGGGAAGTGAAGAAATCAAACAATCCCACATTCTAGAAGCATTGCAATATCGCCCCAGAGAGATGAGTTAGAAAGTATTTGTCTCATAATAAACAATAAAATATTAATAAACCAAGTGTAACACTTTGCAACGGCCGTTTGTAAGTGTTACACTATAGAAATGAAGAAAAAGGCTCAAAATAATAAAACTACGTTTAAAAAAGAAAATCTTAAACAAGGAGCTCAAACCTTGGGTAATATACTACTTGCGGGTATAGCTATCGCTGGGATAGTAGGTGTCGCTACTGTCGCTCCAAATGCAATGCAATTGGTGAAATATTTTATACCAGAAGATGACATCAAGCGTCATTATAAATATAGGGCAAACCATAGTCTAAAAAAATTAATTACAGATGGTTATATTCAAGAAAAAATAGTAAACGGAAGAAAAACATTTTCACTAACAAATAAAGGAAAATTAAGATATGAATCTCTTAAAGAAAAGAGGGTAACTAGATGGGATGGAAAGTGGAGACTTGTATCTTTTGATGTTTATGAAAAGAACAGAAACAAAAGAGACTTACTACGAAAAGAATTACAATCATATGGGTTTCAAATGATTCATCAAAGCACGTGGGCATATCCATATCCTTGTGATGAATATATTGCTTTACTAAAATCAGATTTATCTTTTGGTAAGAATGTTCAGTACATGCTTGTAGAATACTTGGATATGCACATGGAATTAAAAAGACTTTTTGATTTATAAAAGTCCTAGACTTATATATAATTTATTCAAAATTACTACTTGCAACACTTACAAACGGCCGTTTGTAAGTGTTGCAAGTGGGCAAACACAATAAATGGGGTAAATAGTCATTATCTTATATTTCTTTATCTAATCTTTTGGCTTCAGCCCAAGAGAGCTCGTAGATCTTCTTCATAGCGTCGGCGATTTCGGCACTTTCTATAATGATTCCAAGTTTCTCTCTCCAAGAAGCAATCATGACTTTGTTGTTATAAATATTTATTTCAGGATGAAATCCAAATTCTTTATTTGGAATAATTAAAGACTCACGCATTTCTTCATTATCTAAGCTTGATCTATTTCTTGCTTCAGGTGATTCAGGGAATATTGCTCTTATCTTTATTCCTTTCTTTGCTCTTCTTTTATAATACTCAGGAAAATATAAAGGAAGTGTTGATTCAACATCTTCAACACTAGCATATGCTAATATATCTCCTTGAGAAGTTAGTGTATCCTCGTAGACTTTTTGTAATCCATCTTTACCTTCATAAAACAAAACCTTGGGTCTTTCAATTACATTATGTATTGATTTTAATTCTGGAATTATCTTCCTTGCTTCATTTATGAACTTTTGATCTTCTTCTATTTTATTTTGTAAAAGTTTTTCTATTTGATTAGGAGATTCGGCAACATATTCTTGCTTGGGTTCTTTCCCTGATACTTTCACTAGCTCTTTTGCTGATAGGGAAGCAAGCACGTGATAGCCAGTAGGACGATTAATTCCTGCCTTTCTTGAGATCTGTGTAACCGTTCCTTTTCCAAGAGAAAGTAATGCCAAATATACCACAACTTCCTTCTCGGAGAATCCTATATATTCGAGACTTTTCTTTATATCTAAATTTTCGTTTTCCATACATTAAGTATATATTAAAGCATAGTAATTTGTCAATACATGCGAACAAAATAATATATATTTTAATTTATCTATATTTTATAAATACATATTTTTATTATTTTGATAATATTACTTGACAATATATTTCAATTACTCCATACTATAAATAAATTAAATCATTCAACCATGAAAAAAATTGTAAAGGGAATTAATGAATTCCGCCAAGAAGCTACAGAAGCTTTTCTTGCTTATCAAGAGTGTAAATACGACTTGAGTAAAATTACCCCGTTATCAACAGGATACTTCCCATTATCTTTCAGAAATGAAAATTGTTACATCGGAGAGATACAGCTGGAAGAAACATCTTATGTATGTGATGCGATTGTCCCAAATTTTGAGATTTCTAATGTTATCTTGGAAGCTGAGAAAATATTAGATGGTAGTCGATTTATATGGAGAGTTATTCTAAAGGTAAATTTTTTTGGTTTATGTCTGTGTGTTTACCACACAAGTCAAAAACATTCATATTATGTTGGTGTTCCAAATAATTTTAGTCCGGTCTTCAGAATAATATCAAAAGAAGATAACCCAAAAATTAAAAGAATGGACAATATGATTTGTGCTTACTAATTTTTAGACCAGAGGGGTAATTCCTCCTCTGCTTTATAAAGTTAATAAAAAGTGTATTATTATAAATATAACTAAATACTAATTTATGACAAAAGAAAATTGTAAAACTTGTGAGAAGGAGTTTGTGATAAGGGATGAAGATCTTGTTTTTTATGAACAAATGAAAACTGTTCCTCCTTTATATTGCCCAGAGTGTAGAATGGCGAGGCGTTTAATGTTTCGTAATGAAAGAACTTTATATAAAAGAACTTGTGATTTATGTAAAAAGGATATGGTTACACTTTACACTCCCGAATCACCATATGTTGTTTACTGTAGTAAATGTTGGTGGAGTGATAATTGGAACCCAAAAGAGTTTGCGTTAGATTATAATCCCAATAAAAAATTCTTTGATCAATATAAAGAATTGCAACTAAAAGTTCCACGTTTAGGAATAATGGAAATCCAAAATGTAAGAAGTGAATACACAAATGGTTCAGCAGAAAATAAAGATTGCTATTTGGTTTTTGCTTCTGATTTTAATGAAGATTGTTTATACGGAAGACTTATGCAAAGAAATAAACAGTCGATGGATTGTGCTTTCCTACACGAATCAGAGCTTTGTTATGAGTGTATAGATTGCCGAAAATGTTTCAAGTGTATGTATTCTCTACAATGCCAAGATTCTACTGATTTATTGTTTTGTTATAATCTAAAAAATTCAAACAATTGTATTTTCTGCACAAATGGAAGAAATCTTTCAAATGCAATATTAAATATAAAATATACAAAAGAAGAATATGAAAAGAAAAAGACAGAAATATTAAAAAATTACGAAAGTATTGAACAGGCTAAAAAAGAATTTGAAGAATTAAAAAGTAAAACTATTAAAAAATTCGCGACCCAGACGAAATGTCACAATGTCACTGGAGATTATTTACACAACTGCCAAGAAGGAGTGAGATTATTTGATACATATGATGCAAAAAATTGTTCCTATATGAAAGATATTGATGGTGCAATAGATAGTATGGATTGTAACAATGCTTATGATAAACCAGAGTTTATATATAATGTAATGGGGGCATTACAAGGAAGTAAGTTAAAAAATTCTGCTTTTGTCTTCTATTGTAATGAAATTGAATACTGTGATAATTGTCATCATCTATCAAATGGTATTGGCTGTATTTCTGTACGAAAGGGGAATTACATGATTTTCAATAAAGAATATTCCAAAGAAGAATATATGGAGTTGAAAGAAAAAATAGAAGAACAGTTTAAAAAAGAAGGAATATTGGGACAATTCTTTTCACCTGAAGTTGCACCATTCGCTTATAATGAATCCTTAATTCATGATTTCTTTCCTCTATCTAAAGATGAAGCAATTAAAAGGGGTTACAAATGGCAAGACAAAACTACTGGAACCTTTGGTAAAGAAACGATTAAAAAAGGAGAAATTTCTAACTCTGTAAACGATGTCAATGAAAATATTTTAGATGAAGTATTGATTTGTGAATCATGTAACAAAAATTATAAAATAGTTGAAGCTGAATTAACTTTTTATAAAAAAATGGGGCTTCCTATTCCTCATAAAGATTTTGAATGTAGACATGAAGATAGAATGAGGAAAAGAAACGGAATGAAATTGTATCATAGATCTTGTATGAAAGAAGGATGTGAAAATGAGTTTGAAACAACTTACAGCCCAGACAAAAAAGATGTCATATATTGTGAGAATTGCTATCAGAAGGAAATATATTGAGTAATTAATAATTAATAATTAATAATGTAATATTAAAATGCCTCGGCGTCGCCGAGACATTTTAATTCGTAATTATTAATTATTAATTATTAATTATACCTATCTCTTCTTTGCTGAATAAGGAGCGGTAGCGGGAGTGAAGACGGGGGGATTGAGGTTTACTTTTTTCTTCTTTACAACGGGCTTTTTCTTTACTACGGCTTTTTTCACGGGAGCTTTCTTTACTGTAGTGGCCTGTTTTGTAACTGTAGGCTTTGGTGCCCCTGTATTTTCCTTTGCTAAAACTACAGAAGCAGGAAGAGCTTGTTGTGCCGTTGCCAAAACCTTACTTTCTTCTTTCTTTTTACTCAAGTAACCATCAGAAGCTAAAACGCCAAAAGAAGAAGCTGTCGCTACAAAAATTAAAATTATTAAAACAATTGTTTTTTGTTTCATAAACTATAATTCGATACTATAACCCATTGCTATTTTTAGGTAAATTGCGATATGGATTTGACTTACCACCTCGGTATCCTATGTGTACATGGTTACCTGTGGATCTACCTGTCGAACCGACATACCCTATGACGTCTCCCTTCTTCACCACTTCTCCGGCACTTGCTGCCACTTTACTCATATGACCGAAGATAGCTTGTGCTCCATCATCAAAGTCCACAACTACGTAGAGTCCATATCCTCCATTATAACCAGAACCGTCAGCAATGAGAACCTTACCATCCTGAATAGCATATATAGGAGTACCCTTTGGAGCAGCAAAGTCGTAAGCATTATCATCGTGAAGCTTCTGTGACACTCTACCGACACCCTTGGGGAATGGCCAAATATAATCACCGGTAATGCCATTACCGCTAGATATTTGTTCTGGGCTGGCTTGAGATTTCTCTGTCTTCTCTTCTGTTCCTATTGATACCTTTACCTCTGTTTGATCCTTCTCTTCTTTGACAATAGGGCGAGGGGTCTCTACCTTCTTCACGACAGTACCACCTGGAACTATGATCTTGTCGCCAATCTTTAAATTCTTGTCTGTAATATCGTTGTATTCAGAGATATCTTTAGCATCTGCTTTATAAGCTTTAGCAATTGAGGATATAGTATCGCCCTTTTTAACGGTATAAGGCACGCCATCTACAGGAAGAATTGTGAGTATTTGCCCTACTTTTAAAGCGTTATTTTTAATATCTGTATTGGCATAAAGGATAGTATTCTTGGATATACCGAATTTACTTGCTACTCCCCCTATGGTGTCTCCCTTCACAACTGTATACGTAGTAATCTTATCAGACGAAGATATGTATGAGTTAATTTCTCCATCTGTCCCTTGTAAATCATCTGGAACAAGAGCTCCATCTTCAGTCATAGGGACAGTACTGCCCGCCTTCATACTTTTCATATCTGGATTGATAGAGGTCTCTAAAAGAGGAACATTTTGAGAATTTGGAACGAAGTCCTTGCTGTTGTTATTTGTCTCTTCTATCGCCTGAGCCTTTGACCCAACTACACTTGCCATAAGATCACTAAAAAAGCCAGCATTGGCCACTGTAGGCACGCTAGCTATAAGAGGAATTATGAGGGCTAAAGTATAAGCCTTAATAGTATAAGACTTGAGAAACAACGATATTTTCATCTTTTGACTAGTTTGCGGAGGCAAGTCATCAATAGAATCTTTTGAGTTTTGTTTTAATTGCATAATTAGGTGGGACACTCGGTATGGCCTTATAAATAAAGCATTTCTTCTGTTTCAGGACATAGAGTAAAGTCGATATAAACTCTATACATATAAGGGTAACCCATGTGGGGTAGATAGTCAACCTGTTTATACACAGAGATATACAGGGACACAAAGACCCGAATTAGCAAGCATGATGATTGACATATCCGTCTTATTATGATATAATACACGCAAATGAACGTGAGCAATCCAAGTGCTAAGTATTAATCCAACAATCGACCCTACGGGAGCCGATAAGGAGTTAATCAAGCAACGACAGACCTCGCAATCATAAAAATTGAAAATTAAATATTATGAAGCACGTTTTTTTAATGATCGTTTTGACGATTAGTTTCGCCAGCTGTTTTGGTTCAGTAAGAATTAAACCTTATGCTCCAGACCCATATTCATGGGAAGAACACCAGGCCGCCAACCTTTGGAAAAGAAGCGAACCCCTCAACCGGGAACTTCTGAAATGGAACAAGGGTTACATTTACCCTGGGGATTGGCTTTTACTGGCCTACCCACAAAAGGGTGATAGCCTTTGGGCGCCTGTCCAGCAAGGAGATTATCCCCTGAAAGTTTCAAAAAGAGTTGTTGTAGAACAACCCCAAAGAGAAAACTATTCAGATGACGATAGTGCCATCTGGACAAATGATGTTAAACCATCGGTCCTTGCCAAATTGTGGCAGGATTTGAGGCAAGAACTAAAAAAAATGCCTTGGTATTTTTGGATTTTGATCTGGTTTTTGGGTGGAGGTTTGATATACATCATCATTTCTGAAAAGATGAGAAATTCTGACCCTGTAACTGCCGGACCTCCACAAATTCCTGGAGGAGTTAGAGATGAAGACATTGAAGCAGTCGTTTTGAGCCGCCACCCAGGAGCTCAAATACTGTCTAAGACAAAAGGTAGACTTTTTGGGAAGGGAACCCCGCACTACAACTTCAGGAGAATTTCTTTAAGAGCTTTTCTTAACAGAATCTTCCGTAAGACTTTCAATGGAACAGTGGGATACCAGATGGATATTCTTACTCCAACAGGACAAAGAATGCTGGTACAAACTCTTATGGGTTGCGGGAATGAAATTAGGATGAATGGAAAATTCATGACAGGATTAACTTTTATTCCTGACACAGAACAACCGGAAGCTTTCAGGTCAGTCCCAGAAAAAAAGGTGATAAATCTTTCCCCAAAAAATGAACTGACCCTAGCAATGAACGAGCAATCGGCGCTGGTTACCAGGTTTATGAAAAGCGAACTGCCCTTTAAAATCACAACAACAGTTGTGACCTCAGAAGGTGGTAGCGTCACAACTGTGATTGAGGCGAACCGAAATCAACAAAAAAACGAATCTTCTCAGGAAAAGAAGAATTAAAAAATCTTCAATTTCTAAAACTTTAATCGAAAGATGCCGTTACAACTTGTTTGTAACGGCTCTTTTTAATTATATTTTGAAACTGAACATACTAGCATAGGTATTGACAGATAGTATTGACTTATTGCATAATAAAAAGACAGGAAACTTAAAGTCTGGTAGAATATTAATATTAATAAAAAAGTGAATATTATGGACAATTTTTTTGCAAAACATAACACTAATGAAGAAAACCCCTCAGCCAAAAATGGTGGCCAAACAGTGAACCCAACAGAAGAAAACAATCCTATTGAAAAAGAATTACCATTGGGATTAGAAACAGAAGTTTCCGCCCCTTTATCCAAAAAGATAGATGAATATGACGAAAAGCTAAAAACAGCACGAAAACACAATCCATCTAGAAGGAAATTAAAGTCCATACTCAATAACCTGAAATCTATTCAAAAATTAGCAATTTTTGGATTTGAATCTGGTCAAAAGGAAGTAAAAGATAGTCCAGAAAATATAAAAGCAGAGCTGTTAGAAAAAATAGCTAATTTATCTGAGGCAGAAGATTTGAAGGAACTTTCTGAAATTCTGAAAAAGAAGCTGGGGATAAATGAACTAGAAAAAATAGATCAAGAAGATAAAAAATTATCAAATAACAACGATACAATATTATTAAATGTTTCAACGTCAAAAAATATGGAAGATAAAAAAATAAGAGCTACAGAAAAAACAAAAGCAACCAATGCCGAGAACAAAAAGTCTAAAATTTTAACATCTATTGAATCGGCTAGAGAGGAATTGATTGAAAAATTATACGACACTTCTTTACTTAATTATAAAAAAATTAACTCAATAAAGAATGTATTATGGCAACTAGAAAAAGTTAGGGATGAATTAATTGAGAATAATCTATCAAACATAACTTCAATTAATATAGACGAATTGCCAGATGATATTAATAAACAAGATATATCAAATATTAATAATCTACTTGTCGGACGTAAGACAAAAACAGAGAATAAAACTACAAATAAGATATTGGTTGATTCTGCAAGGGAAGAAGTTTTGAGTGCATTTCCTTCTGTTGAAACACCAGCTACAGTAGAAGAAACTCCAACTGCGACAAATAAAATTAAATCTTTCGGTAGTATAACAGGGGGTCGCCCTGTATTCTATACAGAAGAGGAATTAAAAGAATTAAATGAAAAAAATACAGAAACATCACAGGGGACTATACCTAAAAAGGAAAGTTGGTGGGGGAAAATAGGGCATAAAACTTTCGAGTTCTTTACAAAGAAGCCTACAGTAAATCCAGAAAACCCAATTAACTTCATGGCTCCAACTGGAAGCCTTCCTGCTTCTCCTGACCAAAAGATAAATACACCTCCAGAAAAGAAGAAAGTTGCCACAGAAATAGAGGAAGAGAAAGAAACTGAAAACCCAATTAACTTCATGGCTCCAACTGGAAGTCAGCCATTCTTTCCTAGTGAGAAAGAAGGAATAACCTTGCCACCAGAAAATAAGAATACTTCGAAAGTAAATGAGGGAACTGAAAACCCAATTAATTTTCTGGCTCCAACTGGAAGTCATCCATTCTTTTATAATGATCAAGAGGGAATAACTTTACCACCAGAAAATAAAGGTAGTGAAAATGAAGCGGGTAATAAAGAAACTGAAAACCCAATTAACTTCATGGCTCCAACTGGAAGTCAGCCGTTTCTATACAACAAAGAAGCACCCGTCCAAACTGATGAAACTGAAACAATAAAAGACCAAAAAATACCTTGGAGTGCTAAATCCATAATGTCTAGCTTATACAAAGGTATTGATAGTATTCCAGTAGTAAATAGGCTTGTTGCAAAAACAGGTATTGCTTATAATCAATTTTTTATAGATAGGAAAGAAGAAAAATCTGTAAATCTTAAAGACAAAATGGATACTTTAGATTTAGACCTAAAAAATCTAAGTGGAGCAAAATCAAAGATACAAACTGTTATAGGAAATCTAAAAGATCATGGTGAAGTTGGATATAACTCATTCCTATTAGAAATAAAAAGAATTGAAGAGCAAGAAAGGAAAATTGCAAACAAGAAAGATACACTTCAGACTAGGATTGAGACAAGGGAAAATTCAATAAAACTTTATGTAAACAAAAGAGACTCTATTGCAGATAAGATGATAAATAAATATAATGAGAAACTTTCTCCAATAGAAGAAAATCTCAAAAATTTAGAAACAGAAAAAGATATATTGGATATTTACAGACTTGGCAAAGAAGCAGAAATAGAAGAGATACAGGAAAAAACAAACTTCTTGATAAAACAAAAAGAATTAGTAATGGAAAGTCTCTTGTTGCGGGGGATTCCGGCTGAAAGAGCAAATGGCCACAAATCTATGAAAAAATTCAATAAAGAATTATCTTCTATGAAGAATACAATATCGGATATAAAACACAATCTTGCAAGGAGAGAAACTGCAATAAATGACAAAATTGAAAAAGCTGATAAAAAAGCAAACCCTTATAGAGACCGCAGAAATGAATTCATACGTGTCACAAATAGAAAACCTATAAAAATAGAACTAAATGAGAGAGTTAATTTGAATGAAAACACCAACAGAGAAGAAATGGTAGTACACACAAGAAAAGACGAAGAGGAAATCGAGTCTAAAGAAAACACATCTTCTAAGATCGATATGGGAAGTGATTATTCAGGATATGAAAATAATCCTAAAATGTTTGAAGCAATTACAGAATTCAATAAGTATGTGAAATCAATAAGCTCTGATACTTCGTTATTAATAGATGAAGAAAAAATATTTAAGATAATAAATCAAGAAACGAGAGTTACTACAAATAAATTAAAAGAAATTATCTTGGCTTACTACAAATTTACAAAGGTCCCAGAAAGTAAGTATAAAAACTTAGTAGATAATATTAAATAATTATTTTATGACAACAAATAAAAATGACGATGAGATAATAGAAGAGGAGATGAAAGATTTACTTGAGAAGTTAGATCAGACTGGGAGTGATGTCCAGAATCTATCGAGGGAAACATCTAAGGGTTTTGATGAAATTGAAAATAGAGTTGATCAGAATGTAAAAGAAATTGATGCAGGTTTATCTGATCTAGATAAGTCAGAAAAGGAAACAGAAGAGGAAATGGAAAAACTTGTATTAGAACGGGCAAAAGAAGTAGAAAAGGAAGAGGCAGAGGATAAAGAAGAATAAAAATGTTACAATGAATGAATGCAATATATTGATTCATTAAATGACAAGCAAAAAGAGGCAGTCCTGTATACGGATGGGCCTCTTTTGATAGTGGCGGGGGCGGGGGCGGGGAGGACGAAAACTATAACTCACAGGATAATACACGTGATACATGAGGGGGTGAATCCTTCTTCGATATTGGCAGTCACTTTCACGAACAAAGCGGCAAAAGAAATGCGGGATAGAGTCATGACACTACTAGAAGATAAAGTTCATGGGGTTAGTCAGCCATTTAACCATGCAGGGGTACCATTCGTATCTACCTTTCACTCTCTAGGAGTCCACATTATAAAAGAGAATGCCCACCTAATAGGATTGACGAAGCATTTCGCAATTATCGACGAGAGTGATGCTGTATCTATTATTAAAGATGTGATGAAAGAGCACGATATAGATCCAAAGCAACATGAACCAAGGAAGATTAAAAGTATAATATCGAAAGCAAAAGGCGACTTCGTAACTCTCGAAAGCTACAGGGCCAACGTCAAAAGTAGTATTCAAAGCATTGTTGCTTTAATCTGGGGAGGATATGAAGCGAGACTTAAAAAGGAAAAGGGTCTAGACTTCGATGATCTACTTTTGGAATCCGTTTTGATTTTGAGAAAGTTTCCAGAGGTTAAAAATAAATATCAAGAAAGATGGCAGTACGTGCACATAGACGAGTACCAAGATACCAACGAAGTTCAATACGAGATGACAAAGCTTCTGGTCGGGAAAGAAGAAAATATTTGTGTAGTAGGGGATACAGATCAAAATATTTATAGTTGGAGAGGAGCCAATATAAAGAACATGCTTCACTTTGAGAAAGATTATCCGAACGCAAAGATAGTCATGCTTGAGCAGAATTATCGTTCAACGGGGAAAATAATTGAAGCAGCAAATAATGTGATAGAGAAGAATCAATACCGAGTACCTAAAACTTTATTTACTAAAAATGTGGATGGCGAGCAGATAGTGGTCTGCGAAGCATACGACGAAGTCAGCGAAGCAGACTTCGTTGCTAGAGAGATAGATGAACTCCTAAAGAAAAATAAACCTGAGGATATAGCTATACTTTATAGGGCGAATTTTCAATCGCGTGTGCTAGAAGAAGCTCTTCTTTCTAGACAAATACCCTACCAAGTACTGGGGGTGAAATTCTTTGAAAGAAAAGAAATCAAAGACATTCTCTCTTATGTTAAAGCCAGTTTAAATAAAGAAAGCCTAAGTGATATCAAAAGAATTATAAATACACCAGCGAGGGGGATAGGGAAAGTAACACTAACGAAAATATTTGCAGGACTCTCTGCAGAACTTCCAGCTGGAATGCAAATTAAAATAAATAAATTCTATGCATTACTCGAAGATATTCACGAGTATATAGATACACACAAGCCATCGGAAATAGTAAAATACATAATTGAGAAAAGTGGATTAGAAGAGGAACTTTCGCATGGCACAAATGAAGAAATGGAGAGGCTTGAAAACATGAAAGAGCTGGTGACACTCGCAATAAAATATGATGCACAAGACGATGGAATAGAGAAACTACTTGAAGATGCATCGCTCTCTAGCGACCAAGATAGTCTGATACCAAGCGAGAAAAATAAAAAGAACGGAGTGAGACTTATGACTGTGCATGCATCGAAAGGACTTGAGTTCAAATACGTGTTCGTGACAGGATTGGAGCAAGATCTCTTTCCACATGCTCGTACTGGTACTGGTACAAAAGAAGATAAAGAGGAAGAGCGCCGTCTCTTCTATGTGGCTCTCACTCGTGCCGAGAAAAAATTGTATTTAACTTATGCATCACTTCGTACAATCTTCGGTATGAAGCAAGTAAACACTCCAAGTGAATTCATTTACGACATCCCCGCACACCTTACAGACTTCACACAAAGTTACTCGAGGGGAGGGGAGAAAATTGTTTATCTTTAAAATAAAAAAAACATTACGCAAAAATTATTCTCGGACTCACCACACAATAAAATTCTGCTGAATTTTTTGCTCGCACTCGGTCCGTCGACCTGCGTGAGGGTTCGCTCGAGAACATTTTTTACTACATGTTTTTAGAAAACGTAAACAAATAGTCTTATCAGAGGGGCCGGCGGAGGTCGACGGACCGAGCAATGAGCAAATTTCTAGCAAGAAATTATGCGGACCCTCTGAGAAGAGCTATTTGTTGGAGTTTTTAGTATACTAATACAATAATATGATTCACAAAGCGAAAAAATCTTTAGGTCTAAATAAATTTTCAGTAGAAAATTTATCGCCCGATTTTTCTTCCCATAGGGCCAAGAAAAATTTAGGGCAGAATTTCTTGAAGTCTAAAGAGGCACTTTTCAAGATGTGTGAGGCTGGGGGAGTGAGTGATAAGGACGTGATAGTGGAAATAGGCCCCGGGAAGGGAGCCCTGACTGAGAAACTACTAGAAAAGGCTTATAAAGTAATAGCTATAGAGAAAGACCGTGATTTAATCGATATTTTAAAGGATAAGTTCGCAAATGAGATAAAAAATGGCCCTAATTTGTCCAACAAGACAAACGGGCAATGTAAATTAACCCTTTTAAATGAAGATATATTGGGCTTTGACCCTGCAAAACATGGACTAAAAGAAGGTGGATACAAAATAATTGCCAATATCCCTTATAATATAACGGGCTCTATTATAAGAAGATTCCTATCTGAAGTAAATAAGCCTATAACTATGACCCTTTTGGTACAAAAGGAGGTGGCTGAACGAATTGTAGCTAGAGATGGCAAAGAAAGCATCCTTTCCTTGAGTGTGAAAGCGTATGGAATGCCTTCATATATAATGAAAGTTCATAAGAGATTCTTCTCCCCCTCGCCCAAGGTGGACTCAGCGATAGTCTCTATAAATGATATTTCCGGCAAACTTTTCAAAGACAAATCGACAGAAGAGTCATTCTTCACTCTCATAAAGGCAGGATTTGCTCATAAAAGAAAAGTCCTCAGGAAAAATTTAGAAGACATTAACATTAAGGAAGTCGAACCCTCCTCTTCGGCAGGTAAACTTCCTAAGATAGATGAAATATTTAAAAAATTAGGAATAAATCCCAAAGCTAGAGCAGAAGACGTGCCGTTCTCAAAATGGGTAGAAATGAATGACTATTTTAGAGAATTAATCTAAAATAATCTAGGATATTTTGTATTTAAATAGTATAATAAAAGTGTAAATGGATAGTAAATATTTACCAAGTAGAATTTTCGTGATTCGTATAGTAGTTATTCTCTTAATAATAGGAGTTGTTTTCGGTGTGATTAAAATAGTGAAATATTTTAAGAATAAACCAAATAGCAAAACTCCTGTGAAAGTCTTAGTAAAAGATATTGTTCAAAAAGACAGTAATAGTAATGGCATTGCCGACTGGGAAGAGTACCTTTGGGGACTTAACCCAAGTAAAAATGGCCCAGAGAATAAGGAGTTTATTATGGCTAAAAGGAAAACACTAGCCGAAAATAACAACACTTTATCTCCTCAAAATAATGAGGCAAAAGAAAATGAACAGTTGTCTAAGGAACTTTTCTCTGTAGTTATGTCCCTCATGCAGTCAGGAAATCTATCTGAAGAATCTATTTCTGAAGTTTCGAAAACTATAGGCTCAAAAATTGAAGTGGAGCAAATACCAGACATATACACAAAAAATATGTTAATAATAAACAATAAAGAAGATGGAGATATTGCCTATTTCCAAGCATTTAAAGACTTAAATGAAAAGTATAAAGATGCCGACTTGGGGGGAGAGCTGACTATAATTGCCCAAGGAATAGAAAAAAATGATCCACAAGCCTTATACATAGCAACAACCATTGCTTCATCTTATAGATCTTTTGGAAAAGAGTTAATTAAAATTCCTGTACCAGAATATCTATCAGAAGGAAACTTAAATTTGGCTAACGATTACGAAAAAGTGTCCCAATCCTTGGAAGGGATGCTAAAGATTCTAGATAATCCACTGATAGGGATGAGGGCTCTCCTTAGTTATAAAAAGTATACAGACAAGATAATGACAGATCTTGAAAATATTTCTAGCAATTTAGATTAAACATTGTTATACTATAAAGAGTAATTATTATATCCATGAAAAAACAAGTAGTACAAAAAATAATACTATCGCTAATAATTTTCACACTAGTTACTCCGTACATATATCAGTCTTCTAAAGCAGAAGCTGCTAAAATAGAGTGGGATAATCCAAGTAAAAATGGTAATCCTTATAAAATACAATTGACTGATACTTTAAATGGTAAATTACTTACCGACGTTGTTTCTTGTACAGGGTTGGTGGATTCAGGTGTAAAGGCTGTAACAACTTTTTCTTCTGATTTATTAAAAAAAGCCGTTATAAATAAATTAAAAAAACAAAAAACAAAAACTTGTGAGCTTGCTAAAAAGGGAGCAATTTCTGCAGTGGCTGGTGCTGTAAACCTAAGTTTAACCGATATAATAAAACAGGTTAAATGTGAGGTTGATCCTACAACGGGGATTACAAATGTAAGTGACACTGCTTCTCAAGCAAAACAGCAAGAAATATTAAACCAATCATTAAAAGAACAAAAGAGAAAAGAATGTTTAAATGGTATTGCCATAACACTTGCTAAAAACCAACTAGCTGCTATGACTAAGTATACAATGAACTGGGTAAACTCTGGATTTGAAGGAGACCCTATGTATGTCCGTAATATTGATACATTCATGGGAAGAATGACAGACGACATTCTTATGAAAGAACTTAATATGTTCAAGGGTCAGCCACAATACTACCCATATGGTAACAGCTTCTACCGTAGTACAATCCTTGGTAATATTGCTAGAGGTAATTTTAAAGAATCAATGAAGCAAAACTTGTCCAATTATTTGGGATCAGGTGGACTTGGTAATGATGCGGCAAACGTAGTTGATAGATATACAAATAATTTCGGGGAAGGTGGGTGGAATGCATGGCTTGCCTTTACTCAATACCCTCAGAATAATTATTTAGGATATACACTAAAGACAACAGAGTATATAGCTGACAAACAAAATACCCAAGTTCAAAATACCAAAGAAGAATTGCAACAGAACAACGGTTTCCTGTCACAGAAAAAATGTGTTGTTTATGGAACTACAGAAAAAGCTGCTCAGAGAAATTCGGAAAAGGAACAAGCCCAAGCATCACTAGCGAGAAAATTGGAGGTTAGAAATAGTCTACAGAGTGCTATGTATACAGCATGCAAAATTGTGACGAATCCTGAGTGTAAAGGAGCAAATACCAACTTTCAGATAGCAGACAATGATTATGGTGAGGAGTTCGCTCTATATGCTAAAAAGTATAGCGAGACAGATGGAGCCACACAAGGGCAAGATAGTAAGAATTGTACTAAATGGGAAACAGTTACTCCGGGAAGTGTCATAGCAGGGAAAATAAACACATACTTGAACTCAGAAGTAACACAACTAGAACTCGTAAATGGAGTAAATGATTTCTTGTCAGGAATATTTGACTCGTTGATATCAACACTCCGAAACGAAGGTCTTTCAAGTATATCTTCTATCAATAATTCTAAGGGGGGTACTGGTTATAATAGTCCTATATATACCGATCCTAAAACAGGAGAAACATTGACTTCAAGTAATTATACAAATGAGTCTGTGGATTTAACAAAGGATCTAGGAAATACTTACATACATGATAAGTTGGCTTATAAAGGACTTTGGAATGCTAAAACAAATACACCAAAACTATTCATGGATACGGGTATTACAAACTCATATTATACTGTGTCTGTTGCTGGAAATACAGAAATAATTAAAAATGGATACAATGGCTGGGAAGAAGGAGACAGAGCCTTCTTTGATGGAACAAATTGGCAAAATTGGAAAAAGGGAGAATTAAACCCTATAAAGACTCGTGGGACTGTTCAAACTCAACAAGACTATTTGATTGCAGCTAGAGAAGTATTAACCATATTACCAGGAATTATGCCGAAGCTAGGGGAGCTTGACTATTGTATTCCTGGACCAAACCCTGGCTGGCAATTGAACACAAGCGAGACATCTGACGCATTTATGGCTTATGTGGACGGGCTTGATACTGACTATACTCCTTCAGGAGGATTCCTTGGTGCCAGAGATTATACAGAAATAAAATCTCCAGACCAAAACTCAGAAATAGTTAAAACATATCAAAAAATGTTTGAAAGCCCAATAGATAAAACATTTAGTATTGCAAACATCTGGAGTAAGGTATTAAATACTTACCCTTATTCTTCAATCATGTATACAGATACACTAAGAGAGACAGGTCTGGGATGGAAGGGGACATATCGTGAGGGAGGAGCTAAATACTCAAGATCAGAAGAAGCTATAGGGGTGGTAACAGACTTAAAAGATAAAATCTTAAACGATTTAAATTTATTCCAGACAAAATACAATACTGAAATAAACAAAATATATGGACCAAATAGTTTAATGCAAAAAGAATTTTTAGAAAATGAAAGTACCAATGAATTAACCCTAAATCCTGCCTTTTTAGAAGTGTCTAAACCGGGGTTAAACATAACAAAAGATATAACTTCTTATAATGATACAATTAAAGAAGCAACCGATACATACACAGAAGACATAGTTACCGCAAATATAAATATCAAAAAGTTGAACCTAATAAAGGATCGTGTAAGTCAGATAATTGTAGATGCTCAGAAAAGACGAGACGTAAATCGCGAAAGAATAATTAAAGAATACAACGAAACAAATAACACAAATATTACCCGTGCAGAATATGATAAATGTGCAAAAGAAGAAAATGTTTCATTCTATGAAGACACAGAGGTCCTAAAAAGCGGCACGACTGGAACAGAAAGATGTAGTGATGGAATAGACAATGATTTGGATGGATTAGTAGATGCACAAGATCCAGATTGTTGAGCCACAACAACCGTAACAGCCTAAAGAGGGAAGAGTAAAAATAAGTTATCTGATTAAATTATTAAATTAAATTGTATTTTATGGAAAATAACCCTAAAAAAAGTAAAGCATTCATAATAACATTCATACTGATATTGATACTTTTGATAGCAGGTTATTATATATACAAGAATAGAACTCAAATGTTTGATGCGAAGGGGTCTACTTCTATGAGCAAAATATTCTCGCCACTTCTAGGCACTTCTAAGACTAAAGAAGTAAAGGTTATAGAAGATCCAAATACAAAAATAACTACAACTCCAATAGTTCCTAAGAAGACTGGAGTAGTGATCACAGATGTAAACGGCAATAAGATGGTCCTATCCGAAGCAGGTGAAATACTCAAGAAAGGCGACGTACTATATATAGCAGGCTTCAACAAGAACGACCAACCAATAGTCATGAAGGCCATAGCCAATGACAAGAACAAGTCTCTGGTCTTCGGAGTGGCAGGCGAAGACATGAATAAAGGAGCCCTAGGCAACGTAATTATAGAAGGAATACTTACTGGAGTCCCTACCAATAGGAAGGAGGGTACCCTCTGGGTAGCCAAGAATACTCTCTTCCTAAGTGACAAGGTATATGGAGGGATGACGAAGAACTCGCCAAAGGCTCCTTCGTATATAGTACCTGTCGGAAGTGTTATAAAGGTAGATCCAAAGAATGGGTCTATAAGAATAGGAGGCTTGAATGATACTCTAACTGCCAACCTAGAGAAATTAAATCTACTACTTTTAAGTAATTCAAACATGCAACTTATAAATGCTGTTATTAGTGATCTTCGTGACTACTGGAGTTCTATATTTGGTAACGGACTCTTTGGAAATATTGACTATACAAGTGGTGGAAACATAACCCCCGGTACACCCCCTATAAATCCTATCAATATTCCAGCTGGTAATAATATAGGCGGTACTAATGTAGGTGGTGCTAACTATACTACAACTGGTAGTAATACAGAATGTTCAGATAAGATTGATAATGATGGGGATGGTCTGATAGATGAGGCTGATTCAAATTGTCATATCAGTGGAGACCTCGCTAAGGCTTATGTACCACTTCATAATTCGGAGTCAACTTCACCTGTAGACCCAAATGCTGATAAAATAACTGATGACAATTCTTGTAAAATAATAGAACAGAATCCTTTAACCTTCACCTCTGCAGAAAAAAAAGAGCTCGATGATCTATTGCGTAAATATTATTTAATTGCTTCTACTCTAAAAACAAAAAATGATATAAATCTTGTGTATGCTGAGATAGCACAATATAGAGCATTTATTGAACAAATAACTGATCTTACAAATCAATGTTATACTGAATTAAAATCCCCAAATTATACTGGACCAAAGACACAGTACGGAAATCCTTGGTATAAATATGATAGCAGAGGGTCTTATCTTGCAAATAGTTTGAATTCAACTTGTAAGTACGAGAGCTCAACTACGAGTGGAAGTGGGTCCAGAAGAGGTGGAACTACCACTTCCGGATCAGCAAATGATCCTTATTGTGAGCCAACAGTTGGAGCCAATGGTGATACCCGCCCAGAAAGATATAATTTCTGGAATATTCCAGCATTTAATTCACCAGTTGACTTGAGAGATTTCGAAATACTTTTGAATGTGTGGTAAGTAGTGAGTAGTAATAGAAAAAAATAGTAAGTGGTATGTAAAATAATAATGAAAAGAATTTTATCTTCTATTTTAATATCGTTCGTTATCCTCGCAAACTTCCTTGCGCCTTTTAGTGTAGGATGGAGTGACAAAAATAAACTCCCAAACATAGAAATAAAACAACAAAAGGCTGAGGCTGAATATAATTATGGATTAAAAGTAACTCCAACATTAGGAAACACATATATTAATCTTGGAATAGAATTAATTGAGGGAACAGCAACTGGTGATTATGCTACTATTGTTACAACATCTAGTACTGCCAAACTTGAGCTTAGAGCAACAGTATTACTAAATGATGAAAAGATAACTGATGATACTGCTAGTAATTTGGGTTCAGATAACAAAAAAACAGCCCTTAATTTAGATGGGCTAGAATCTGGAAAACCATATAAAACAAAAATTGAATTAGTAGAAGTTTTGAATAGTTTTTCTGCAAGTGGAATGCCGGGTTATGCTGGTAAAACTTCTAAAACATTATATGAAAAAATAATTGACACCCCCACAATAGAAGAAGGGGAACAAGCTGTAGTAAAAGAAGGAATAGACATAAGTGGAAAGAGTGATACACTAAAAACTCCTGTAGATAATCCCGACAACATGCCAGATTGTTCAATAGTACCAGCAAAAATAATGGGGTGTATTGCACAAGGTTTCTATTATGTACTTTTCATGCCAACTTCATATCTTTTTGCATTGGCTGGAACCTTCTTTGATAGTACTTTTGCATATTCAGTCCAAGATACTTCCTATAGATCTGCTTTCGTAGTGCAAGGATGGGGACTTGTAAGAGACTTTTGTAATCTATTCTTCATATTTATACTTTTATATGTTGCATTTTCTACAATATTAAATGTTCACAATTTTAATACAAAACAAATAATAATAAATGTAGTAGTTATAGGATTATTCATAAACTTCAGTCTCTTTGCTACTCAACTTATAATAGACGCATCAAATATAACTGCGAGGGTATTCTACAATTCAGATGCAATAAAAATTACAGAAAATGGGGCAAACGGAGTTACAGAAGCTACCCCCGGCTTGGTGGTAGGTGAAGGTGGAGTTATACCTCTTTCTGCTGCCTTAGTAAACAAAGTTAATCCACAAAATTTAATTCTTCACTCTAAAGAAGTAAATAATATTCCAGACAAAGAAGGAAGAGCTAAATCCAATGCAGATGCAGCTGAAAATCTAGGGGCTGGATCATTTATACTAATAGTAATAATAGCTTCAGCTGTAAATATAGTAGGAATCATTGTTTTCCTGTCTGTAGGGCTTATGTTCATAGCTCGAGTCATAGGACTCTGGCTAGCTATGATAATGGCCCCACTGGCATTCTTCACTTATATACTTCCTGAACAAATGGCAGGAATCAAAATGATTGGATGGAAGAACTGGTGGCCAGAAACTTTCAAGCTGGCATTCCTAGCTCCAGTCTTCATGTTCTTCATGTATATAATACTCAAATTCTTGAGCTTGGACTTGATAGCAGATGTATCAAATAAAACTATTTCAAAAGACGGATTAGGATTCTTTGTGGCCACTCTTATTCCTTTCGCATTCATAATGATACTCATGTTAAAAGCAAAAGGAATTGCAAAAGATATGTCTGGAGAACTCGGACAGCAAATTACCGGAGGTGTAGCAGCCGCAGGCGGAATGCTTCTAGGTGGCGCAGCTTTGAGTACTGCTTTCTTAGGAAGAAAGATAGTTGGTCAAGGTTTAGCTAAGGCCTCAAAAGGAGATACTGCTTCTCAACAATATATGGATCCAGCCAAAAGAGCCAATATGAATATACTTAGAAAAAGTCTTGGTTTTGTTGGTTCTGGTTTTGGTACTGGATATGGAATAAATAAGGTTCATGATTATACTGGTGGACAATTAAACAAAAAACAAAAAACAATCGAAGAAATTGACCATGCAAGACATACTGTTGATTCTGTTAAAGACAAAAGGTATAAAGATATTGAGTGGTCAAGACTTTCTAATACACAGCAACAAAATGTAAGGGGTGATTTCGTGAAAGAAAATAAGAGTAAGTGGGCACAAGATGAAGAAGACGCATATCGAAAATCAAAGAAATATAATGATAAAAAGGCACTAACGCCTACTGAGATAGCAGAACTAAGAGATCGTGTAACAGCTAGAGCAAATAAAGAATTTGATCATGAAATAAAACTGTCTACAACAAAAGTTAAGGGGCTTAACAGGGCAATTTCACAAATTAATACAGGAAGTATGGATATAAGAAAGCTATCTGAAATAAAATCTGATAAAAGGGAAGGATTCTTTACTAAAATGCCAGTTGCTCTTACTGCCGCTATTGCTATGGGGATGCGAACAGGAATAAAAAGTAGTGGTTTAAGTGGGGGATCAATAAAGGTGGAGGGAAATTTTATGAAAGATTTAACAAACACAATCAGCGATTCATTAAAGCAAGCAAAAGTTAATGTTGATATTAGCCATGTTGGAGAAACAAAAAGTAGTGCAGACCCACACGCAGGAGGACATCATTAGTTTTAAGTAATAAGTAGAGTATAGTAAGAAAATTAGAATATAAAAAATATGGACCAAACAGAATTACAAGAAAAAATAGTGTTATACTACCAAAAGCTTCCAGAGGAAACTAAGGTACTTTTTGCTGGAATGTCTTGGCTTGAAACTCTTAAGGAAATAGATACAAAGTACTCTCTAAACGATGCTCAAATAGAAACCCTAGGGACAGAGACAACAATACTCCTCCTTGGAATAATAAGTCTAGAAGATTACGTGCAAACTATAAAGGATGAAATAAAACTTGAAGGCACAGGAACAGATAATATGCTAGATGAAATAGGAGATAAAATATTGAAAGACATAGCGCCTCTTCTGTATGAATCTTATGAAAAGAATGTGATGGAACTAGAAAAAGAGAATGTAAGTACTGATACTGTTCCTCTTCCACCTTATGCAGAAAAGAAACAAGCAGTAGAACCAAAAGTAAATCCTATCATTAATTCTGCATATTCTCACAATAATGAGACAGATATGTACAGGGAGCATGGAATAGATGTGATATCCAACGACTATCCACAGACTACAAAAATGGACATACTTAAAAAGCAGGAAGAATTACAAGAAGAAAAGCATAATGATAATTCAAACATAATAGCCAATAAGCTTTTCAATAATACTGCGAGTCAAAAGGTTGTGACAGATTATTCTATTCCAAAGGTTAATCCTCTTCTCAACAACAATTCCTTGCCACAAGGTGGAATATCTACAAAGCCTCATGATCCATATCATGAGGAAATATAAAAATGCAATTTAAAGTACCACAATTTATAGATATAGAAGATAAGATATTTGGTCCTTTCACCTTTCGCCAATTCGCGTACCTTATAGGTGGAGGGGGGATAGTATACGTCTTGTACAGACTACTGCCATTCTGGATCAGTATCTTCCTCATACTTCCCATCATAGGCCTGACTATATGCCTAGTCTTTGTAAAGATAAATACTAAACCTTTCGAATACTACCTAGAAGCGGCATTTACTTACTTCATATCTAGTAAGCTTTATATCTGGAAGCAAAGATTGGTCAAAAAGAGTGACAAGCTAGAAGAGGTAAGTGCCCTTACAACAATGTCCAACGTACCCATGCTGACAGAGAATAAACTCAAGGATTTATCGTGGAGCTTAGATATTCAAGACAAGAAAGATAATAAAATAATTAATAGTTAAGAATTAATAATTAATAATGAAGGGGAATAATATTATAAGGGAAAAAAGTTATAGTTTTAGTCTTAAAATTATTAAGATATATCAAGAATTAACTCAAGAAAAGAAGGAATTCATACTATCAAAACAATTAATTCGTTCTGGTACATCTATAGGTGCAAATATCGAAGAATCAACAGGTGCCCAGTCTAAAAATGACTTCATCGCTAAATTGAGTATCTCGTACAAAGAAACATGGGAAACTCTTTATTGGTTAAGACTTTTGACCGATAGTGGTTTCCTTAATAAGAAACAGTCTGATATTCTTATTTTTGACTGCGAAGAGTTACTTAAAATACTAGGAGCCATACTAAAAACCTCCAAATCCTAGGGTTTCATTATTAATTATTCAATGTGTGATATAATAAAAAGGTAATTAAAGTGTTTTGATTTATGTTTCTAAATTATTAATTATTAATTCTTAATTATTAATTACTTACCTATGGCAATAGACGCAAAAGCGGCACAAAGTTTCGTACCAATAAAAGAAGTTCGCAATGGAGTCATCGTACTGAAGGATGGGGGGCTTCGAGCCGTCCTTATCGCTTCATCTATCAACCTTTCACTTAAGGCCTCCGATGAGCAAGTCGCTATTATCAACCAATTCCAAAACTTCCTAAACGGGCTAGATTTCCCCACACAGATAGTCATACAATCTAGACGTCTCGATATACGACCATACCTACTCATGCTTGATGGTCGCCTCAAAGAACAAACAGAACCACTTCTAAAAATTCAAACCAAGGAGTACATAGACTTCATTAAATCTTTCACCGATGAAGTAAATATTATGACCAAGACCTTCTTTGTTGTCGTACCTTATAGTTCAAGTGTCATTAATGCTAAGAGTGGATTAATGGATAGTATTCTAAGTGGTGGCACTCAAAAGAAGCCAGTGGACGACAGCAAGAAGGCTGTGGACTTGGCAACCTTTGAAGAGAAGCGTAGCCAGCTCGAACAGAGAACCAACGTCATTATAAGTGGACTAAGTGGCATAGGAATACGAAGTAGTGTACTGAAGACAGACGAAGTTGTAGAACTTTTCTATAAAACATTCAACCCAGGAGATATTAGTCAGGGAATAAAATTACAATAAAACAAAATGTCATTATTTTCATCAATATTTAAAAAAGGGGATGATAAAAAGCCACAGGGTCAAGTGATGCCTGTCTTGCCTACGGAAATATACAAGGCGGCAAATCTGGAACTCCAAGACGTCATTGCTCCTTCGGCTCTACAAATAACTCCAAAAGGTATTAACCTTGGGGACAAGATAGCACGAACCTTCTTCGTTATTTCCTATCCTCGATACTTAACCGACAACTGGTTCTCACCGATTGTGAACCTCGACAAAGTCTTCGATGTATCTATATTCATCCACCCTATTGAAACTGCAGATATATTGAGATCATTCCAAAAGAAGGTAGCTGAGGTTCAAAGTCAGATATCTGTACGAGAGGCGAAGGGTCTAGTACGTGACCCAATGCTCGATACTGCCTATCAAGACTTAGAAGGACTTCGCGATAACTTGATGCAGGCTCAGGAGAAAATGTTTGACGTAGGACTATATATTACAGTCTATGCCGACAACGAGAACGACATGTTCAAAATAGAAAGTGAGATCAAGTCCCTTCTTGACTCCAAGCTTGTATATATAAAGCCCGCTCTCTTCCAGCAAGACGAAGGGTTCAAGAGCGTCATACCACTTGGTATGGACGTGCTGGGTATACACCAGAAGCTCAACACTGAGCCACTTTCTAGTCTCTTCCCATTTGTGTCTTTCGACCTTACTTCTGATAAGGGAATTCTATATGGGGTAAACAGACACAATAGTAGTCTTATCATCTTTGATAGATTCTCTCTACCAAACTACAACTCCATTACTTTCGCAACAGCTGGAGCTGGTAAGTCGTATGCAACCAAGCTTGAGATTATTCGTACACTCATGTTCGATGCAGAAGTCATAGTCATAGACCCCGAAAGAGAGTATGAATACCTAGCAGAAGCAATAGGGGGTAGATACTTCAATATTTCACTTTCTTCCGATCACCACATCAACCCTTTCGACCTTCCTATCCCTAGACCAGATGAAACTGCGGCTGATGTACTTCGTGCCAATACTATTAATCTTGTAGGACTCTTCCGCATAATGCTAGGAGGACTGACTCCTGAAGAAGATTCTATAATCGACAGAGCTATTACCGAGACTTATGCCTTGAAAGATATAACAGCCGAATCCAACTTTGCCAACATTGAGCCACCACTACTTTCAGACTTTGAAGTCGTACTGGCAGGAATGGATGGAAGTAACTCCCTTATACAACGTCTTACCAAGTATACTCACGGTTCTTGGGCTTCGTTTATAAACAAACCTTCCAATGTAGATATCAATCGCAAATTCGTCGTCTTCTCTGTTCGAGATATGGAGGACGAGCTTAAACCTGTGGCTATGTATATAGTTACTCACTTCATATGGAATGCTGTCCGCAAGACTCTTAAGAAGAGACTCTTAGTCGTTGACGAGGCTTGGTGGATGATGAAGTCAGAAGACACAGCTTCGTTCCTATACTCTATTGCCAAGAGAGGGCGTAAATACTATCTAGGACTTGCCACTATTACTCAGGACGTAGGAGACTTCATGAAGAGTCCTTATGGAGTGCCTATTGTGACCAACTCTTCTATTCAACTTCTACTTAAACAGTCGCCGGCCACTATCGACGTCCTTCAGAAGACTTTCAACCTGACAGATGAGGAGAAGTACTTGCTTCTGGAAGCCAATGTGGGAGAGGGTATCTTCTTCGCAGGACTAAAGCACGTCGCAGTGAAGACTATTGCCTCGTATACAGAAGACCAGATCATTACCTCTGATCCTTCGCAAATCTTGGCCATTAGAAAAGCCAAGGATGATCTTGAAATGGCGGGAGGAAAGTAAGTTGTGGATATAGTATCTCTATCGTATAATATAAAGAGATAATGATGAATAATAAATTCATAAAAATTTTAGGAATAATTATGGTAATAAGCATACTTTCTATGCCATCTTTTTCTTTGGCTGAATCTGAAATATCTATACGTGAAAGTGACATAGATGTACAAATGTGGCCAGAAATTCCAGAGCCTTATCAAGATGTAAACATAAAGCTAGTAAGTTATGCTACAGACTTAAACAAGGCAATCATTGAATGGAGAGTGGGCTCAAATATAGTACTTTCTGGATATGGAAAAATAAACTATTCAATGAAAGCTCCGGGCCCAAATATAACTACAAATATTATATTATCTATAACTCCAGTAAATTCTATTAGTAAAATAATAAAACAAATTGTAGTACAACCCTCAGATATAGAGGTACTATGGGAAGCAGTTGATGGGTATACGCCACCTTTCTATAAGGGTAAGTCTTTAATATCAAAGGAGGGAACTATAAAATTGGTAGCAATACCAAACTCTTCAACTATTAAAAGCGGTAGGGGAAATATTTCATACAAATGGATGAGGGACGACGCAACAGTAGAAGAGGTATCGGGATATAACAAAGATTCATATATATTTGAAAATAATGTCCTCAAATCAAATGAGACTATAAACTTAACTGCTTCTTCTGTAGACGGATCATATAATGCAAATAAAAATTTAGATATACCTATATACTCTCCTAAGGTATTATTCTACAAAAAGTCTCCTACAGAGGGAGTGCAGTATAATAAAGTACTAGATAGTAATACAATCTTTACAGGAGACGAAATGACTATAGTGGCAGAGCCCTACTTCTTGGCAATAAAAGGGAATGAAAATTTGTTTAATTATACTTGGAATATAAATGGCGATCCTATAAAAACTCCCTCAAAGAAAACAGAGCTTACTATTCGCCCAACAGCAAGAGGAGGGTATGCCAATATTGACGTGACTTTGGAAAATGTTAACAAGATTTTCCAAAAAGTTTCTGGGGCATTAAAATTAACACTATAATACTTGTCCCGTTAGAAGTCTTGATTATTATGAGAACAAACATAAACATGAAAGAATACAAAAAAACAACAAAAAAATTATTAAATACCTCTTCTAATGGGATGAAAAAAATCTTTTCTAAAATAATAATATCCTTTGTTTTGTTTAGTTTTATTATTCCTTTGTCAATAAATTTAAATAGGAGTGAAGTTTTGGCGGCTGAAACTTGGTATTATACAAGGTTAGGTGATATAGGATACACTGAAAGGGTAAATTCCATAGATTATGCAATGGAATCTGATTGTCTAAAAGATCTTAAAAGCGTTCATTCAAGTCGAGAACCTAGTACTGTTTGTTATAAAAAAAATGTCGTTGTTCAAACAGAGAATAATACAGAAGGAACATATTGGTTTAGGGACATGGATAATGCCTTCAGGGGAACATTAGGCCCGCTTAAACTTCCCGGTTTTACAACATCACAAGAATGTGAGAATGCAAAAAATACATATTGGGGTCCAAATTCTAATAATGCCGCCAGTAAATTACCTTGTTATTTAATATCTAGTGAACAGGTACTTTTAAATTTTGAGCTCGAAAAACAAAAAAACGCAAAAATGCCAGGTGATGATTCTGTGCCAATCACTCCCAAAATCGGAGCAACGGAAAATAATAATATTTACAAAATGCTAGTACCTCTGCCGGGGATTACTTGTATGGATAATACGGGTAAAGATCCAAGCTGTATCGGAAACAATGTAGGGACGTATTTAAATTTTATCTTCAAATTTGGTATTGGACTATGTGCAGCGCTTGCAGTAGTCATGCTTATAATCTACGGTATTACATATATGGGGGATGAATCAATCTTTGGTAAGACTGAGGCAAAGAAGAAAATGTTTGGAGCTATCATAGGGCTTATAATTGCAATAGGTGGCTGGGCACTTCTAAACACAATCAACCCAGACCTGACGGGGAAGAATGGATTGGTAATCGATTCGGTAGAGGTTAAAGCTCGTACAGATGATCCTGATTTTATTCAAAACATTTCTTCTCTTGATACAAAAAATGTAACTGCATTAAGTTTTAGTGATCCATTATTTAAAGGATATTTAGCTCATCAACAAGGACCTGCAGGTGCTGCTGCTATTATTTGGGCTACAAGCAAGGGATTGAATGAGGTTCCAAGTGATAATCCTTTCACAAACTCACCTGTAAATACAAATATGAAGAGTAATTTCCCTGCAACAGATGCAACTAAAGTAATAGGTACTTCTGTTTTAACCCCAGCAAACTTCTTAAGATACTGGTCGTTAAAAACAGCCGCAGCAAAAGCAAAAACTGGTCCAATTTTCCCCGCTATTGAGGCTGCATTAAAAAAAGTTTCTTCTGAGACAGGGGTACCTCTGGAGACTCTGGTGGCAATCTGTCGAATAGAATCTGCTGCTGGCTGTACAAACGAAAGCTCTATAACAAAATCAAATGGTAGCTTTCAGGGATTATTTCAAATAGGTAGTGCGGCGTGGAATGATTATGGAAATAAAAATGGAAATATACTTGACCCATATGAAAACGCACTTGCCGCAGCTAAATACTACAAATCTAATCTTCAATCTATACAAAATTTATTATCAAAAAATAGCTAATTAATAAATGCCCAGAAAAACAAAAATTATTTTAATATCAGTGTTCATATTTGTTATAGCAGTTTTGCTTGGTGTTTATTTCTATAACAAAAGTAAAACTCCAAATACTGTGGATCCAAATGCAGGCTTCTACCAAAAGTTCAATCCATTTGGAACAAGCACCAAGGTAGATAATGGGGGAGATACTACAAATACAACTACTGATAATGTAGACACAACCCTAAAAGTGAATTCAAGATTTCACAAACTCACAGACTTCGCAGTAGCTGGAGCAACATCATTCGAAGACACAAGGGATGAGGCTACAGTACCATCTCTACGCTACGTAGAGCGTGCTACAGGCCATGTATACCAAATGTACCTCGATACAAAAGTTACTGGCAAGATATCAAACTCTACAATCCCTGGAGTATATGAAACTATATTCGACGGTAAGGCCAACTCGGTCATCTATAGATATGCATCAGAAGACAACAAGTCTATTACGAGCTTCCTTGCCACTCTCGGAGGGAAGAGTAGCTTCCTGAATTCAAACATACTAGAAGTTGCTTTGTCTCCTGACAAAAGTAAGTTCTTCTCTGTTATAGAAACCACAAATGGAGTCATAGGGGTCACAAAGTCTTTCGAAGAGACTAAGACTAGCCAAGTCTTCACCTCAGCTTTCTCTGAGTGGCTACCACAGTGGGCGACAACTGGTAATATATATCTGACAACCAAACCTTCATACTTGGTAGAGGGAAGTGTGTTCAACTTAAATATTGCAAATGGAACACTTTCAAAGATTCTAGGTAGAGTGCAAGGACTTACAACTCTAGCCAACAAAGATGGTACATCATTGCTTTATGGAGCATCGCTAGACAATGGCCCAAGGCTCAATATTTTCAATATTAAGAATCATACGTCAGAAGACCTAGGTAAATATGGGCTTCCTGAGAAGTGTGTCTGGAGTAGCGACAATATAAATGTCTACTGTGCTGTACCCAATACAATAGTAGGGAACCAGTACCCCGACTCTTGGTACCAAGGAGTTATATCTTTCGATGACTTCTTCGTTAAAATAAATACAGTTACTAAAGAATCTGCAACTCTAGCTAATTCGAAGGATGAAGTACCTGTAGATGGTACAAATCTATTCTTGAACAAAGATGAGAGTAAATTATTCTTTATAAATAAGAAAGACTCCACTTTATGGAGTCTTGACCTCTAATTGTTTATATCTCCTACATATTTTATTACTACTCTTCTGCTTGGGCCGTATCCTTCGGACTCAGTTTTAATATCGGGAATACCTTCTAAAAACATATGTATAATGCGACGTTCGTTGGCAGGCATGGGGTCTACTTCTATGTTACTCTTGAAATACTTGGCACGTTCAGCCATCATGTGTGCAATATTCTTCAATCCATCAAATCTTTTCTTTTGATAACCATTCACGTCAACAAAAATATTGGATAGCTCGGTCTCTTGTCCTACCGCTTTCTCTACAATTTTTCTAACAAGATGATTGAGGGATCTTAGTGTTTCTCCTTCGCGTCCAATCATGAATCTGGAGTCGGGGGTCTCTATCATACACCAGAGCATATTACCCTCAAGAGCTATCTCAAGCTTGGAGATAGTACAAGCTGTGTGCTTGAAAATATCTTCTATTGTGGATTTAATTATTGCTTCATTCATATATTTAATTAATTATTCTCTAATGATCTTCGAATGTACCATTCTTGAATTATAGTGAATATATTACTTATAACAAAATATAATGCAACTGCAGCAGAAATTTGCCATGAAATGAAAACAATAAATATAGGCAATATGTACTTGATGTTGGTCTGCATGCTTCCCGAAAGTTCATCTTGAAAGCTTTTGACTTCTGGTGTTGCCCCAGCAGGAATAACTTCAACCTTTGGTTGAACAGGGGAGGCAAGGTAGCCTTGGATAAATTGAGTAATACCGGCTAGAATGGCTAGCACAAGGCTCTTGCCACCAAGCTCAATAAGTCCCAAGAAGTTGGTATTCATAGCTGTAGGCTTGGCTATGAAGGTATATATGGCACCTGTATCAAGAGATAGCCCCTTAAGAAATACATAATACAATGCAAAGATAACTGGAAGCTGTATAAGTACGACAATACATCCTGAAAAGGGATTGGTGCCGTATTTCTTGTATAATTCAAAGGTTTTCTTGGCTTGTTCCTCTTTGTTTGGGAAGTCTTTCTTTATCTGCTTGATCTCGGGTTCCATCTTCTTCATAAGTATCTGGCTCTTTATAGACTTCTTGGTCAAGGGAGCAAGGGCAAGCTTTATAAGGATAGTAACTAGTATAATAGCAAAACCAACATCACCAAAAGTGACATTGTTTATAATAAAAATAAGGATATTATAAATTGGCTGATAAAAAATAGAATTCCATATTGCTGACATTCACCTATTGTAGCATAATAATTAATAATTAAAAATTAATAATTAATAATGTAAAAAACCTAAGCAAAGCTTAGGTTTTTAGTGTATTGTGTTTAAATTATTAATTATTAATTATTAATTAATTTAGTGGATCATAGTGCTTCTTCTGCCAAGGGTGACACCTGAGAATTCTTCTGAAACCCTTATAAATGCCTATAATTGAGCCGTATTTAATAATTGCTTCCTTTGTATATTCTGAACATGTAGGAAGAAAAACACATGAACTATGTGACCTGAGGGGAATCTTCTGATAGAGATTTATAAGCTTAATAAATACTTTTTTCATGTATATTTATATAATCTTGGCTTTCTTGAGTATTAAGTCTATATCCTTCTTGATATCAATAGAGCTTGCTATTAGAGCTTCTTTCTTGTAGAAAAGTATGCCGGCACATGACTTCAAGTCATATGAACGAAGGATATTATAGCCTTTTCTACGTAGGGAGTTCCTTTTTACGGCTGTTTTCGCGATCTTTTTAGGAGCAACCACAGCGTACTGGGGGGTATCTTGCTTAAGATAGCGCAAAATAAAAAACGAGCCAGAAACGACACTTCCTTTATCCATGATATTCTGGAAGACACTTCTAGTAACTCGCTTTTTCTTTGGGAGCATAGTAGTGTTACTTTGCAATAGAAACCTTGGCACGACCCTTCTGGCGACGTGCTTTAGTGACCTTTTTACCGCCGGGAGTTTTCGCACGAACTAAGAATCCATGAGTTTTAGCTCTTTTTCTTTTATTTGGTTGATATGTTTGAGACATATGCAAAATATATACTATATTTGACAAAAATGCAATATAGACTCAAAACATATCCACATGTTATTAACAGCTTAATTAAGACTTTCAATTATTGTGTTTTTTAAAACACAGGTATAATGGGAAACATGAACACAAAAGAACTCTGGGAAAAGTGCCTTTCTGAGGTAGAACTAAGCATATCAAAAGCCAACTTTACAACTTGGTTTAAAAATACATCTATCGTTAGAGAAGAGGCGGGAACACTTTATGTGGGAGTTCCAAACGAATTTGTAAAAGACTGGCTATACAACAAGTTCCATAAGTTAATATTGAAAACAATAATAGGCCACGAAGAGGGAGTAAGAAGTATAGAATATATAATCCACAAGAATGATAGCTCTCCTAAAAATATTGAAAATACTATCCTAAAACAAGTTAATATTAATAAAGAACTTCCTTTAAGTGATCTATATTTAAACAAAGACGATAACCTAAATCCAAAATACAACTTCAACTCATTTGTCGTTGGTCCTTTCAATGAACTTGCGTATGCTGTGGCCCAAGCGATCATAACAAACCCCGGACAGAATTACAATCCATTCTTCGTTTATGGTGGTACAGGACTCGGCAAGACACATATGATCCAAGCAATAGGTAATACTATTAAAATAAAACACCCACACAAGAAGATCTACTACGTCTCTCTAGAACGTTTTGCTATCGACTATATAAATTCAATTGCCAATAAAAACCCAAACTCTTTCAAAGAAAAGTATAGGAAGTATGATGTCATCATTATGGACGATATACAATTTATATCTGGTAAAGACAAAACACAAGAAGAACTCTTCCATCTTTTCAATACCTTATACGAAAACAACAAGCAAATAATCTTCTCCTCTGATAAACACCCTAACTTCATTCAGGGATTAGAAGATAGACTTCAATCTAGGTTCGCTTCTGGTATGACTGTCCAGATAGTAGAGCCAGACTATGAATCCAGAGTTGCAATTATAAAGGCCAAATTTGAATCTACTAATTGTATTATAGAAAACGACATAGTTTCCTATTTGGCAGAGATACTGGAAGGGAATATTCGTGAATTGGAAGGGAGTTTAAACACTATTATCTGCCAGTCTCAACTTAAAAATAAGTCTTTATCTTTAAGTGAAATAAAGCTTCTTATTAAGAACAATATCAAACCTAAAAAGACTGTAGCTATCAAGGATGTGGTGTCTGTAATAGCCAACCATTATGGAATATCTGACGAAATAATATATGAGAAGACTCGCAGGAAAGAAATAGTGAAAGCAAGACAAGTAGCAATGTATATACTTCGTGAGGATTTCAACATCTCATATCCACTCATAGGTAGTAAACTGGGGGGAAGAGACCATACAACAGCCATACACTCGCACTTAAAAATTAAAGAAGAATTAAAAACAGACCCCGCCCTCTTACAAGAAATAGAAAAGATAAGAATAATGTTCAAGTAAATAATAAGGGTGTGGAAAAGATGTGTTTAAAGAAATTAAAAATGTGGACAACTTGATGGATAAATATAAAAGTAATTTTTATTAGAAAATAACAAAAATAAAGAAATAAGAAAATTAAAAACAAGATATATAAAATAAAGACATAAAAGTAATCCACATATTCACATATATAATAGTAATAATAGATTATATTAATAGATTAATAACAAATACACTATGAAGTTAGAATGCTCAATAGAAAAAATTAAAAATGCACTCATGATAGTAGATAGAATAACTGGTAAGAATCTTACCCTTCCTGTACTGGGATCAGTTCTATGGGTAGCAACAGGTAAGACTCTTAAACTCCGTGCCACAAATCTAAATATAGGTATAGAAATGGAAGTGCCAGCTAAAATAGAAAAAGAAGGGGTTGTAGCTATAAGAAGTGATATACTCTCGTCTCTATTCTCAGTTCTTTCTGGAGATTCCTTTGTAACTTTTGAACTAGTAAATGACAACTTGTCTGTAAAAACAAAATCAAATACTATAATCTTGAAAAGTATTCCAAACGATGATTTCCCTACAATTCCACTCATAGAAGGTGAAGTTCTAAACATACCAGCTAAAAAATTCATAGAAGGAGTTAAGTCTGTATATTATAGTGCTTCTATATCAGATATAAAGCCTGAGATAGGAAGCGTCTATATATATCCAGAAGACGACATGCTTGTGTTTGTGGCGACTGACTCTTTCCGACTTGCAGAAAAGAAGGTGAAAATAAAACAAAAACTTTCTTTTAATGGGATACTTATACCATTTAAAAACACAGTTGAGATTATTAAGGTCTTGGATGGAGTAGATGGAGATATAAAGATAACATTACAAAAGAATCAAATTTCTTTCTCTTCAGACAATATATATCTAACATCTAGAATTATAGATGGAGCATTCCCTGACTATAAACAAATAGTGCCCAAAGGAGGAACTACAGAAGTGACACTCTTGAAGCAAGACTTTCTTTCATCTTTAAAAGTATCAAACATATTCTCTGATAAATTCAATCAAATTACTTTCAATATTAAACCTTCCGAAAAAGTTTTTGAAATAGAAGCAAAGAATACAGATATAGGAGAAAATATAACATTCCTAGCGTCAGCACTCTCGGGGGAGAATGTAACTCTTAACTTCAACTACAAATATATAGTAGACTGCTTCCCATCTATATCTACTGATTCACTTGTACTTGAGTTTAATGGTAGTAATAGGCCTATGATACTGAGACCTATTGGAGATTCCTCGTTTATGTATTTGGTAATGCCAATGAATAGATAATGTTCCATAGGTCGGACCTAGGGACAAAAATTTAAAACACAAAAGACCCTAGGTCCGACCTATGGCCCTTAATATTATGGATTACAATCATATAAAAAATTATTTAGAAAAGTTTAAAAACCTCCTTTTTACCAAAGAAGAAATATATCAAATAGTTTCTAGGGCAATAGAAGACAATATACATCTTAAAATTGAAACCAAAAATATACAAATAAAACCACCTTTTTTATACATAAAAGCCTCTCCATTAGTTCGTAATGAGATAATGATAAATAAAGAAAAAATCCTGAAAGATATATTACTCTTATCTCCTCAAAGTAATTTAAAAGATATAAGATAATTAATAATTAATAATTATAAATACCTTAATTAATTGCCAAATTAGTTGTTGTTTCTCCGGAATTGCCATTTATATCATATCCAACTACACGAATAGTATTGCTATTTGTAATATCGGGAATATCTCTCGGGATAAAAGAAACAAAATAGGGGGCATTTTTTAATGTTTTTAAATATGTACTATTTATAAACACATCAATTTTTTTAATCTGGGTTTGCCCTGTTGAGCTGACGACAAAATTAATATCACTATCTTTAGTATAAGAGATCCCAGAAATACCATTGATTGATAATACTGGCTTACTTTGAATAGTAGTATTTGTATAATTTATAATTGGATTATTTTGCGCTGAGATGATACCATACTTGGCGTAATTATTAGCCCACCACTTTTGTACTCCATACTCCCAGTTGGTGTATTGTGAGTCGCTCGTTCTACCACCAGAAGTGCCACTATTTAATGGATGCTCCTTGTCTAGCCAATACAAAATAGTATGAACATTGGTGACAGAAACTTCTTGTCCACCACTTGGCATAAATGTAGCTCCTCCTTGCCAAAAACCACGAAGGACAGGAGGAATGGAAGTATCTATAGGGTCTGGCTTTTCAAAATATTCTACTGGCTTGTCTTTCAAACCTTCTGACATTACAGCGTTCCATATAGGCCCAGCAAGGGCTGCACCACCCTTTCCCATCGGTTCGTTATTATTGTTACCAACCCAAACCCCAACAGCAAGGGAGGGTGTGTATCCAATTGTCCATGCATCCTTGTTATCATTTGTCGTTCCTGTCTTCACTGCCACTTCTCTTCCTGGGATATTTAAAATAGAGTTAGCTCTAAAAGTAGGAGCACGAGCTGCATCATCTGAGAGAATGTCTGATAGGATGTTTGTAGTGTTTGGATTTAGAACTTGGTACTGTCTGTCTTCATACTTTTCTAAAACATTTCCATTTGAATCTTCAATACTTAGAATCTCGTTGTATGGGTGACGAATACCACCTGTGGCGAAGACACCATAAGCAGAAGTCATATCAAGTAGAGTCGTTTCCCCACCCCCGATAACAAGAGAAAGTCCATATCGAGTAGGGTCTGTAAGTGTAGTAATACCAAGGTCGTTTGCCATTTTTAAAGAATCTTTAATACCAACTAAATAAAGGAGCTTAACAGCAACTACGTTTATTGATTGTGCCAGAGCCTGCTTTAGTGTTAATGGGCCCCTGTTGTCGTTATCATAATTGCTTGGAGTATAACAAGTTGCACTTTTGTGCCCTGCCAAAGGCTTGCCTGTAGGATCACAAGAAGCATTGAATTCAGTTTTAACATCAAACAGGGTTGTATCGGCTGTATAACCCTTCTCAAAAGCTGCAGCGTAGACGATAGGCTTAAATGAAGATCCTGGCTGACGTGAAGCTGTCGTGACATTGAAGTTGCCATCGACGGTCTTGTCGAAATAATTCCTTGAGCCTACCATGGCCAATATCTGGCCAGTCTTGGGGTCTATCACTACAATAGCAGCATTTTTACCTTTCCAATTCTTTTCATTTTCTTTTGATTTTTCTAAAGCTATTTCCTCGGATTTTTTTTGAAGATTATAATCAAGAGTTGTAATAACTTTCAACCCACCATCTTCAAGTGCATTTATACCATACTTATTTTCTAAATAATCTTTTACAAAGAAGACAAAGTGAGGGGCAGCGATATTCATAGGTCGTTCAGGCTGGAAGACGACAACTTCATTTTTTGCTTTTGTATAAGTATTCTCATCTATGAACTTGAGGTCTAGCATTCTTTTCAAGACTAGATTCTTTCTCTCGTCCAACCTATCCTTGTTCTTTCTATATGGAGAATAATAAGTTGGACCATTGGGAATCGCCGCCATATAAGCCGACTCAGCTAAAGTTAATTCCAAAGGCTTCTTATCGAAGAAGGCTTTAGATGCTTCTTCGACACCATAAATATTTCCACCATAAGGAGCTTCGTTCAAATATAGGGTGAGGATGTCATTTTTACTCATAATCTTCTCAAGCTTGATAGCCAAGATCCACTCCTTCATCTTTCTTTTGATAGTTACTTCAGAAGTGAGTAAAGTATTCTTGATAAGTTGCTGGGTTATAGTTGAACCTCCTGTAACCCTTTTACCTGTAAGTTTTGCCCAAATAGTTCCACGAATAATTGAACTTATGCGGATTCCTTTGTGTTGGTAGAATTCTCCGTCTTCTATGGCAACTGTGGCGTTCTTGATATTGGTGCCTATCTCTTCGTAAGGTATAACGGTTCTCTTGATATTGTCGTGGACATTGTATAAGAGGATCTCGCCAGTACGGTCGTATATCTTCGTTGAACTCTGTATCTTTCTTTCAGTAAAGAGCTTAAAGTCTGGTAATTCCAAGGTACTAACCCACACAACAACAAGCCCAGTCAATATTATTCCAACCCCAATTAATAAAAATAATGCGTTTTTAAGTATTTTTAATGACATAAATGAATGTTTCTTCATATCTCAATATCATATCATAAATACGGACAAAGAGATTAAGATGTGATAATATAAGGATATGAACAAAGTAATAGTAGATGAAAAGAAAATAGATGAATTGCTAACTAGGGGGATTTCTTTTATTTATCCAACCAAAGAATTCTTAGAGAATAAAATTAAAAAAGGAGAAAAACTTACAATATACTTAGGCATAGATCCGACTGGACCAACTCTTCACTTGGGGCACGCTATTCCTATTAAAAAATTAAGTGAATTTCAAAAAGCTGGACACCAGATAATACTTCTCATGGGTGACTTCACAGCCATGATAGGAGACCCTACTGATAAAGGTGCTGCCCGTAAACAACTTACTCACAAAGAAGTAACGTCTAATTTAAAAAATTATAAAAAACAAGCCAGTAGTCTGATATCTTTTACGGGCAAGAATCCTGCTAAAATTACATTTAATTCTACATGGTTAGGAAAAATGAATTTTGAAAAAGTTATATCACTTGCTTCTAATATGACCGTTCAACAAATGCTTGAGCGTGATATGTTTGAGAAAAGAATGAAAGAAGGTAAACCAATATATCTTCATGAATTTCTGTACCCACTTATGCAGGGGTATGATTCTGTCGCTATGGATGTAGACGGGGAGATTGGTGGCAACGACCAGACCTTCAATATGCTTTGTGGACGTGATCTTATGAAAACAATGAAGAATAAAGAGAAGTTTGTAATAACAATGAAGCTTCTTGAAGATAACTCTGGTAAAAAAATGGGTAAAACAGAGGGTAATATGATAGCTCTTTCTGATTCACCAGAGGAAATGTATGGAAAAGTTATGAGTTGGACTGATGGGATGATAATTCCGGGGTTTGAACTTTGTACAAATATACCAACTTTTGAAATAGAAAAAATGTCTAAGGACATACATTCAAATCTAGTTAACCCTAAAGATTTAAAAATACGTCTTGCTCGAGAAATAGTTACAACTTTTCATAATGAAAAAAAAGCTAAAGAAGCACAAGAGAAATGGGAAAACACTTTTTCTAAAAAAGAAATTCCAGAAGACGTACAAGAAATAAATGCAAAGAAAGGTGAACCCTTGATAGACGTATTGCTAAATAATAAGATTGTAACTTCTAAGAGTGACTTTCGTAGGCTAGTGGACGAAAAAGCAATTACAAACTTAGATACAGATGAAAAAGTTTCATCGCATACAGAAGTTGCTATAGAGGGGGTCTATAGAATAGGGAAGAAAAGATTTTGTAAAATAGTAATTAGTTAAATTAAAATGTGCGAGGCCTTGCCTCGCACATTTTAATTATTAGTATTCAGAGCCATCGAGTCCTGCGAATTCCTCGAGTTCTTCATCGTCTTCACCTCCAAGAATATCATCATCACCTAGAAGGTCGTCATCTGCTAAAATAGGGTCATCTAAGTCATCGTCAGTTGCCAGTAGGTCAACTTCATCTTCGTTTATATCTACATCACCTACTATTTCTTCGTCATCTTTATAACTCATAATTTAATTAAAATTTAAAAACATATTATAATAATTATTTGTATCAAAATATAAATTTCTTTGCAATAGGCAAAGGGCTGTGGAAAACCCCCACACCCACTTTTTTATTGCTTATATATTGTGCCATTCTTTATAAGATGTAAAATAGTCTTATTAATATAGTTAATATTGTTTTTTTACTTAAAATTACAATAAGCACAATTATAAAAAAGTAGGTGTGGGGGAAAACCCCCTACCAAGACCTATTTATATTTTAAGTCGAATTTCTCACAAGCTAGGCAGGTCAAGCCTATAGCAATAGCATCAAGTTCATCATCTGACTTTGTAACCTTCTCCATTTCTATAAGCTTAGGAACCATGGACATAACTCCTTCCTTGGAAGATTTGCCATAACCTGTGACCGCTATCTTGATTTGGGGAGGAGTGTATTCAAAAATTTTAAGTCCATTCTTGGATGCGGTGTATATCATAACCCCACGAGCTTCTGATACCCCCATAACAGTCTTCTGGTTGGTTGTGAAGTAAAGCTTCTCAATAGCCAAGGCTTCGGGCTTCCACTTTTTTATAATTCTTTCAAGTTCAACTCCTATGAGAGTGAGTCTTTCGTGGAAAGGAATCTTTGTAGAGGTTTTAAAACACTCCGAATATACCAGAAGGTGTTTTGGCTTTAGTGTTTTGTCGAGGATGGCTACCCCGACTCTTTCAAATCCTGGATCAATTGCAAGTATTCTCATTAGTGTATAAATTTTTTTTCATTAAAATAGCTCTTCTCAGAGGGTCCGCATAATTTCTTGCTAAAAATTTGCTCATTGCTCGGTCCGTCGACCTCCGCCGGCCCCTCTGATAAGACTATTTTAACTACAAAAATTGAATCTAATTATTTATAAAATCAAACCCCAAGTGCTCGTAACCCTTCTTGGTGACTGTTCTGCCACGGCTTGTACGTTCGAGGAGGCCTAGTTGTATAAGATATGGCTCGATAACTTCCTCGATGGTGGCTTCTTCTTCGCTCGTGGCGGCGGAAATAGTTTTGAGTCCTACTGGGCCACCATTGAACTTGTTGATGATTACCTCTAGCACTCTTCTGTCGGAAGAGTTGAGACCAATCTCATCTATTTCGAGCAAGGCCAGGGCCTTCTTCACTGCGTCTTTTGAGAGGGGAAGCTTGTGGACTTGAGCATAGTCACGACAACGTTTCAGAAAGTAGTTGGCAGTACGAGGGGTAAAGCGAGCACGCTTTGCGACTTCGTCCAAAGCTTCATCTTCAAGTTCTACTCCGAGAATTTTCGCTGAGCGTGCCAGAATCTTTTTGATTTCATCATGAGTATAAAACTCTAAACGGAAAACTCCACCAGAAAAACGAGAGCGAAGAGGTGAAGAGAGGAGGGCGATACGAGTAGTAGCAGCGATGAGGGTGAAGGGAGGAAGCTCGAGCTGGATAGTACGAGCAGAAGGTCCCTTGCCAATGATGATATCAAGCACGCCTGACTCCATGGCAGGGTAGAGAACTTCCTCAACCATTTTATTGAGTCTGTGAATCTCATCAATAAAGACAATATCACCAGGGGCCAAGTTCGTAAGTATAGAAGCGAGGTCGCCAACTTTCTCAATAGCGGGCCCTGAAGTAATCTTGATCTGTCGGCGTGTTTCTTTGGCTATAAGGTGAGCTAAAGTAGTCTTGCCAAGGCCAGGAGGGCCATAGAAAAGGATATGCTCGGCAGGATGAGACCTCTCTTCGGCAGCAGTTAGGAGAATCTTCAGATTGGCCTTGATATTTTCTTGGCCAATGTAGTCTTCCCACACACTTGGACGCAGTGTTTGGTCTAAAAAGCCCTCATCTTTGGTTGTTGTTTCTTTACTTGACATTATTTTCTTAGTATGCTATACTCTCCACAGAAATTTGATACGTTTAATTATAGCATTTTCGCGAAGAGAACATAAATCTCTAAGCAATCGGCCCCGTGCTCTATATATGTGCATAGGACGTCTTGGTTTATATTTATATTTACTGTGGCTATCCTGTAATCATATGTTACTTTGCTAGCGCATGCTTCCAAAGGATTGTTTAGAGATTTATGTTTTTTTAATTTTACCCGCACACTCAACATGCCGTAGCTTTTTTGTTCTGCCTACAGAATTTTTATTTAAAATTTATATTTTTTACTTAATATAATAAGAGTATTATTATATTTTATTTTGAAAAAGCAGAATAACGGCATATTGAGTGTGCGGGTTTATTCCTCACTCATATCTACCACTCCTGCGACTTCGTCGTAGTCTGTGATACCTTTCAATATTTTCACTAGGCCATCTTCGGCCATGGTGAGAGAGACTTGATTGCGAGCGACTGCCTTGATCTCTCTTTCGCTTGGATTCTTGGTAATTATTTCTTCTATTTTCTCATCATTATAAATAGCTTCAAAGATACCTATTTGTCCTTTGTATCCAGTATTGTTGCATTCTAGGCATCCGACGGGAGTATAAATTTTAAATGGACTACCTGTATCAATATCATAGTCTGCCCAATTTTTGCCATGCGTTTCTGCATCTTTTATTATTTTATTTATTATAATTGATTCTTCATTACTGATTTCTTTTTCTTTTTTACAATGAACACAAAGTCTGCGTACTAGTCGCTGAGCTATAGATAAAGACAAAGCAGAGACTAGAATCTTGGGATTCACATCAAGATCAATAAGACGAGGAATAACTCCAGCGGCGTTGTTCGTATGTAAGGTGGAGAAGACTAGGTGACCCGTAAGAGCAGACTCGACGGCAATCTTGGCAGTCTCGCTATCGCGGATTTCTCCCACCATGATAACGTCGGGGTCCTGACGAAGAGAAGAACGCAAACCTTCGAGGAAGGTATAACCCTTCTCATCATCTGTCTGGGTCTGAGTAATGCCGGGGAGGTGATACTCGATAGGGTCTTCGATAGTTATAATCTTGATTTCTGTGGAGTAAATCTTTTGCAAGAAAGAGTAGAGGGTTGTCGTCTTACCGGATCCTGTAGGACCAGTTAGAAGGATCATACCGTTGGGCTTCTTGATCTCTCGCATAAATACTTCATAGAGCTTAGGCTCAATACCCATGTCTTCGAGTTTAACCCTTATAGACTTTGGATTAAGAATTCTCATAACGATAGACTCGCCATAAGCTCCAGGAATAAGAGAAACACGAAGAGAGATTTCATCTTCGCCAAGATAAATACTGAAACGCCCGTCTTGAGCTATAGAATTGGAAGTAATCTTCAGTCCAGAAATAAGCTTGATACGAGAATTTATAAATTTATGTGCAGCAGGAGGGATTTCCATAACTTCATGGAGGATACCATCGAGACGGAAACGAAGACGGACAGTATTCTCCTCGGGTTCGAAGTGAAGGTCAGAAGCATTGATAGCAATAGCTCCAGCAAGAGCAACTTCGAGGATGTGGGAAGTGGTATGGATGTTGTCCTTCTCTATGGCAAGAATTGCTTGCTTGATATCTTCGATATTCTTAATACCTGCCATTATCTTTTTCAAAGATTCTCCAGAGATGGCGATGGTACCTGACTTAGACTCTTCAGCGAAAGATATTTCCTTGTATCTATCCCAAGCTTTCTCTAGGCTTGCAAGGGATGCCATGTAGAAATGGGGGATATACTGACGATCCTCAAAATACTTTTTAAGATTTTCTAACTTGTCTGGCTGAGGAGAGCGAACAGCGACGTGAACGTCCTTGCCTAGAAGTTTAAAAGATGCGACTTCTAATTCTCTGGCCTCTTTCTCAACTATAAGACGAAGAGCATCGTTCTCTATAGGCATACCAGAGAGGTGAATAGGAGGCACACCATAGCGAACTTCTGCGAGTGCATCTACCAAGTCTTCCTCTTCTTGCTTTCTTAGGTCTGTAAGATTTTTCTTTTGCTTATCATCATCAAATATTAGTGACATATGGATATATTATAGCTTATAAATCCTTTAATACCAATATCAATTTCCCCAAACGAGCTATAATAGAGGCCTTCTAGTGGGGTTGACAATTAGCCTTGTATATGCTATCATATAGACAAATGTTGAGATTAGTATTGTTTTATTTATTTCTCAGATTCTAGTGTCTGTGAGACAAATAAAACAATACTAAAGCTCAAAACAATGAAAAAAGTTATAGCATTTTTCGTAATCATTATGCTTGTAGCCAGTTTTGGCTCGCAGATGGTGTTTTCTCAACCGAAGAAAGAAAAAGTTTATGGGACCATCAATTATGATGGTTTCCACGCAGTACAAACTGGTGCTTTATGGTCAAAAAGACCAGAAGCTAAGGAAATTTTTGAAGGAAGAATTCCGAAAGGAATTCAAGAGATCAAAACATTTGAAGCGGATTATATACTTACCTTTGTTAAGGGTGAGCATAATTCACTAGATGGTAATTTTCTTATTTTTCCTGAAGGAGAAGTAATATACAAAAAAGAGGGTAGATGGTATTCCTCTCGTTGTGCAAACGAGCTCGCCTATTGGAGAAAACTAGATGAAGTTGAATTCGTAGAAAAGACAGTTGAAGTTGAAAAACCTCAACCTGCTCCTGCACCAGCCCCTGTTCCTCCTGTTGAAATCAGAGATACTGTCGTTAGCACGACATATATCGAAGAAAACAACATTGTAAGAAGTAATTACTACGAAGACGATATTTACTATCGTCCACCCATGCTAAGCTATTGGATAACACCAATTTTAGCAGGGGGCTATTACGGTCAATCACAAATGGTTGACCAACGGACTTATAATAACTATAGTTCACAGACAAATAATTATATTTGTGAACGTAGTAAAACAAGACCGGAACACCCCCAACCAAAACCAGAAGCACCTCATGCCTCTGGGCCAGGAGGAAGAGGTGATGAAGGCAATCATTCTTCAGGACCAGGTGGTCGTGGAGATGGTGCAACAGATGATGGAAATCACGCTGGAGGTCCTGGTGGAAATGGAAATGGCAATAACACCACTGGTCCTGGAGGCAGAAGTTCTATGAGTAGGAACTCCGGGAGAATTTCCCCAATTTCTGATGTGTCATTGAAAGCTGCTTCTACTAATAATAGGGGCACTACCTCGAGATCCAACTATTCAGCTGGAAATTCAAGGACTAACTATTCAGGAAATTCAAGACAATCCTATAGTGGTAGAACTGGTTCAAATTACAGAGCCAACTACAACTCAGGAGCTTCTAGAACTTCATCGGCAAACTATCGCCCTTCTTATAACAGTGCCAGTAGGTCATCCTATGCTTCTGCTTCAAGACCATCTAATAATTCAAGACAGTCTTCAGGTGGAGGTGGATATAATGGAGGTTCTCGTAGTTCATCCACGGGACGCCGTTAATAAATTTAATAATTTGCTCTTTTAATGCTTCAAAATAATTTGGTGAAAAGTTTTTTTACAAAAACTTTTCACCTCGTATTTAAGTCTTTAACTTACAAAAAAAGTTGAAGGTTTAAATTGTAAAAATAATTATTAACAATAATATGAAAAATTATATGAAAAAAATAATAATAGCAGGCTTCGCTTTCATACTTCTTTTTACAGGAGTAAAAAGTGCTTTAGCCTCAGGTCCATTTAATGGACAATCAGGTGACTGCCCCAGTATTGCTATAGGTAACTATACAACAGGGGTGGGTATTGGCGATGGCCAATGGAATTGCTGGACAAGGCAATCTGTTTCGGCATTAGCAGGAGAAACTATAAACGTAGCTCTCTTTTATCACAATAATACTTCTAGTCCTTTGACTAATGTTGAGGCTTCTTTATCTCAATCATCTTCGGGACCAGCATACAATTACTCATTTACAGGGACTATGTATTCAGATCAAGGAAGTACAACACTTGGCACTGTCAATTTGAGTTTGAATAGTAATCAGACACTTACATATAGTTCTGCGCACTGGATGAAAGATAAATATGCTATTGATAGTGACACCGACTCAGGAATGCTTTATGGACAGGATGGCAGTGTTATGAAAAATGGGGGAAGGATTAAACTTGGCAGTGTGCCATCTGGGTGGACTGACTATGGGTACATTGTTGTTGTTTTTAAAGTTGGAAATGCTGTTGATAATATTTGCCGTGATACTTCTGCAATTAATTATCTCGCTCATGAAAAATGTATTTACCCTCAGATACGATGTTTAGATACATCAGCCACTAACTATCTTGCTTATAGTTCATGCGTATACCCACAAGTAAGATGTCTAGACACCTCAGCAAGTAACTATCTAAGTTACAGTTCATGTATTTACCCACAAATACGATGTCTTGATACAACAGCTACCAACTACCTTGCTTATAGTTCATGTATTTATCCTCAAGTAAGATGTCTAGATACATCTGCAAGCAACTACTTAGCTTACAGCTCATGTATTTATCCTCAAATA
>LBRL01000001.1:593417-704521 GCA_000991405.1 Candidatus Nomurabacteria bacterium GW2011_GWD2_36_14
CTAGATACATCTGCAAGCAACTACTTAGCTTACAGCTCATGTATTTATCCTCAAATACGATGCTTAGATACAACAGCTACCAATTACCTTGCTTATAGTGCATGTACTTACAGACAAGTGTATGTAAACAAGAATGTTGTAACAACTGTTGCGACAAACATAACAAAGAATGAAGCACAGGTGAATGGATATATTACAAACTCAACATATTACAATGCTAATACTTACTTTGAGTATGGAACAACGGTAAACCTTGGTTCACGTACAAATGCTAAGAGTACTATTGGAAATAGTAATATGAGTGATTATCTAACAGGTCTTGCCCCTAACACAATCTATTTCTATAGAGCAGTTGGAGAAGGTCCAGATGGAGTTTCAAAAGGAAGTATTGAAATATTTAAAACATTGTCAGATGTAGCTCCAAAACCAATCATAATTCAAGGCACGACAGTGGTAGGGACAGCTTCACCTATAATGCTGAAGATTAGTAACAAGTATGAACTTATCGGTGAAGGGGACTTGATAGACTACATAGTGAACTACAAGAATATTGGCAAACAGTTACTGACTCACCCAATGGTTCAAGTAGTACTTCCTTCAAATGTAACTCTTGTAAATTCTTCTCGTGGAACTTACTCTGTAGATACACACACACTCTCAGCACAAGTAGAAGATCTTAAGGCTGGGGATGAAGGAGTCATATTCTTGCAGGGTAGAGTAGATAGTATCCCACTCAACAATTCTCAGATTGCGACAACTGCTATCCTTGTATATACAACTCCAAACGGAACTCAAGAGAACGCTATGGCTTACGTCATAAACGTACCGAAGACTGTAGCAGTTGTAGCAGGAGATAACAATAGCGTCTTGGGTGGTAATGCATTCTTCGCAGGACTTCTATCTCTAGGATTCATAGGATGGTTGATACTAATACTTGTGATATTGCTCATAATCTTGATTGCTCGTTCTTATAGTAATAGAAAGACAACACAAGATACAATAACACATACGACTACACACTAAATAATTAAGAATTAAGAATTAAGAATTAAGAATTGCCCCGCAGGCTTTGCCTGCGGGGCAATTGTGTTATTATATAAAAATGAAAGAAGAAGAATTAAAATTTGAAGATATAGAAAAGAAGGCAATAGAAATTCTAGAAATGGTTAGCAATATGCCGAAAGAGAAGGCTGTAGTCATAGCCCTGTCTGGTGACTTGGGAGTGGGGAAGACAACTATGACTCAAGAAATAGCAAAACACTTAGGAGTTATGGAAAACGTGATTTCTCCTACTTTTGTGATTATGAAAATCTATAAAACCAAGAATGAAATATTTAAAAATTTAATTCACATAGATGCATATAGGCTAGAAAATGACGAAGAGATATTGATGCTCGGTTGGAAAGATATGATAGAAGATAGAGAGAATTTAATAATCCTAGAATGGCCAGAGAGGATAGGAGGATTCCTGCCAGAAGATGCCCACAAGATAAATATAGAACATAAAGACGAGACAACCAGAAGTATAAAATTCTGCTATAATTACTAAATGGGGAAGAAAATAAATAACAATAACCCTAATTCTCATAAAGCTTCGAACGGGCAAAAGAAGCTGGTATTGCTTGATACGCATGCGATTATTCACCGTGCTTACCATGCGCTTCCAGAGTTCATGAATTCAAAGGGCGAGCCGACAGGAGCTATATATGGACTTGCTACAATGCTATTCAAGATTATTACAGAGCTAAAGCCGGACTATATAATAGCTTGCTATGACTTACCCAAGAAAACTTTCCGTCACATAGCATATGATGACTACAAAGCTGGACGTGCGAAAACTGACGATGCACTTGTAGCACAGCTCATACGTTCTAGAGAATTCTTCAAGTCTATGTCCATACCTATGTATGAATGTGAGGGGTTTGAAGCCGACGACCTCCTAGGTACAATAGTAGAAGAGACGAAGTCCATGTCCGACGTGGACGTAGTGATAGCCTCGGGTGATATGGATACTCTACAGCTAGTAGATGATAAGAAAGTACAAGTTTATACTTTAAAGAAAGGTATAAACGATACCATCCTTTATAATGAAGAGAAAGTGAAAGAGAGATTTGGATTTGATCCTGTATATCTACCTGACTACAAGGGACTTCGTGGAGACCCATCGGACAATATTATAGGAATAAAGGGTATAGGCGAGAAAACAGCGACGATACTAATATCTAAATATGGAACGATAGAGAAGATGTACAAAGATTTAAAAAAGAACCCTGAAGTTTTTAAAAGCCTTGGTGTTACGGAGAGAGTTTCGAATCTTTTGAAAGAAGGGGAAGATGAAGCAATCTTCTCTAAAACTTTAGCTACTATCAGGCGCGATGCACCTATTGATTTCAAAATACCGAAAGAAACTTGGAAGGAAAAAGTGAAGGAAGAAGACGTAGCCTCGTTTTTCAAAACGATGGAATTCAAAAGTTTACAAAATAGATTTCTAAGGATTTTAAATCCCCTCCTTAGTGAGGGGGGGGCAGGGGGTGGTGGTCAGGAAGTTAATTACCACCTCACCCTAAAGGGCTCTCCTCCTCAAAAAGGAGGAGAGGATAAAATACAAATAGAGAAAGCCAAGATAGCTTTCTGGATTTTGGATTCGGAGAAAACAAATCCAGACATAGAAGATGTACTAGGATATAAAAACAGTTCTTCATTAGACGAGGCTATCGCCAAAATGGAAGAAGATATAAAGAGAGAAGACTTAGACTACGTATACAGAGAAATAGAGCTTCCCCTGATACCCATAATAGCTAGGATGGAAAAGGTAGGAATTAAAATAGACAAGGAGTATCTAAGTAATCTTTCGAAAGAGTACCACTCTGACTTAGAGAAGATAGAGAAAGAAATCTGGAAGTATGGAGGAAGAGAATTCAACATAAATTCACCCAAACAACTAGCCGAAATACTCTTTGATGAAATCAAGATAGGAGAAGTAGACGGTAAGTCTCTAGGTATTAAAATGAAGAAGACAAGTGGTGGAGCAAGGTCTACTAAGGAAAGTGAACTTGAGAAGCTTCGCTCTCTTCATCCAATAATAGATAAAATTCTAGAACATAGAGAATTACAAAAGTTGCTCTCTACATATATAGACACAATACCGAATTCTATTGGTGTTGATGGCAGACTGCATGCAAGCTTCTTGCAGTATGGGACTACGACTGGTAGATTCTCTTCCAATAATCCAAACTTGCAAAATATTCCCACCAAAACAGAACGCGGGAAGAGGATTCGTAATGCATTCATAGCCGAAGACGGCTATGTACTTGCTTCCTTTGACTATTCACAGATTGAACTTCGAATAGCGGCACTTCTTTCCCAAGATTCATACTTTATAAAAACATTCCAAGATAGAAGGGATATTCATAGTGCGGTCGCTATGAAAGTCTTCAACGTTGCCGAAGAAGATGTGACAGCCGATATGAGGAGAAGAGCAAAAGTTATAAACTTCGGAATTCTTTATGGTATGGGAGTTACAGCCCTAAGTCAGAATTTAGGATCCAATAGGAAAGATGCACAGATATTCTACGACAATTACTTCAAACAATTCCCCACGATTGCACACTATCTAGAAAGTATTAAAACATTTGCACGTGAACATAAATATACCAGAACTCTTTTCGGTAGGAAAAGATATTTCCCCAGTATCAACTCGCCCCTACCTTTCATGAGGGCTATGGCCGAGAGAATGGCTACCAATGCTCCTATCCAAGGGACGGCTACTGCTGATATTATAAAGATTGGAATGAATAAGGTAGAAGTGGAACTAGAGAAGGAAGGAATGCTAGAATCTGTAAGAATGGTCTTGCAAGTGCATGACGAGCTTGTGTATGAGATTAGACAGAAAGACCTAGAAAAGGCTAAAAGGATTATTGAAAATGGCATGATAAATGCAATTCCGAGTGAATTTATAAAGGACATGACACCAGTGCCACTTGAAGTATCAATGGGTTTTGGCAAGAATTGGGGAGAGTTGAAGTAGTGTCACAGGTAACTACATGTGATACAATAATATCTATGAGAGAAGAAGAAAAAATAGAAAGAGCTAAAGAAAGAGAAAGAGCCAAGACCGTTGGGGTAATTCATATTTTATTGTTTCATACATATATTATATTTCTAGGAGCGGTTATCTTGGGAGTTATTTTCGATCAAATATTTCATTTTGATTTATTCAAAAGTTTAACATTTCAATATTTGGGAATTGTTATGATTCTGTGGGGATCTATCCTTGTATACTGGGCTCAGTCAACTACAAGTCAGCCCAAGAGTGAAGTAGGGAAGGAAAGAGATACCAACTTCTTTTATCGTGGGCCATATAAGTATACTAGGAATCCTACCAATTTAGGACTCACTATGATGTCTCTGGGGCTTGGATTTCTTCTGAACTCTCTTTTCTCAATAATTTTTATTGTGATCACTTATCTTATTTCAAGATTCATTTTTATAAAGAAACAAGACAAAATATTGGTGGAAAGATATGGTGACGTGTTTACAGAATATAAAAAGAGAGTTAAAGATTGGCTATGATTCACATACTAGTGGGCGATGATACAAAAAGTAAGAATGACTATATCAAGGGACTCACGAGAGAGCGCGAGAGTTCCTTTCTGAATGGGGCAGACTTAGATAAAGGTTTGATACTAAGCTATGGGACTAACACAAGTCTCTTTGGAGGACTTAAGGCTCTTATAATGGAGAATGCTTTAAAGGAAGATACTATAGTGCTTGATGCGACAGAGTGGAATTTACTGAAAGAATCTGAAACCCTATTTATATTCAAAGAAGATAAACTTCTAGCAGTTGACCAGAAGAAGTATAAAAAGTACGGAGAGATAAAAACATTTGAAAGTAAAAAGAAAGCTGAGAAAGAAAAGTTTAACGTTTTTCAGATTACAGATGCGTATGCTAACCGCGACAAGGTAACAGCATGGACTTTGTACAGAAAGGGTATAGAAGCTGGAGTAGAGCCTGAGGCAATAGCGGGGATTCTCTTCTGGAAGATAAAAACAATGATACTAAGTAGTGCTAGGTCTTTCGGTAAAGATGAGCTCAAGCACAATTCAAGCTCTATAGTGTCTATATATCATAAGGCTCACAGGGGAGAAGTAGATCTTACTATTGGACTTGAGCAGTTTATACTGAACTCTTTGTCTTCAAAGTAAAAGTGCTATATAATGTGATTATGGAATCAATTTTGAAGTCGGAAATATTTTTCTTTATTAGTTCTATTTCTGTAGTTTTGATTACAGTTATTTTTGTTATCGTGGGCTTCTATTTAGTGAAAATAATGAGAAACTTTTCTCATATATCTGAGAGATTAAAGGAAACCGTAGATAGCACAGCTTCTTCACTAGAAGAAGTAGGGAATGATATAAAAGAAAGTACACTTTTCAAATTCTTTTTTGGAAAGAAAAAGAAAAGTAAGAAGTAATTATTAATAGTTTAATAAGAAGTTACACAAATTATATTCTAAAAAAAGTCCTCGGATCTCCTCGCCTATATCTTCTTCTTCGAAGATAGAAACTCGGCCAGACTAGTTTTTTATAAAATAATTTGCTTCACTTCTAAGTATAATATGGAAAAGAAAAAAGTAAGTAAAAAAGGTTTAACAGGAGGAGAGATGGTAGGGATAGGTGCGACAGTGGCAGCACTAGGGGCGGCAGCTTATGTACTTTTTGGACCAGATGGTAAGAAGAACAAGAAGGCCATAAAAGGTTGGGCTATAAAGATGAAAGGGGAAATTATTGAAAAATTAGAAGAGGCAAAGGAAATATCTGAGCCGGTCTACCATAAGATAATAGATCAAGTACAAGCAAAGTATGCCAAGGTAAAAAGTATTGATGCACAAGATTTAGAAAACGCTGTAAAAGAAGTGAAAAAGCACTGGAAGACAATGGTAAAAGATATTCAACCAAAGAAAAAAGCAAAAGCAAAAGCTAAGAAGTAGTCGCCTCGATGGCGGCGGCCGAAAAGGCTGGAAAGTAGGTAAAGTCAGAAAACCCTCCCCTAGGCAAGGCCTAGGGGAGGGTTTTCTTTTATGTTTTTTCGCTTTTAAAGGCTAACTTTTGATGACCAAAAGAAAAGGCCTAGGAGTCAATTCTTTATTATCTTTACGATAAAGGAGTGGCTCCTGGGCCTTTTGGCTTTTAGGAACGAAAGAACATGTGAAGCACTATATAAAAACTGTGCTCACTACAATGTACAAATCAGTGATAAATTTTCAGTCTCTATCAAGAGAAAACAAATCAATCTTTTGACTCGTGTGTATTATACACTAAAAAGGGGGAAAACAAAATCTCAGTAGGATCGTGAGGACACTTATCGAATATTTTAGAATTAAATTCAGTAGGACCGCGAGTACGCTTATCGAACCTTACAGGTTCAGTACACCTTTTCCGTTCGTGAGTACCCTCACAAGGAAAAGGTTTTCGATTCCTGCACGCTTCGTCTGTAGAGACGAAGCTCGAGAGGACAATATTAAAAAACACTTAATAAATTAAGTGTTTTTTAATATTGTCCGCAGGGTTAAAATTTTCAAGAACGGGTCAAAATGTCAAAAACTCGTGCCATTTGTTTGCAATTATTAACTCACTAGATTGTTTGCTTAGCGAAATTAATATCAAAGATTCAACCTTTTGAAATGGAAGGTGATTTTGTGTTTGGAATCATTATAATTAACCCCACTCTTCCTCTAGTTTAACAGTATCACTTTGTGGTTGTTGTTCTTTTGGTAATAATTCTATATCAACTTTTACTGGAATATCGGATGCAAGACCTGCAATGAAGCAACTGCCAACAGAAAGTATCGGTATTGTCTGAAATGATAGCCTATCAAGGTAGGCAACTGCTTTTTCCACTGCACCAATATCGTTATCGTTAATGAGTCTGTGTATAAAATAGTTATGTAACTGCGATATTATCGTATGTGAAATATCATAAGGTCTTTGGCTTGCAACAGTAAGGAAAACGCCAAATTTTCGCCCCTCCTTAATTATTTCCTCAAATGTTTCAAGGCGATAATCCTTCCATGTATCACTTTCACGTTGTGACGCTGTTGATAGAATGTTATGTGCTTCATCTATAATAATATGAAGTGATGTCATTCCGTTAACCTCTTTCTTTTCGTCATAAAGTTGCTTACATACAAGAAGAGGAATAATTTTTTTCATTTCCGTGTTTACATCTCGCAGAGAGAGAATAACAAGATTTTTTTGCCATTCAGCGTTATCTTGTATATCCACTAATTTATCAAGCATTTTAAACTTTTTGATCATTCTACCCATCAAAGGACCAATGTGTTCTTGGTTATAGAAACCACGTGTAATAGCATAAAAATACCCAAGTATAATTTTCAATTTCAAGCCAGAAAAATGATCTGTTTTGAAAACTGCATTATCCACGATAGGAGCTATGTAAGTATCATAAATCGGGTTTGTATTATTGAAGTTGGATGTTACTGGTCTATTCCAATAATATTCATTACTTTGACTATGATAATGTAAATTTATTTCTATATCATCTCGTAAATTTGAAATATTGTTATTGCTTGCAATGTCAACAATATCAAGGATTCGAGAAAATAATTCTGCAATGGTTCCTTCTCGCAGTCCATTACCTTTTTTATCTAATAAGACGGTTCTACATATATCTTCTATTCGTTCGCGTACTCGCTGAATAAAAGTAGTGGGATCATCAAGATAATCACCCTTAATTACCCAGTCTAAAAATGGCTTCTGGGTTTTTTCTGTTGCTTCTAACAATACAGCAAGTGTCTCAGTCTTATTTAAATTGTCTGTAGTTATTGGATATTTTCGTTCACTACCGCCTTTCCCAGTAGAAAGTTTATATATCTCTTTCTCCGTAGTTATAGCTTTTTTACCAGAGTATTCTCCGTTAAAATCAATTATTATAAAACGCGAGTTATTTTTAAAATTTTCATTGCCTTTGTATAAAGAAAATAATTCCGTGTATATTTTTGCAAGCGTGTTTGATTTTCCACTCCCCGTATTTCCAAAGATACCAATATGACTAGCAAATAGATCATTTACACCAAGGCGAATGCGTTGAGCTGGTTCTTCGGTGAGTCCTCCTATTTCAATTGTTCTTTTATCGCAACCTGCGAAATTATGTAAGGCAGCAAACTCGTCACGGTCAAGCAAAAAACACTCATTATCAATCAAAGGCATCTCTTTGATGCCTTGTTTAAATTTGGTTCCATCAAAATGACCAAATAGAGAAACGTCCAGAACACGGTTAATTCGGGTTTCTTCTTTGTTATAGTCGCGATTGAAGTATCTTTCTTCGCTAATTCGTTCCCCTTCAACCTTCCCAATTATGTTTACAAAGCCCTTTGCAATTTTGACATAACTACCGACCGAAACATTTTTTACCGTAGTTCCATCATAGATTATGTGTGAGCTATTCTTGTTCTTATTAACCTTAATTGTTACCAGTCGTTTCTCAACAGATAAAACCCGTCCAATAATAAATATGGACTCCCGTTTTGCTTTATCCTCAATGTCATTCTTCATCTTCATGTTCATTTTGTGAATCTGGATAATCAAGAATTATGTCAGAAAGCAAAATACTTACATTATTCAAAGTATATTTATTTTCCTGTGTATCATCGACTGGAATTATTACCTCAACATTATTGTAACGTCTCTTATCAATCTCTAATAAAGTGTTATAAGAATCCTTTTTTTTCTGTGAATGAGAAAAAATATAAATACGCAAAGTTGGATTTGAATCAGCGGCCCTTTTTATAATCTCTCGAATATGTTCATCTTCCATTGAGAAACCAACCACAAACAGAACTGTATTTTCTTTTTCAAGCTCACTTGAAAACATGCGGAGTAGTTCATAATAAGTTATGTCGATGACAGTTTCTTCGAATTTTTTCTTTTCCGGATTGACAATAGCGATTTGATTATATCCTTTATCAAACTTATCTCTCAGTTTTTGTTTAAGATCTTCTTTAAAATGGTCAAGCTTTGAAAAAGTCACAACATCACCATTTTTTTTCCAGTTCAATGAGCCGTGTACTTTTAGGAGATTTATTACGGGGATTTCTGATATATTCTCAAAATGCATACTGCGTTTAAATACTGATTTTTTGAAGTTACTTAAACTAAAACTTGCATTAAATCTGCCAGAAAACCCATCATTATACTCAATTCCACATTCTTCTAATGATATTTCCATCAAGATATCAATGTTTGTAGTAAAAACATTGGCTTGCTTGCTTAAAAGTGTACTTTTTCGGCGGAGGAGAATATGAGCAATTGCCTTAAAGAATTTTTCGTAACTGTCCAGAGTTTTAACTAAATCTGTCTGCTTGCTTTCCTCTACTGTACCATTGACAACATCAAGATTCGGGATCATAACACCCTTAAAATATTCCTTCTTTATTGCCCGTTTCTCATTTATATCATTGGTGTTGGTCAATCTTTCCTCGATACCATTCAAAAGTGGCAAAAAGGGATTGGATGTGCCAGCACCAAATAGAAAGTTAACATGGCAACTCTGAATAACTTCTTTTATCTCTTGTTTTTTCTTGTTATCCATAGTTAATTTTGTTTTTATGGGAAAAGTTCGTCTTTTAGGGTGTTTATCTTAAAGACTGTAATAACTCAATATATTAAGACACATAAAGATAAAGAGTTTTTTCTTTCAAAAAACTAGATTTAATCAAACAATCTGTCCCATTAATAATTATATTTAATTTTACTACTTTATTTTACTCCTCTTTTGAGTGATTGACAAATCAAAAAGGGCGGATTCGCCCTTTTAATTTTAATTTCTTCAATTAGTTGATTGTCCATTTGGTTGAAATTGGAGAATGTAATCCACCGCCTTTTGTGCTTGGGCAGCTGCCATTATTAAAACCTTAGAATCATTCTTGAATGTCTTAATCCAGCTTTTAATATATGATGCATTGTTCTCGATGGTTTGTTGCTGTATATCTGTTAATCCACAGAGATACGCGGCTCCCATTTCGGCCACTAATTCTTCTTGGCTGTAATCTTGTGACCCAAAACTGTGATTTTTTATTTTCGCATGACGACCAAGACGTTTATCGTGTCCTGTACTATGAACTAGCTCATGGTAAAGGGTGGAATAATATTGCTGGTCGCTAAAGAACGTTCTTGGACTTGGGATACAGACTAAATCGAATTTTGGTTCATAATAAGCGGAATTGCTACCCTGTACTATTTTTGGACAATCAATCCAATTGTTGATAATAGTTTCAGCAACTGTTACCGGATTAAAATCATGATCGAAAGCATCTGTCTTTGGAATTCTTTTTTCATCTATTCCTTCAGTCTGGGAGATGTTAAAAACATGATAATAGCGAAGGAGTGGTGTTACTTTTTCTTCTGCTTCATCTTCAGACTTAAGCAGTTTCCAAAAAACAATCATTGTTGACTTCTCACCCTTTCGGATAGTCCCTCCAAGTGATTTAACTTGTTCAAATGTCAGGTAAAAAGGTATCGCATCCCTTTGACATAGCAACAACCAAAAGTTGATTCCATTATATGGTCTTAATGTCACTAAATTACGAGGCATTCCGCTTGCTGTCCTCCATGGGACCTGCCAGGGAACAACTCCGGTTTCAAGAAGATCAATAATTTTTTGAGTAACGATTTCATAAATATCAAATTTATTCATTCTAAACGCCGTTGCCCTACGGACTCTGTTTTGGCTACTGGCACGCCGGTTAATGACTTTCAGTAGCATTATCGCTTGGCGTGCTAATACAGGATAGAATGAATAAATTGCTTAAAAAACAAATGATTGATTTTTAAAATAAAAGGAGATTTTGATTTACATCTGGTTTAAATTTTTCTCCGACTAGATTGGCAAATTCTCATTACTACCTGATTCATTTCAGTTTGATTATGATTGTGAAATGAATTATTTAAGAAACAATCTTACGTACTTTGCAGAAGCAAATAGATATAGTCGGACGATTCTTTTTGGAATCAAACAAGAGGATCGACTTTTGCATACCTACATTATTGGTAAGACAGGAACGGGGAAAACGAATTTACTTCAAACTCATATTATTCAGGATATAAGTTTTGGGAGGGGGTTTTGTGTGATTGATATTCACGGGGATTTGATTAAAAAGATCTTCGCTAATATTCCAAAACGTAGAGAACAAGATGTTATTTATCTAGATATTACAAACCCAGACCACAACTTCAAATTCAATCCATTTATTAAAGTTCCTTATGAGAAAAGGCCACTAATAGCTTCCGGGATATTGGATGTCTTTGAGAAATTATGGAAGTCAGCTTGGGGTTTAAAACTAGAGCATATTCTAAGATATATCCTTCTGACTTTACTTGACCAAGAGGAAGCTAACATCTCCGATATTATCCGAATAATGGATGATGAAAAGTATCGAGAGGAATGTGCTATAAATGTTATCAATGATGATATTAAACGATTCTGGCAAAAGGAATTTAAACATTACACCAAGGGAGATTTACTTCCAATCTATAATAAAGTGGGAGCCTTTCTTATTTATCCTGCCATTAAAAGGTTGCTAATTGATAATACTGATGAGATATCCTTCAGGCAGATAATGGACAATCGAAAGATATTATTAATCAATATCTCAAAAGGTGCTTTGGGAGAAAATGTAGCAAGTATTCTTGGGTCCTTAATATTAAATTCAATATCATTTTCGGCTTTTTCCAGAATTGATGTTTATGAAATGAACAGAGTGCCTTTCTTTGTCTATTTAGATGAATTTCAGAATTATACAACTCTAACTCTGGTCAACATGCTCTCAGAATTAAGAAAGTTTAAATTGGCTTTAATAATGGCTCATCAGTACTTAGCTCAATTAACTGATGAAATCAGAGATGCTGTATTGGGTAATGTTGGAACGGTGATTTCCTTCCGTTTGGGTGTTTCTGATGCCTCATATTTTGCAAAAGAATACTATCCAGTTTTTGACATCGTTGATATTATTAACCTCCCGAATTATGACATATATCTGAAACTCATGATTGATGGGACACCGTCAGAACCGTTTAGTGCCACAACAATAAAATGGTAAAAATGACAAATTTTCCCTTCTACTTTTATCATCCACCATAGATTAAAATATTCCTAAACTTTAAAATTTAATGTTATGGGAAAACTAATTGAAATTCACGAAGTTGAGATAGTTTACAAAAGACCAGTTCTTTCTTTGATGAAAGCTGTAAAATGTGCTGAAGATATTGTTGAATTATTTAGGGGGTTGATACCAGAGGATAAAATTGATTTTAAAGAGTTCTTTTTAGTCGCTTTATTGAGTCGTAGTAATCATGTATTTGGCGTATCTATAATTAGTATTGGTGCGACTGATGGGGCTTGTGTCAATATCAAGGAAATCTTCCAGCTTGCGATTAAAACAAATTCGTCTTCAATCATTTTATGTCATAATCACCCAAGTGGAAATCTTACACCTTCAGCAAGTGATATTAAACTCACGAAAAAGATAAAGGAAGTTTGCGGATTTTGTGATATTGCTCTTTTAGATCACGTAATCATATCAAGCGAAGGACATAATTCTTTCATTGATGAAATCTAACTTTAAGCCTCCTTTTGAAGGGGGCTTTTTTATTTCCTTTTTATATAAGTTTTATTACCATTTTTGTTGATATAGTATTGTCCGCCCCTCGATCCTGTGTGAATGGTTCTGCCTGAGCCTGAATTTGATCCAGATGATGAACTTGATTTAACAGTGGATTTTGTTTCTTGACTACTTTTATGTTGCCAGCAATAGTCACTTCCCGCTTCAGCATTTCTTGAACACTGTGTTCCTTTTGCGGTTATCGCCTTACATTGATTGTTTGTGGAGTTAGATTTTTCTGATGATGTTGGTTGAGGTACGTCTGAAGGTTTATTTAATGAAATCGCTAATTTTAATCTCTCATTTTCATTTCTAAGGCTTTCATTCTCATATTTCAACTTTTCATTTTCATCTTTAAGTGATTTAAGATCTGAAGATGAAGCGGAAACCTTCTTTTCAAGTTTATAAATATCATATTTAAGCTCCTTTTTTGACTGGGGGAATGCATAAAATGTTAGCCCAAAGCAGAAAAGTAGTAAAATAAAAAAAGTTTTTTTCATAATGAGTCAGTTTTATGTTGTTAATTGCAAGGTTGCGAAATAATAGTTGTTAAAAACCCCAGCCGAAGCTGGGGTATCGTTCTTCACCCCAAAGAACAAAAATCAAAACTAACTTTTTGTTTGTCAGTAAAAAAGTTGACACAAGTTAACAATTTTTATTATTTAAATCATCTATATTTGATAAAAATAGTTTTATCTCCATGAAAAAAATATTTCTGCTTTTTGTATTTATTCTTTCGATTTCTTGCAGGGGCGCCGATGACATTCAACCAGATCAAAGAACCGGATTTGAGCCAAAGTCACTGGGTGAAATAGTAAAGCATACTTATTACACTCTAGCTTATTCTGAAGATAACGAACAAGCGTTCTGGGTCTATTATGAGCTTACGCCTGAACTTATTAGTGGCAATCAATCAAGAACTGATGATTTTAGGGCTGATCCATTAGTAAGTACTGGTTCGGCTTCTTTGGGGGATTATAAAGGGTCAGGATATGACAGAGGGCATCTTTGTCCGGCGGGAGATATGAAATTAAATAAGACTACTATGTCTGAATCCTTTTATCTTTCAAATATGTCTCCACAAGTTGCTGGATTTAATCGAGGTATTTGGAGTACGATGGAAGATCAGGTCAGAGAATGGGCATTGAAATATTCAAAACTATATGTGGTAACTGGCCCCATATTTAAAGATAATATAGGGGTTATTGGGGAAGATAAGGTTACAGTGCCAGGATATTATTACAAAGTATTGTTTGATGGAAATAACAAGATGATAGGGTTGATACTACCAAATGCTTCATCATCGAAGAGTCTTGATCAGTTCGCCGTAGCTGTAGATGAGATTGAGAAACAAACAGGAATTGACTTCTTCTCAGAATTAAACGATCAGTTAGAGAATCAGCTTGAGGGTAATATAGATGTGACTAATTGGAATTTCTAACCTAATATTTGATTAATTCTTATTTCCCACCCAGGACTATGAAATATTCTATCCAGTTGGAGTTGATCATTTAAGATTTCTGCCTTAGTCATTCTTGATAATTCTTCCCAGTTCTGATCGAAAACATATGTTGCATTTCCACTTTTTATACTCTCTAAAATAAAGACTCCAATCGCAGGAAACCCAAATACAATGTAGTCATAAAATCCTCCTTGACCTACAGCTACAAAGTTCGGAGTATGCGAAGTAATTTTTTCGAGTCTGCTGGCAATAACTGGTCTATTCCCTATAGGCTGGCGTTGGATTCTTTCTTGTGCTATTTCTCTAACTGCTTCCCATGGATATTCTCCACGAGGGAAAATTTTCCAATTTAAATGTGTAATATTTTCGTAAAGAAAAGGAACATAATCCTCTCTGATTAAATCACATTCTCCAAATATTTCGAGAAATAGATTTATCGTATGTTTAATTTCACCATAACTTTCTGGACTTTTTATGAATGCCCTTGAGACAATAATTGAATTTCCATTATAGTTATCGACTAATAATTCTTCGCATGGCGGTGTTACTAAATCTCTGTGATATCTATCTCTACTGACAAAGACTATTTCTTCAGTTTCATTTCCTTGCCAATCCCTCCTTTTCCAATATCGTTCAACAAAAAACTCTTCCTTAGGTAAATCACGTCGAATATTGTATCTGCCATTGGAATTAAATCTTGAAACTGGACCCACAATTGTTGGTAATACCTGCTCGCCAGCCTGTGGATTTTGTGAAAATCCAATTGTTTGAATTTTCCTAATTTGACTATCAAAATCTCTCAATGCTATAAAGAATACTTCATTGTCTCTGACAGTGGCAATGTAGTTTTCTACGTTTACCACCCGTTTTTTAGAAATATGCATAATATTTAATTTAGATTGCAGAAAAATTCTCGATAAATTAGATAAAAAATATCATGGTAATATTCAATAATTCATGATCCTAAGATACAAAATATAAATTGTATTTATAGCATTCATAATTTGGTGTTTATGAGAAATATTTGAAATATTTTTTGTATCTTTTCCCGACAACTCCAAAAATCAACTACCATGATCTCATTTATTATTTTCCTCCTGTTCGTTATCATTATCATTGGCCTCCTACGACAACCTAAAGAAGATTATCATTCCAACTGGGCTCAATTACTATCTGGCTTTAAATTCTCAACAAAGAGATTTTATGAACTTATCAAACAAGAAATGCAAAGTCATGAAATAAAGGAGATACAATTTGAAGGAGTTAATTTGAAAACGGGTAGTGTTTTTTCTTCTGAAAGATTGTACTTAAGGATTAGATGGCAAGAATATAGATACGATCTTTGTTTTGCTCCCTTTGGTGATGGATGTTTTGTTTCTTGGTGGCTGATTTATGAGACATCTACAAACGAGGAACTTTTAACAAAAATCCCTTTCATTGGAGAATGGATAAGGGGTGCTTTTTACAGAAGAACATATTATAAAATAGATACTGCCTCGATGTTTATGACTTTCTCGCATCATTCGGTGTTGGCGGTAATTGATGAAATAACCAAGGATACCGGTATAAGATTAAGCGAAATAGAAAGGAAGCCAATTTTGAATAATATATTCCATCGGTAATGAACTGTGAGGAAGCAACCATACATTTCTATGATTGGGAGGTTTCAGGTCGGGGCTACCTTTTATTCGATTATCCTGTTGATATAGAACCTTCATATCGGGAGTTCTATCATTCCCGAATCTCCAAAGAAGAATATGTCGATGATGGGAAAGTACCTACTTTATTTGAAAGATTATTTTCAAGTAGCAACCCGGTTGTAAAAGAAGAAGAGGAAGACAAGAGACCACCAAGGAAATTTGAGTATAATCCATTTCTTAAACAATTGAATATTTCTTTTGGAAGAATTCCAGAATTTGATGAATCTGTCTTTCTTGAATTCTTGAATATGCTTTCAATCAGTGAAGAACGAATTTCATTTGAGATAGTTGGAAGTCATAATTCTATTGAAATACAGATTGTATGCGGTATTGATGATTACAAACGAATTATTCATCTCCTTAATGCTTACTTTCCTCTCATAATTATTAAAGAAAGCAATTTAAAAAAGCTTCCATTTGAAACTAATAGCAAGATTGCTATTGTTGATTTTGGCTACAATGAGGAGTTTATGAGACCTCTAAACACCACCATTGATGGATTGACCTCTATTATGGCGGTATTGGACAATTTAGGGGTTAGTGATGTTGTCATACTTCAAATTATATTTAAGGGGGTTAAGAATGAGTGGGCAACTGGTATCTTAAATTCGGTTTGTGTTGGTAAAGATAGTTTCTTTCCTGAATCGCCTGAAATGGTTACTTGTGCCAAAGAAAAAGTCTCAACTCCGTTATTTGCTGTTGTCTTTCGGTTGGCCGTTCAATCTTACCATTCAAAAGAAACTGAAGAGCTTGCTATGGAATTAATCCAGAATATTAAGTCCGCTTCTTCGTCTCTGTATAATTCTTTGATACCCTTAGATAATGAAGGTTACAGGTACGAATCACATTTGGATAATTTGAAAATTAGGGGAACAGACAGATTTGGAATGATAATGAATACGGAGGAATTGTTTTCCTTTCTTCATTTCCCGAATTCACCAAAATTGATTAGTAGCGATTCAAAGACGAAAGCAGTGCCGGTGTCTTTAATTGATAATGAATATTTGATTGGAATAAATAGACATTTTGGAATTGAGAAGAAAGTCACCTTAAACGATGCTCAAAGGTTAAGACATACTCATATTATTGGAGCAACTGGTACAGGGAAATCAACCCTGATATCAAATCTGTTTTTGGAGGATGTCAGGCACGGAAATGGCTGTGTTATCTTTGACCCACATGGAGATACTATTGAAGAAATAATCCCACATATACCCGACAATAGATTAAGGGATGTTATTTTAATTGACCCATCGGACAGCGAATATTCATTTGGGTTTAATCTTCTATCGGCTAAAACTGAAGTTGAAAAGATTGTACTATCGTCTGACTTAGTTGAAGCCTTTAGGCGACATTCTACCAGTTGGGGTGATCAAATGACCTCAGTGTTATCAAATGCTATTAATACCTTCTTGTATTCAAGTAAAGGTGGAACATTAATTGAGTTGAAACGGTTTTTGCTTGAAAGTGTTTACCGCAAAGAGTTTCTGAAATCGGTTTCTGATAAAAGCATTCATTACTACTGGAATAACGAATTTACGTTATTAAAGAAATTAAGTATTGCTCCATTACTCACAAGATTAGATACATTCTTGCGACCCAAGATGATACGAAACATTCTATCTCAAAAAGAAGGTTTAGATTTTAATGAGGTCATAAATAACCGAAAGATTTTGCTTGTTAAATTATCTCAGGGCTTAATAGGGGAAGAAAATAGTTATCTACTTGGGACCTTAATTCTATCGAAAATATATCAAGTAGCCCAAGCTAGACAATCCCTACCTAAAGATGATCGTCACCCTTTCTATATCTACTTAGATGAATTTCAGAACTTCATTACTCCCTCAATCAATCAAATACTATCAGGAGCCAGAAAGTATGGAACAGGTCTTGTTTTAGCCCATCAAGAATTGAATCAGATTAAGGATACTGATATTGGTAATTCAGTTCTTTCAAATGCCAATATCCGTATCTGTTTTAGATTAGGTGATTTTGATGCCAAGAAGTTAGAATCTGGCTTTTCTGGTTTTGATAGTAATGATTTACAGAATTTAAATATTGGCGAAGCAATAGCTAGAGTTGGGAAGAATACGGATGACTTTTCGTTAAAGACTTTGCTACATAAAGACCTATCTGAGAATGAGAATAGGAGTATTATTGTTTCAAATACAAGGGAGAAATATTCAAAAAGAATCTCAGAAATTGAAGAAAATCTAGATACTCTTTTATCTGATATTAAAGAACAGAAGCCGGTTGTAAAAGAAGATATATCAGAACCTAAAGTTGAATTGCCAAAATCTGATATTCAAGAAAAAGGTCAAGAATATCTAGAAACCATTAAGGAGAAAGAAGAAATCCGAGAGCATAGATATTTACAGACCTTTATTAAGAAAATAGCTGAAGAAAGAGGTTTTAAAGCGACTATTGAGGAAACGATAAACAACGGACGGGTTGATGTTTCCTTAGTGAAAGATGATCTAAAAATTGCCTGTGAGATTGCAGTTTCAAATTCAGTGGAATATGAAGTCAAGAATATACAAAAGTGTTTAAATGTAGGATATACATATGTCTGTGTTATTTCAAAAGATGAAAGACATTTGGTAAATATTAGGAAAAAAGCTTTTAGTGATATTGAAAATCAAAACTGTATTCATTTTTTTAGTCCAAATCAGATAACAGAGTTTTTGGATTCAATATCAAGGAACAAAAGCAAAGGAACTCTTAGGATAAGGGGGTATCGAGTGAAGGTGAATTATAAAATCGTTGATATAGAAAAAATTAGAAATCAACAGGATTAGTAAAACATAAACATTTAAAAATAATACTCATAAAAGTATATTATTTGAGAAGATCAAAAGAAAAAAAGCCGCTCCCAATTTTATTTTGAGACGGCTTTTAAATTAGTAAAACCTCTAAAACTTCTCTATGAATAATAAGCAAATGAACATAGAGAAATATGTTTATGGAGATTAAAGGACTATTCCTTACGGAAAGCGAACCAGCCACCAAAGAGATCTGCAAAACATCCTTGCAAACATAAGTCAGATTCGCGATTTAGATTGTACCACCACACACAGCACGCACAATCTTGGCAGTTATCAAACGTACATCCAGTTGTTTCAATTATGTACATCGGATTTGGTCCAATTTCATAGTTGATTTCTGGGAACTGCTCGCCAATTGCAAATGGTACATATGGTGTAGTTTTATGTAGACCACTTGAAAGTCCCCATTCTACAGCTTTCTTATAACTTCCATAACCATTTGCCCAGTTTAATAACACAATGACCTCATCTTTTATTTTATTTTCTGGTAGGTGATAAATATCAGCTACTTTAAAAACAAAACTACCTGAATTAGTTTGAGGTCCACCTGCCTTTACTGACTCAGCATATGGCCTTGTGTAATCAATCCTAATTTTAATAAGATGAACACGAGCACCTATTTTACTCGCTTTTGATTGAAGTTTCTCAAACCAGATATCATCTTCAACTGATTTTTTTGAGATCATTTTTCTGAAAAATGATAAGAAATTTTTTAGGTGTTCATAAATTGATTTTTTCATTTCTTTATTATAAATTGTTAGACTATATTTATTTTATTAGGTTCTCTCAATATCTATAAGGAAACTGGGAGAGCCCAATAAAACCAACAGTCAAATCAATATATCAAAGAACTACTTACCTTTAAACTATAGCAGAATAGACTAATTCTGTCAATACCCATTCGCTATTCTAGCTGGAGTAAGAAAATATGGAGTTAGTTTAGCTCTAACACTTTGAATCAGATTTAAGCATTTGTGAAATTATAGCGAGAATTGGCAAAAGTAGGGATGACTTTTCATTGAGAACCCTCAAATCTTAAAGTAGTTCAGTTTATTGAGTATATTTAGGCAATCGATTAAATCTTTTAAAAGATAAATGGAAGAATTTAGAGCTCAAATAATTGGAAATGGGATATCATACGATATAGTAAAGAAAGGTTTTACCCTTGACAAAACAGGGATTTCTAATTGGCTAAAAGAAAAATCAATACTACATGTTAATGATAATTTATTAAGTTTTGAAGAATTAAAACCTTGGATAAGAACTGGGGGAGAAACTTATTCTACAACATTTATATTTTCAACAAATGATACAACGTATTGGTTAATAGCTAAAGCATTAGTTACTTTGAATCCAGAAAAAAGTTTATTGGATTGGGAAAGAAGGAGAAAAATACTTTTAGATAATAATGTTCCAGTTTCCAATTGGTTTTGGATTGGAGAAGGGACAATTATTGAAACATATTATCCTAAAACTTTTGTAGATGTTGTTAATTTTGAAGACTTAATCAAGATGGCATTTTCAATTGACAAGCTTGGTTTTGTAACTTTGAAGTTTTTGGATGACATAAGATGTGACGTTTTTGGATATCCTTTTTATGTTGATTTTGGTTTTGATTTAGGCGAACCATCAGGTAATCATCAATATGAAGCAAAAGGTTATTTAATTAAACAATTTCCTGCTAAAGAAAAAGAAATAAATATGTTTTATAGTTCAAATTTTTAAGGAATTTGTAATGTATGGTAACAACAAAGAATTTAGTAGAATTGATTTCTGAGAAAGTTCATGAAGCACAGAATGAAAAAGTTTTTTATGAGGAGATTTACTCTAATTTAAATATTCAAACTGGCAAAAATGAATTTCTATTTTTTATTAAGCCAGAGATTACAGTTAAGTCACCTAGAATCAAACTTGAAGATATCTTGGAACTTATATTAGAAAAGATTTTGACATTTGGTTTTAATATTCACAATATTAAAATTCTATCAGCAAAATATCTTGATAAGTACAATATTATAGCTCAACATTATGGTGTAATAAATAAGATTTCATCTAATGCTTCACTACATATGTCAGAATCCGCAAAAAAAAGTTTTAAAAAATTCTACCATAAAGATGTTAGTGACGTTAAGGTTTTAGGTGGTTTTGAATTTTTAGAAATGTACCCCGAATTTAATGCTAGGTCTTTAGATTACATATGGAAGAACCTCGAAACCAAAAAATTGGCAAGTGGGACTTATTGTGAAGATGTTAAGATTGATAATGAAATAATTTACCTATTGAATGGATTTCACCCAAGACAGTTGACTCATTTCATAGATGAAGGAAAGAGTATTGTAACAATGACATTATCAAGTAATCTATCTTGGAAAGAAGCACGAAGCTGTTTTGTTGGGTCAACTAATCCGTTTGATGCAAATCAAGGAAGTTTAAGACGTGAATTATTAAATTTAAAGGATGAATTTGGATTGGAAGAGATTTCTCAGAGCAGGAATGGTGTTCATTTATCTGCTGGACCAGTTGAAGCTATTGTAGAACTTATTAGATTTAACTTAGATCCATCTAATTCAAACGAAAATACTGAATTTTTAGACTTCAAGTTTGGTAATTTATTGATGCAAAAGTTTAGTAATCGATTTGTAGATATCATAAATAATATTAATATTGATGTCGAAGGGGAAGCCATTTCAATTTTTGATATAACAGAAGAATTAGATAGCGATAGTGCAATATTTATTTTAGAAAAATATCTAGATCATAATTAAGATGGGATATTAAGTGTCTGAGGGAAATGAGTATAAAAAGATGTTTGATTTGGTTATTTATTTGATGTAAAATAATCCCTTTTTATATTTTTCTAGAATCTTGGCACTCGCAGGGAATATGTTGGTAGGGATATTGTTTAACTCAAACCAATCCCAACTTATTATTTCATCCGGTTCCATTATTTTAAGATCACCAGATATTTTCTTTGCCAACATTCCAATTGTTATGAAATGAGCATATTCATTTAAATCTAACTGAACACCAACAATCTCAATATCTGTAATATCCAGATTCAGATTTGTTTCTTCTTTCACTTCTCTAATAGCACCTTGCTCAAATGTTTCTCCATATTCAAATTTTCCACCCGGCATTGTCCAAGTACCCTCACCTCGTAAAGCACTATCTGCTTTTTGGGGATCTGAATTTCTTAATCCTAATAACAATTTATTGTCTTGTAATATGAGCACACCAAAACCTGTTCCAATTTTCTTTTTTTCCATATACTAATAAATTTAGCATTATATTAATAATGCATGCGAGCCTTCTCTCTGTTTTATAGTTGGCGAATTCTTTAAAAAAGTGATCGCCCATTTATATCCAGAGTACATTGCTTGAATATATCCTCTTGATAGACCTGCTGCATCACCAACAATAAAAACATTATTTGATCCACGGATTGAAAAATCTTTATTAAGTATTGGTTGTATCCAATATCTATCAATTGCAGGTGCGTAAATTCTTAAACTTTCAGAATTTACGTCGAAATTTAGAATGTTAAATTTTCCTATAAAGATTTTATGTAGTAAGTGCTGAATTAACTTTTTATGTGTATTCGTTGGAAAGTATTTTATCAATTCTAATATCTCAGAAATCATCAATTCGCGGTTGTTTGATATTGCGATATCTCCAATTATTAGTTGGTTGTTTGATAATTCGTTAATACGTTGACACCAATCTTCTATTTGCTCTAAATTAAGATGGTTATTACTTCTTGCCATTAAAGCTATGTTATTTTTATCACCAAAGGAATCTCCAAACGAGCCTTCGGCATAGAAAGAGTTACCAAACTTTACCGGAATAACCTCACCTTTATTAACAGCACAAAATGTCCTTCCAGAACCAAGATTATCAAATGAAAATCTAAATTTAGGATCAGCTTGATAGTAATAGTTTTTTGAGAAATTATTCTTGTGAGTTTCAATTCTGATACCAATATCTTGCTTTTGTTCTTTGTATAAGAAATTATTTTTATGAAAAAAATCTTTAAGATAATGATATGAAGACCTACCTGTTCCAATTAGAACAAAATCACATATATAATGATTTCCATTGCTTGTGTTGATATGTATCTCCTTCTCTTTGAGGGAAATTGAAATTACATCAGAATTTGTGATTATGTGTGAATTAATCCTATTTGTAAAAAGATTAATCATCTCACGGAATTTATTTTTATCTAATACATCAGAAATATAGTTTTTCTTTTCAGTTGATTCCCGATTTTCTTTATTAAATGAAGGTTCAACAATATTTGATATATTCTTTTGGATATAAGAAAAAGCATTTTCAACTATATGATTTTCTGTTTGATTAAATATATTACAGCTTGAAGGGAAATAGCAAAGTTTGTTCCCGTTCAATGCATTTGCTCCTCCCACACCTTCAGTAATGGCGCATCCACTCAAGCAATGATAACATGTATATTTTTCTGCCCCATTACATTTTCTATTTAACAACAATTCGCCTTTTTCGAGAATTACAAAATCGTCAAACGAATTATCTAGAAGGTAATTAGCGGCAGTCAAATTACTTATGCCAGCCCCTATTAATATGATTTTATTTTTTTTCATTGTTTCTTTCTTGTTTAACGGATTTTAGAGAGTCAAGTTCTAATTTCAGACCTAATATTTTATTTTGCTGTACTTGTAAAGCCTTTAATGTTTGCTCCAAGTCATATACTTTTTGAAAAGGGTAGTCATCTTTTTCCATTGTATATTTTGAAACGGCAAATGTTAATCCTACTGACAAAATGATAGTCAATACTCCCATAAAAACTGCCATACGAATAGTATTTCTGAAACGATTTGCTTCTAGAATTTGTGCGTAACCTTCATTTATTTTATCTCTTGTATCTTCCATTTTACTCCTAAAATCATTTTCTGCTCTTTCTATCTTTGTAAATAAATAAGAAAGTGATCCTTCCATAACGGAATATTCAGATAAATAGCCTTCAATTGTATTTGTGTTAAATTTTTCATTTTTATTTTTTTCTATCGGGATATCTGCCATTTCAGACGTATAAGTAAATTCAACCGTTAATAATCTTTCTTTAAACGGTATCAAAATTTCTCTGTTTGTTGTGTTTTTTATATGCCCAAATAATCGACCAGTATAATAAGGTTCAATTTGTGTCCCAGCTTGAAATTCTAAGCCCTGTAGTGCCCATTTAATTCTCAAATCAAATCTCCCAACAATATTCCCTGGTAATTTAACTTGTTCAAAAGTTGAGAATATTATGCTGGAGTGTGCTGGAATCCTGACAACGTTATTATATGAACGGCATGATTGAATTTGAGGTTCATCTAATTTATAGTGGGGACAAGATAGTTGTTGATAAGACATATTAAATATACAACTTCCATTGTCTTTAGGGACTGCAAATTTTTCTCCTATTCGGAAATCATAACTAGCATTAGAATAACAATCTTCATTGATATCTCTTAGGTTATCAAATAAGATTAGGTTTTTCTCTTTAATTTCTCTTTTTGTCAAGACTCCCCTTTGAGAATTGTTTTGATAAAAGGAGGGAATACCATTTGCTTTTTCTGTTACACTATCGACTAAAATAGATTCGTTTTTTTTAGAAGCATCTTCTGCAATTGCATCATCTTCTGTTTTATCATCATTTGCAATTGTTTGCATATGTTTTTTCATTTAAAATTTTCCTATTTAACGAAAGTATATTTACAAATATACAATCTTCTTATAACAAAACAATCTAATAATCAAACAAAAAAATGAATAGAACTCTCGTGAAATAAAAATAGAAAGAGAAGTAAAACGTTAAATATCTTAAATTTTAGATAGATGAATTTTATATATAAATAGTTCTTGAAAGAATTATACCTGTTTTCTTTTTCATTTCATCAATCATCTTTATACCTCATCTTTTCTCAATTTTTGAAAACGTTATTGGATCAATTTTTAGAATTTTTGCAAATTTTTCTTGGGATATTCCTTTCTCAATTTTGTATTTCTTTATCGGGTTCTCATTGAAATCGGGTGAGTACTCAAGAAATGAAATGATTTTGGGGATATAGGTTAAGTCTGGTGTATTTCTGTTTAGTTCCCAATTTGTGATTGAATCTGTTGTGACATTAATTAACTTAGCAACTTGTGATTGAGAAAGATTGAGGTCAAGGCGTCTGGTTCTTAGGTGATCGCCGTAGGTAATAAGTTCTTTGGGGTAAGGCTTGTTGTTTGGTTTTTGAGATTTAAGTTTGATATTGCAGGTGGTCAACGAAGCTAGGTTCAGTTAATATTTGAAATTAGTTAGTTTTGATTTTTTTTATAAACATTTATTATCTTTGATACGATAAAGTATTTACCCCAAAGACAATTATTATGCCTATTCAAGAAAAACCAGATCACCCACAGCATCCTGAACATCCACAACACCCCGAACACCCAGGCAAGCCAATAACACCAGGACCACATAATCCGCCAAAACCTCCTGGAACTAGGCCAGTAGGATAATTTTATGAAGGATTGGTATAAGGAATACCCTGATTTACTTGAAAGAGAAATTAGGGTATTGAAAGATAACGGGATTTTGGTTGATGATGCCAATTTGAATCGAGGAGCTTTCAATCGCGAAGGTGTACGCCTAATTTGTACTATTCCAGTAGAAAATAATTTAGGACTAAATCTTACTGACGACTTAAAGCTAAATATTCTTTTTCCTAGTAACTACCCATATTTTAGACCCGATGTTTATGTAATTTCTGGTGTTGTACTACCAAGACACCACAACCCTCACGGGAAAAACCTTTGTTTACTTCCCCGACCAACCCAGTTTTGGAATCCTGAAGATAGAATATATAAATATCTAAAAGAAAGGCTTCCTATAGTTTTTGAGAAAGGGAGGATCATAGATCAAGAAGTCATTGGAATGGATCCAGAGGAGCAGGCTGAACCCATTTCTGAATACTATACGAATCCAACTAATGCTGTGGTTCTTAGTGCTCGTCCCGTAATTGAAAACATAGAGGTCCCGAATGATGAGGAATTTAAAGTCCTCGATCATGGAACTATACAAATATCTCATAGTCCCAATGGAGCTAAAGTTAAGTTAATTGAAACCATTATGTTCGGAGACGAGTTTTTGCCTGTTGCAGTGCTTGATGCCAATAGTGAAACATTAAAAATTGTTCTGGAGAAATGGTTTGATACAAAAGACAGAGTTATTGCAGATTTCCCGTTTAATAATTTTTTAAAATCTGAAAAAACACTCCGAACAAAATGGTATAAAATCAATTCTCTGGAGAAATTGCTTAATAAAAATGATAGTTTTAATTGGTTAATTGCTGACTTAAAGAGCAAAGGGGTCCAACAACCTTTACGTGTTGTAATTCAAACTAGAAACTATGTAATCAACCATATTGTTGGTTTGTTATTTCCAGAAGAAGAGGTTGCTGGTAAAATTGATTGGGGGTGGTTGTTATTTGTTGATGGCTATGTATTGAGAGCAAATGATCAAAAATTAAGAGTTCCTTTTCCATTTCCCATAGTTTTACCAATAATGAGTGTAGATCGATCTGAATTGTTTGTCAGAATTCCTCATTCTAAGGTTCTCAATGACAAAACTATATCAATAATTGGATTGGGTTCTTTAGGAGCACCATCTGCATTAGAATTTGCAAAAAATGGGGTTAAAGAGTTGAGATTGATTGACTTTGATGTTGTGGAGGTTACTTCATCGGTAAGATGGCCTTTGGGTATAGAAAGTGCTGGAATGCTCAAAACGATTGCTTTAAAAAATTTTATTGAAAAAAATTATCCGGGAGTAAAAGTTAAAATATTTCATCATAAAATTGGGAGTACAGACCATATTGCCTTTCCAAATGAAAATGAAAAATTGGAAGAATTTTTCATTAGTACTGATTTAGTTTACGATGCTTCTGCTGAAGAAGGTGTTAATAATCTTATATCCACTTTATGTAGGGAAAAGAAGATTCCCTACATCGAGATTGAGGGTAGGCGAGGTGCCTGGGGTGGAATTGTTATGAGAGCTATCCCTGAAAAAAAGAAAGGGTGTTGGATGTGCTTACAATACTCTCTTATTGATGGGACAATTACACCACCGAATGAAGATAATAATGGATTAATACAACCCAAAGGTTGTGGCGATCTAACTTTTACTGGGGCTAGTTTTGATATGCAAAATATATCTTTAGCTGGCGTGAGAATGGCCGTTTCTTCTTTGAGCAAAGAAGATAAATTAGGAGATTGGGATGTTGCTGTTTTATCAATGGTTGGTGACGAAAAAAAGCCTATAGCCCCTGAATGGGAAACTTTCGCACTTGAAATAAACTCGAAATGCCCAATTTGTAATGCAGGTAGTTTGGATTAAACACAGTTTGTTTTACAAACTATTTGAAGAAACAAATAATAAATTACCATTGGAAACGGGAGGTATGCTTTTGGGATATAAAGATGTTTATAATAATATTGTTATATCCGATCTTATCGGCCCAGGACCGAATGCAGTGCATAAAAAATATTCATTTATACCCGATGGAGAATATCAACAAAACGAGCTTACAAGAATTTATTTTGAAAGTAGCAGAATAACAACTTATTTGGGGGATTGGCATTCACATCCATACGAAAATTCGTACATGAGTTGGAGGGATAAGAAAACGCTTAAGAAAATAGCTAAAACAAAATCAGCAAGGGAACCAAATCCGATATTTATTATAATCGGGACAAAGACCAACGAAGCTAAATGTTGGAAGTATAATAAGGATACGTTTGAGTGCATCGAGTCGTTAGAAATTAAAGTATATGAATAATATTTATAATTATCTCAACCAAAGATCAATAAATGATTTTGGAATTAATGTATTTAACTGCCCCCTAGTACTCTTATCAACTTTAATTGTCATTCCCTTTTCGATTTTTGCAAGTGTGCCATGATCAATATCAAGAATCTTAGTAAATTCTTTCTTGGATATACCTTATTCAATCCTGTATTTCTTTATCGGATTTATTTTGAAAGAGGATATATATTTAATAGATGAGATTATTTTGGGTCATAATTAATATTTGGAGTTGTCCTGTCACGAACAGAAATATCAAACTGTTACCAGTAAGGTAATAAATTCCAAAAAAATTGTACATTTATTCTTTAAATTGAAAATTTAAAGAAATGGCTGGATTAAGAAAAATGAGGTCTGATAAAACTGTAAAAAGTATTGAGAAGGAATTGGGTGTTTCTATGTATAAAAAAGATGGAACTAAACAACCAAAAAACAAAGTTCTTGGCACAATAAGGAAAGAAGAAGAAATATTATCAGTTGATCAAAAAGCTGCATCAAAAAGAATCGTAAAAGTTCATCCGAAGTCGAACCCATCTACAGTCAAGAAGGTCGTGAAATCATTAAAAACGATTAAAAAATAATGGCATACCCAAAATATTATACGAGTAATGTCTTTATTAATTGTCCATTTGATAGTCTTTACAAACCGATTTTTGAAGCATTGGTCTTTACAGTTCATGATTGTGGATATATTGCTAGATGTGCAAAGGAAGTGGATGATTCTGGAGATGTTAGAATAACAAAAATAATTAGAATAATAAATGAGTGTAAATTTGGGATTCATGACATATCCAAAGCTGATTTGGATTCTGTAACGGGGCTTGCCCGGTTTAATATGCCATTAGAATTGGGTATATTTATTGGCTGTCATCAATTCAGTGATAATAAGGGTCATAATAAAGAAAAAAAATCTCTTATTCTTGATATTGAAAGATATCGCTATCGTAATTTCATTTCTGATTTAAGCGGTCAAGATATTAAAAATCACGATAATAATCCTGAGGTAGCAATACAGAATGTTCGTGATTTTTTGGTTACAAATTCCAGGCGGACAACAATTGCCGGAGGCAGATATATTATTGGAAGGTACAATCAGTTTAGAATAGACTTGCCTACGATTTGTTTAAGTCTCCATAAAGACATTTCAGAACTTACATTTATTGAGTTTTCTGATGTTGTTACCAGTTGGATAAGTACAAATCCGATATCTTAGTTAAGAATCTTAGAAATAGAACTTGATTTTTACGAATCTAGTATCAAACTGGATAGTTTCATCTTTACTTTCCCTGATATTCTATCACTACTTCTTTCAATTCTAGAAAGAGTAGTCGTGTCGATTTCAAGAATTCTAGCCATTTCTTTCTGTGATATTCCTTTTTGAATTCGGTATTGTTTTATCGAATTCTCATTAAGAGTTGGGATATAGCCTAAGAATTCAATAATTTTTGGAATCTGGTATAAGTCTGGGATATTTCTGTTTAACTCCCAATTAGTGATTGTGTTAATGGTGACATTGATTATTTTAGCAACTGCTGATTGATACAAGTTTAAATCAAGACGTTTCTTTCTTAAATGATCACCGTATGTTATAAATTCTTTAGGATATGGCTTTCTGTTTGGTTTTTGAGCCTTTAATTGGACATTGCAGATGGGCAATGAAACTATGAAGTTGTGGTGACCATTTGTGGGGTTTAAAGAAGAAGGGGGCATTAAGTATTTTACGTTTATGGTTACTTCTTCGGAATCAATGATTATGGATTCTGTTATGGATTCAACAATATCTCTTTTTTGGTCTTTGGTTAAGGTGTTCCATTTGGAAAACAAGTTTTCTGCTTCAGAGAAGATATATTTACTGTTTTCTTCGTTTTGCTTTAAGGCGAGAATTTCTCCCTCTATTTGTGGTATTTGAGCTAGTATCTGCTGTAACTGCTCAAATAAAGGGCTGTAGTGGTGTTTAAAGCCTTCTGTAGGCATTTGCTTATTCAAATGAAGTTCTATCAGGTTATCAAGTTTGGATTGGATTTTTTGAGCTTCTTTTTGGCTGGTTTTTAAAAGAACTTCTTTTTCGCTCATTGTGTTGTTGTTATCTAAAATATACCTCTCAATATTTTCTTTGTAAATGGTATATTCTTGCAGTTTTGTGTAGAATATTTCTTCCAAAGTTTCTTCGGGAATTTTGTTTTTACACTTCTGGCAAGTGTATTTTGGATTGTTTGATAACAAATACATTTTAGTTCCACAATTACAAATAACATATCCAGTAAATAAATGAGTTTTCTTATTAAGTGGTTGTTTGTTATTCTTGGCTTGCTCGGTTAAAACACCATTTACTTTATCCCAAACTTCCTCTTCGATAATAGCGGGAACGTCTTGGAAAACCCAATCATCTGTTTTCTTTAATTTCCAATGTTTGCTATCTCCTGTACTCGCTGTATAGTTTGTTCTTCTCATACCTTTGGCAATTGGGTCTTCCAAAAGTCTGACAACGGTAGTATAGGAGAACTTTGAGCCGTTTCTTGTTCTATAGCCTCTTTTGTTTAGAATTTCGGCAACGGTGTTTTTTCTTTTGTGTTCTAGAAAAAGGTCATATATAAGTTTTCGGATGGGGGCTTCGGTTTCGCTGGTGATAAGTTTTTTGTCTTTCCATTCATAACCGTATGGAGCTTGTCCTCCTAAAGGTTTACCTAGTTTGGCTCTGATTGGTATAGAGGCTGAAACTCGGTCGGCTATCTCTTCTCGTTCCCATTGAGCCATAGCAGAAATGAGAGTATAGAAGAAACGTCCTGCTGGGCTTGAGGTATCTATACTTTCCTGTAATGAAATCAAGTCAGCGTTGTATTGTTTGAAAATGTCGGCTATTTGGAGTAGTTCTCTGGTGTTTCGGGCAAGTCTGGCAATTTTTGAGAAAATCAAGCCTGTGATTTTGCCTGTTCCGATGTCTTTCAACATTCTTTGAGCTTCAGGATGATGTAACACTGCTTTACCACTGACAGCTTCCAAATGATATACTTCTATAACTTCCCAGTCTTTTATTTGAGCGTAACTTCTTGCTCTTTGTTCGTGATTTTCTGGGCTTTCACCTTTAGCTTGGTCTTCGGTTGAAACTCTAATCCAGATACCGACTTGTTTTTTTGTTGTGTTCATTGCATTGAATTTTAATACATTAAAAATACAAAAATCAATGAAACTATGGTTGCGGTAAAATAAATTATTTTAGACTATTTCTTTTTATTTTTCTTTTGAATTGAGCTTTACCAAAGTTGTCCTTGAGGAAAACTATTTAATCGTTTAAATATTGATGAGTTAAAACCAAAGCCAAGGCATCAAATATTCCTTGATAATAATTTTCCGGCTCCCAGGGTTTTCTTTTATTTGGAAGTTTTGTTTTTAGCTCTGGGTATATTTCAGAGATTTTTTGAGAAATTTCGTATTTATTTCTCGCTCCAAAAATCTCAAAAGTGTCTTTAACTTGTTCTCTGCTATATTCGAAGATTTTAATCCCTTCAGTTACACAACTGTATATTTGTTTGATTAATTCCTTTATTCTCTCCGATTTCACAGAATTTTCATAATTTTCTAATATTAAGATGCTTGGCTGAAAGTAGCCGACCACCTCTTTTATTTTCTCAATACATTTTTCATTTTTAGCGGGGCGAATAGTGATAATCCCAAAATCTAGGATTTCAGCCTTTTCGTTTAAAATAACATAGCCAAATCCTGTTGTGTTAGGATAGACTGCAATTAATGTTCCTTCATTCATATTTTTGTATTAATTAATGCTTTTAATGATTGCAGGAATAAGATTCGGGCCTCGACCTTTTTGGTCAAATCTTGTTTTGTAAGTATTTCAATTAACGGATCAATGTTTTCAGCAATTTTTCTAAGAGTATTTTTCATTTCATTTTCAAATAATTTTTCAATAGATACCTGAAATAAAATATTGTAGGTGAAGATTATTTCAAGGCTTGGCTTTCGCCAACTTCTTTCGCATCGAGATAGCATGGAGCTATCTTTCATGGAAAGGAGATAGGAAATATCATTGATTAATAATTCTGTCCTTTTACGATATGTTCTTAATAAATTTCTCATAAATATTTAATTCGCAATTAGTTATATTAAAATTGCTTAAATTAATTTTAGATAAAATTAAAAAAGGAAGGCAGTAACAATAAATTGATATAAAGACAAAATGGTGATACAAATAAAAGTTATTGTAGATTTATCGGTATTCCTAAGAATACCGATAAATCGTTATCATTCTTTTATTTTGTGTTCCCATCTTGATTTCACTACTTCAATAATTTCTCCAATTTGTTTGTAATTAGGCCCTCTTTCTTTTGATAAGTTTCTTTTGTTATAGTTTCTTTTGTTATGTACCATATTTTGCACATGTTGATGTCGCTTTTTGCACATGTTAGTATCATTTTTTGCACATGTTGATAGTGAATGAACATGTTTGATAAGTGCAGAATAGTAAATAAAATATCGACCTTTTCTATCTTTTGGAACATCTAAAATATTCCCTGAAGTATCGGTAATTTCGATCAGATTCTTTTTGAGTAATGAATTAATTGCAATAGAAATTATTCGTCTTGAAATACCAGTTTTAGAAATAAACTGGTTGTAAGTTATTCGATCTCTTTTTTTGTACTCTTTTGATTTGCTATCCCACCAGCCATAAGTTTGTCTGACAATTACTAGAAGGATTTTAAGCTCCGAATTATTTAATTCTAGTAAAAGTTGATCGAAAATAATATTAGGCGTTTTTGTGTAATTCTCTTGCATCATTTAATAATAAATGAATTATGAGATTATTAGAGGTAGAAAAAAATTGAATTAGAGGCAGACGTTTAGTACTTTCTTTTACCTATTGAAATTTTAGAATAAATTACATGATTTTACGAGTACCAACAGAATTAAATGAGGAACAAATCAAAGAATTTCAACAGCTATATTTTGAGCGATTTGGAGAAGAAATTTCTAGAGATGAAGCAATCGAAGAAGGATTGAGCTTAATTCGATTAGTAGCTATTGTTATTGATAAAAGTATATGAAGTATGATAAAATAACAACGGCACACAAGATTTATAATTTAAGCCCAGAAAGGGGTAACAGAAAATTTTGTGTGCCAAAACGCTTAAATTATTCTGTTATCCCTTTCTGGTTTCTGCCATGAGAAATATTGATTTCAAATATTTTCTCTATGCAAGAAAATCTAGTGAGTCGGAGGATCGCCAAATGGCCTCCATCGAGGATCAGATTGCAGAAGCTAAGAAATTAGCTGAAAAATATAACATCAATGTAGTTGATGTTATAGAAGAATCAAAATCTGCAAAAGAGCCAGGTCGAGTTGGATTTAATTCGATGCTTAAACGAATTCATAAAGGAGAAGCCCAAGGAATACTTACTTGGAAGCTCAATCGTTTAGCCAGAAATCCAATAGATGGAGGACAAATAAGTTGGATGCTCCAACAGAATATCATCAAACATATTCAGACCTTTGAAAGAGATTATAATCCTACAGACAATGTCTTGCTCATGCAAGTTGAATTTGGTATGGCTAATCAATACGTCAAAGATTTAAGCCTTGATGTTAAAAGAGGAATGCGTCAAAAAGCTGAAAGAGGTTGGTATCCGATACCTCAATTGCCAATTGGATACATGCATAATCCTCTATTCACTCCCGGGGTTGAAAAAGAAATAATTCCAGATGAAGAAAGATTTTTCATTCTTAAAAAGCTATGGAAATTACTTTTAACTGGTAATTATACTGTTGCTGATTTGAGAAGAAAAGGAAATGCTTTGGGGTTGAAAACTAAAGGGAATAAACAATGTCCTCAATCAACTTATTACTACATATTCACTAATGAATTTTATTCCGGTTATTTTTACTGGCCAAATAAAGATGGTGGGTTAATTTGCCACAGAGGAAAGCATTTGACTATGATTAGCCCTATAGAGTTTCAAAAGGCTCAAATTATACTTAAAGGAGCAATTCACTCAATAGGGAAAGAGAGAAAATATGATTTTCCATATAGAGGAATTATTAAATGTGGTGAATGTGGATGTATGGTCACACCAGATCATAAATTGCAGGCTATTTGTACAAATTGCAAGTTCAAATATTCAGTAAAAAATATGGGGAATTGCCCAAGATGTGATACCCCATTCTCGGAAATGAAAAATCCAAGTATAATCGACATCCTTTATTATCACTGTTCTAAAAGCAAGGGAAAATGCTCTCAGGGGTCAATTACAAGAGATGAGATTGACTCTGTAATTGAAAAATCAATAGGAGAGATATCAATCTCTAAGGATTACTATCAGTGGTCAATGAATAGATTGAAGGATGGTAATAATAAGGTTGATATACAGGAGGATGAAAAGATAATAAAGGGACTACTGAAAAAGAAAACTGAACTTGGTAATCGTCTTTTTGAATTAGTAAATCTTCTGGCTGATTGTAAAATCAATTCCGAACAATTCAATTTATCTACCTCAAAAACTCAAAAGGAAATATTCTCTATTGAATATGAGATTGAGGAAATTAGTAATAGAAATATCAGGTGGTTCGAGGAAACTAAAAAGGATTATAATCTTATGTTGAACGTTCTTGAAAAATTCAAAAATGGTGGAGATCTGGTTAAAACTGAGATAGCTAGGGAGCTATCTTCGAACCTAATTTTAATGGACAAAAAGCTTTATTTCACAATGAAAAAATCGTTTTTTGATATTAAGAAGAACCTTACTCTTTGCACCGCAAAAAATTAACCTTCGAACCTACTTTTACCATTAAAAAATAAGGGTAAAATGTAGTTTCTGGGCGAATATTCTAATCGTGTCCTCTCGGTAGGAATCGAACCTACGACCATCTCCTTAAAAGGGAGCTGCTCTACCAACTGAGCTACGAGAGGGGGGGGTTAAAAGGATACTTAACAAAAAGTACCATATTTAAGGGATAAAATCAATAGAATTCTAATGAGGACTATGACTATGATATAATCAAAATATGAGTAACATACCAACAAAAAAATTAAATAATGGTTTTGAAATGCCAGTTTTAGGTTTTGGAACTTGGGAGATGGGAGGTAGATTTGAAAGAGAGGATAATTACGATGAAAGTAATGACATACAAGCCATTAAGAAAACCATTGAACTAGGTGGTTCTCGTTTTGATACGGCTGAAATGTATGCCAAAGGTTACAGTGAAGAAATATTAGGCAAGGCACTTAATGAATATGATAGATCTAAGCTATTTATAACATCAAAAGTTACTGCTACTAATTTGGGATATGATAGTGTTATATCATCTTGTAAGGCAAGTTTAGCTCGTCTCCAGATGGATTATTTAGATTTATATCTTATCCATGCACCAAATCCAGATATACCAATTGAAGAAACAATGCGAGCTTTTGATTATCTCAAAGATCAAGGACTGATTAAAAACATAGGTGTTTGCAACTTTAATGTTGAACGACTAATGGAAGCTCAAAATCAAACTAAAAATAAAATTGTTTTGAACCAAGTTCATTATAATTTAATATTTAGAGAACCTATTAAAAAGGGAGTTGTTGAATATTGTCAAAATAATGATATTTTTATTGAAGCATGGAGACCAGTTCAACAAGGAAGTTTGGCTAAAAAGGGGATTGATATTGTCGATAAATTGTGTGAGAAATATAATAAAACACCAGCCCAGATTGCCATTAACTGGCTTGTATCACAGAAGAATGTTATTACTCTGGTTAAAGCTAGTAATATAAAACACTTAGAAGAAGATATTGGTGCTGTTGGTTGGAGTATGTCCGACGAAGATGTTCTATTATTAACAAATAATTATCCTATACAGCTTGATAGGAGTAACGCTGTTCAACTTAAATAACATGAACCCAACTGAAATTAAAAGATTTTTTACTTCAGCTATTTTTGAATATAGTATTGCTTTTCTATTTCTCATTTATTTACTAACCTATAATTTACTAGGACTACCTCCGGTAGAAGATTTATTTAAATTAATGGAAGTAGCATTTCAACAATATGGTTTGGCTTTGTTATTTTTTGGTTTAATTATTGAGGGTTTATTTATGGTTGGTTTTTATTTTCCAGGGTCAGTTGTAGCTTTCGGTGCTGTTATTTTTCTCGGGAAAACATATATTGATATTCTTCTTATTATTTTAATAGGGAGTATAGCCTTAATTTTAGTGAACATTTTAAATTATATGCTTGGAAAGCATGGATATTATAAATTATTAGAGAAGTTTGGGGCTAAGGGTACTATTGAACGAATGAAAATAAGATTTGATAAAAATAAGAATGGAACAATATTATTGTTTTCTTCTTCACCTAATTTTCTTGCTATCATAAGTATCTATGCAGGTATTGTTAAAACAAATTTGAAAGAATATCTAAGATTTATTTCTCTTTGTATTTTATTTTGGGTATCATTAGTAAGTGCAATTATATTTATTTTCTTCCATAATATTAATTTTAAAGATTCAAAATTTGGCTGGATTTCTTTCTTTATTATATTAGCTTGGGCTATATGGGAAAGTATTTTTTCTTTTATAAAAGAAAAATAGACTAAAATTGATATTTTGTTTCAGGGGGCTGGTTTATCCATGTTATAATTCCAATATGAAACTAATTCACGAAATTCGGGCGGTAAAAAGTAAAAAGGAGTTAGAAAATATAACAAAAGCTCAGAGGATAAGCGAGAGGGTTTTAGGGGATGTTCTTGGAGTCTTGAAAGAAGGAATTACTGAAATAAAAGTTCGAGACTTTATTGTAAAATCTTTTATCAAGTATAAAGCACCTATACTTTCTTTTGAACCCATTGTGGCTTTTGGTAAAAATACGGCAAATATTCATCATCAAAATCCTACACGAAATAAATTAAAAAAAGGAGACATGATAATGTTTGATTTTGGATGCACTGTGAACCACTATTGCTCAGATATGTCGCGCACGTATTTTTTTGATAAGCCAAACCAGAAACAAGAGAAAATATATAAAGCTGTTTTGGAAGTTCAAGAATTGGTGATAAGTAGAATTGCAAAAGGGGAGCGAAGGGCAAAAGTCTTAGATAAACTGGCTCGTAACTTTCTAAATAAGAGATTTAAAATTAAAGAAAAAGACAAATTAACCGATGGGTTTGTCCATGGGCTGGGGCATGGAGTAGGTACTGTAATTCACGAATGGCCAAACTTAAAACCAAAAAGCGAAGATTTCCTCCCTGTCGGTTGTGTGGTAACGGTGGAACCGGGACTTTATTTTAAGGGTTTTGGGGGAGTGAGAATCGAAGATATGGTCTTAATAACCCAAAAAGGTTGCAAGAATTTAACAAAAGCTCCTAAAGATATTGAAAGTATGATTTTAAGATAAATCAGAAATTTTTGGTATAATCATTATATGAAACATATAATACCACCAAAATTAAAAAAGGGAGACGAAGTAAGAGTTATCGCTCCTTCACGAAGTTTAGCTTTGGTGACAGAAGAAAACATAAAATTGGCAAAAGAAAATCTTGAAAAACAAGGATATAAAGTAACCTTTTCTAAAAACTGCAGAGAAAGTGATATGTTTATGTCTTCCCCTATAAAATCTAGGGTAGAAGATTTACATCAAGCTTTTAAGGATAAAAAAGTTAAAGCCATTTTAACTGTAATTGGAGGTTTTAATTCAAATGAATTATTACCATATTTAGATTACAAGTTAATTAAAGATAATCCAAAGATTTTGTGTGGCTATTCTGATATAACCGCTTTGGCAAATGCAATTACAGCTAAAACTGGATTGGTTACTTACTCAGGATTGCACTTCTCGACTTGGGCTATGAAGAAAGGATTTGAATATAATCTAGAATATTTTAACAAGTGTTTAGTTGAAGATAAAAAGTACCTAGTTGAAGCTTCTAAACTATGGTCAGACGATCCTTGGTATAGAGATCAAGAGAATAGAAAATTTGAAAAAAATGAAGGATATGTAGTTATAAATAAAGGAGAAGCAGAGGGTACCATATTAGGTGGTAATTTATGTACTCTAAACTTATTACAAGGAACAGAATTTATGCCAGAAATATCAAATGCAATTCTTTTTCTTGAAGATGACGATATGACAGGAAGTTTCTTTGGAGTAGAGTTTAATAGAAATTTACAATCATTAATTCATCAACCTAATTTCAAGAAAGTTAAAGGTATTGTTGTTGGAAGATTTCAAAAGAAAGCAGAAATGACCATAGAGAAGTTAAAATTTATAATTCAGACTAAAAAAGAATTAAAATCTATACCAATTATTGCAAATGCTGATTTTGGCCACTCAAACCCCTTTATTACATTTCCTATAGGAGGAATAATAAAAATATCAGCATTAAAAGGGAAGGCTAAAATTGAAATATTAAAACACTAAAATAGAATGAAGAAACAAGATAAAAAGTTAATAATGTTTATTGGGAAAACTCATTCTGGTAAAACTACTTTTGCTAAAGAGTTAGAGGGAATAAAAAAAGATATATTGGTTTTAGAAGCTGATCCAGTAGCCTTATTTATGAGGGAAAATTTTCCTAAATTAAGAGAATTGGACGATAAGGAGCATTCTGGTATATTTAAAAATGTATCATTAAAATATAGATTATTTCTATTACTCATAGAGTTTTCTATGTCTTTTGGTAGAACAATTATTTTATCTAACTCAAATATGTATGAGAGAGGTAGGAAATTGGTCTTTAGGTTGGTTAAAAAATATGACTATAAAATAATTGGAGTTTATTTTAATTTTCCTGAAGAATTTCTTATTAATAGAATTAAAAAATCTAAAAGAACAACGAAAATTTTAAGAGTTTCAAAAGATTTTAATGAATTAATTATTAATCAAAGGACAAGAATGCAAGCTCCAAATTCTAAGAATTTTGATGAATTCTACATAATAAAATCTGAAGATGATTTGATTAAGGTTAAAAATAATTTAATTAAAATATTATGAACCCAGAAACAAGGAATTGTCAGAATTGTAAGCTTAATTTCACCATAGAGCCCGATGATTTCTCTTTCTATGAGAAAATGAAAGTTCCATCACCCACCTTTTGTCCAGAGTGTAGGTTAATTCGCCGTATGGCGACCTTCAATGTTCGTAATATTTATAATCGAAAGTGTGATAATTGTGGGGGAAACACTGTTTCCATCTTTAATCCAAAAGCCCCATACAAAAATTGGTGTTTTGGGTGTTACTTCTCTGATGAATTTGATCCATCTTTGTATGGGACAGATTATGACTTTTCCACTAACTTTTTTACTCAATATGAGAAGTTAAGAAGGAATGTTCCTCTACTCTGCTTGGAACAATCAGGCAATAATAGTGGCGGATGTGAATACGCTAACTATACTTATAGTAGTAAGAATATTTATCTGTCTCATAATGTCGCTAGCTCAGAAGATGTCTACTATTCAGTATTTGTAAACAAGAAGAATAGAATGTGCTTCGACTCACTTTCTTTTAGAGAAGATGAGCTTTGTTATGAAGTTGTGGATTCAAATCATTCTTATGATTGTTCATATCTAACACGATCAGATTCATGCATAAGTTCTTCCTTCCTTTTTAATTGTTCAAATTGCCAGAATTGCTTTATGTCGTCGAATCAGCAGAAGCAGAATTACATTTTTAGAAATAAGAAGCTTTCAAAGAGTGAATACGAAGAAGCTATTTCAAAAGAAAACCTGCACTCTTATGATTCATGGAAAAAGCTAGTTGAGGAATATAATAAATTAATGAAGGATTCAATAGTTTGCTTCTCTAAACAGACAAATGCAGTTGATTGCACTGGGGATATTATTGAAAATTCTAAAAATTGCCGATCTTCTTTTTATATTTGGAAATCAGAGAATATTAAATTTGTTACTTATTCAGTTAATTCTGTAATGGATTCATACGATATTCTTGATTCAGGAAGAGGGGAAAGAATGTATGAATCAATATGTAGTGGGAGAGGGAATTATGAGATTGCCTTCTCTTCTCGTGTTTTTGGTTCGACGTATACATATTATAGTGAAGGGTGCATTGATTGTAAAAATATATTTGGATGTGTTGGATTAAGAAAAAAAGAATATTGTATTTTAAATAAACAATACACAAAGGAGGAATACGAGGAAATATTGCCTAAAATAATTAAACATATGGACGATATGCCTTATGTTGATAAAAATAATTGCACATATAGTTTTGGAGAATTTTTTCCAATAGAGATTTCTCCTTTCGCTTACAACGAAACAATGGCTTATGAACAGTTCCCGCTATCAAAAGAGCAAGCCATAGAGAAAAATTATAAATGGTTTGATGATGTAGGAAGAAACCATGAAGCTACATTAGAGTATACAAATATTCCAGATGATATTTTAGAGGTAAATGATTCTATATTAAAAGAAACTATCAGCTGTGAACACGGAGGAGAATGTAGTCACCAATGTACAAAAGCATTTCGGATTCTTCCAGAAGAATTACAATTCTATAAGCGCATGAATTTACCTCTTCCAAGAATTTGCCCAAACTGTCGTTATTTTATAAGATTAGAAAGGGCTCTGCCTTGGAAATTGTGGTCTAGGGTTTGTATGTGCAGTAAAGACAATCATGACCACACAGGATTATGTGAGGTTCAATTTGAAACTCCATATTCTCCTGATAGACCGGAAGTTATTTATTGTAAAAAGTGCTTTCAAAAAGAGGTTTATTAAATTATTATAAAATAATATGAAACTAGAAACAAAAAGATTAATATTGAGAAAGCATAAAATGAGTGACTGGGAAGATCTCGTTGAGGGGATAGGGAATTATGATGTAGCTAAGATGATAACGAAAGTACCATATCCATATACAAAGAAGGATGCTGAATATTATATTAAAAAAAGATTAAAAATATGGAAGAAAAAGGTAATAGATGATTATGTTTTTGTAATGGAATTAAAATCAGAGAAAAAGGTTATAGGGGCTATAGGTTTGCACAAGGTAAATTTCTTTCATGGAGTTGGTACTACTTCCTCATGGGTAAATAAAAAATATTGGAGAAAAGGATATGCGACAGAAGCAAAGATTGCTATTAATGATTTTGCCTTTAATGAATTAAAACTACGTAGAATTGAATCGGGTTCCTTTTCCAACAATATAGCTTCGAACGCTCTTCAATTGAAGATGGGTTTCAAATTTGAGGGAACCAAAAGAAAAAATGTTAGATGCATGACCACAGGTAAAATACATGATGAAAATATATATGGCTTAATGAAGGAGGAATGGAAGAAAGCACGATCTAAGCTTATTAAGAAATAAAGTGATATGAAATACTATACACAACATGAAGGAAAAGTTATTGAGATGGATGACAGGTTTAAGCATGTCATGGCGATAACTCTTAATCCTAGAAAGGATTACAAAGAAGGCATAGTAAGATGTATAACAAGTCGTGAGGGTGATGTGCACATAAAAGGGTATACAGATAGAAGCGAATTATTTAAAATAAGTGGTGATTCTCTTGAACAATTTAAAATTGGTGAGCGTTTAAATATAAAAAATGAAAAGGAAATTATAAGCCAGCTTGTAGAACCTGATTGGGAATTTATTGGATTAGAAGACCCTGATATTTATATAGATGAAAAAACTGATTTGATGCATGTATACTTTACAATTCCTATTAAATACAAAGATAAAAGTAAAAAAATTAAAATTCATTTGGGACATGCCGTAGGGAAAGATTTAGATTCATTAGAAATGACTATGCCTGTTTTACTTGATATTGGAAATATGAGTGCAAAAGAAGTTTCTATTGCACCAATAAATAAAAATGGATTTCGTTACAATCTCATTGAATCAAGAGATAAACAAAAAGAGGCAACTTATTCTGTTGTTCAGGTTGCTATTGCAAAAGATATGGAGAAAGATTGGCAGTATGGAGATATTGTCTTTCATCCAAGAGAACACAACATACTTTGGGTTGGTGGGCATGCTTCACCTGGGCCACTTTTGCCAAAAAGCTTTATAGATATAGGAGAAGGGAAGAGGCTTGGTATTATGAATGGTCGTGAAGAGAATATAAATATGCCAGATGGGGTAGTAAAGTATGGGATGTTCTCTGTGGGGCTCTTTGTGTATGATTATGAAAATGGTGTGATAGAATGGGTATCACCTTTACCATTTATTCAAGATAGTGAAGCTACTACTATTACCTTTGCTAGCCAATTTGTAGAAACAAGTAAAGGTGAAGGTGTGTTGTATGCCCATGTAGATGATTCATTTGTGAGGGCGTATGATTTAAAAGTAGATGAAGTTAAACAATTTTTGAAATATAACAATTATGAAATTAAAAATTAGTGAACCTAAAAATATTCTTATCTTGCCTGATATTCGTTCGGCGATAAATGTGGGGGCGATATTTAGGACAGCGGATGCGGTGGGGATAGACATGATATATCTAGTAGGGTGTACCCCAAGACCTAACGACCAGTACGGTCGTATACAGAAGGATATAGCTAAGTCGGCGCTTGGAGCAGAGACGTGGATAAAGTGGGAGTATAAGGAAAAGCTAGTGCCTTTAATAAAAAAGCTAAAGAAAGAAGGATATGAAATAGTGGCACTAGAGCAAAGTGAAAAGTCTATTGATTATAGGAAATATAAAAAGCCACTAAAGATGGCCTTCATACTCGGTCCCGAAGTGATAGGCTTGGATAAAAAAGTATTGAAAATTTGCGACAAAGTAGTAGAAATACCGATGCATGGGAAGAAGGAGTCTCTCAATGTATCTGTAGCTACTGGAGTGGCACTATTTAGGATATTGAGGTAGAAAAAAGTAATTTAGAAAAAATAAAACACTTCATAAAAATATTCTCGGACTCACCACGCATATTTCCCTGCTAGGAAATTGCTCTTCTCGCCCCGTCGGTCTGCGAAAGGGTTCGCTCGAGAACATTTATTATTACATGTTTTATTTTCTCTAATTTATTGAGTTATTGTTGTACTCTGTCCTTTTATGAAAGGCTTGTCGGTGTTCTCTGATCTAGGCTTACCAACTAATATCCAAATTACAAAGATAGCTACTAGGAACAATATTAGCTCCATTCCGAAACTCATTTCACCACCGCTATGATGTGCGGGCTTCTTCTTGATGTCTTTTTTATCTTTTGGTTTTTCTGCCATTTGTTTGTTAAATTTTTCTACCCAAGGAATTGCCTTGGGCTCTCTAAAGGCAAAACCTTCGTCCGAAAAATTTTATTAATTAAATAATTTTTGATGCTTGTTGCAAAAGTGAGCACTTCGCCCATCTAACACTTTTCTCATTATAACACCATTGCACCCTTTTCTGCCACACCCTTCTTTGTTCTTCCGGTACACATTGTGATGATTCTGAAAGTTACCCCTTTTGCCATCTATGTCTCGATAGTCTGACATGGAGTCTCCACCGAAGTCTATGCCCTTGTTCAATACTTGTTGCATGGATATGAAGAGCAACTTTAAACTTTTGTTTGGAATACTTTTGGGCTTGGACTCTGGGTGGATGCTTGAGAGCCAAAGCATTTCATCTGAATAAATGTTGCCAATACCTGCTACAAGAGACTGATCCATGAGAACGGTCTTGATATTCTTGCTGGGTTTCAGTAATAACCTTTCTTTAAACTTTTCAAAAGTGAAACTTTTGTCCAGAGGTTCATGACCAATGTCTTTCAGATGAATGGAATCATGAATAGTATTAGTATCTAGCATTGTTATCTTCCCGAATTTGCGAGAGTCACAAAAGACCATAGACTTACCGTTGGAAAGAGAGAAGACAGCATGAATGAATCTGTTGTAAGGGTCGTGGAGCGCCTTACGCTCATTCTCATCTGGGAACCACTTACCACTTTTCTTCTCATAATTATAAAGACCTACTATTATGTGGCCGGTCATTTTCAAATGAATTAGAATGGTTTGTCCGTTTGATAAATTGATTAGAATATTCTTGGCACGTCTTTCAACGCTTATAACTTTCTGATTCTTTATTTGCTTTCTAAATTGAATGAAGAAGGTTTTGTCTTTGATAGTATTCTTGAACTGCTTGATGGGATTGTCCTTACTTAAGTCTGTCCAGACATCTAAAAATGAAAGATCCTTCAAGGCCTTCTTCAAACCATTTACTGTAGTTGTAACCTCGGGTAATTCGGGCATCCCATTAGAAGTAATTTATAATTATTTTTTGAAATAAATATAGTTACTATGTTAATTTATAAAATTTATTATTTTTTGCGTACCTCTACTTCTAACGGGACAAGTTTTTATCTGATACTTAGGATGCGGAGGGCTTCCTTGATACGAGAGTTGGTACTGTCAAAAGTAGGGGAGACTTGCTTCAGAGCATCACGAGCTTCGTTCTGAGAGTAGCCGAGAGACTTGAGAGCTTCGAGGATATCGCCTTCTTCTCGAAGAGCGCTGGGAGTGTCGGCACTTTCTTTGTAATTCACTAGCTTGTCGCGAAGCTCTAGGATAATCTTCTCGGCAGTCTTCTTGCCAATACCAGAGACTTTGTTCAAGTAGCTGACATCTCCTGTAGCTATTGCCCGCTTGATGGTTTCAATAGGAGCGAGGGCGATAATACCAAGAGCTGAACGTGGTCCAATACCTGAGACGTCTAAAAGAAGTTCAAAGAAAGATAATTCATCCACACTTTTGAATCCAAATAGATCAATAGAATTCTCTCGGACGGCTGTATATATGAATAACGAGGTATCCACTCCCTCTTTGCATGTCAGAATAGTGTCTGGAGTAAGAGATACTTTATAACCAACATTACCAGTATTGAGAATGATGAATTTGTCGGTGGAATATATAACTTTGCCTTCTAAATAAGCGATCATATACAAATAATAGCAAATATTGCTCTTTTCGGCTATTTCTGGTATTGTTACTATATTCAATTTATCCCCCGGATGGGGATTCCTCTATGGAGGCTGGTGTCTCAGCTTAATTTGAATCAAAATTCTTAATTCGTAATTATTAATTCTTAATTATTTTATATATGCCAATTACAAAATCAGCAAAGAAAGCATTAAGAGGTTCTCTAGTTAAAAAAGCTGCCAATGATCGCAGTAAGAAAGCTATCAAGGAAGCCGTAAAGAGTATAGAGAAGCTTTTGAAGGAAAAGAAAAAAGATGAAGCAAAGAAACTTCTACCAAGTGCTTACTCTGTTATAGACAAAGCCTCAAAGAAAGGAGTTCTAAAGAAGAATACTGCATCTCGCAAAAAAGCTCAGCTTTCAAGGATCACAAAATAAATACAAAATCAGCCACAAGTCGGACTTGTGGCTGATTTTAATTTGTATTATCTGAATTTATTGTTGTGCAGGTGTTGCTGGAGTCTTGGTAACATCTACTGTGACTGTACCTGTTGCATTCTGAGCAGGAGCGACTTGGTCGTAGTATCTATTGTCCCATCCCCAGTTCATCATACCACCTCTATAGAAACGACCACCATCTCGATAGTCTCCGTTGAATTCTCCCCATCGTGCACCTAAACAAAAAGCGATAATGATAACAGCGATGATAACTATCCACTTTACTGCATGGCATCTCTTCCAGTTACTGCAACAATGAGACATACCATGATGACAACAAACCATACCTTCTTTACCTTCACAACAACCTACTTTCTTTTCTTCATTTTCCATAATTTAAAAAAATAATTTATTTATAATATAACCGACTCTGAGGGTATTATACTCCGTAGTTAAATTTATACAAAACTAAGCTTGTATTTATAGTGATAATGGTGTAAATTGGTAACGTATTGGTCCCGTCGTTCAATGGATAGGACGTAACTTTGCGGAAGTTATGATGCAGGTTCGATTCCTGCCGGGACCACAATAATAAAAGCCAGATTTATCTGGCTTTTATTATTGTTTCTAAAATCCAATCTTCTCCATGAACTTCATGGATTTATTTTCTTCAAGCTCTATGTTGGGAATTACTTTTAGGAGAGATTCTTTTACGGATTGAACTTGATCTAAAGGTAGGGGAATAGTGTAAATAGGGAGTAAGTACTTGTTGAGCTCTATTAGAAGGAGGGCGTAATCATCTTCCTTCTTGATATGGAAACCTTTCACATTTTTCCATACATATTTTTCTTTGCCTAAAGTGATACCATTTGTATCTATGACGAAGTGGACTTCTTGTGGATGGCGGACAGAGAAGAGAATAAGTGAGGCACCTCCGACAAGGATAAATACAGCAAACAAATAATTGGCAAGCCAGAGGGCAATACCACATATTACTATAGTGCCAAGTCCGATAGCCCAAAGAAAGTCTATACTTTTCTCTTTGTGATTATACTCAGGTGCTGACCACTCTATTTTGTCTATAATTATTTCTTCCATGATTTCATTATACCCTGTAGTGAAGTTTTTCTCAAACTCTACTACGGGGTTATACTACTTTCCAGCCTTTTCGGCTGCCGCCCTCGAGGCGACTATCTTTTTGATAAAGAAACTACTGCTTTATACACAGCCTTGCCCGCATTCTTGTCAAACATGCTTGGAATTATGTTTTCCCTCGTTGGTTTCCTGACAGCATTGGCTAAAGCAATAGCAATCTTCACAAATATCTTATTTTCAAATTGAGGAATTTTTTTATCTAGCATTGCCTTGAAAGCATTAGGGAATACAAGTGAATTGTTGATCTGATTTGGATAGTCTGATCGGCCGGTGGCTACTATGAAAGCACCAGCTTTGTGGGCCTCTTCGGGCATGATCTCCGGGGTAGGGTTGGCAAGAGTGAAGATTATAGGCTTACTTGCCATACTCTCTATCATTTCTCTCGTAAGAGTCTTAGGCTCTGAAAGACCTATGAATACATCTACATCTATAAGAGCGTCGGCTAGAGTGCCAGACCTCTCTTTGATAGTACTTCCTTTTAGTAATTCCTCCTTCTCTTTATTTAAATCTGTTCGTTTCCTATTGATGATACCTTTGCTATCACAGAAGATTGTATTGGTAATACCATAAGTGTGTAGAAGTCTACCAGTTGCAACGCCTGCCGACCCAACTCCAGCAATAACGACTTTCGCATTTTCTTTTTTAATTTTTACTAATTTAAGAGCATTGATAAGAGCAGAGAGAGTGACAGTAGCGGCACCCCACTGGTCGTCGTGCATGACGGGGATGTTTAATTCTTTCCTCATCCTCTCCTCAATTTCGAAACATCGTGGAGCGGAAATATCTTCTAGGTTGATTCCTCCAAAGACTGGAGCAATCTGCTTCACAGCTTTGATAATTTCTTCTGTGTCTTGTGTATCTAGACAAATAGGGAAGGCATCTACTCCTCCGAAATTTTTAAAAATAGCAGCTTTGCCTTCCATGACAGGAATTGCAGATAGAGGACCTAGATTACCAAGTCCAAGTATGGCTGAACCGTCGGTAACTATAGCCACGGTATTCTTCTTCAAGGTATAGATTCTTGCAAGCTTTGGATTCTCTGCAATAGCAAGGCTGACACCAGCAACGCCGGGGGTATAGGCAAGTGAAAGATCCTTTTTATTCTTCAGCGAAACTTTACTTACTATTTCTATCTTTCCACCATGTTTTTTGTGTAATTTTATGGATTCTTTGTATGTTTTGTTGATCATAGGTGTATTATAACAAATTTATATACTGTTCGCTTTTTTAAGATTTATGCATTATAATTTATCTATGGACTGCATATTTTGTAAAATAGTAAATAAAGAGATACCTTGTTATAAAGTTTGGGAAAATGAAAATTTCCTTGTATTTTTAGACATTATACCTATCAATGCAGGACATATACTGATAATTCCTAAAAAACACAATGAGGAAGTTTTTAAATTAGAAGATGATTTGTATAATGAAATATTCCAAATCGCCAAGAAATTATCTGAACATCTTAGAAAAGCGACTGAAGCTAAAAAAATTGGGATGCTGATAATAGGTTTTGATATTAATCATGCCCATCTTCACCTAGTTCCTCTCAATAAAGGTAAAGAGCTTAATCCAGAAAGAGCAAAGAAAGCATCGACAGATGAATTGAAACAAATGCAAATAAAATTAGTGGAGGCTTTTAAGGATATTTATTGAATTAGAGAGAATCATTTTTGCTAGTGTTTAGTAATTCTGTTGAAAAATTTTCTCATAGCATTACCATTTTTATGATTAACCCTATTTCTCAGCATTGATTTGATTATTGATGTTTCTTTGGAATAAGCTGTGACGTAGGTATTGTTTGTAATTTCTAAATTACCTTTTTTATTCATAAATAAAGCTAGCCAATAATCTTCCGCTATTCTACCCATTGGAAATTTTAATTCCTTAGCAGGATTTATACTTTTTTCAAAAACATCTAATACAAAACTTTTATCTTTATTCCAAAAGGCAAAACTTGCACCCCAGAGCCACCTTGTAGCTCTTGGGCCATTAGAAACGCAAAAATATTTGTTAAAAGTATTTGATAAAGTATCAAATATTGTCCCATTTATTTCTATATATGAGCCAACTAAAATATTATTATTTTTTTCTAACGTTTTAGTCATAATTTCTATCCAATTATTCTCTGCAACAGAGTCTCCATCGATACACAATATTATGTCCTTTGTTGTATTTCTGATGCCTTCTATTCTGGCGTAGACTGGGCCACTCTCTCCATTGAGTCTGATTATCTTGATAGGGTAGGGTTGTGCTATTTCGAAAGTTTTATCTGTAGAATTATGGACTACTAGAATAACCTCGTCTGGTTTTTGTGTCTGATTTAAAACAGATTCGATACATTTTGCGATATATTTTTCTTCATTATGAGAAATGATTACAACAGATGTTTGCATTGGTATATTTTAACATAAATAAGGTGAGAACATGAGTATATGTTTCGAACCTTACATTAATGCGGTGAGACCGTGATTACACTTTTCGAATCTTACAGATTCTGTACACCTTTCGCGTAATTTTAAATATTAATTTAAAATTACAAGCTCAAGGTTTTCTCATCTCACACATGAGCAAAGCAGTTTGCTCACTCGCCCGCAAAAAGAAAAACCCTATTTGGGTTTTCTTTTTTTTGCGGAAGCGGTGAGATTCGAACTCACGAGGAGCTTTCACCCCTAACAGTTTTCAAGACTGTCTCGTTAGACCACTCCGACACGCTTCCGAGTATTACACTACCTTATTTTCATTTTTTTTTCAAGTATTGTTTTCATCCAACTTTTTTCTAAAAGATGCTCTTCGTAATGGCAATTTGGACAAATTATTTCCAAGTTTTCAGTGCTATTATCTGACCTCTTTCTGTTTTTATGATGAACTTGTAATATTTCATATTTATTGTAACCACAGCGTTCACAATTTTTTCCTCTTTCTTCTAATAATCTTAATTTTAGAATTCTCAATGTTCTCGCTTTATCTTTAGGTCTTCCGATTTTATATTTTATTCCCGTTCTATATTTATTTGAACAACTTCTGCTACAAGTTTTTTTATTTAAACCAGCCAAAATTAATTTACCACAAACAACACAAGGACTTTCTTTTCTACAAGAGAGTCCATAACAATTCATACTACAAAAGACCTTTCCTTTGCTCTTATCTATTTCAAAAGGTCTTCTATAAATAGGGGATTTGCAGATTGTACATTTGGTATTAGGATTTCTTTTATACTCAGCCACTAATCCAGTATACCACAATAAATTCTAAAAACAGACCACTTGGTCTGTTTTTAGAATTATATCTTAGTCTTAAATACTCTGAAGAAATCTTTGGGTGTTCTTTTGGCGATGTAGAAGATATAGAATATATCTAGTATTGCAAAAGTGTTTAATACCAAGAGAGCTATGAACCAACGTTTGTGTCCATTGTGTGATGCTGTCCACAAAGAATAGCCTTTCCATGGCAATACCCATAAAACTGCTAATACTATTAACTTGGGATCCATTTGTAAGAATTGTTCCATGAGTATATTTTATCAAGAATACCATTTTACTGCAATTGTGGTAATCTATATGTATGAGACATTTAGGTATTGATTATGGTTCAAAGAGGGTTGGAGTAGCTATCTCTGACGATGAGGGGAATATTGCCTTCCCTTATAAAATTGTCCCAAACAATATGGAACTTCTGGATACTATCCACAATATTTGTGGGACCGAGGAAGTTGGGGCTATTGTACTAGGAGAGTCACATGATTTGAGTGGCAAGCCCAACAAGATAATGGGAAGTATAGAAGAATTTAAGAGAAATATTGAAGCTGAGCTCGAACTACCAGTTTACTTCCAGAAAGAATTCATGACGACAGTAGAGGCAAGAGGAAGGGGAGGTAAGGAAATAAATAATGCAAAGAAAGTAGGTATGGGTAAACAAGTCGGAGCTGATGCCTCTGCCGCAGCACTAATACTGCAGAGGTATTTAGACAAGAAGAACCAGAAATAATTAATAAAATTCACATGCAACACTTAGTAACGGCCGTTTGTATCTGTTACAAATAAAAACAACATCTTTCCTTTTGAGATTGATGCTGTTTCAGAAGATATTCTTCAAAAATCCCCATAATGAGAATCCAGTTAATACGATAATATTCCAATAAATACTTTTTACAATTATATTTAGTAAAAAATAATAAATTACATTTTTTCCACTAAATCCATTGTACATATGGAATCCATCTCTCATGTAAAGGACACCTAATCCTGGGTTTTTAAAAGAAAGTAAAAAAATCAATTTCTTCCTATTGTTTTCTGATTTCTTTACTATAAACTTTATAAGCTTATTCCACTCCTCAATCTTATGGTGATTGAATTGAGCTTCTTTTAGAGATTCCATCATTATGCAGTCAGTTTTATATTTATCATATAATCTTACTGTTATAACGCCTTTGATAATATAAATTGCAGTAATTATTATAATACTTTTTATGAATCCCAATTCAAATATTATAATAGGGGTCAAAATATCATCTATAGATTCCTTAATACTTAAATTAATAAGGAAAATAGAGCTAAATCTAAGGACTTTTCTTTTTTCCATTATTAAGGTTTTAGAGTTTCGGTTTTAGTCTAGCACAAATAGAATATTTTGCATCAACAGGTTTTTGAAGTATAGTGTATATATATGGAATATGTATCATACGAAGAATTTAAGAAAATGGATATAAGATTAGGGACTATACGCGAAGTAGAGCCTGTGCCAGAGACGGACAAGCTTTTGAAATGCCTTATTGATTTTAATGAACAAGATGAAGAGGGGAATAAGAAGTTAAGGCAGATTATTTCTGGAATTCATGAATTTTACCCTGAGTATGAAAAATTAATTGGTAAGCAAGTACTGTATATAGTGAACTTAGAGCCAAGAAAGATAAAAGGATTTGAGAGTAATGGAATGCTAATGGCTGTGGATGGGCTCGATGGCAAGCCAGTGTTCCTAGTGCCAGAAGTACCTGTGGGAGTAGGAAGTAAGGTTCGATAATTATTAGAATATTTTTCTCCTTAAGGCCTTGCCTTGGGAGCACTAAAGGCAAGGCCTTTCCCCGAAAAATATGCTTGATCCAATATTTTTAATAGAGACGGTAGGACTTATAGGAATTGTATTTATAATCTTTGCTGAGACGGGGCTCTTCTTTGGATTCTTTTTCCCCGGAGATTCCCTGCTGTTTACTGCGGGACTTCTAGCATCTCAAGGAATTTTCGATATTTACTCTCTTATAATCCTTTGCATACTTGGAGCGATACTAGGGGATAGTGTAGGATACTGGTCAGGAAAAAAGTATGGAAGAAAGCTCTTTGAGCGAGATGCGGGCTTCTTCTTCAAAAAGAAAAGAATATATGACGCAGAAGAATTCTATAAGAAGCATGGAAAGTATACAATTATCATTGCACGCTTCGTACCTATCATTCGTACTTTTGCTCCTATTGTGGCAGGCATTGGGAAAATGCATTACTCTACTTTCATATCTTACAATATTATCGGCGGAATATTCTGGGTACTGTCTATAACCCTCTTGGGATATATTTTCGGTGGGATGATTACGAATCCGGATACATACATAATACCTATTGCCCTCCTCATAATCTTCATTTCTGTCATACCAATAATAATAAAAATTATTAAAAATAAACTTGCAACTAAGAAATAATTTTTTCTCATAAACTGTTTACTACATGAGAAATCGGGAGTATACTAGTAAAATAATGAAGCAATTATACAATCGTAACTTTCCAACTCCTTCATACTTGGCGATGAATTCCTTTGCGATTGATATTTCTGATCAGTCTATAAAATACGGAGAACTACTGGCGACGCCACTGGGTCTTCGACTTGGGCGTTTCGGTAAAGAGAAGATACCTGCTGGGGTCGTAGTGTCAGGCAAGATTGAAAACGAAGAAAGTCTTGTCGGTATATTAAAAGATTTGAAAAAGAAAGAGAATCTCAAATTTGTCCGTGTATCGCTTCCTGAAGAGCAGATGTACTTGTTTACACTTTCCTTGCCTAAGGCCAACGACAAAGACTTGCGAGATATGATTCTACTTCAGATAGAAGAGCACATACCACTGAAGGCGATGGATACTATATTTGAATATGACACTATTTCAACTTCACCTACTAATATCTTGGTAGAAGTTTCTGCTATTGCCAGCTCGACAGCCGAAGGGTACTTGTCGGCTTTTGATAAGGCAGGGCTATCAGTACTATCCTTTGAACTTGAGGCACAAGCTATAGCTAGAGCTGTGATACCGACAGATGACAAAGAACCTACAATGATAGTAGACTTCGGAGATACAAGGACAGGAGTTTCTATAGTGCATGATGGCAAAGTATTCTTCACCACGACGCTTGATATGGGAGGAATTAATCTGACCAACATGATAGCCAAGAACTTCTCTCTATCTTTCGATAAAGCTGAAGAAATGAAGCGTTCGTATGGACTAGATGGGATTTCAAATATTGAAGACATCTTCCCAGTTATCCTAAATGGAATTTCAGTCTTGAGAGATGAGTTGAACAAGCAGTACCAATACTGGAAGAATCACGACAACTACGGCATATCTCATGATGAGATAACCAAGATAATTCTCTGCGGAGGAGACTCGAACCTAACTGGACTATCTGACTACTTAGAAGCTAGTATGAAAATAAAAGTAGAGCATGCCAATGCTTGGGTAAATATTTCTGATATGAAGACGTCGGTTCCTAGTATGTCCTTCCAAGAGTCCTTGGGGTATGCGACAGTCTTGGGGCTTGCTTTGGGAGGGTTCTCTTATGTATCGAATCCTGTTGTCAACGTATTGCCAGAGGATTACAAGATCGCACTAAAAAAAGAATATTGGAAAAGATTTGTAATTACTGTCCTACTTTTCTGTTCGGCCTTATTTATAATATTTACACTTTTGTTGCTACCATCTTACCTACTATCTGCTTCCAAGCAACAAATATCTGAAAGTAAGCTCGTAGAATTCAACGAAATTAACAAAGACATAACCAGCTTTGATATGGATACAACTATCTCTGATATTAATACTAAATTAGAAATATTGTCATCGGCAAATGGAGGTCACTCTGTATATGAAGATATCCTCACCGCGATACTTGCTAGTAGACCCAAAGGGGTTACTTTCAATCAGATAGTATTTAACCAGAAGAAGGACAAAAAATTGTCAGTCGATATCCACGGTAAAGCTCTCGATCGAGCTACACTACGTAACTTCAAAGCAGTTCTAGATAGTAATCCTAAAATCGCGACGGTGACTCTACCCATATCTGACTTCTTAGAAAAGACGAATTTGAACTTTACCATTTCACTTATCATGAAATAAATTTAATATATGAAAAAAAGTAATACAAACTTAATACTTATCATATCCGTCCTGCTCTTTATAATCTCTGTGGGGTTGTTTGTATACATATATAGAGTTATCGAAAACAAGAACAGGCATACCTCGGCTGTCATGGCGACTCTCAATAATAAAATAGCAGAGAAAGAAAATATAAATGTTCTAAATAAAAAGATGGCGGAGCTAGGAGATGTGCAGAAAAGGATAGGAAGCTATCTGGTGGATACTTCGCAGATTGATACATTTGTAGGATATCTAGAGGAGATGGGGGCAGACAACAATATAGACTTATCGGTCAAAAGTGTAGAAGTTCCTAAAAATGAAAAGAATAAAATCTCCTTATCTATAGACATAAGAGGAAGCTTTGAAAATATTCTGAAAGGGATATCCTTGCTAGAAAATGCTCCATACAATATAAGCGTAACATCTTTGTTCTTAAATAAAGATATGACAGAGAATGAATCTGACCAGAACATTTTCTTAGAGACTACTCCAGCTAAAACGAAAGAAGTCTTTACTCCTGCGAAGTCTGTATGGCAAGCCAACTTATCATTTAATGTGTTAAGTTTATAAAATCCATATGAAAACTTTTTTAACAAAAATTAAAGACATGGGAAAATCTTTCCATAACTTCTGCAAGATTAATCCTTATAAGCAATGGATGACACTTCTGTATACATTCTTCGTAATAGTATTTATCTGCATTTTGTCCAGTTTTTACCTTCTGTATGAAATAAAAAATGATAAGATCTTTCAAGTGAAAGTGGAGCAGGTAGAGAAAAAGAGCTTGCTAAAAGAAGATCTTCTAAAAAAGACGATAAACTTGTACGACACGAAGTTCAAGAAAGAAACCGATTTAATAAGCAACCCCCCAGTATTTAAAGACCCGAGTTTATAGGAAACTTGAATTTTAATGGAATTATGCTAGTATAAAAGCGTGTAAAGATTTCACGATCGTTGAAGAATATGCGCGCTTAGCTCAGTTGGTAGAGCAACTCATTTACACTGAGAAGGTCGGGGGTTCAAGTCCCTCAGCGCGCACAAAGCTCATAAGGCCCCTTCTGCCCCTGTAGTTCAATGGATAGAACTGCGGACTTCTAAGCCGTCGATGTAGGTTCGATTCCTGCCAGGGGCACATGAAATTAAAAATCCTTTTCGAAGACAAGAATATCTTGGTTATAGACAAACCGGCGGGTATTGCTGTGCATGCAGATGCTCGAACTAAGAAAAATGAAAAAACTATTGCTGATCTAATACTTGATTACGATAAATCTATTGCCAAAGTAGGGGAGCCTATGACCATAGAGTACAAGGGTGAGGAGATTAAAATAAAACGCCCCGGCATAGTGCATCGTCTAGATAGAGAGACTTCCGGAGTCTTGCTTGTGGCCAAGAATCAGAAAACATTTCTGTTCCTCAAGGAACAATTCCAGAATCATACTATCGAGAAAGTATATAGAGCATTTGTATATGGGCATGTGTCAGATCCAAAGGCTTCGCTTGCTACTGGCAAGAAGGGAATTATAGATGTTCCAATAGGACGCTCGCCGATAGATATACGTATGTGGACAGCTGGACGGGGAGCTCGCCCACCTCTACGAGACGCAGTGACAGGATACAAAGTTCTAGAAAGATTTTCGGATAATGATACAAAGGGTCTTAATCAAGACAATAAATTCTCGTATATAGAAGCATATCCAAAGACTGGCAGAACTCACCAGATCCGAGTACATATGAGGTACATCAACCACCCTGTCGTTTCAGATCCACTTTATAGAGGTAATCAAGAACTAGCCCTTGGAATGAAGAGATTGGCTCTGCATTCCTACTCTATAACTTTCCGAATGCCAAATGGTGATAAGAAAACCATAGAGTCTCCACTACCAGCCGACTTTACAAAGGTAATAAAAGAGTATTTACAATAATCTTGTCCCCACACCTACTTTTTAATTATTGTGCTTTTGTGACTTTTTCTCTCAAAATGGTGTTTCTTATATATAAAAATATACAATATTATCATTAAAGTAATGGCACAATTTAAAAGCCATAAAAAAGTAGGTGTGGGGGCTTGCTCTAAATAGGTATATATGATAAAGTAGAACCCATGGAAATAACGAAAAAACAATTTACTCCTGTTGAGCAGAACGACCGAAAAAACCTTGATTTTAAGGCTGGTGACACTGTCCGCGTCTGGAATAAAATAATGGAAAAAGGAAAAGTTCGTCTTCAGGCTTTTGAAGGACTAGTTCTCTCACGTAAGCATGGTACTGAAAGTGGAGCCACATTTACAATACGAAAAGTAGCTAGTGGAGTTGGAGTAGAACGTATCTTTCCTTTATATTCTCCAAATATTGATAAGATTGAAATCCTAAGAAAGTCTAAAACTCGCCGTAACAAGCTTTACTACATCCGAACAAAGGCGGTTAAGGAAGTGAAGAAGAGATTAAAGAGTATTACAATATCAAGAGAAGACAAGGCAGAAGATGTTGTAGAAGAAAAATCAGCAGAATAAAAACAGCCCTGAGGGCTGTTTTTTTGATTGAAAAAATCTTAATAATTCGTTATACTCGAGATGTTTGAAGTATTAATGCACGGGTGGCGAAACTGGTAGACGCACTACCTTGAGGTGGTAGCGCCCGCAAGGGCATGGAAGTTCAAATCTTCTCTCGTGCACAATAATAAAAACCTTCTTTCTGAAGGTTTTTATTATTGTGCACGAGAGTGAGACAACTGCTTGTCTCACGTAGAGGAGTTGAAGACCTTGAGCTTGGATTTTGAAATGTTAATTTCAAAATACGCGAAAGGTGTACAGAATCTGTAAGATTCAAGAAGCGTACTCGCGGTCATCTCTGTTGCGCAAACTAAAAATTATGAGGCAAGACTATTTTATAATTTACTTGCTTATCCAAATGCTTCCGTAACTAAAATTAATTGGATAAAATAAAGTTTTTATCCAATTTTTAAAAGAACAATACCAACAAAACTCAAAAATGCGAGTAAGATTTTCTTTTTTGTTAATTTTTCTTTGAAGAAAATTAAACCAAAAATTCCAGCGATAAAAGTATACGCGGGGTGGATTGCATAAACTCCCGAAAGTGGACCAAAAGAAAGGGCTTTGAAAATTGCGTAACCGCCCGCGACAGAAAACAAACCTATAAGAACCGAACCTTTCCAGTATTTGTCTAAATGAGTTATATTTACAAATTTTTCCTTTTCAAAAATGTATGCAATTAAAAGACCAAAAAGTGCGGCACCTAGATATTGCCAGAGCATAAAGTGAGAAACAGAATCATTAACTGCACCCAACTTCTGAATATATTTTGACGCAGTCGATGAAACTATAATTCCCAGAGAAAGTAAAATAGTTTTTTGATCGAGTGGGAATGAGCCAGTTTTTCTTGTGAAAAGAAAAACTGAAAGTAAAATAATTGCAATACCAGCTGTCTGTATAATAGAAACATGTTCAGAGAGAACAGTTATGCCGATTAAAACAGTAACAACACTTCCAATTGATGATGTAACTGGATACGCTGAATTTGTCTCAACATTTTGAAGTAAAATCTTTTGTAAAACCATATTAATAGCAAAGAATCCACCCCAAACTATTGCATACCAAGATATGGTTGATAATCCTGATAAATAACTTTGACCAAACAATACAAGAGCTATTAACACAAAAAATGCTGAAAAAAGATTTGTCCAAAACGTAGAAAAGAAACTACTATAACCCTTGAATGAGGGCATTTTGTACAAAGACATTGATATACCCAGCAATATTGTTGAGGCAATTGAATATGAAAGCCAGTTCATAATATTTACTTTAACATAAATTCGTTTTTCATTCTATTCTTTAGGGAGCAAAATTTATGTGTGAAATGGAGAGTAGGTTGAGCACAATAATAAGATATGTATCTAGATCTTGCCTCACGATTTTTAAATATCAGCTTTTAATATATAATAGATGATATGATAACATTTTTATTTAGTTTATTTACGTGGATTGCTTTCTTGGTTCTTTTGATAGTATTTTTTTTATTACTTTTATGGATGTGGAGCAGTATAAAAGCAAAAGTTCCATTTATAGGAGTTCCTACTAAAACTTTAAAAGATATAGAGAAAGCTCTTAATATAAACGAAGATAGTGTTGTCTACGATTTAGGTTGTGGGGATGGAAGAGTTCTTTTTTATTTATACAAGAATAATCCTAAGGCTAAATATATAGGAATTGAAAATAGCCAATTCCCCCTCCTTGTTTTCAATGTTAGGAATTGGTTTTTCAAGAGAAAAAACAAATCGAATATTTCAATCATTGGAAAAGACTTTTTTGATGTAAACTTGTCAGATGCTACTCATATATTTACTTATCTTTACCCAAATGTAATGGATGACTTACTTGCAAAGTTTGATAAAGAACTTAAGAGGGGAACTCGCCTTGTATCAGCATCCTTCCACTTTACAACAAAACGTGAAGTAGAAGTCCTTGATCTAAAAAGAGGTAAATGGGAGCTTGCAAGGGAGATTTATGTGTATGAATTCTAAATAAGTTAACATTTTCTGAGATTTTATTTTACTAAAACTTCTCTAAGAGGTATAATAAACCTAGTATGACTACTGGCGAACTAATAGACTACATAAAGTCACAGCTTAATAAAAATATTCCTAAATATTTAATTATTTCTCGCCTCATAGAAGTTGGGTGGAGGATGGAAGATATAGAGGAAGGCTTTTCAAATATAGAACCCAAAGTAGCTCTGCCAGTTGCAGAACCTATAAAACCAGTAGAACCACAAGTCTTCGAGCCAGTAATTCAGCCAGTAGAACTTGAAAAACCAACAGTGGAGCCAGTAGTAGAACCTTTAAAGCAAGAAGAGCCCAAAAAGATTTGGACTCCTATTGTAGTAGAACCCAAGACCGTAGATGTAAGTAAGCCATCGGCTATAGAACTATACAATCTAGAAATCGAACAAGCAGAAAAGCCAGTAGTAGAAGTAGCTTCTATGGAAGAAGCACCAAAAACAATTACCCACAAATTTGAAGTATCGAATATAGAGATCCCTAAAGAAGAAGCGCCTGTAGAAGCACTTGTAGAAATGCCAGCAGAAGAACTTATACCTACAATCAACAAGGAAGTTAAACCTTCATCGGAATATTTAGACTTACAGAGAGATAGTCAGGCGATACTAGATCCATATATTGACAATGCTCCTGTTGTAAAGGCCAACATGTCAGATGTTGTACCTAGGACGGCGATGATATCTTCGTATTCTCAAGATATTTTGTCTGCAAATACCACAGAAGAAAGCCCAAAGCCTGTAATACAGAAGAAGTCTATTATAAAAATATTGATTGTTATTCTCATCTGTTCGTTCGTTGGAGGAATGGTCTTTGCTTTTGTAAGTGGTAGCATCAAATTACCTGGATTCAAGAAAAGCTTTTCTATTGTGAAGAAAGATCCTAGAAGTATAATTCTAAATACTCCAAACAATATCTCAAAATTAAAATCATATAAAATAGAAAGTGAAGTGACCGTGTCCTCTCCATCGTTTTCAAGTATTACGACAGGACTTGCTAGTGGGGAAGCCGTTACTTCAAAAGACAAAGAATCCATTGCTATTATCGTTAAAGGAATGGCCAATCATGTAAACAACAAACTAGTCTTTGATAATCTTGTAACACTTAAAAGTTCTATATTAGAAAATGATATTGTAAGTGATTGGAAGTACGACGGATCTACTTTCTACGTGTCGGTTCCTGACTTAAACTTAGTAATAGGCAAGGATGCACCTGCCCCTGCCCTAGTACAACTAACTCCAGATCAGCTTGGAACTATGGTGCCACAATTCTCTCCAGAGATTGCAGATATGATAAAGAAAGTAGACATATACAACGTTATGTCGGAAGGAGTGCCCTTATATGTGAGGACGGAAGCCACTTCTATAGTTAAAGAATTTATCAATAGTACAGAGTATACAGGTAAAGGGAAGGAAGATATCCATGGCGTTAGCACCTACCATTATGAACTGACCGCAGACCGTCCTTCTACTAAAAAGCTTGTGGGCTCCTTGGTAGATCTTCTGACAATGAAGTTGCCAGCAGACCAGAGACAGAATCTAGATGAGGCTATCGGGGCCTCTTCTATAACTGCTTTCGAGGTATGGATTGGAGAGAATGATGATAATTTGTACCAGATCAAATTTACTTTGAACATGCCTCTATCAAGAGTCTTGGGATTAAATGATAGTGGTATAGGAGATAATGAAGTTAAACTAGAATGGAGAACTACTTACTTTGACATAGATGTGGAGAACAAGATTGATATGCCGAGTGATGCAATAGATATGAAAACTTTTATAAATAATGTAAAAGATACAAAAATAAAAAGCATGGCTTCTGCCTTCCTTGCACAAGCGACAGTCTTTAAAAATGCAGTAGGCTCGTATGGATCTAGGTCTAATCCAACAGGAAGTTGTACGAACCCAAATCCTAGCTCACTCTTCTCTCCAAAGGGGCATAAAAAGAGTGCCGATACAGCCATTGCTTCTATCTCGGCTTCGATGAACTCACTACTGAGTGATACCAATGGACTAGGGTCTTGCTACTCTACTTCTACTGCTTGGGCGATAGCTCTACCTTTGTTCAGCAATCCGGATCCAGCAAATCCAAGTTACTATTGTACTGATAGCAGTGGCAATACGACTACTCTTACAAACGCTATAACAGGTCCAATCTGTAAATAACATAAATAATCTCCACATTCACCTCCCGCCTAGATTTTTTAGGCATTTTCTGGTATAACTGGGTAGTTACCACAGTATTTCATGGTGGTAAATAATAGTGTTTGTGTATATGACATGGTGCCTATAGTGTAATGGTTAGCACTAGAGTTTGTGGAACTCTCAGTCTGGGTTCAAATCCCAGTAGGCACCCCAAAAATAAAGAAGTAAATATATTAATATTTACGGATTATATTTTGGCGTGCCTACTGGGATTTGTAAACCGCAGGCGGTATACAAGCAAGTTACTACTTGGCTTGTCGCCGAGGTGGGGTCGAGAGTACTTAGTCTACGGAAGGTGTAATCATCTGAGTAGACTTAGTAACTCGTGACAATTCCCAGTAGTGTTATATTATGTAATAGTCAAAAAGCGTACTCGCGGTCCCAGTAGTACCCCGTATTTAGTGTTCTCGTTTAGACATGTTATACTTTTATAATCTATGAATTTCGAATTAAAAAATACAAATTTAGGATTAAAAAATAATGTAGAAAAACATAAGGATTTTTCAGTGACACAAGAGCTCTTTTTAAATAAAGAGCTAGAAAAAATGAATAATGATGCTCTTTTAGAAGAAGACTTTCGGGGTAAAATTGACGACGCCATTATAGATAAATGCTTGTTAGAGGTTGAAAAATATAAAAAAATTTTTATACAAAATAATAAAATACAAGAATTAAAAGATAAAGTAGAAGGTAGAGATGATAGATCTCCTGAACACAATAAAGTATCAGGATACTTAGAAGCACTGTTCTATAATAAATTAGGGGGAGAAAAAGGTTGGATTCCCGGAGCCGTAGTCTGGAAATCAGCCCTGTCTGATGATATTAGGGGTATTGATTTTATTGTTGAAAATAAAAAAAGAGAATTTTCTTTAAATATAGATGTAACTTTTTCGCATAACAAGGGACTAATAGATAAATTAAATAATCTTAAATATAAAATTGAAAGAGGAGAAATTACTCAGCCAATTTTCTATGAATCTGAAAACGAAGATGAGAGTGAAAAAATTATTCCACAAGTTATTATTGCTGTTGAAAGAGAAAAAATTATTAAAGCTCTTAAGCTATGGGCTGATGGCCAAGGGGATCTCTTAAATGAACACCCAATTATGATAAAAACAATGTTGGAGATTGAGGCTCAACTCGAAGCTTTTGCCTTTTTTGCAAAAGCAAATAATAAAAGAATTATAGCGGCATCCTGTAATGACATGTTGGCACAGATTCAAAGATTAATCATTAGTCATAACGATATTAAGGAAAAATATAGGGATATTATTGAGGAAGATGAAGCTTATAAAACAATAATGTCTTTTTGTTATTCTTTAAAAATAGAAGCCGATAAAATGATTAAATAAAGGTCTTTAAACATTTTTTAAGCATAAAAATCGAAATTTTGCGAGTATATCCACCCGCTTTTAATCTATGTGATATAATCACAAGATATGAAAATAGAAGTAATTGGTTCAGGGTGTAAGAAATGTAAGTCGCTATTTGAACTTACAGAAGTTGTATCTAGGGAATTAGGCATAAATGATACGGTTTTATATAGTACAGATGTAAACAAAATTGTAGCCATGGGGCTTATGAGTAGCCCGGTCTTAACTGTGAACGACAAGCCTGTTCTAGTCGGTATATTGCCCGACAAAGAAAGATTAAAGGAAATTATTTCTAAAAATATTTAATATGTTTTATCCCATACAATTATTAGCTGATTGGTTAACTTATACAGTCTTTGGAATTATCCCAAATACCTTACTAGCTTCGGCAGTAAACTTTTTCATATTTGATACTATTAAAATCTTTATTCTCCTTGCTGTTATTGTCTTTGTTGTTTCTATCATTCGTTCATATCTACCACCAGAGAAAATACGAGTAATACTTTCACGAAAGAATAAATATGTAGGAAATGTCCTAGCCTCACTACTAGGAATTATTACTCCGTTTTGTTCTTGCTCAGCTATTCCGCTCTTCCTTGGTTTTGTCCAAGCGGGGATACCACTTGGAACTACATTTTCCTTCCTAATCGCTTCACCAATGATTAACGAAGTAGCCCTTGTATTACTCTTGGGATTATTTGGGTGGAAGATAGCTCTTATATATATAGTTAGCGGACTTATAATTGCTATTTTTTCAGGAATAATAATAGAACACTTGAAAGTAGAAAATCTTGTTGAATCATCTGTTTATGAAAATTCTGTAAATGGAGACAATTTTGATCTGCCTAGTTTATCTCATAAAGAAAGAATTAATTATGCACTAGATTACACAAAAGATATTCTTAAAAAAGTCTGGCCATATATATTGATAGGAATAGGTCTTGGAGCTTGGATACATGGTTATTTGCCTGCGGACTTCTTGGCAGAATATGCTGGGTCTGGTAAATGGTATGCAGTACCGCTTGCTGTATTAATAGGTATTCCTCTATATTCAAACGCCGCTGGAGTCATACCCCTTGTATCTGCATTAACAGAGAAAGGTGTATCTATGGGGACTACGCTCGCATTTATGATGTCTGTCACAGCATTGTCTCTTCCAGAATTTATGATTCTTAAAAAAGTTATGAAAATAAAACTTATTTTTATTTTTGCAGGAATTGTAAGTGTAGGGATAGTATTTACAGGGTATTTATTTAATATTATTTTGTAATAATTTTACTTTTCAATAAATGCAAGATTATAAAATCGAAACAATTTATGGATCTGATAATAGTGAAGCCTCCTTCTGTAGAGAGAGAGGTGGAATGGTAACTTTACTTAAGCTACAAGGGAAAGAAGTTTTGTATTTTGATAAAGCAACATTTTTAAATAAAAACGAAAGTGTACGAGGAGGAATACCTATCCTTTTCCCTAATGCAGGTGAATTGGATAAAAATGACACTTTCCCTAATTTAAAAAGACATGGCTTCGCCAGAGAGATGGATTGGAAGAGGGAAGAATCCGAAGTAGGATTTAAAGAAAGCTTAGATTCATCTATAGAGATGAAAGAAGTTTTCCCTTTTGATTTCAAACTTACGGTATTGGGCAAATTTGAAAATGATGGTTCCTTCACTTTGAGCCAAGAAGTAGAGAATATGGAAAAAGAAAAAGAGATGCCCATAGCCATGGGACTACATCCATACTTTAAAGTTCCCAATACAGAAAAAGGATATATTAAATTTAATTGTGATAAAGGGAGGGAAGTAGAAGACAATATAGAGATATGGTCAAATGGAGGGACAGTCTACATGGACAATCCGAATATTAACGATGAATATAATCTAATAAAGGTAGAAATACCTTCACTTGGAACTCTGGTTATAAACTCATCGATTGAATACGAAAAAGTTTGGGTTTGGTCTATGGCTGGCAAGGACTTTGTATGTATTGAGCCTATGATGAGGGGAGTGAATGGGCTGATAGACGAGCCCCTACTTATAAAGCCGGGGAGTAGATTTAAAGTTAGTGTTAATTTTAAGCTTATTTAGGTGTATGATATAGTATATAAATATGACCAAGACAGTTAAAAAAAGTTTAAAGAAAAATAAAAAAGCAAAAAAGATTGTGATGGTAAGTGGGGGGTTTGATCCTATACACATAGGACATGTTCGTTATATACAGGAAGCGAGAAAGCTTGGAGACTATCTGATCGTTGTTTTAAATAATGACAACTGGCTTAGATTTAAAAAAGGGAAAGAATTTATGGGAGAATTGGAAAGGAAAGAAATTCTTGAAGCAATCACCGGTGTTGATAAGGTTGTCATATCTGGTCATACAAAAAATACAAAAGATATAAGTGTGTGTGAAGAAATACGAAAGATTAAGCCACATATTTTTGCCAATGGTGGAGATCGAAAGCCCGACTGGTATCCAATACCTGAGGTAGCCCTATGTGAAGAATTTGGAATTAAAATGATTTACAATGTAGGGCGTGGAGGAAAAGTCAGGAGCTCTTCTGAATTAGTTAAAAAGTACTCCAAGCATTTAGAAAAATATGCTAAAAAAAATTAAAATTCCAAAGCAGATAGCCATCTTGCTTGCACTAGCTATCGCTTTAAATATTGTCAGGATTTTCTTGTTCCATACAACTTCGTCATTGTATATGTTTTGGAATATATTACTGGCCTTTGTACCGTTCTTTATAAGTTCCGTTCTACTTTTGTATACCAGTAACGGCTCGGAAGGGCAAAAAGGGAAGGACAAAATTACACAGCCATTCTTTATTGTTGGCTTCATTCTCTGGTTCTTATTCTTGCCGAATGCTCCTTATGTGATGACGGACTTTATTCACTTGGGAAGGATGCACGTTGTGCCTGTTATGTACGACATATTCTTCTTCTTTAGCTCGGCTTATGTATCGCTACTACTAGGGCTATACTCAATACAGCATATAGAAAAGATACTTCTCTTGAGGTTTACAAAAAGGGTTGTAAGTATTGCAATACCTGTCATCATACTCTTTGCCAGCTTTGGTATATATTTGGGGCGATTCTTGCGATTCAATAGTTGGGACTTGTTCACAAGTCACGTCCCTCTACTTAAGGCTATCTGGGATGTATTTACAAAAAGTAATGATTATATCAATGTTTATTCTTATACCATACTCTTTTTCTTCTTTATTTATATATCTTATATTTCTTTCAAAAGTACAAATGCAAAATAATCTAGAAATTAGTTCATAAGTATGTAAACAAAAGAACTATCATGTGGTACAATGTTCCCATATGATTAAGTCTAATATCTTTCAAATAGAACGACCATGGGGCAACTTCCGACAATTTACAAAAAACGAGAATACAACAATAAAAATTGTTACCGTTAAACCGAATGAAATACTTAGCTTGCAAAGTCATACTCATCGTGCAGAATTCTGGCATGTGATAACTGGTAGTGGAACAGTGGAGATAGGTGAAGTGAAGACAGAAACTACTGTAGGAGACGAACATGAAATTGCCATAGGACAAAAGCATCGACTCGGCGCAGGGCCCAATGGTATACAAGTCTTAGAGATTGCGATAGGCGACTTTGACGAAGAAGATATTGTTCATTATGAGGATAAGTATGGAAGGGTTTAATATATATGGCTCAAGAAAAAGAAAAAAAGAATAACTCATTTGGGTCAATATTTAAAAGAGCTTTTTCTATAGGGGGCCATAAAGATGGGGGAGATACAGCGAAAGATAAACCCACAAAAAAGATTATCCAAGATGTGAGACAAGATCATATGAAAAAGGTTTTAGTTCGCAAAACTACCAAGAAGATCAAGCACGTCATTTCGTCAAAGAAACTTACTGCAACGAAAAAGAAAAAGACGACTCCTGTAAAAGCCTCCTCCGCTAAAGCTACGGCGAGCCGAAGTAAAAAAGTTTTAAAGAAAACTAAGAAGATAGTAAAAAAGTCAAAAGTTTTATTAAAGAAGAAGGGTGTTATAAAAAAAAGAGATACTGGATTTAAACTGGTCAAATCTCCTAAAAATCCAATCCTAGAGCCACGGGCTTATTCATGGGAATCACAAGCATCCTTCAATCCAGCGGCTATATCACTTGGAGGGAAGATTCATCTTTTCTATAGAGCTCTTGGTGAAGATGGAGTATCTAGGATAGGATATGCCTCAAGTTATGATGGCGTAAACTTTAACGAAAGACTTTCTTACCCAGTTTATTCTTTAAAAGATACAGAAGTTACAAAGGATCACCATTCCTTCACTTCCCCTGTAATACCTAGCTATAATAGAAATCTTTATGCGTCAGGAGGTGGCTGGGGCGGATGTGAAGACCCCAGAGCAGTACTTATAGATGGAATTATATATATAACATTTAACATTTTTAATGTGTTAAATGGATGGAAGTGGGATTCAATGAGTGTGGCAGTGGTTTCGATTACAGAAGAAAACTTATTAAAGAAAAAATGGATTTGGGATAACTTCTCATATCTTTCCCATCCGGGGGATAGACAGAAGAACTGGGTTCTATTCCCAGAGAAAATAAACGGCAAATTTGCTATCTTTTGTAATCTAGATAAGGGGGATCCTAACAGAGTTTTTATTACCTATGTAAATAAGCTAGATACATCTGAAACTCCAACAGTAAAAGATGCTCCTGATCCTCAAGTATTGCCGGATCATATAGTAGCTTGGCATAAGCGTACTCGTAGTGCGGCTTGCCCTCCAATAAAGACAAAAGATGGTTGGCTACTTCTTTATCATGCAATGGACAAAGATAATGATAATAAGTATAAGCTTGGTGCAATGCTTCTGGATTTGAAAGACCCAAGTAAAGTTCTCTATAGAGCAAAGCATCCAATACTTGAACCAGAGGAATGGTATGAAAATGATTGGAAGCCGGGAATTATTTACGCAAATGGTGCAGTTGTCAAAGATGGGAAACTTTTTGTTTATTATGGGGGAGGAGATAAATATATTGGAGTTGCATCTGTCAAACTTTCGGACTTACTGGATAGTATTAAGGGACACGGTGAAGTAAAATTACAAAAAAACAAGCAAATAAATATTAAATAAATATGTACGTAGTCAAAAGATCAGAAGAGAATCCAATAATAACACCTAACAGAGATCATTATTGGGAAGAGTTTGCTACTTTCAATATGAGTCCAGTTCGACATGGTAAGAATATCTACGGTCTTTATCGTGCTATTTCTGCCGTGGACAACATAAAGCCTCAGAAGCAGACTTCAATAATAGGAATAGGGAAGAGTAAAGACGGAGTTCACTTTGAAGATAGAGAGCCATTTATAAAGCCAGAAGAAAAATGGGAGAAATATGGATGTGAGGACCCAAGGGTGACCTTCTTTGAAGGGAAGTATTATATATTCTATACGGCACTTTCAAGCTTTCCCTTTACCGCTGAGAGTATAAAGGTGGCAGTTGCCATATCAAAAGATTTGAAGAAGGTAGAAAGTCGCCATCTAGTGACTCCCTTCAATGCCAAGGCTATGACGCTCTTTCCTGAGAGGATAGATGGCAAGATAGTGGTCATATTCTCCTTTCATACTGATCAGCCTCCAGCAAAAGTTTGCATGGCCAAGCTCGACAACATAGAGCAACTTTGGGATAAAACTTTTTGGGGAAAATGGATTGAAGAAATTGATACTCATACAGTAGACTTTCGTCGTAATAATTATGATCACTTGGAGATAGGAGCGACACCAATCAAAACTAAAAAGGGTTGGCTTCTAATATACTCTCATATTCAGAATTATTTCCCTGACCCAGAGAGGCTTGATAGAATCTTTGGGATAGAAGCACTACTTCTCGACCTGAAAGATCCGACAAAGATAGTTGGAAGAACAGGAGGTCCTATACTTGTACCAGAAGAGAATTATGAAATGGCGGGATATATAGACAACGTCATCTTCCCTACGGGGGCACTTGTAGATGAAGATAAACTCTCGATATACTACGGAGCTGCTGACACAACTGTATGTATGGCGCATGTGTCGCTTCATGATCTCCTAAAGACAATGGATCCAAATAAAGATAATGACTGGAATTTCAAACGTTATCCATTGAATCCAATAATAATTCCTAAAGCGGAGAATAAGTGGGAGGCAAAAGCTACATTTAATCCAGCAGCTATATACCTAGAAGGCAAGACACACATCCTTTATAGAACTCTATCCGAAGACAATACTTCTTTCATAGGATATGCTTCCAGTAAAGATGGCTTCCATATAGACGAAAGATTAGAAATGCCGGTCTATCTACCTAGAGAAGACTTTGAGATGAAGAAGGTTCCAAATGGAAACTCTGGATGTGAAGATCCACGCCTTACCAAAATAGGCAAGAATATATATCTTTGTTATACGGCTTATGATAGTGTAAATCCACCCAAGGTTGCAGTCTCTTCTATAAGTGAGAAGGACTTCCTTGCTCATAAGTGGAATTGGAGTAAACCATTCCTAATAACTCCACCAGGGCTCGATGACAAGGATACTTGTATCTTCCCTGAGAAATTTAAAGAAGGTTACTTTATCTTGCATCGTATGAACAATGAAATGTGTGGAGACTATCTGACCCTGCTTGACTTCAATGCGGGACAAGTGAACAAATGTATCCGAGTGATAGGTCCTAGGAGAAACAATTGGGATAGTGCCAAAGTAGGTATCACTGCTCCACCGATAAAGACCAAGCATGGATGGCTACTTCTCTATCACGGCGTATCGAAGAGTCACTTTACTTATAGAGTCGGGGCTCTACTCCTTGATCTAAAAGATCCAGCAATAGTTCTGGCTAGAACTTCAGACCCGATCTTTGCTCCGGAAGAAGATTATGAAAAGTTTGGTGTAGTGAATGGAGTTGTATTCCCTTGTGGAATGACACTCCGAGGGAAAGAACTATTCATATACTATGGAGGAGGGGACAAGGTAGTAGGAGTAGCAACTATAAAGCTTTCGAATATTCTAGATACTCTTGTGAGAGGGGCAAAATTATAGGAATTTAGGGATTTTGAATTTTAGTGTTTTTATGGCATTATGATAATAAGGGCTGAAAAGCCTTTTGTTTCGTGGTTTATATGGATAAAGAAAAAGATTATAATAATTTACACATAGCATTAGTCCTGAAATATTTCTGGAGGGTTGTTCGACGATTTAAAAAATCGTTCTTTTCTGCTGTTATTGGAACATTTATTGCTACCGCTCTTGATCTATATATACCTTTTCAGTTTCTTAAACTCTGGAATATTTTAAGCACAAATAATTTTGTTGTTTCAAATCAAGCGTATCATATAGTAGCTACTATACTTATTTTAGGTATCATTCGTGTATTTATTGCTAGGGGTGTCAACTTCTTATCTGCTTATCTTGAGGCGAATGTAATAGCAGGACTACGAGAACAGGCCTTCTCTTATCTGATGGGACATTCCCATTCTTTCTTCTCAGATAATTTTGGTGGATCTCTTACTCAAAAAATAAACAAACACGCAAAAGCATTTGAGAGATTAATGGATATGATGATTGATAATGGTCTCCCTCTTTTACTAAGAACAGTAGGAACGGTTTTTGCTATTTATACACTTGCTCCTAAATATTCATTTATATTACTGACCTTCTCTGTTGTTTTTATTTTGACTGCATTAATTTACGTTCGACTTAAACTTAAATACGACATAATATCAGCACAAGCAGATACCAAGACTACAGGAGCACTAGCAGACTCAATAGGTAATTATTCGTCAGTTCAACTTTTTGCAGGTCGTGAGTATGAGGACAAAAGAGTTGGAGAAGTAATACAAAAACAGAAGAGGGCTACAGTAACAAACTGGTATTTGTGGAGTGGTTTATTTTTTATGCAGAGCCTTTATACAACAATCATTGAGTTCGTTATTTTCTGGATAGCTATAGGTGATTGGAAATTAGGTATTATAGGAGTTCCAGTCATTATTTTAATACAAACTTATCTGTCACGCCTCACTAGTTATCTCTGGACATTCCACTCTATAGTTCGTACATTTTATGATGGGTTTGCTGATGCACAAGAGATGGCACTGGTCATGGAGAAGCCTTATGATATAAAAGATGAAGTGACAAATGAATTAAAAAATGTAAAAGGCGAAGTGGTGTTTGACAACGTCACTTATATTTACGACAAGAATAATACAAAAGTGTTTGATAACTTCTCTCTTACCATACCTGCAGGGCAAAAGCTTGCGATAGTTGGGACTTCGGGGGCAGGGAAGTCGACTTTCGTAAATCTTCTTATGAGGTTGTTCAACTTAACTTCAGGGAAGATATTGATAGATGGGGTAGATATCAGTACTATCTCTCAGAAGAATCTGCGAGAAGAGATAGGCTTCGTGCCTCAAGATCCAGCCCTATTCCACCGAACACTTCTAGAAAATATTCGCTATGGAAGACGTGACGCGACAGATGAAGAAGTCAAAGAAGCAAGTCGTTTGGCTAACTGTGATAAATTTATAGACAGATTGCCACTTGGTTATGAAACTTATGTAGGAGAGAGAGGTATAAAGCTCTCAGGTGGGGAGCGTCAACGTGTGGCTATTGCCAGAGCAATACTTAAGGATGCACCTATACTAGTACTAGATGAAGCGACTTCGGCTCTCGATTCAGAATCCGAGATGCTTATCCAAGAAGCTTTGCAAAACTTGATAAAGAACAAGACGACGATAGTTATAGCTCACAGACTCTCGACTGTTCGTGCGATGGATAGAATAATTGTGATAGAAGACGGAAAGATAGTAGAAGACGACAATCACGATGAACTCTTGAATAATAAAGATGGTATATATAAAAAGCTCTGGGATATACAGTCTGGGGGGTTTGATACTATTGAATAAAGTTTATTGGTTTTGAATTAACTCCATAAAAAAATTCTCGGACTCACCACACAATAAAATTCTGCTGAATTTTTTGCTCGCACTCGGTCCGTCGACCTGCGTGAGGGTTCGCTCGAGAACATTTTTACTCCGTTAATTCAACTTTAATTGTTTGTTTAATTTAACGGATTTGAAAACGAAGTATCCGATTATAGCGAAAGTTAGGAGAGGGGAAACATATGAAGGGATATGAACTCCAAATGCGTCTGCCATCATAACTATACCTAGAACGAAGATAGAATACATGGCTCCGTTCTTCAAGAAGGCGTACTTTTTAATTCGATCTATATTACTGATAGTTAATTTCCTCAATACAAAAGCACCAAGTCCGTTGCCCAGTATGATGAGTGGTACAGAAAGTGTAAAGGCAAAAGCTCCAAGTACTCCATCTATAGAGAAGGTCATATCTATAATTTCAAGATAAAGTATTTTACTAATATCTGACATCTTGTTGTCGCTTGAGAGAAGTGCTTGCTCTCCTTTTTCGGCATTCTCTTTGAATCCATGAGTTATGAAAAAGGCTGTTGATCCGACAACTGCTGCAAAAGCTAGCATTGGATTTATCTTAATTGAATGCCATACAACTACAGCTAGAATGATAGACACAACAGCAAAGAACCAGACTCCATTCTTCTGGAAAAATCTTTCATGACGTAGTCCGAAGTTCTTTGTTTCAAGGAATAGCCAGTGGAAGAAAAGAAAGACAAGGAAAATACCTCCACCTAACAATAGGATAGGGGCAGATTCTTCAATAGCAGTATGAATACTAGGGTCATTGGAAAAGGTAGCAGTTAATGCCCCGATAGGTCCCAATTCTGGGACAGTTGCCCAAATAATTATCCAAGGAAGAAGTCCTCTTACTACAAATACTGCAAAAAAGAAACCATAAACAAGAAACCATCTTCTTGCTTTTTTCCCCATAGTACCTAAAACTTCTGCATTAATAACGGCGTTATCGATACTTGAAATAACTTCAAATAAACATAATCCTAAAACTGTAAGAATCATTGTGAAAATCATTCTACTATTATATATTAAAAATTGTTATAATAAAAATATATGAATCCGGAGACGAAAATATGTCATCCCGAAGGAAAGAGTACTTTCAATGGGACAGGAAACTGTAAAAATATATGAGTGATATGTCTGAAAGTAGAATATGTCAAAATTGTAAGCAAAATTTCGTTATCGAGCCTGATGACTTCTCTTTCTATGAGAAGATTAAGGTCCCTCCACCAACCTTTTGTCCAGAGTGTAGAACTATAAGAAGATTATGTTGGCGTAATGAGATGTCTTTATTTAGAAGGAAATGTGACGTGCCTGGTCATAAAGAAATGCTCATTTCTTTTTATCCACCTGAGGAAAAATTAGTTATTTATGATTCTAAATCATGGTGGGGAGATGGTTGGGATGCCCTTTCTTATGGTAGGGAATACGACTTTTCTAAATCATTTTTTGAACAATGGAAGGAATTAAGGGATGTTTTCCCGCTTCAACACCTATCAAATTCTAATGCCACCAATAGTGATTACTGTAACATTGCGGAAGATAGTAAGAATAGTTATATGTCATCTGGATCTTGGAAAATTGAACAAACTCACTATTCTAATAGAATATTTTTTACCAAAGATTCTTCTGATCTATACATAGTTCAAAATTCTGAACTATGTTATGACGATGTAATGTGTTCGGACTGCTATCATTTAATGTATTCTCTTAATTGTAAGAATTGTGTTGATTCGTATTTCTTGTACGACTGTATAGGGTGCACTGACTGCTTTGGTTGCAGTAATCTCCGTAATAAATCATACTGTATTTGGAACGAACAATTTTCTAGAGAAGAATATAAGAGTCGTTTGGAAGAGATGAATTTAATGGATTTTAATGTGATTGAAAAATTTAAATTACATTTCAAAGAAATTTATTTAAAATCAATTCATCGTTTTGCCACTCAGATAAAATGTGTTAATTCGACAGGAGAGAATCTTAATGGGGTAAAAAATTGTAAATCATGTTTCGATTCTAGTGGTCAAATAGAAGATTCAAAATATGTTCATTGGTCTAAAATGAACTTAAAAGATACTTACGATTCAGGTCCAGGGGTAGGAATGGGGGAGTTGATGTATGAAACATTTGATACAGGAATAGGTAATTTTAGGAATCTTTTCACTAGTGTTGTTTATAGTTCGAATGATATTGAGTATTGTTTTAATTGTCATGGAAGTTCTAATCTATTTGGTTGTATTGGTTTAAGAAATAAAAAATATTGTATTTTAAATAAACAATATACAAAAGAAGAATATGAAGAATTGGTGATATCGATTAAAAAACAAATGATGGAAGTTCCTTATGTAGATAAAAAGGGGATTGTATACAAATATGGTGAGTTCTTTCCAAGTGAACTTTCCCCTTTTTGTTACAATGAAACTCAAGCCCAAGATTATTTTCCAACAACAAGAGAAAAAGCTTTAGAGAATGGGTATAGATGGCGAGACAGAAAAAATACTGAATACCAAATAACAATAAAAGCAAAAGATTTGCCTGATAATTTCGATGATAATAAAATTGATATCACTAAAGAAGTTATAGGTTGTTTGCATGAAGAAAATTGTCAGGATAGATGTAAGGGGGCATATAAAATAATAGAAGATGAACTTAATTTATATAAACGCCTTGGGGTTCCTCTGCCTAGACTATGCTTCTTTTGTAGGCATGAAAGTAGATTAAGAATGCGAACCCCCATGAAACTTTGGCATAGATCCTGTATGAAAGAAGGCTGTACTAATGAATTTGAGACCTCGTATGCTCCAGAGAGGCCAGAGATCGTGTATTGCGAGAAGTGTTATCAACAGGAAGTATATTAAAACATGGAATATCAATCAGAAAATAAAATATGCCAAAACTGCAAGAAAGACTTCACTATCGAGATGGACGACTTTTCTTTCTATGAGAAGATAAAAGTTCCTCCACCAACATTTTGTCCGGAGTGTAGAATGCAGAGAAGATTTAGTGTTAGAAATGAGAGAAATTTATACAGAAGAGAATGTGGGCTATGTGGAAACAAAATAATTTCTATGTATTCTCCTGATAAACAATTTCCTGTGTTTTGTACTAGTTGCTGGTGGGGTGATAAATGGGATCCTACAGTAGATGGACAACAGTATGATTTTACAAAGCCGTTTTTTAAGCAGTTTCGTGAATTATTAAACAAAATACCCCGTCCTTCTCTTATCGTGCCAGATACAAAAAATTGTGACTTTTGTAATCATATGGCTGGTGGAAAAGACTCATATTTGTGTTTTGGATCTATAAACATAGAAAATTGTTTTTATGGTTCTCCTTATGAATCAAAATATTGTGTTGATACGTATGTATCTAGAGAATGCGAATATTGTTATGAATCTATAGATTCTGAAAAATTATCACGATGCAAATATTGTCATAATTGTTCTAATTCATTTGATTTAACATATTGTTTTGATTGTAAAAATTGCAATGATTGCATAGGTTGTGCTGGTTTAAGAAATAAAAGTTATTTTATTTTTAATAAACAGTACACCAAAGAAGGATATTTAAAAGAAAAAAGTAAAATATTAGATGGAAGTTATAAAAAGTTAAATGCAATAAAAGAAGAGTTTGAAAATATAAAAATAAAATTACCACGCAAGTTTAGTACCATATTATATTCAGATAATGTAAAAGGTGATCATATAGTCCAATCAAAAAATGCTACTTATTGTTTTGATGTTAAGAAAAGCAAGGATATTAAATATTGTAAACAAGTTATTGAAGCCATAGACGTTCATGATGCAAACTATTGTGAATTTATGGAACTATGTTATGACTACATAGGTTATTGGAAGATTAATAGAGTTCTTTTTTCTAATATAATTGGAGATTCAAATAATATTAAGTATTCAGATTTTTGTTCTGCTTCTTCAAATTTATTTGGGTGTATAGCACTCCGCTCCAAACAATACTGCATCCTAAACCGCCAATACACCAAATCCGAATACGAAGAGTTGGTTCCCAAAATCATAAAGCACATGTCCGACATGCCCTACATAGACTCTAAGGGAAGAGTATACAAATACGGTGAATTCTTCCCATCTGAACTCTCTCCCTTTGCCTACAACGAAACCATAGCTCAAGAATACTATCCATTAACTAAAGAACAAGCCCTAGAACAAGGATACAAGTGGAAAGACAAGGAAGAACGTAACTATACTATAGATATCCACACAGATGACATCCCTGACTCTATAAATGATACAGAAGACCAAGATATCCTAAACAAAGTCATTGAATGTTTCCATAAGGGAACCTGTAATCAACAATGCACAGAAGCCTTCAAGATTATCCCCGAAGAACTATCCTTCTACCGACGTATGAACCTACCCTTACCTCGTCTCTGTCCTAACTGTCGACACTATGAACGTCTAGCTCAAAGAAACCCTATGAAATTATGGCATCGTTCCTGTATGAAAGAGGGATGCACAAATACCTTTGAGACGAGTTATGCTCCTGAGAGACCGGAGATAGTGTATTGTGAGAAGTGTTATCAGGGGGAGGTGTATTAATTCTCCTCTTGAGGAGTACCCGAAGGGGGAGGTGGAGGATTTAAATTCATCCACCCCGTCTTTTGAGTACAAAATCCACCCCTCAAGAGGGGAATGAATGCAATAAAATGCAATTTTCGGGGGCTTGTTTAGTTTTAAAAAAGGAAGAATTTTTGTTATGAAAATATCCTTTAATAGTAGTACTCTAAGGGCGACTTTTGGAGAAAATTTGGAGAACTATTGACTCATTCCCAATATTTTTTTGTAGTGTTTATTTTCTCCCAATACCTCTTGTTATGATACTAAAAGTAAGAGTATAATATAAACCCAAAAGCAAAAGTGGGAGACAGGTGAGACATTATTAATTAAAATAAAAAAATTATGGTTGCAAAAAAGAAGGTGCTAAGTCTCAAAAAAAAGAGTACAAAGGTCGCCCTAAAGAGTGAGGAAGTTTCTGTTGAAAAAAAGTCAGACAAGAATATTTTTATTAAAAGCGTTCTTAAGAGAGATGGAACTACTGTTCCTTTTGATCTTAATAAGATAACGAATGCTATTAATAAAGCTATGCTTGCAAGCGGGGAAGGTTCTATCAAAGATGCCAATATTGTGGCTGATAAGGTTTTCAACGAAATAGTCAAAATAGCCAAGAAATATAAGAACTTTATGCCAACTGTGGAGGGCGTTCAGGACACTGTCGAGCAGGAACTTATGCTATCTGACTTCGTCAAAACTTCTAAGAACTATATTCTTTATCGTGAAGAGCGAGCACGTCTACGATCCCATAGTATAACTGTGCCAGAGCGTGTGAAGAAGCTAAATGATGAAAGTAAAAAATATTTTAGAAATCCACTTTCTGAATTCGTTTACTATCGTTCATATGCGAAGTGGATTGAAGAAGAAGGAAGAAGAGAAACATGGATAGAGACTATCAGCAGATATGTTGAATTCATGAAAGGTAAGCTTGGAGACAAGCTGAAAGAAAGTGAATATGAAGAAGTACGTGAAGCAATCCTCAAGCAAGAAGCTATGCCTTCCATGAGACTCTTGCAATTTGCTGGTCCTGCTGCCGAGAAGACAAATGTCTGTGCTTACAACTGTTCATTCATAGCCCCATCTAAGTTTCAAGACTTTGGAGAGATTATTTACATCTCTATGTGTGGAACAGGAGTAGGATTCTCTGTAGAAAGTAAAAATATTCAAGCACTTCCTCAAATAAAAAATCAATCAGGCAAGAAGCTTCCTACTTTCGTTGTACCAGACACTAAAGAAGGCTGGGCAGATGCATTTGTCCTTGGTATGAAGACTTGGTTTGATGGTAATGATATAGAGTTTGACTTCTCACTTTTGCGTCCAGCTGGGGCTCGTCTTAAAATAATGGGAGGTAAGAGTTCTGGCCCTAAACCCTTGATAGATCTACTTGGATTTACACGAGACCGCATATTAAGACGCCAAGGTAGACACTTGAGGAATATAGATGCTCACGACATTATCTGTAAGATTGGTGAATGTGTAGTATCTGGTGGAGTTCGCCGAAGTGCCCTTATATCACTCTCTGACTTAGATGATTCTGAAATGCGTGATGCAAAAAACGGACAATTCTGGCTCAATGAAGGACAACGTATGCTTGCGAACAATTCTGCCGTTTACAACGTTAAACCAACAGAAACAGAATTCTTGAAAGAATGGATTGCTCTTATGGAATCAGGAAGTGGAGAGAGAGGCATCTTCAACCGCGGATCTCTTTATAAATCTCTTCCAAAGAGAAGAATCGAAAAGTCTGCTGATTTTATAGGGGAGATGGGTACAAATCCTTGTGGAGAGATAATTCTAAGATCAAAGCAATTCTGTAACTTATCTGAAGTAGTGGCTAGAGCAGAAGACACTGAAGAATCTCTACTGAGAAAGATTCGCATCGCTACTATTATTGGTACATACCAGTCGACGCTTACAAAGTTTGGATACTTATCAAAAGAATGGAAAGATAATTGTGATGCAGAGAAATTACTCGGAGTTTCTGTTACTGGGCAGTGGGATTCGAAGATTGCTCGCGACCCTGCCATGCTCACTAAACTTCGTCTTGAAGCTATTCGTGTAAACAAGGTATATGCAAAAAGATTTGGTATCAATGAGTCTACTTGTATTACCGCTGTGAAGCCTTCTGGGACTGTCTCTCAGACTGTAGACTGTGCTTCAGGAATGCATCCTCGTCATGCGCCTTATTATATACGTCGTATTCGTATTTCAGCGACAGACTCACTATTCAAAATGATGAAAGATCAAGGAGTTCCTTACCATCCAGAAGTTGGTCAGACTCTTGATGAGGCCAATACTTTCGTTCTTGAATTCCCAATGAAAGCTCCAGAGGATGCCATCTGTAAAGACGACATTACTGCTATCGATCAACTAGAACACTGGAAGGTTGTGAAGGTGAACTATACTGAACACAATCCTTCTGTAACTGTGTCAGTGGGGGAGAATGAATGGATACAAGTGGCACACTGGCTCTACCAGAACTGGGATATTGTAGGAGGGCTTTCGTTCCTACCACGAAGCAACCATGTATACCAGCTTGCTCCTTATGAAGCCATAGACGAGAAGACTTACAAGGATCTTGTATCTAAAATGCCAGACTTTGACTTCTCAAAGATTGTGACTTATGAGATGAGAGATGAAACCGAAGTAAAGAGAGAGCTGGCTTGCGTTTCTGGTGTTTGTGATATAGTGTAAATTAAGTTTGAGTTTCGCAAGTATATGTAAAATTATTTTCGCTTTACCCTAAAGGGCTCCGACGCGACAAATAATTTTACATATACTTGCTTCACTATCAATAATATGAAAAAAAGTATTAAATACATAACTGCATTTTTGGCTGTCTTTGCTATCAGGCTCATGCCCTTTCGGGCACCAAACGTAGAGCCACTAATGACAGTCATAATGCCATTTGGGAAAGTTTATGGTGGTCTGTATGCATTTGCCTTTGGATTCTTTAGTATTGTATTGTTTGATGCTGTGACTTCAGGGCTTGGTATTTGGACTCTTGTAACAGCTTTGGCATATGGAGCTTTAGGTCTTGGAGCACAGTACTACTTCAAGAATCGTTCTGGCTGGAAGAATTATGCTACATATGCAGTTATAGCTACGATAGTTTATGACGCTGTTACAGGTCTTACTATTGGACCACTCTTCTTCCGTCAATCATTTATGGTGTCCCTCGTAGGGCAGATTCCTTTCACCGCTCTACACTTGCTAGGGAATGTATCTTTTGCTATAGTACTAGCACCTTTGATTGAAAGATGGGTAGTGACCGCCTCTGTTAAAACTACGGCGAGTCAAAGAATGAAAGCAAAAGAAGTTTTAGTGTAGAAAAAATTGTTTTGGTTAGTTAGTTTTTTAAAATTTAAACCTATGTATTTGGAAGTGAGGTGTGATTCCTCTACTGTGCCGCAACGGTAATGCTCGTAAGAGATAAGTCCGATCTTAATACAACGGTGTTTCCCGAGCAGGAGAAATCTACTATTATTTTAGAGAAAAGCCCCTGCGACAGCAGGGGCTTTTCTTGTAATATTTATAAATTTATCAAATCATATGAAAACAAAAGAACGAAAAATTTTAATAGGAGGCTTTGTTTTACTTATAATCGTTTTGGTTTTTCTGTTTCTTAATAGGAAGAAAGAAATACCTATCATTGTCCCCTTAGAACAGAATTATACAGAAGAAAAAATTGAAACAATAGTTTCAATAAAAAATCAGAAAAACAAAGGTTTAAAAACAGTACAAACTGAAAATAGTATAAAAATTAAGTTTAGTGTTCTAGATAAAAAATACGAAGTAGAGACAAGAGAAGGGGCATCGGTATTCGAAATGATGAAAACGCTGGAAGAGAAGAGTACTCCCCCTGATACATTTAGCTTCAAATATAAAGAAGTTTCAGGGTTGGGAAGTTTTATTACAGAGATAAATGGAGTAAAGGGAGCTCCCGGGGAGTACTGGATGTATTATGTGAACGACAAGCTCGCTTCCATCGGAGTCTCACAATATATACTGAAAGAAGGGGATATTATTAGTTGGAAAAATGAAGGGATATAATTTATGATAAAAAATATTTTAAAAAAGTTTATAGTTTTGCTCGGATTGAGTTTTGTTTTAATAGGATTTAATTTTACAAAAGTAACCGCCGAAGATGCTCCTGTTCCTGCACCCATAGAATGTGTAGCGCCACAGATTCTAAATGAAGCAAAAGATGCTTGTGTAGATGTGGTTGTAGTACCAGAAAAATTAAAAGAGCAAGTTGTCATTAGAAATGGAGATGTTATTTTATATGATGGATTTTATGAGTTACCAGAATCTGGAATAATTTCAATTCCAGATAAAGATGGTGTTGCCCACGATATAAATGCACGTAGTGCTCTTGCTATACTTTACGGTATTGATAGTACTAGTGATAACTTTTCAATTTCTACATTGGAATATAGTGGTGTTTATGATTCTCTATACATGAAATGCTTAACTCCAAGTGGGGGAGAGATCCTTTGTGATAACTGGCAGTATGTTGTAAACGATTCTTATCCATACGTTGGGATGGACAAAAATATTTTAAGTGGAAATGAAAAAATTTACATATACTTTGGACAACAGAATAGAGTTCTCTTAAATAAAAATTTAATAAAAGATAACGAAGAATTAAATGTTACTGCTGAAAAGTATGACTATGAGCATAATCTTTGGCTTTCTCGTAGTGGAGTTACTGTAGGAGTTACCAAACCAGACCCAGCAAATCCATGGACTCCAAATGATGAGATCCAAAAAAAGGTTGATGATGTAACTGGCATTGCAATATTCTCATCTGTACCAGAGGGTGAGTATAATGTAGGAATTAAAGAGGATTATTACTGGCCGACTGAAAAACTTGTAGTCACTAAATTTGTTCCAGAGAATAATGGTGGTGGGGGAGGTTCTAATACTCCTTTACCTCCTAAAACTTTTTCTACTTCCAAAGCTTTCGAATTTCTGTCTTTCAACCAGAAGAGTGATGGCTCATTTGGAGCTCCAATGTATACAGACTGGGTGGCGATAGCCTCTAAGGCAGGGGACAATGCTGACTTGAAATTGAAACTTACGAATTATCTGAAGTCGAATCCTATAGATGGTGGAGTGGTTACTGACTATGAAAGGCGAGCGATGGCACTAATGGCTCTAGGTATAAATCCATACAATGGGACAGAGGTGAATTATATAAAGAAAATTACAGATAGCTTTGATGGAGTGCAGTTTGGTGATGCGAGCTTGGTAAACGATGATATCTTTGCTTTGATAGTTTTGAAAAATGCCGGATATACTGGAAGTGATGAAATGATAAATAAAGATGTAAACTATATTGTATCCAAGCAATCTGGTGGATCATGGGGAAGTATAGATATGACAGGGGCCGGCATCCAGGCCTTGAGAGGATTTGGAAATATTTCTGGTGTGTCTTCTTCAATTTCTTCAGCGGAAAATTATTTAGTTTCGAGTCAGGGAACAGATGGAGGATTTGAAAATAATTCCTCGACTTCTTGGGCATTGCAAGCTCTCATAGATGCTAACAGTGTTTCAAAAGCGACTGATTACTTGGCTTCTGGCCAACAGTCAGATGGTGGGTTAGAAAATACGATAGACGAGACAGACGTCCGCGTGTGGTCTACGGCTTATGCTATACCCGCAGTGCTACACAAAACATGGAGTAGTATCTTGGATAATTTCTCTAAACAAGAAGTGGCTCCTGCTCCAGCTTCTTCACCTTCTTTAATACAAGAAATTAAATCAGAAATTGTCGCTCCTGCTATAGTAGAAGAAGAAAAGAAAGATCTAGAAGTGCTTCCAAAAGTAGAAGATAAAAAAATAATCAAGCCAATAGTCAGACAGACAACAAAACCGATAATAAAAACAAGTGCAACAACAAATACGAAAATAGAGAAGCCTATAGGGAGTCCTCTTTCTGCTAGTGCTATAGGAGTGAGTGAGTCAAACAATAACTTCTTGTCTATAGTTCACAATGTGATATCTAAAATAAAGGCACCATTTGTATGGCTTTTGGTTAAGCTCGGGTTCTGATATAATAGTGGAATGAATAAAACAAAATTTTTTATTATATTTACAGTTATTATAGTGTTACTAGTTGGGGGATTTGGGGTTTATATGACTAAAGCAAATATTAAGCAATCAACAAAACTTGATGGTTTTGCTCAGTGTTTGAAAAGTAGTGGAGTGGAGTTTTATGGAACGTTTTGGTGTTCTCATTGTCAAAATCAAAAGAAACTTTTTGGATCTTCTAAACAATATCTTCCTTATATAGAATGTTCTACTCCCGATGGAACAGGTCAACTCCAAGTTTGTAAAGATAAAGGAATAGAAGGTTATCCAACTTGGATATTTAAAGACGGGTCCCGTCTCTCTGGAGAATTATCACTTCAAACATTAGCAGAGAAGACAAATTGTATCTTGCCAGAATAGAGTATTAAAATATATGCCAGCATATCTAGACACAGTGAATAAGATTTTAGCCTTGGGGACGATCTTTCTCCAAGTAGTTATTCTAAGTGTCCTAATAATTTTAATTTTCTTTAGAAGTAGGAATAATCCTCTATTACTCTTCTTCAAGAAATATACTTTCATCCTTGGATTCTTGGGAGCATTGGGGGCATTTAGTTTATCTCTCTTTTATTCTGAAATAATTGGCTTCCCACCTTGTGAGCTTTGCTGGATTCAGAGAATATTCTTGTACCCTCAACTAATACTATTTGGAATGGAACTCTACAAGAGAGATAAATCAATCGTGGATTTCAGCTTGGTCTTTGCTATTATCGGTTCAATAGTCTCTATCTATCATATATTTGTAGAAACTGGATTAACTTCTGGTCCTTCGTGTGCAGATCCATCTCGTGGGGGAGTCTCTTGCGCAATTCGATATATCTATGAATTCGGCTACGTTACTATGCCAGTCATGGCTCTAACATTATCACTATTTATAATTGTACTTCTGGTCAATTATAAATACATGGCAAGAGTGAAATAAACGTCATTTGGCATATTTCAGCCATGGCGTAAATATGCCAAATAGAAATATGGAACAAAAATTAGAAAAAAGGATATGTCAGAATTGTAGGCTTCAATTTACAATAGAGCCAGATGACTTTTCTTTTTATGAGAAAATAAAGGTTCCAGCGCCGACTTTCTGTCCGGAGTGTCGGATGCAAAGAAGATTTACTTTTAGAAATGAAAGAGTATTGCATAGAAATAAATGTGCTAAAACTGGTAAAAGTGTAATCAGCTGTTTCTCTAGCGAATCCCCATTTATTATTTATGACAGAGATATATGGTGGAGTGATAAATGGGACCCGACAGAATATGGTATGGATTATGACTTTTCAAGACCATTTTTTAAACAATTTAGGGAACTATTGGAAAAGGTTCCACAGCCCAATCTTTTTATAGGTAAATGTACTGATACTTTATATGGCAATCACATTGGAGAATTTAAAAATTCTTACTTAGTCTCGGCTTCTTGGTTGGGGGAAAATATAAATTATGCTTCTCGTTGTAATGAAAGCAAGGATTCTATGGATATGTTTACAACAGTAAATTGTGAGTTTTGTTATGATGATGTTTCTTGTGTTAAGTGTTACGAAACTTTCTATTCACAGAATGCTGTATCTTGTGTCAGTTCCTATTTTCTTTATGATTGTAAAAATTGTACGAACTGTTTTGGCTGTACAAATTTAAGAAACAAATCTTATTGTATTTGGAATGAACAGTTGACTAAAGAAGAATACTTTAAAAAATTAAGTGAATTAAATATAGGAAATTATAATAATTTTAAAAAAATTAAAGAAGAATTTAATAAGTTTAAACTTTCAGCATTGAGAAGATTTTCTAATATAGTAAATTCAAGTAATGTTAGCGGTGATGACATAACCAATGCGAGTAATTCTCATGATTGTTTCTATGTAGCCAATAATATAAAAGATTGTAGGTTTCTAATAAATGCGATTGATCGTTTAAATGATTCATATGATGGATATGGAGTAGGAGCCAATACACAGCTTCTTTATGAAGGAATTGACTCAGGTGTAAATGGTTCTATGCAACTTTTTACAGCAACTTCTTGGGAGTGTTTAAATACAGAATATTCTTATAATTGTCATGGTTGTAACAATCTTTTTGCTTGTGTGGGTTTGAGGGAAAATAGTTATTGTATTTTTAATAAACAGTATTCAAAAGGAGAATATATTGAACTTAAGAAAAAAATCATAGAACATATGAATAATATTCCTTATACAGATAAGAAGGGGAATGTATATAAATATGGAGAGTTTTTCCCTGCGGAGATTTCTCCATTTGGGTATAACGAAACTGTTGCAGAGGATTATTTTCCACTTTCTGAAGATGATATAAAAAGTAATGGATATAATTTTCTTAATCCTGACAAATCAGGATATACAATTACGCATACAAGTAAAGACATACCAGATGATATCAAAGATATTAAAGAAACAATCCTTGATTATATTATAGAATGTGAATCTTGTAATAAAGGGTATAAAATAATCCAATCAGAATATGAATTTCTGAAGAGATTTAACTTACCTATACCAAGAAAATGTTTTGAATGTAGGCATAAAGATCGTTTTAATCAAGTGAATCCTCCAAAGCTCTGGCATAGATCCTGCATGAAAGAAGGCTGTACGAATACCTTTGAGACGAGTTATGTTCCTGAGAGGCCGGAGATTATATACTGTGAGAAGTGCTACCAGAATGAGGTGTATTAGAAAATTAACCCAGTAGGTGGTTTTACTGAATCAGAATTAAAAAATTCCAGTCTAAACTGGGATTTTTTGTTTTTTATTTGGTATAATGTTTACATGCATATCGATGAAACTACGATTATAAATCTTTTAAATACTTCGGGGCTAGTCAGTAAGACGGACGTGGCGATGGCGGTCAAGAAAGCGAAAGAAACCAATCAGACACTTGGGGCGGTTCTGATGAGTGATGGCAAACTTACTGAGAAGGACTGGAATAGTATGCAGGCGGTGTCGCTTGGAATCCCATTTGTTAGCTTGAAAGGGGAGAAGATTGCTCCTGAAGTTTTGAATCTTATCCCTGAGCCTATTGCTCGCAACAATAATATAATTGCATATAAGAAGTCAGCCTCTGGACTTGAAGTTGCAATGCTAGATGTAGACAACTTGCCAGTTATCGACTTTATCAAAAAGAAAGTGGGACTTCGAATCCTACCACGTATGACTTCCTCTGACTCTATCAAGGAAGCACTTTCTCTATACAAGAAAAGTCTACAAGCAGACTTTGAAGATATTATAAAGAAAGAGACTGGGACTTTGGGATCTATAGTGGATAATGCTTTCGCAGGAGAGAAGACAGACAACAGCCAAAAGACAGAAAAGGAACTTGCTGAAGATCTACCTATCGTGAAAATTGTCGATACACTTATCTCCCATGCTATCCTTCAGGGATCTTCTGACATACATATTGAACCTGGGGAAGAGTCGCTCATAGTTCGCTATCGTATTGATGGAATTCTACATGACGCCATGGTACTTCCGAAAGATACTGCTCCCGGAATTGTGGCACGTATCAAAGTACTTTCTAACTTGAAACTTGACGAGAAGCGATTGCCTCAAGACGGACGTTTTAAAATTATAAATGATTCTGGGAGAGTTTCCTTCCGTGTTTCTACTTTACCTACATACTTTGGAGAGAAGACAGTCATACGTATTTTGCGAGAAAATGCTAAAGGTTTCTCGCTTGAGGGCTTGGGCTTCCACGGGGAAGCACTTGAGAGAATTCATAGAGGAATGAAGAAAAGAAATGGAATGTTGCTCGCTGCTGGACCAACTGGATCTGGTAAGACCACGACTCTATATACAATGCTTGATATATTGAACACTCCAGATGTAAATATTTCGACGGTTGAAGACCCTATCGAATATCAAATGGCAAGAATAAACCAAACTCAGACCAAATCCGAAATAGGGCTAACCTTTGCCAATGGACTTCGTACTCTTCTTCGTCAGGACCCTGACATCATCATGGTGGGAGAGATTCGTGATGGAGAGACTGCCTCTCTAGCGGTGAATGCATCGCTAACAGGGCACTTGGTGCTTTCAACTATACACACCAACTCAGCGGCAGGAGCTATACCACGTATGATAGATATGGGAGTGGAACCATTCCTCATCGTATCGACAGTCAAGACAGTAATCGCTCAGCGTTTAGTTCGTAAACTTTCAGAAGAGAAAGAAAAGTACAACTTGAGTAAAGTAGAGCTCACCGCTTTAAGTAAGGTTGTAAACTTGGATGTAGTTCTCGATACACTGAAGAAGGAAAAGATTGTGAAGGACGATGCTACATGGGAAGAGATACCATTCTATAAACCAAAGCCCAACAAAGACTCACCGGATGGCTACAAGGGGCGCGTCGGGATTCATGAAGTACTAGAAGTTAGTAGTACTATCAAGGAAATGATTCTAAAGAATTCTTCGGCTGACGACTTAGAAAAAATAGCCAAGAAAGAAGGTATGATGACAATGCTTGAAGATGGAATCTTCCTAGTGGCATCAGGAGTTACTTCTACCGAAGAAGTTCTTCGTGTGGTGTCGGAATAATATGGCCACATGTCGGACTTGTGGAATCCACAAGTCCGACATGTGGACGAATAGATATGAAATTTAAATACAAAGAACAAAATAAAGAAGGATCTATAGTAGAAGGGCTTGCAGAAGCCCCGGATACATTTGCCCTAGCAAGGGAGATTAGAGAGAGGGGGTCTGTCCCTCTCTCAGTAAAGGAATATAATGAAAAAGAATTTAAATTCTCTTTTAATCTTGAAATTTTCGGAGGTGTTTCTCTGTCTGAGAAGATAATGTTTACTAATAATCTGAGTGGAATGCTCTCAGCCGGTCTATCTCTCACTCGAGCTCTCTCTGTCCTAGAAAAGCAGACTACCAATAAATTCTTCAACAACATCTTAAAGAGCTTGATAGACGATATAAACAAGGGAGGCACACTTTCCTCTGGTATGAAAAAGTTCCCGAAAGTCTTCTCGGGAGTTTTCGTTTCCATGGTTCACTCTGGAGAAGAGTCAGGCGGTCTACCTAAGACACTCTCCGAGGTAGGTATGACCCTGAAGAAGACTTATGATTTAAATAGGAAAATAAAAGGAGCTCTTATCTATCCTAGTATCATTGTAGCGGCGATATTCATCATTGGAATTCTAATGATGATATACGTGGTGCCAACTTTGACTAAAACTTTCACCGATACAGGAGTAGAACTACCAGCACCTACAAAAGTCATAATCTTTATTTCCAATATGCTCTCTCAACACTTCTTACTATTTGCCTTAGTTATAGGATTGGTTATAGGTTCGGGGTTCTTGTTTGCTAAGTTGAAATTTACCCAAAGGTATTTTGACATATTTATCCTTAAGCTACCAATGTTAGGCACTCTTATAAAAGAGATGAATACAGCTAGAACTGCCCGAACTCTTTCCTCGCTATTGGCCTCTGGAGTAGATGTATCAAGGGCATTAGAGATCACAGAAGAAGTCTTACAGAACGTTCACTATAAAGAGCTAATTCACAATGCTATAGGTTCTATAGAAAAAGGAGTAGCTCTCTCTGAATCTTTCAAGGCCAACACGCATCTCTATCCTATCATGGTGGGGGAAATGATTGAGGTAGGAGAAGAAACCGGTAAGCTCTCTCAAATGCTTATAGATATAGCCGTATTCTATGAGACAGAAGTCGACAATAAAACCAAGAATCTCTCGACTATCATAGAGCCAGTGCTGATGATATTCATAGGAGTAGCCGTTGGCTTCTTTGCTATTGCGATGATTAAGCCTATGTATACAGTAATGGATAATATTAATTAATAATTATGAAAAATAAATACAACAAAGGGTTCACCATGTTAGAATTATTGATAGTAATTGTCATTATAGGAATAATTTCTTCTATTGTTTTAGTAAATCTGTCTTCCTTTCGCAACGAGCAAGCATTACGTAATACAGCGGTTGATATTGTTGCTCTACTAAATAAAGCTCGGCAAAACACTATTTCCTCTGTGAATTCAAGCAACTATAGCGTCCATTTTGAATCTGGTAGAGCTGTGCTATTTACTGGCAGTACGTATTCTTCGTCAAATAGTACCAATGAACCTATTGATTTTAGTCCAGTTGTTGCTATTCCTGCCACTGGGGGAATAAATATATCGGGTGGAGGGAGCGATATCACCTTTGAACGTTTAACAGGGGGAGTTATCAATGGTACAATTGATAGTACTGTGGTGTTAGAATTAGTTTCTGATTCCACGAAACAAAAAACGATTACAATTAGCAAGATGGGAGTTGTAAGCTTAAATTAAATGATTAACTTAAATAAAAATAAAAAGAAGTTATTATCTGGATTTACAATAATTGAGGTTCTTGTAGCTTGCGCTATTATCTCGATCTCTATGTTTGCTCTAATGCAGACAGCACAAAAGGGGATACAACTCTCAGGTGTAGCCTTGAAGAAATCTCAAGCCAGCTTTCTCTTGGAAGAGGGGGCGGAAGCCGTGAAGTCTATTCGTGACAACAACTGGACAACTATATCTAATTTAAGTTTAAGTCCTACACAATATCATTTATTCTTCAATAATAGTTCGTCTGCTTGGGTTCTAGACACTAGTAGTACTAGCTTGGTGGGGAGTACGACCGTATATCCACTAAATGGTTTCGATCGCAAGGTTACCATTTACTCTGTAGGTAGAGATGACAGTGATGATATCCTAGAGTCAGGTGGAACTATAGACCCACGTACGAAGAAAGTGACAGTCGAAGTGAGCTGGAACTCTTCTGGTGTAGCTAACACCAAGAGTTTGTCATTTTATATTACTGATATTTTTAATTAATAACAATGAATATATTTAGAATAAATTTAAATAAAGGGATCGGTATTATAGAGATAATTATCTATCTATCGATATTCACTATAGTATCTGTCGTCGTCGTGAATTCATTTATTGTAATACTGGCATCATTCTCAAATACTAGAAGTAATCAAGATTTGTTAAACTCCGGATCTGTTTCGATGGATAGAATTTCTCACGAAATACGACAAGCCAAGAATATAGATATGATAAACAGTGTTTTCAATTCTAATTCTGGTGTTTTGCGTCTGAATAATGTGGATGGAACAAGCTATATTCAAATTGAAAAGAATGGGAATGCCCTAGAGTTATATAGCAACGGCGTACTTGTGGGGAACCTATTGTCACAAAATATTTATCTAAACAAGTTGATATTTAATCGTATTTCAACTCCAAATAGTGAAGCAGTAAAGATAGAAATGGAATTACAAGACTCTCGTAGTAAAACTGGTAAAACAGAAACTTTATACAATACGATAATTTTAAGAGGAGGGTATTAAATAATTAATAATGAAGAATTACTAATTAATAATTATGAAGAATAAAAATACAATAAAATACAATAGAGGTGCGGCGATGATAATTCTTGTCTTGTTCTTTGTATTTATAAGTTCAACAATTATAATTGGTATAGTAGTTCCAACTGTGCGTGAATATAAAATTGCCACAGATAATTTCCATTCAAAACAAACTTACTTCTTGGCCGAATCAGGTGTTGAAGATGTTCTGTACAGATTAAAGAATAACAAACAGACAAATGGTACCGAAACTATTGTATTAGGAAATTCAGAAGCAGTAACTACTGTTACTGATATTTCAAGTAGTCAAAAAGAAATTACTTCATTGGGTAATACAGACTTAGTGCAAAGAAAAGTTAAATTGACCGTTGATACTGGAGTAGGGGTTTCTTTTAGTTATGGTGTTCAGGTTGGATCAGGAGGATTTATTATGAATAATGGGTCAAGGATAGTTGGTAGTATTTATTCAAATGGTAATATAACAGGTTCTGGTACCATTACTGGTAGTGCAACCTCAGCTAATTCACCAGCATTAGCTTCAGATCAAACAAATGGTACAGGAGTACCTCCAATCGATATAACATTTGGAAATTCAAATGCCACACAAGATTTTGCACAAAGTTTTCAAGTTAGTGAAACAGGGGTATTAAATAAAGTATCTTTATATTTAAAAAAAGTTAGTACACCTTCAAACATTACAGCACGTATAGTGTCTGATTCTAACGGAAGTCCAAGTGGAACTACTTTAGCATCTGCTACGATATCAACATCAACAGTATCAACTAATTATGGCTGGATTGATGTTCCTTTTTCTAGCCACATACAACTTTCTTCTAGTACAACGTATTGGTTAGTTTTAGATGTTACAACCTCCTCAACAAAGTATTACAAAATAGGAGCAAACAATAATGGATATGCAAATGGGATTAGTAAAACAGGTGGGTTTGGTGGTACTTGGAACAACATAACACCAGCAGGATCAGACGGTTTCTTCAATGTTTATTTGGGTGGCTTGACTGGGTTGATAAGTGGAATAACAATTGGAACTAATTCGAATGATGGGGCATATGCTCATACAATCAATAATTCAAATGTTACAGGTCCTATTTATTGTCAAACAGGAAGTGGTAACAATAAAGCTTGTAATACATCTAGACCAGATCCTGTACAGATAGCTATGCCAATATCAGAACAAAATATTTTAGATTGGAAAGAAGCTGCTGCCCTAGGAGGTACTTATAATGGTAATTATGTCGTTTCTTCAAATACCACATTAGGACCTAAGAAAATCACCGGTAATTTAGTAGTGTCAAACGAAGTGACTCTAACATTAACTGGGACAGTCTGGGTTCAAGGTTCTTTAACTGTCAGTAACAATGCTATTGTAAAACTCGCCTCTAATTATGGTAGCTCAGAGGGTTTGATTATTGCTGATGGCAACATTACCATTAGTAATAATTCGGTTTTTCAAGGATCAGGAGCTTCTGGTAGTTATATAATGGCTCTCAGTACTTCTTCTTCGACATCTGCGATTACATTAGCAAATAATGGTGGGGCAGTTGTACTTTATGCAGCAAATGGAACTATAAATATAGCAAATAATGCAACAGCCAAGTCTCTAACAGGTTATTATATAAATCTAAGCAATAATGCTGTTATTACTTATGATGATGGACTTATGAATTCTAACTTTTCAAGTGGCCCGTCGGGTACATGGAATGTAGATAGCTGGCAAGAGGTAGAATAACGGTTTTTGGCAGTTTTGTGGTAAAATAGAGGAATGAAGGTAATAAACAAACTTGTCATTGCTAATTGGAAGATGAATCCGCAATCTAAAAAGGAGGCGGAAATTATTTTTAAAAACATTTTCAATAATTTAAAAAATATAAAAAAGACAGAGGTAATAATCTGTCCACCTTTTCCGTTCCTTTTTGTGAAGGGAAAAGTGAAGACTAAGAATATAAAACTAGGAAGCCAAGACGTCTTTTATGAGAAAGAGGGTTCATATACTGGAGAAGTGTCAGCTTCGATGCTCAGAGACTTCAGTGTGGAATACGTCTTGGTAGGACATTCTGAGAGAAGAGCCATAGGCGATACAAATGAGATTGTAAATAAAAAGATTCTAGCCATTTTAAAATCGAAAATGAATCCCATCTTTTGTGTTGGAGAAAGTGTTCGAGATACCAATGGCTTCTATTTGTCATTTATTAAACAACAAATAATAGAAGGATTAGTGAATGTAAACAAACCTCAGGTGAAAAATATGGTGATTGCTTATGAGCCCATATGGGCGATAGGGAGTAGCGCTGATAGAGAGGCGACACCTGCTGAATTTACCGAGATAAGAATATTTATTAAAAAGATAATTACTGACTTGTACGATGTGAAAACTGCAAATGAAGTAAGAATCATATATGGAGGGTCAGTTAATCCTCTAAATGCGGAATCATTTATAAAAGAAGGTAGAGCTGATGGATTACTCGTAGGACGTGACAGCTTGAATCCTAAGAAATTCAGTGCGATTATTAATTTGGTTAAATAATGTAAATAAATATGAAATCAATAAAAGACATAGAAAATTTGAAAGGGAAGCGTGTCATAGTCCGTGTAGACTTCAATGTACCACAAGATCCGTCTGGGAAAATTGTGGATGATTTCCGTATTAAGTCTGCACTTCCTACCATACAGTATTTACATAAAAAAGGGGCAATAGTGATCCTTGTAGCCCATATAGGGGATGACGGCACGAAGAGTTTAAAGCCTGTAGCTATAAGGCTTAAAAAGTATTTGCCAGATGTTAAATTTATAGAATCTTCAATCTTTTCAGATGAAACCAAGAAGATCACAGGAACACTCAAGAATGGCGACGTAGCTTTGTTTGAGAATCTACGCAAAGAGCCAGGAGAGAAGACGAACTCTCCATCTTTTGCTAGAGGGCTTTCTCGTTTTGGTGATATATATGTGAATGATGCTTTCTCTGTCTCACATCGGGTACACGCTTCTATTGTTGGTATTACAAAATACTTACCAAGTTATGCAGGGCTTCAACTCATAGATGAGATAAATAATCTATCGAAAGCTTTTAGCCCTAAAAAACCTTTTTTGTTTATTTTAGGTGGAGCGAAATTTGAAACCAAGATTCCTTTAATAAAAAAGTTCTTACGAGATGCCGACCATGTATTTATCGGAGGAGCTATTGCCAACGACTTCTTCAAAGGCAAGGGGTATGAAGTAGGTACCTCTCTGGTAAGTGAGGGTATGGTGCAAGTGAAATCATTTTTCAAGAATAAGAATTTAGTTATACCGACAGATGTCATAGCAACTCGTGGAAGTACTAGTCGTGACATAAGGCCAAATGAAGTGACGCACGATGAGTGCATAGTAGATATAGGCAAGGACTCAGTAAACGTATTGAAAGACCTGATCGACAAAGCACAATTCGTACTTTGGAATGGACCTCTTGGTAAATATGAAAGTGGATTTGGAAGTGCTACAGAAAATGTTCTTAAAATTCTTTCTAAGAGTAAGGCTGTCAGTATCGTCGGAGGAGGGGATACTGTGGCTCTTATAACCAAATTAAAATTGGGCGACAAGCTTGGCTTCGTTTCCACCGGCGGTGGTGCCACTCTCGACTTCCTAGCCAAAGGCACTCTACCGGGGATAAAAGCATTGAAATAAGTTTACCGAAGCAAGGCTTCGGTAAGTTGTATTTTAAAAATATATGAGTAATGTGTCTGAAAATAAGATATGCCAGAATTGTAAAAAAGACTTCACTATCGAGTCAGATGATTTTCTGTTTTATGAGAAAATGAAAGTTCCAGCACCTACCTTTTGTCCACATTGTCGGTTTGTCCGTCGTATGATATGGAGAAATGAAAGATCTTTGTATAAAAGGAAGTGCGATATGTGTCAGAAGAATATAATTGCTATGTATGATGACAAAGTACCTTTTCCTGTATATTGCCCAGAATGCTGGAGAAGTGATAAATGGGAAGCAGGTGAATATACAAAAGATTATGATTTTAGTAAACCATTCTTTGAACAATGGGAAGAATTATTTAATAAAGTTCCTAGGCAAGGGATAAGACATTTGGGTGAATGTATTGATTCAGAGTATGCTAACTTTGCCGATAATTCAAAAAATGTATATTTATCATATTCTGTTTTATGGAATAGTGAAGGGATTTATTATTCTAATAATATAGAAAAATCAAAAGAAATTATTGATTCATTTAACGCTACTGATAGTGAATTAATATATCAAAGTATAAATGTTTTAAAAAATTATAGTTGCCAGTACTCATATTGGTCATTGAATTGCATAAATTGTAATTTTATCTTAGATTGCAATAATTGCCAAGATTGTTTTGGTTGTGTAAATTTGCAGAACAAAAGATATTGTATTTATAATGAACAGTATTCAAAAGAAGAATATGAAGAGAAAATAAAATCATTTAATACAGGTAGTCGTTCTTTTATTATTGAATTTTCAAAAGAATTTTGGAGTTTTTCTTTGAATTTTCCAAGAAGATATGTAAGATCTGTAAATTGCAATAACTCAACAGGTGATGTTATTAGAGATTCAAGTAATTCAAAAAGTATTTTCAATAGTTATGGTTGTGAAAATATTAAATATGGATATAGAGTTGTTAAATCTAAAGATGGAATGGATGTATGTTATATGGGAGCTGAATTAGCATATGAACATGGTTATGGTGGTTCAGAGAACAGTCAAAATATTAAATTTACTATAGAAGGTCAACCAGCTTGTAGTTTGTTAGAATATTCAGATGCTTGCAAATCCTCCTCAAATCTCTTCGGTTGCATAGGCCTTAAAAACAAACAATATTGTATCTTAAACAAACAATATGAGAAAGAAGAATATTTTAAAATGGTAGAGAAGATAAAGAAACACATGGATGATATGCCATATATAGATAGCAAGAGTAGGGTATACAAATATGGAGAATTCTTCCCTTATGAACTATGTCCATTTGGGTATAATGAAGCTGTTATCAATGATCACTTCCCACTCACCAAAGAAGAAATATTAGAAAGAGGATATCCATATAAAGAAAAACAAGACAATAAATATACTATTACATTAAAAGCCAAGGATATACCAGACGATATTAAAGATGTAGATGATAGTATCTTAAATGAAGTTATAGAATGTGAAGTTTCTGGCAAAGCATTCAAGATTACTCCATTTGAATTTCAATTCTATAGAAGAATGAATATACCTATACCAAGACTTCATCCAAATGAAAGATACAAGAAGCGCTTAGCGTTAAGAAATCCTATGATTCTATATACTCGTGCCTGTATGCACGAAGGTTGTACTAATACATTTGAAACTACATATGCCCCAAATAGGCCTGAGATAATTTATTGTAAAGAATGCTATCAAAGAGAGGTGTATTAATTTACAATTAAGAAACGGCCGTTTCTTAATTGTAAATTGTACTTGGAACAACTTTTCTTAATATTAAAAATTTTATGTTACAATCTTTATTATGCCCAATGAAATTGAACTTTTAGATTTACTGCTGAAAAATAGAGGAATAAAGGAAGAAGATAAAGAGAAATTCTTGAACCCTTCATATGAAGAGGGAATTTATGATCCATACCTAATGAAAGATATGGAAAAGACGGTAGTAAGGATATTTGAGGCCGTAGAAGCGAAAGAGAAGATAGTCATATATAGTGACTATGACTGCGATGGGATTCCAGCCTCTGTCATGATGCATGACTTCTTCACAAAGATTGGATATACAAATTTTACTATTTATATTCCCGATAGACATGATGAAGGGTATGGTCTTCATATGGATGCGATTAAGAATTTTATAAATGAAAAAGTGAATCTCCTTATAACTTTTGACTTAGGAATCACCGCTGTGGATGAAGTGGTAGAAGCAACAGCAGGGGGGATAGATGTGATAATTACCGACCATCACTTGCCTCACGCACAAATTCCTCGTGCTTATGCAATACTTAATCCCAAGCAAGATGGATGTGCTTATCCAGACAAGATGCTGTGCGGAGCGGGGATAGCCTTCAAACTTATTCAAGCACTCATAATAAAATACGGAGAATATTGGAATATAAATAAAGGCTGGGAGAAATGGTTACTAGATATGGCAGGCATAGCAACACTTGCTGATCAAGTGCCTCTTCTAGATGAGAATAGGGTACTGGCATACTATGGACTTAAAGTATTGCAGAAAGGGAAACGTTTGGGGCTTGTTGAAATTTTCAAAAAAGCTGGTGTAGATATTACCAAACTTTCTGAAGAGGATGTGACCTTTACCTTGGCTCCTCGCATAAATGCAGCCTCCAGAATGGCTGACCCAATGATGGCCTTTGAAATGCTTTCTGCAACTGATGCAGTAGTAGCCAAAGCCTCTGCTGATAACTTGGCAAAAATAAATGATGAGAGGAAGATTATTGTCGCTCACATGATGAAGGATGTTAAGAAAACTTTAAGCAAAAGAGAAGACAAGAAGGTGATAGTGATAGGGAATCCTACTTGGAGAGTGGGAGTCTTGGGAATTATTGCTTCTAAAATTGCCGAAGAATATAAAAGGCCAGTTTTCGTGTGGGGAACGGATGGAAGTGATGAGCTCAAGGGATCTTGTCGTTCGTGGGGGAGTGTTAACTTAGTAGAAATAATGACTGCACTTCCAGAAAATAGCTTACTTGGTTTTGGGGGACATGCGGGGGCTGGTGGGTTCTCGGTAGCACAAACAGAAATACATTTTCTAGAAGAAAGAATTTTGAAAGTTTATGGAGAGGACAAAGAGGTAGAAGGCGGGAGTGAAGGAGAGGAGATAAAAGATAGGATAGAAGCAATTATAAGCATTGATGATATCACACCAGCTAATTATAATGTGATAGATAAACTTGCTCCATACGGAGAGGGGAATCCTAAGCCTAAATTCCTTTTCAAAGAATTGCCTATATCTGCAATCAAAGAATTTGGTAAAGAGAAAAATCACTTAGAATTAAGTTTCCTAAATAGTAAAGGGAAGGTGGTTAAAGCGATAGCATTTTTCAAGACCAGAGAGAGTTATAATAATATGCTTAATGTAGGGGAGAGGATAAATATGGTAGCTACTTTTGAGAAGAGTACATTTGGAGGAAGAACAGAATTAAGGCTCCGAATTGTAGATATATTATGTTAGAATATTTTTATGAATAAAACTTTGGAAATATATACAGATGGTTCATCGTTGGGGAATCCAGGACCGGGAGGTTGGGGGGTTGTTATAATTAATAATGAAGAATTAATAATTAATAATGAAAAACCAAACACCAAAAACCAAACACCAAAAACCAACATAGTAGAGCTTGGTGGAGGTGATAAAAATACGACAAATAACAGGATGGAACTTCAAGCTGTTATAGAAGCACTCAAATATATAAATAAAAATTACAAAGAAAATGAGGTAACTATAAATGCAGATTCGGCATATGTATTGGGGGGAGTGACGACTTGGATACATGGTTGGGAGAAGAATGGATGGAAGACTGCCAACAAAAAACCGGTTTTAAATCAGGAACTTTGGAAAGAATTGATATCACTCGTGAGAGAATTCAAGGGTAAAATAAATTGGCAGAAAGTGAAGGGGCATTCAGGACACATATATAACGATAAAGCGGATGAGATAGCAACAAAATATGCATCTAACCAAAAAGGAAATTAGTTTAATAATCGCACTAATATTAATTGCATTGGTGCGGTTTTTCTTTTTTATACCGAAGGCACCTCTATACAATAGTGTAGTGGGGAAGACTGTGACTCTAAGTGGGGTGGTGAGTGAAGACCCAGATATTAGGCTGAAAAATAAGCATTTAAATGTGAGGCTAGAAGAGCAAGATGTGAATATATTAGTCTTTGTGGGGAGAGAAGTGGAAGTAAATTATGGAGATACGATAGAAGTAAGGGGAGTGCTGGAAGAGCCAGAGAACTTCACGACAAGTACAGGTAAGGAATTTAATTACAAAAGATATCTAGCCAATAAAGATATTTACTATCTAATAAAAAATGCTGATATAAAAATAATTGCTAGTGGAGGTGGTAGTAAAATAAAAACTTGGCTTTATAAATTGCGTGGCTCTTTCATGAATAATATTAACAAAGTGATACCAATGCCGGAGAGTGACTTAGCCAATGGACTGATCCTTGGAGCAAGGGGAGGGTTCGATGAAGATACAAAGCAAGAGTTCATAGACACGGGGACAATTCATATTATTGCTTTGTCGGGATACAACGTTTCGATTGTGGCGGATAATGTAATGAAAGCCTTTAGCTTGATACTGTCACAAACTATCGCAATAGTTTGTGGAATGGTTGTTATATTACTATTCATAATTATGACAGGAGCAAGTGCGACAGCTGTACGTGCTGGGGTTATGGCCACGATAATGCTCCTAGGTAGAATGACTGGCAGGAAGTATCTGGCTGGTAGAGCCTTGGTTATTGCGGGGCTAATGATGGTAGCGTATGATCCGAGAATTTTAGTTGATATGTCTTTCGAGCTGTCTTTCATTGCTACGTGGGGAGTACTATTCATAACTCCCAAGACTTTGAATTGGTTTAAGTTTCTACCGCTCCGTTTTGGCTTTCGAGAAATGGTGGCATCGACAGTCGCAGCGACTATCGCAGTACTTCCGATACTTCTTCACCTGACAGGAGTCCTTTCTCTTGTATCTTTACCAGCAAACTTTTTGATACTTCTTCTGATTCCCACAGCAATGCTCTTTATATTCATTACTGGAATTTCAGGATTCATCACCCCGATACTTTCTATAGTTTTTGGTTATATAACATACCTAATACTTCTATATATGCTTTCAGTTATTCACTTCTTTGGCACTTTGTCATTTGCGAGTGTATCCATACAATCTTTCCCACTTTTTCTAACAATCCTAATTTATATAGGTTTACTTTGGTGGGTGCATAGGAATAATTAATAATTAATAATTAAAAATTAAGAATTAAGAAAACACGAAATAAAAAATGTTCTCAAGCGAACCCTCACGCAGGCCGACGGGCCGAGTGCGAGCAAAAAATTCAGCAGAATTTTATTGTGTGGTGAGTCCGAGAATTTTTTTTATGGAGTGTTTTTAAACAGCTTTATTAAAATATTCTTCTACAATTTCCCAATTTAGATTTGCAAAGAATGCCTCGATGTAATTCTTCTTTTCTGCGGGGATGTAGTCTAAGTAATAGGCATGCTCCCACATATCTAGAGCTACGACAGGGGAGAGTCCAGTAAGTTGCCCTAAGTGGTGTTCATCTACCCAAGAGATGATTAATTTATCCGTCATTTTGTCATAGTAAAGGATGGTCCAGCCAATACCACGAGTCGTGGCTACAAACTTAAAGTGCATTAAGAAATTATCAAATGATCCCCATTCTTTCTCTATTTTCCTATATAAGTCTCCGTCTTTATTTATTTCTTTTTTACCTCCAGAAAGAGATGAAAAATAATATTCATGATTTCTCATGCCATCAAACTCAAATCCAAAACGACGCTCTAGCTCGCCTAGGACAAACGCATTACCTACTGGGTCACCCTTCAGCTCATATATTTTATTGAAAATGAGGTTTGCATTGTTTACATAACCCTTATAAAGCTTTAGATGCTCTTCTATTGTCTTCTCACTTATACCAGAGAGCTTTGGTATAGAAAATGTTTTTGCTGTAAATGTTTCCATATAATTATTAATGTTTTAATGTTAATATATAAAGTATAACACGTGTCCCGTTAGATATGCATCTTTTTCAAACGGAGCATTAATTATTTATAATATCTAACTGGGATGGAAAGAATAAAAAAATATCTACCATATATACTCCTTGTAATTCTTGCTATTTTTACTTTTAGTATATGGTTTTTCCTTTTTAATAATCACAAAGGTCAATATCTCAAAGTTGTATTCTTGGATGTGGGGCAAGGAGACGCTATATACATAGAAGCTCCGAATGGAAAGCAGATGCTTATCGACGGGGGTCCTGATGCGACTCTGCTCTCAAGCTTGTCGAAGGTGATGCCCTTTGCTGATCGCTCGATAGATATAATACTTGCCACCCATGCCGACATGGACCATATAGGAGGATTTCCATTACTTCTGGATAATTATAAAATTACAAACGTCATTGAGAATGGGGCAAAGGGGGATTCTAAAATTTATACAAGTTTAGAAGAAAAAATTATAAAGAAAAAAATAAATAAAGTAATTGCTAAAAGAGGAATGAAGATTGTGCTGGATAAAAAGAGAAATATTTATTTCGATATTCTTTTCCCTGATAGAGATGTATTAAACTTTGAGAGTAACGACGGGTCAATAGTAGGGAAGCTTGTATATGGGGAGAATTCTTTCATGCTGACGGGAGATGCGACGACTTATACTGAAAACTTAATAGGTTGGAATGAAAGTGACGCAACACTTAAATCTGATGTTTTAAAGTTGGGGCATCATGGCTCACGAACATCTTCTAGTACTCCTTGGCTTGAAAAGGTAAAGCCAGAAGTAGCTATAATATCAGTCGATAAGAATAATAAATACGGTCATCCTCACAAGGAAATTTTAGATAGACTTTCATCTTTACATATACCGTATTTAAAAACTTCTGACTTAGGAAATATAGTTTTTAGGAGTGATGGAGTAAAACTAATAGAAGCAAAATAGTCTTTGAGAAGGGGCCGGCGGAGGGCGACGGCCCGAGCAATGAGCAAATTTCTAGCAAGAAATTATGCGGACCCTTCGAGAAGAGCTATTTTGCGTATATTAGTTTTAAAAAGGTTGTTTCAAAAATAGTTTACATAAAATAGCTCTCTTCAAAAACCACACAATAAAACTCTGCTGAGTTTTTTGCTCGCACTCGGTCCGTCGACCTGCGTGAGGCTTTTTTCAGAGACTATTTTATTTCAACTAGTATTTTTGAAACTAAAATAAAAATCTCGACAATGTCGAGATTTTTATTTGATGATTCCAGCTTTTTTTAATACTGCGTAGGCACCATGTTTATTGATAGTTTTGATAGCTTTTGTAGAAATAGTGAGAGGGAAGTACTTTTTAAGCTCGGGGACATATACACGCTTTTTCTGAAGATTGGTGTACTTGCGAACCATGCCTGTAGGGTTAAACTTGGTAGCACGAACAACGTTGGAGTAGCCTCCTGCCATTTTTGAGCCCTTTTTTGTTATATCACAAACTTTTGCCATATGTGAGTCCTATGCTATCATATAAATCATGCCGATGCAAGCCATAGATGGAATATTTTATATAGTAGTACTTATAATGTCTGTAGTGGTCCACGAGGTAGCTCATGGATACACAGCTTACCTTCTGGGCGACAATACTGCTCGCAATAGTGGACGCTTAACACTAAACCCTATAAAACACCTTGATCCCTTTGGCTCAGTCATTCTTCCTTTACTCCTAGTCCTTATGCAGGCTGGGTTCGTTATAGGTTGGGCAAAGCCTGTACCTTATAACCCCGCAAATCTTCGTGATGAGAAGAAGGGGACCTTCTTTGTCTCGATTGCAGGAATACTTGCAAATCTAATCCTTGCTATTGTCTTCGGGATACTTATAAGATTTGCCCCATTGTTTATAGGGGTCGCTTTCCTTGGAGCATTTTATAAAATTGCATCTATTATTGTTTTATTGAACTTAGTGCTTGCTCTGTTCAACCTTATACCTATTCCTCCGCTTGATGGTTCTAAAGTGTTGTTCTCATTCTTGCCAGTAAAATACAGATATATAGAGAACTTCTTAGAAAAATGGGGAATGTTCCTACTGCTATTCTTTATCATTTTCCTTTGGAGTTATGTCTCTCCCCTGATTTTTGTTATTTTCCGTGCTATTACAGGGGTTTAATAGTTTTCATACATACCACTATTTTTTTTTATTATTAATAGTTATATAATATGAATATAAATGTATAACATTAAATTAATAAAGATACACTGGTCAAAATTCTTATTTATAATTTTGATATATTTTGTTTCTTATACAAATGCTTTTGCTACTTTCACCCCTGGCGAAACTCTTAACCCGAATTGTGCTCCGGGGGCTTCGGGCTGTATAGTGAGCTCAGGTAGTTCTTCTCAATGGACAACAACAGGAAGTGATATTTATTTTACAGGAGGAAATGTGGGGGTGGGGACAACTACTCCAACTTCTAATTTATCTGTTAAGGGTACTGGGACATTTGGATCAGAGCTAGTTACAAACGGAACATTTAATACAGATACTACTGGCTGGACTCTTGGTTATGGTGCTGCTTATAATGCTGGGAAGATTACAACTACTTATGTTAGCGGTGCTGGATATTATTCAACAACAGAAACAAGCTTAAACATAAATATTGTTTCTGGTACCACATATCTGCTTGCTTTTACTGTTTCTGATACTATAGGAACAAATAGTGGAGTACACTTCAATTTGACTGGTGCCACAACGGATACTTCTTATGAATATTATGATGGGACTCATCAAATAACGATATATAGTGATCATACAGGAACAGTTAAGCTGACTTTTGATAGATGGATGTCTGCAACTGATACACGCTGGTCAATTGATAATGTTTCTCTAAAAACGATGGAAGCAAAATCTCCATTAGAAATTTTTGATTACAACGACAATAAGATCCTGTCTTTAAGCAACAACAGTCTTTTTGATTTTTTTGTTGGATCTGGAGCAGGCGGTGGAGTTTCTAATTTAAACTCTACCCTTATCGGAAAGAATGCTGGCTATAGTGCAACTAGTGCGATTGGATCAAATTTTCTAGGAGATAGTGCTGGCTACAATGCAACATACGCTTCATATTCAAATTTTCTAGGTAAAAGTGCTGGCTATAATGCAACATATGCTTCCGACTCAAACTTCTTCGGCTATAATGCTGGCTATGGTGCAACAAACGTAACTTTATCAAACTTTATTGGTGAAAATTCTGGTTATCAAGCAACAGATGCTTCCGACTCAAACTTTGTCGGCTATAATGCTGGCTACAATGCAACCAATGCCTATTATTCAAACTTCTTGGGAGATTCTGCCGGATACGGAGCAACCAATGCCCGCTATTCAAATTTCTTAGGAGCTACTGCGGGATATGGAGCTCTCAATGCATCGAACTCAATTTTTATAGGTTACAATGCTGGTAATGCTGACACCGTCAATAACACAGGTAATGCTAACGACTTCTCTATACTTATAGGTAAAAACACAAGTACTGGAGGGTTTAAAAACTCTATCGCTTTAGGAGGTAGTGCTGTAAACACTGCAGTCAACCAATTCATGATTGGTTCAGTAACGCGTCCAATAGATACTACAAGGTGGAATGGTTCTGCTTCTACGCAATGTACCTTAACAACAGGTACAGGAATAGCGTGTACTTCAGACGAAAGATTAAAGAAAGACGTAACAGATCTGTCCTCTGATACTTTAGATAAACTGGCCAAAGTAAAAACTGTAAACTTCAAATGGTTAGAGGGAGATAATATGACAAACAATATTGGATTCCTTGCTCAAGATCTAGAACAATACTTCCCTGAATTAGTAGCTACAGACTCTTTTGGATTAAAATCTGTCTACTACGCAAGTATGACCCCTATACTTACCGAAGCTATTCGTGAGCTTAATTTGAAAGTGAAAGATACTAATTCTCTCGATACTACAAAGCCAGCATCACTCGGCTCACTCGTGAAAGGATTCTTAGAAGATACTAAGAATAGTCTAGAGGTAGTCTTCTTTGGAGAAGTACACACAAAGAAACTTTGTCTTGATGATTTATGTATAACAAAAGATGAATTAAAACAATTGATTGAACGTAACAATACTCCTTCTGTTGTAGTTGATCCTATAGTCACCACACCTCCACCTGAAGTTATAGAAGAGGTAACTCCAACTATAGAAAGTGATATTACAGTTTCATCAGCAATTACTCCTGCAGAAGCAGATACTACAGAACCTATTGTCACTGAAACAGTAGAGACAATTATAGAGCCAATAGATATAACCTCTAGCGAACCAGAAACTGTAATCGCACCTGTGGATACAGTAGTTAACCAATAATAATTAATAAAATATGAAATTTGTAAAACCTTACATTTATACTTTTTTTAAATATGCATTTATAGTTTTTGTTTTTACACATAGATTTATAGTTAGTGCTTCTACTACAGATGGTACTATAGATTCGACTTATTATAGTGCACTGCTTTGTACGAATGATGTATGTACTACAACTACACAGATAAATTTCAAGCCGACACTAGGTACCCCAATTCATATTACTGATACTGCAGTAACTGGGCATGCTTGGTCAGAAACTTTTGGTTGGATAAACTTTAATCCAACTAATTATGGTGGAGTTACAAATACTACTAGTGGAGTCCTTGGTGGTTATGCTTGGGGTGATGGAGCAGGGTGGATTAATTTCGCCCCTACTTTGGGTGGAGTCACAATAAATGCCTCTGGTCAATTTGTTGGATGGGCATGGTCAGAGAATTATGGATGGATCAAGTTTGATTGTGTAGTTGCAAATGCATGTGTGGTTACAGACTGGCGTCCTTTGAGTGCGAGAGCAACAACAAGTAGTCATACTTCATCAAGTATGATATCTACTCCTCCTATCCCTTCAGTATCTAAAGAAGAAGAAAATAACAATCTTACTTCTCCAAAAAATGATATAAAAACAACCCCTCGTCCTGTAGTAGAACCAGCTCTTCCTCCTAAAATTATAGAACCGACAACTCCCCCAGAAATAACTAAGAATGATAATCTTAATAATGGTGTAGCTTCCACACCTACTGATAATACAAACAGGAATTTTTCTCAAAGTTTGAGGAAAGTGTTAGGGTATTTAAATGAAATGATTTATGGATTTCTAAATCAATCAAGGGAGATCTATGTTGATAGTATTAATAAAGCAGGATTTATTACTCGAGAATTAGCGAAAAATATTACTCATATTGTAAATACTCCAGTAGGTAGTGTTTCTACAAAGATTGTGGCTACGACTGGACTTATCTCTGGGGCATATATAAGTGCTACAACTGTTCTCTTCTCAAACCCACTTACTTTCTCAGAAATATTCCTGATACCAATGCGTTTATGGGGATTACTATTGGTAGCTTTTGGAATAAAAAAGAGGAATCAGCCTTGGGGTACTGTATATGATAGTGTTACCAAGCAACCTCTTGATCCAGCTTATGTTGTCTTACAAGACTTAAATGGTAATGAGGTTGCAACATCTATTACAGACCTTGATGGTCGCTACGGTTTTCTTGTTCCTGCTGGTTCATACAGACTTATTGCAAATAAAACAAATTATAAATTTCCATCTACAAAATTAAAAGATAAAGAGATAGATACTATTTACAATAATTTATATTTTGATCAAATAATAGAAGTAAAAGATGGTGAAGTTATTACTAACAATATTCCGCTTGATCCACTGAAGTTTGACTGGAATGAATTTGCTAAAAGAGATCAAAATGTAATGCGATTCTTCTCAAAACGAGAAGTTTGGGTTGCTCGTGTCTCAGATGTATTGTTTGTTCTTGGTTTGATATTATCAATCATTGCTGTGAGCGTTTCTCCAAAATTATACAATATAATTATATTTGCAGTTTATGTCGCTATGTTTTTACTGAGAAAAACTATTTTGAAACCAAGATCTTTCGGAAGTGTAAAATACAAAACAACTCAGAATCCATTATCGTTTGCTATTATGAGAATATTCTTTGCAAATACTGAAAATGAAATTATGCACAAGGTTACAGATAAAACAGGTAAGTATTATTGTATTCTTCCAAATGGGACATATTATACAAAGATAGAGAATAAGAACCCTGATGAAAGCTATAGCTTGATTCATACATCAGAACCGATTGAAGTCAAAAAAGGGTATATTAATAAGATATTTGAGGTTTAAGTGGAATAATATATGGCACTTGCCCCCACACCTACTTTTTTATTGCTTTTAAATTGTGCCATCATTTTATAAATATATAGTGTATTTTTAATCATAGTATACGTTATTTTTAAGATAAATCTACAAAAAGCACAATAATAAAAAAGTAGGTGTGGGGGCTTGCTTTTTTTACCCCTTTATAGTAAAGTACGAGGACTAGTCGTTTCGACTATTTTTATTTGAAATACACGTTCAATTAGAAAATTATGCCCACAATTAACCAATTGGTTCGCAAGAGCCGTAAAATTATAAAGAGAAAGTCCAAGGCCGTAGCTTTAGCTCGCGGTTTTAATTCGATTCACAACAAGCCAGTATTTTACCCAGCTCCTTTTAAGCGTGGAGTATGTACTAAAGTTTCTACAACTACACCTAAGAAGCCTAACTCAGCTCTTCGTAAGATTGCCCGCGTTAGACTTACAAATGGTATGGAAGTTACAGCGTATATCCCCGGTGAAGGACACAATCTACAAGAACACTCAGTTGTAATGATTCGTGGAGGTCGTGTGAAAGACCTTATTGGAGTACGTTACCACATTGTTCGTGGACGTCTTGATACCACAGGAGTAGAGAAGAGAAGACAATCCAGAAGTCTATATGGTACAAAGACACCAAAAGCAGCAGTTAAGAAATAATTTTAAATCATATGCGTAGAAAAATAAAAAACAGAAATATAGTAGACCCAGATATAATGTATAACTCTCAGAAGTTAGGCAAGTTTATCAACAATATTATGGTTCATGGCAAGAAGGAGACAGCTCGCAAGGCCGTATACAAAGCCTTTGAAATAATTAAAGAAAAGACAGGCAACCCAAATCCTCTTGAAGTTTTCGATACAGCTTTGAAGAATGCAGGTCCTACAGTAGAAGTTCGTTCGCGTCGTATTGGTGGTGCTAACTATCAGGTTCCTCGTGAAGTTCGCCCTGAAAGACGTTTGGCTCTAGCAATGCGTTGGATCATCGGAGCAGCTCGTTCAAAGAAAGGAGCTCCAATCCACGAAAAGCTTGCAGAAGAATTAATCCTCGCTTCTAAAAATGAAGGAATCGCAATCAAGAAACGTGACGATACTCACAAGATGGCAGAAAGTAACAAAGCATTTGCCCATTTCGCTTGGTAGACCCGCACACTCATTTTGCTGTAGCTTTTTTGTTCTGCCGATAGAACATTTATCTTTTCTTTATATTTATCACTCAACATAAGAGTATTATTATTTTTAATGTTGAAAAAGCAGAATAACAGCAAAATGAGTGTGCGGGTAAATCCCACACTTTTGTTATTTATTGTATACTCCTAGTTATTCTTTCCTTTAAAAATCTCCTAGCATTTCCTCTTAACTTAAGACACTGTTCTCTTTCACGAGAATCTTTTTCATTTTTATAAGCTTCGTAATATACAAGTTCAAATGGGCGTCTGAATTGAGTGGAAAAAGATTTTCCATTTTGATGTTCAGATAATCTTCTTTTAAGATTATTACTGCTTCCAATATATAAATCCTCATCTTTTAGACTTTTTAATACATAGACATAAAACATATATAAATAATAACACGTATTAAGTTTTCTTGACAAAATTTGAGAAAGGAGTAGTTTTAGGGTAAATATTGAATGTTGTAAAAAATAAATATATATTCTCAAACAATTTAAAATAATATCTTATGGAAAAAATAGAAATTAATCCGAAGACTCAATTCTTTGGATGGTTTTGTGGAGATATTGAGAAAAACCTTGGAAATGTGTTTTTAAAACTTATTTTTATGAGTATCTTAAATAATGAATCAATTGTGGTCTTAGAAGCAATAGATAAAAATATTTATGATAAAATTTCTCAATATAAAAGTGAAACTGGGGATATTGATTTTTCCCCGTCTGATTATATGGAACTTTGCGACGAAGTCTTAGTTTCATTGAAAACATATTTTTTGTCAGAAAACCGGGTATAAAAAAGATTAAGAAAAGGGCTGCTGATATTAATTTAGCCGCCCTTTTTTAGTTTGCCCGCACACTCAACATGTCGTAGCTTCTTTGTTCTGCCGATAGAATGTTTATTTATAATTTATATTTATCACTTAATATACGAGTATTATTATACTTTATATTGAAAAAGCAGAATAACGGCATATTGAGTGTACGGGTTTGCAAAATTTGAGGTTTTGTTGTATATTTGGGGGACACAAGACGTATACGTCTTTTTTATTAGTTAAATTTAATTTACACAAAGCATTGCCGTTATTATGTTTTTTGATGTTAATAGTAATCGTGTTTACCCGCACACTCACTTTGCCATAGTTGCATTTGTGTTTTCAAACTTTTGAGAGAAAAGCTAAGTTTTGAGATTAAATTAATATTAGACAAAAAATATATTTTGCAACAAAAACACAATGGCAAGGTGAGTGTTCGGGTATATATGGAAAGAGATTATCCACTAGAGAAAGTAAGAAATATCGGTATTATTGCCCACATTGATGCGGGTAAAACAACCACGACAGAGCGTGTGCTCTTTTACACAGGAGTGTCACACAAGATAGGTGAAGTTCACGATGGGGAAACTACCACAGACTGGATGGAACAAGAACGCGAAAGAGGTATTACTATTACTTCTGCGGCTGTTACTTGTTTCTGGACACCAACATATGCTCCAACTGACAAAACAAAAAAGCACCGTTTCAACATTATCGATACACCAGGACACATCGATTTCACAGTAGAGGTGAAGCGTTCACTTCGCGTACTTGACGGCGCAGTTGTCGTCTTCGACGGAGTAGCTGGAGTGGAACCACAATCAGAAACTAACTGGCGTTATGCTGATGAAGCCCAAGTTCCTAGAATCTGTTTTATTAACAAACTTGATCGTATAGGAGCTTCCTTTGAGCACTCATACGCTACCATCCTCGATCGTCTTACAAAGAAAGCTATCCGAATGCAAATTCCAATCGGACTTGAAGAAAATCACGAAGGTGTTATCGACTTGCTAAAAATGAAAGCTTTCTACTTTGAAGGGGATATGGGTAACCAGGTTATAGAAAAAGAAATCCCTGAAAATCTGGTTGCTGAAGCTGAAAAGTATCATGCAGAATTGATAGAGAAAATAGTAGAACAGGATGATTCTGTAATGAATGATTACCTTGAAGGAAAAATTCCTAGTTTTGATACTTTGAAGAAATTAATGAGAAAGGGAGTAATCGCCAATGAAATCTTCCCAGTTTTCGCAGGCTCAGCCCTAAAAAACAAAGGAGTACAACTAGTTCTCGATGCAGTTGTCGACTATCTTCCAAGTCCTCTTGATATTCCAGCAATCCAAGGTATAAATCCTGATACTGACGAAGTGATGGATCGCAAAGCGTCAGATGCGGAACCTTTCTCGGCTCTTGCTTTCAAGGTTGCGACAGACCCATTCGTCGGGCAGATTATATTCTTCCGTGTTTATTCAGGAACACTAACAGCTGGAAGCTATGTGTACAATCCTCGTACAAGAAATAAAGAAAGAATAGGACGCATCCTACGTATGCATGCCAACGATCGCGAAGAAGTGAAGAAGGTTTACGCTGGAGAAATTGCGGCGGCTGTCGGACTTAAAGATACTATTACTTCAGATACTCTATGTGACGAAGAGCACCCAATTGAGCTTTACCGTATTATATTCCCAGAGCCAGTTATTCAACTACGTGTTGAACCAAAGACGAAAGCCGACCAAGAGAAAATGGGTATGGCGCTTTCTCGTCTTGCCCAAGAAGATCCTACTTTCCGTGTGACTACAGATGCAGAGACCAACGAAACAATTATTGCAGGGATGGGAGAACTTCACTTGGAAATCATTGTGGATCGTATGAAGCGTGAATTCTCTGTAGAGACAAACGTAGGCAAACCTCAAGTGGCTTACCGCGAGACTATTACAGGTGAAGCTCAAGTAGAAGGTAAATACATCAAACAATCAGGAGGTCGCGGAAACTACGGTCACGTGAAAATTAAGATTAAACCAATGGATCAAAGTATTAAGGACGAAGATCTTCCAAAGAATGTGAAGCGTGAAAAAGGATTTGAATTCATCAACACAATCAAAGGAGGAGCTATCCCTCAAGAATATATTCCAGCTTGTGAGAAAGGATTCAAGGAAGGACTCGACAGGGGAGTACTTGCTGGATTCAAACTCGAGAATGTTTCCGTTGAACTTTACGATGGATCATTCCATGATGTTGACTCGAACGAGATGGCCTTCAAAATTGCAGCCTCAATGGCCATTCAAGATGCATGTAAGATAGCTCGCCCAGTTATCCTAGAACCTATGATGAAGGTTGAAGTCGTAACTCCAGATAAATTCATGGGAGATGTGACAGGTTCTCTATCCTCAAAGCGTGGACTTATCGAAGGTATGGAAGCTCGCGGTATGAACCAAGCAGTCAAAGCTGTGGTACCTCTATCTGAAATGTTTGGATACATGACAACACTTCGCTCTATGACAGAAGGAAGAGCAGGGTTTACTATGGAATTCTTGCGTTATGATATAGTTCCGACTAGTGTAGCTACATCGATAATAGAAGCTAGAAAGTAATTAAAACAGGTGTTGTTTCTCATTATTATACCTATAGTATAGAAGCATTTTAATAATGGACCATAGTGTTGTTTGATAGCTTTTTAAATGATACTATAATATACATATGGATAATATCATTAGAAATTTCTTCAAAAACAACCTATTTCTGTTGATATTTAGTGTATCTTTCCTATTTATTTTCTTTTGGCAAGCTAGTAATGCATTTGCCGCTACTTACTATGTATCTAACACAGGACTAGATACTAACAATGGGACAACTGAAGGAACTCCTTGGCAGACTATATCCAAAGTCAACAGTTTTACTTTTGCATCAGGGGATTCTATTCTTTTTAAGAAAGGGGATACTTTTTATGGTAGTTTGATAATTCCTCGATCAGGATTAACTATTAGTTCATATGGTTCTGGGGAGAAGCCAATCATCTCTGGATTTCAAACAATTACAGGATGGACTGAAACTTCTCCTGGTAGTGGTATTTATTCTGCGCCGACCAATGCTACAAGTTCTTTAAGTATGGTAACCGTTAACGGTGTGAATACTCCTATGGGGAGATGGCCGAAAACCGGATGGTCCACCTTTGAATCATTTTCAGGTAGGACTTCTATCACAGACAATCAACTAACCAATACTCCTAACTGGACAGGGGCAGAAGTTGTAATCAAAAAGAATAATTGGACGATAGACAGAAGCGTTATTACTAACCATACGAACAATACTATTACTTATACAAGTGGATCGACTTCTAATCCAGTATCGGTGGATGGTGTTTATAGTTATTTTATTCAAAAGAGTTTGAATACTCTTACTCAAATGGGAGACTGGTATACAGACGGAGTGAATCTATATATGTATTTTGGTGGTAATAATCCCAACAGTTATGTGGTAAAAGCTAGTACTGTTGATACTATTATTACAATAAATTCTAAAAATACAGTTACGATTGATAATTTAACAATCGAAGGTGGAAATGTTTATGGGATTTATGCGTATCTATCAGCAGGTATAAATATTACAAATAATACAGTTCAATTCAATGGGCATTATGGTGTTTTCGGGAATAGTAATAATGTAATTACCGTATATAATTGTAATATCAATAATAATAATGGTTTTGGGGTGTATATCACTTCTACTTCTGCTACATTAAGTAACTCTATTATTGATTCCAATGGAGTATTTGCTGGTATGGGTAAAGCAGACGGTGTATCATATAGCGGTGTTTACATGAGAAGTACTGGAGGATTAGTAGAATACAATCAAGTTACTAATGCTGGATACAATGGAATCATGTTTTATAATGACAATTTTATTGTTCGTTATAATAAAGTTGAGGGGACTAATTCTCTTATTACTGATGGAGCAGGAATTTATACCTTCAACGGTAATCCTGCAACACCCAATACAGGACAGAAAGTTTACAACAATATTGTAATAGATGGTGGAGCAAATGGTTTGTATAATGACAATTCTGCGAATCACATTGAGTGGTACAACAATGTAATATCAAACGTAGCCAAATATGGTATTCATATGAATGATGGATATAGTAACAGTATTCATAATAATATTTTTAATAATGCCACCTTGGGAGGTATAAGTATTCAAAACCTTTATCTTTTAGAAGGTTATAATCATGACAATACAATATATTCTAATACTGTATCACAAGGAGTAAATACATCTCACATGACTTTACTGGGAGATAGTCGGACATATACTGTGAATAATTTTGGTACGAGCGACAACAATGCTTTTATTGCAGAATCAAGTGGACTTAATCTTCATCATGAGTTACATGTCTTGCCTTCTTATGGTTTGACCAATTATACTTTTGCAAACTGGAAAACTTTTACAGGGAAAGAAACGAACTCTACTTTAACAACAGCAACTCTCTCTAGTATTCTTTTTGATTACAATGCAACAGGGTCTAACAAAACAGTTTCTTTAGCAGTTCCTATGATAGATGGTTTGGGAACTAAATATACAGGAAGCACAATCCTTCTCCCATACACTGGAATAGTTTTAATCCCAGATCCCAACCCAACCATAGCCGACTCCACCGCCCCCCTCATCTCC
>LBRL01000002.1 GCA_000991405.1 Candidatus Nomurabacteria bacterium GW2011_GWD2_36_14
ATTAATACCCACCTTCCCATCATTGAGTATCGTCATAGCTTCCGTCGCTCCGTTGTTCCCTACTAGGAAATGCATGTCGGCGCCTGTGGCTCCGACGCCAGAGGTTGTTTGAAGAGTGAGGTCTTGAGTGGTAGAAGTTCCTCCGAGAATGTTTGGAGTGGTAAGAGAGTATGTACCCAAGTTTACATTTGCATTTGCTCCTGTATAAGGGACATAACCAGTTGTTAAATTAGATACATATGCAATAGTTTCTCTGGTAGCAACTGGAGTGAAGTGTAAGTTTGTACCATCATATTCAAATGCTCCTGCTTCTGGTGTTGTGAGGTCTGTACCGCTTGTTAATTTAAGTGGAGCAGTTCCTGCTGTAGCAGTACCAGCAGATAAATTTAATCCTGCGGCATATGTTCGTAACACACTTGTATTTCCTAACCTTATCGTGTTACTCCCCGCACCTATGGCATTGTAACCAATAACTATTTCATTTTGATTATTATCCGCTCCTGCTCTGGTGTTAGCACCAATGTATACTCCCTGGTCAGAAGTAGTATTGGCAGTAGTTCCATCGGCAATAAATCGTCCTGAAGCATAACCTAAGCCTGTGTTGTAGCTTCCTGTGGTGTTGGAGTAGAGAGATATATTTCCAAATGCTGTATTTTGACTTGCCGTAGTATTAGCAAATAGAGAAGAATACCCACTGGCAGTATTGTTGACTCCTGTAGTATTAGCTTGGAGAGAATACAATCCATCAGCAGTATTATTATTCCCTGTGGTGTTGTAATAGAGAGAAGCATACCCATTGGCGGTGTTATTACTTCCTGTAGTGTTAGAGTAGAGAGAACTATTTCCATTTGTAGTATTATTAAGTCCGGTAGTATTATATCTTCCTGCCCCCACCCCTATAAATGTATTCCCCGTTGCAGTATTTGCTCTCATTTCAATACGAGCGGTGCCGTCGGAGGATTTAAGATTGACAAGTGGAGTAGATACAGCTGTGATGGACTTGATGGATATTACAATTGTTCCGTCGAAATCAGTTGTAGGAGTGATGGTGAGAGAAGCGGTGGAAGTTGTAGTTGGCCCCCAAGAGCTTGTAGCTGTTATACCAGCAACACTCTGTCCTCCAAATCCTATAGTGAAAGAACCTGCTGTTCTCCCTGTCACAGTGTAAGCTATTTGGTATTTAGTAGCATTGACGGCTGCAGTTGATTGAGAAAGGACTGAAGTATTACCAACTGTATGTGTCCATCCTGTAGCAAAGTCCCCTGTCCAGTCGGTAGAAGTCCAGCCAGAACCTGAGAGAAATTCTGCTGAATATGTCGGCAAATCATTCACCGCTAATCCTTGAACGTCGAGTTTACCTGTGGGAGCGGTGGTACCGATGCCGACATTTCCAGAAACATAAAAATTGCCAGTTCCTGTTCCATCATAAGCCCCAGTAATACCAATAGTATTTGATGATGTTCTACCTATAAACACATCTCTAGTTGCGCTACCTGGTCCAAAACCGATTTGCCCATTAGAATAAAAATTAGTTCTTACATAAGGCTCTCCAGTAACTCCAACTGACAAAGCTAGTCCATTTGTAGATGAACTAGGTAAATTTGTTGCCGCAAGTAAACCATGGGATGTTCCAACAACCTGTAATTTATAATCAGCTGCATATGCAACAGATGTTGCACCAATAAGTGCATTACCATTAACAGTGAGCAACGAAGCTGGATTCGTCGTTCCAATGCCTACATTCCCACTATTCAATATCGTCATCGCTTCAGTCGCTCCGTTGTTCCCTACTAGGAAATGCATATCAGCACCTGTGGCTCCGACGCCGGAGGTGGTTTGAAGGGTGAGGTCGGCGGTGGTAGCAGAGCCTCCGAGTACTAGAGGAGTGGTAATGTTGGTAGTGAAGGTAGGAGTGGTTGCTAATGCAAGGACAGTACCAGAACCTGATGTTGTGTATGATGTACCCCATGCAGAACCAGTAGAATTTGGAATACCGGATCCTGGGTAAGTCATACCAGCAATTGCAATATCTCCACTACCTAGTAATGAAGTGGAGTTAATTGTTTTAATACTTGTTCCACTTACAAGGGGTGCTTGATAGTCGGTACCAGCAGATGCTACAGAAAATGCACCAGTTCCATTGCCCTTCACTATACCAGTCAGAGTTCCGACTCCCGTACCTCCTTGAGCGACTGTTACGTAAGCATTGGTGGTAAGGACTGTCGAGTTCGCTGAGGGGAAAGTATAAGTATAAGGGGTGACAGTCTGACCATTGGTAAATACGAAAACTCCATCGCCAAGTTCACTCCAAGGGTGTCCTGGGTTTGGAGTCGTAGCGGTTACGATAGAAATAACAGAAAAAATAACGAAGAGAGAAAGCGTCGTGTAAGCGATATAGTGAAAAGAAAATCTTGGCTTAATTTTCATTAAAATCTTTTTCACAAACTGCAAAAGTTTTAGATTGTTGTCTTCACGCATAATACAACAATATTATATCATTTCTAAAACTAAAAAACAGTAGAAAAATGAATATTTTTACTGTTTTTTAGTTAAAAAGTGGATAACCCAAGATGATTACTGATTACCAATTATTAATTTTTACCCCCACACCTATATTTTTATAGTTTTCAACGCAGGTTTTACCTGCAATAAAAATATAAGTGTGGGGGTTTATCGAACTTCAAAGCCCATTGATACGATTTTCTTCGTAATTTCTGACATAATTTTATTTATTTCTTCATCTGTCAGAGTTCTATCCATCGCTTGGAAAACTAAACGATAAGCGAAGGAAGTCTTGCCAGATTTTGTAAAAGAATCAAATAATTTTGGCTCACCTACTAAAAGCTCAGTCCCAAAATCTTTATAGATGTCTATAAGAACCTCTGGCATTGTCCCTTCCGGAACCCACACTGCAATGTCGCGGGTGATGAATGGATAAGAAGACCACATTTTGAAAGAGTTTGGATTGATAAGCTGGCGAGAACTTTCCTCTAAAATACTTTCAGAAAGGATAATATCCCCAACGAACTTATCTAAACTCATTTCAGTTATTCCCTTCTTGTCGGCAAAGCAGACATTGACAACTTCTTTTATCTCGCCAAAGCCTTTTGTGGCGGCGGACCCATCTTTAGTAAAGCAAGCTCCTACTTCAAATATTTTCACTTCGTTTACGTTAAGTAGTGGTGCATTGAGCCTGTTTAATTCATAGGACTTACTTAGGCCATCTTTGATATTGGTTCGTAGGAAACTCTTGTCTGAAGCCGAAGCCATTATCTCCAAGTCTCCCCTATCAGCGAAAACCGAAGTCATGACTTCTCTGTATCCATCTTGTACTAGTCTGTTCTTCGCTTCACAAATTTTCAGCCAAGTTGGATTGTCAGAATATATTTTGTTTATCTTTGGAATTTGAGGAATCACTTTATCATATCCATATACTCTCCCTATCTCCTCTATCATGTCGTGTGCTCCTTGTATATCTATACGCATAGGAGGAACTGTGATCTCCCAAGTATTTCTGTTCTTGGTATATTCATAATTATAATTCTTAAGAATTTTCTCTATTTCTTTCTCAGGGACTATAACACCCAGCATTTTAGAAATATAATCATTACTGAAAATAACTTTTCTCACTTCAGGAACATTTTTATAAACATCTACTACTTCTTCAAAGGAAGCCCCTTCACACATTTCAAATACAAGAGAAGTAATCTCCTTCATAGCAAAGTCGCAAAGTGTAGGAGATAAATCATTCTCGTATCTTTTCGAAGCATCGGTCTGAAGAGAGAGTCGCCTAGCAGTTTTCCGAACTGTAACTGCATCAAAGTTGGCTACTTCTATAAGGATGTCTTGCGTCCCTTCTGTCACTCCAGATGAGAGTCCACCCTTCACTCCTGCGATAGCCAAGTTGTTGACTCCGTCGGTTATTACCATATCGGTATTCTTTAACTTCACTGTTTGCTTTTCTCTTCCTACAAGCTCTATAGAATCTCCATCTTTTGCATTTCTGACAACTATTCCTTCTTTATCAAGTTTTGCTAGATCAAAGGCATGTATAGGCTGACCACAGTCAAGTAGTACAATGTTGGTAGCATCCACAATGTTGTTGATACTTCTTTGTCCGACACTTTCAAGATATGTGACCATCCAAGCGGGTGATGGGCCAACTTTCACACCTCTAACTATCCGTCCCATATAGCGACGAGTGTTGCTGTCTTCTATGTTTATTTTCAAATTAGTTTTGAGAAAGTTTAGAGGCTGTTTGTAGACCGGCAACTGAAACTCTATGCCGAGCAGTGAAGATATCTCACGAGCGATGCCTTGATGTGAAAGCAGGTCATGCGCTCTATCTGGCAAAATCTTCATATCAAAAATGCTATCCCCGCTTGGAAGCTTCTCTACACCTTCTATTTCACACAAGTGAAAAGTTATAAGTTCGGCAAGTTCTTCTGCAGGAGGTATTTGTGGAATATATGATTTTAACCAGTTGTAAGAAATAAGCATAAGTTATAAAGTTGAAAGTTATAAAGTTTATAAAGTAGAAACGACTTCCTAAAACTGATTGAGTCTTAGATCACCTTGATAAGAATATCTCGTATCTGTAATTCCAAGCTTCATCATCATAAGCCTATCAAGCCCCATTCCAAAAGCGAAGCCTTGATACTGTGCCCCATCGATACCACAATTTGAAAGTACATTTGGATGAACCATCCCTGCACCTAGAAGCTCAATCCACTTCTCGCCTCTTCTAAGGTCAATCTCAAACCCCGGCTCCACGAATGGGAAGAAACTCGGACGAAGACGAATCTCAACTTCTTCTCCTTCGAAAAATCTTTTGAAGAATTCAAAGAGTACCCCTTTCAAGTTTGCAACAGAAATATCTTCTCCTATCATTAGGCACTCTATCTGGTGGAATTGCATTTCGTGAGTGGCATCTGTCGATTCATTGCGGAAAACTTTCCCCGGTACAACAATAGCAAATGGTGGCTTATCTCCCGACTTCACAAGCTCTTCCATGTATCGGATCTGTATGTTGGAGGTATGAGTACGAAGAACAAAACCTTCTTTATCTTTCAAGAAAAATGTATCCTGCATATCGCGAGCTGGGTGATCCTTGGGAACATTTAAGGCGTCGAAGTTGTGCCATTCATCTTCAAGTTCAGGACCAACTTCAACAGTAAATCCAAGGTCTTTAAATATAGAAACAGCCTCATTCATAATGAGGGTTAATGGATGCAGTTTCCCCTTTTGTTCATCTTGCATATACTAAATATAGCATTTTGAAGTATTTTTTCAAAACACTAAATTTTAGTAGTTGAACTACTAAATTTTAGTAAATAATCTCTGGGACATTTTGCAATACTCACACTCCATGGAACCAGAGCCGTAGGGTTTGAAGTTGCAAGTTCTTTCTACGAAAGTGCCTCTGGATAAATCTTGGTCATATTCTTTGATATCTTTTTTTAGTAAGTCTATATGCTCATCTGTAATACGAGTCTCATACATTGCATTCTTGTCTCCAATGGGAGCTTCAAGGAAAAGTAGTTTGGAATTAGTAACTTTTATATCATTACTCTCACCTCTCAAAAGATATGAATACATGGAGAGCTGGCGCATCAAGTCAGACATACGTCCTTCTTCATCTATCTTCTCTATGGCACTTTTCGCCTTGGGTGTTCCTGTCTTGAAGTCTGTGACATATATCTCTCCGCTAGGACTATACTCTGTCAGGTCAATCTTGCCATACATAAGTAAGTTGGGGAAATTCTTCCTATCTACGAAGGAAACAGATCGTTCTGATTTAAATTCTTTCTCTAAGTGCGAATAGTAATTCTCTACCCAATTTGAAACTGCACTATATGCATCACGCGAAAGTTTCCTTAAACTATTCTCATCTATAACTCCTTCCTTTTCAAATTCAAAATTTATTCTATCTTTTATTTCTTTCTCTTTGGGTAAATCTTTCGACTTTAGAATATATTCTATCGTCGCGTGCACTACTGTCCCAAGGGATAAGTGAACCATTTTCACTTCTGGTAGTCGCAAGAAATTCCTGAAGTACCACTTCCATGGACATTCAAAGAAGTTGTTGAGCATGGAAACAGAAACCTTGATACTTTCATAATTATCCTGCACCAATTTCTGTATATCGGCAACAGTATTTGAATCTTTAATTTGACTATTAGCTACATATACATCTGGACCCAATGCCAGTATCTCTCTTTCTGTTTCTTCGGCACTCTTCTTTACAAAATGCATGTCATCCAAATCTCTTATGATACTAGCAAGTTCCATAGTAGATCCGTTATAATTCTCTACTGCATACGAAATAGTAGAGAATTCCTTTGCTCGAGTTATGGCCACATAGAGCTCTCTCTTGGCCATTTCTATATTCCTTTTACTTATATGTTCCTTAATCTTTTCGGGCATTGTGAATCCTCCACGCTTCTCAGACATCAAGGTCTCTTCGTTCATGTGCGCTACCCAGACGCATTCGTACTCTTGCCCTTTCGACTTGTGCAAAGTCATAACTTTTATTCCCGCATCGGATCCAAACTTGGCAAGCTCGATATGAGTACTATAAGATTCAAGTCTGTCTAAATATTCTAAGAAAGATGCAAGCGTCGCCTTCTTATTCTTTTCTTCGAAAAGCATAGCCTGATGGATGAAACTTCGAAGAACTTCAACTCTTGTCAGAAGTTCTTCGCTTCCCTTGGAAGTATTGATGAGGAGCTCGTTGCCGATACGGCTCACTACCACACTTGGCTTTTCTTGTCGCAAATTATTTACCCAAGTTTCCAATTTCTTCCCCCATTTCGAAATATAATTTTCTCCGGCAAATAGACCGTCTCTACTACCATGAGAAATTAATTCTTCAATAGTAAGCTTGTCGGGCTTTGTAGCTTTTAGAAAATTATGTGCATCTAGATACGGCACTTCACTCGTCTTATCAAGTAAAGATTTAGAAAGTGAGATAGTATCGGCAGGGTCCACCATAATATTTAAAACTCTTCTCAAGAAGTCCCCTTCTATTACAGAGAAAAGTGATAGGCTTTTGCCCGACGAAACAGGAAGCCCCATGTCTGAAAGTATAGCTATAGCCGAGCGAACATTGTAATTCTTTGGCACCAAGAGTGCACATTCGTCAGGTGGAATTCCTTCAGCAATCTTCTGCTTGAAATAAAGTCCTGCACCTATGACTTCGTCTCGAGGATAAGTATAGCCATTGAGCATTATTTTATTGCTTCCTTTCTTATTACTATTGAGCGACTCACTTGTGATGGAACTCTTGAGTAGACTATCGGCAATAGAAAGTATCGGTGCTGTCGAACGATAATTCTCTGTAAGAACTATCAACTTTGCGCGACCGAAAAAATGTTGAAATTCTGTAAAATAATCGAGTGAGGCTCCAGAGAATCCGTAGATAAGCTGACGGTCGTCTCCTACAACGAAAATGTTGGGCTTTTCTTCTTTGCCCCAGACAGCTTTTAGAAAGCTGTTCTGTACTCCACTTGAATCCTGATGCTCATCAACCAAGACATACAAGTAATTCTCTTTGACATCACTACTGACTTCATCGTACTCCTCTACAAGCCTGACTGCATATTCTAAGACGTCATCATAATCCATGAGAGACATTTCCTTCTTCTTCTGTTCGTATAATTTGTAGAATTCGACAACTTCACGAGTTCGCTCTAGTTGCTCTATCTTCTTTTCAATTTCTTTTTTAAGTTTACCCTTACTTTCTCCACGTGTTGAAATACTTTCGGGGTCTTCCTTTATATTTCTAATATCTGCTTCTATGTATGAAAGTAAATCAGAATCCGAAATACGCTCACGCTTCAGTACAGAAACTAACTGCTTCAGGTCATTAAAATACATGGATGGATTACTTCTAGGACTAATATACTCCCAATCATTCTTGTGCAATATTTCATCTACCAAGAAGACAGCTTCATTGTCTGAGAGAAGTTCTGGCATTTGAGGAAAGTCTAGAAGCTCGTAATGCTTCTCAACAAGAGAATTCGCGAAAGAGTGAAAGGTCGATATACTGACATTGCGAGCATCACTTCCAATATAAGATTCAAGTCTATTCTTCATGGCAGAGACTCCAGAATTTGTGAAAGTCAGACAGAGAATACTATCGGCAGTTGTATCTGTCTTCTTTAGAATATTTCCAATACGAAGTGCTAGTATCTGTGTCTTGCCAGTCCCCGGCCCTGCCACTACCATGACCGGACCATCGATAGTATCCACAGCATCCTTCTGTGCATTGTTAAGACTTTTATATGAATCTTCAAAAGTATTATTACTCATATATTTATTATACCCTGTAGTGAATTTTATTAAAAATCTACTACGGGGTTATATCATTTATCTCCCTTCCTCACATTTTTCACAGGTCTGACCTGTGAGATTGAAAAAGATGTGTTGTAATATTATTATAAATTTATAACTTCTGCTGGTATACCAACCCCAAACCATTCATTTTTAAACTTATTGAAAACTTCGCTTTCTTTGGTAACTAGAATTGAGAGGGTCTTATTGTGAGAGAAGAAGGCTTCTCGGTCGGGGAATTCTTCAAAATATTCTTCCAAGTACTTAGGTATTAAATCTTCCTGATAAACCCAACTATTTATATGAGGGAAAACTTTCTTGAAATCATCTCTGACTATTCCATAATGTGTGCAAAGCAGAGCCCCACTTTCTACACCAGATGGTACAAAATTGGCAAATGAAGAGATGTACGAGAGAGTGTCTCCGCCGTTTTCTATAAGATGCGCAAGCTTGGGTAATGGGATCTTGATATAATTTCTTACATTTTCACTCAAGAATTTCTCATATACCTCTGACTCACAAGTGCGAGTCGTCGCAAATATTACAACTTCCTTTTCTTTATCGAGAGACTCCACCGTCGGACGAACAATGCCGAAAAGGATTCGACCGAAATACTTCTCATCTTTCCACTCGCGAAGTCTGTCGTAAATAGTTGAACTGATAGTGTTACAAGCAAGCACTACGCCCATACATTTCCTCTCTCCATATAGATAGTCGAGGGCCTTTGTAGCCAACGAGAAAAGTTCCTCATGAGTTTTATTCCCATAAGATACATTTAGCTGGTCACCAAGAAAAACGTAATCATAATCCCCCAATTTTTCCCTTAAATGCTTCAAAACCCACAACCCCCCAAGTCCTGAATCAAATACTCCAATACTACCTTTGTTCATATAATTATATTACCACAATAAAACTTTTTCTTCAGCCATGTGACAAAACAACAATTTACATATATACGCCCCTGCGTATATATGTAAATTGTTGTTTTTTGATTATTATTTAGTCAGATACGCTAGCCAGTAATCGCGTTTGTAGATGCGGTCACTGAAGGTGGAGTAACTTGTTTTCTTCTCTAGGTGTAAAATTTTGAAATATTTGCTGTACATTTTGATAAAGTCATCTCGTGAGAATACTCTCTCTGTAAGTCCTATGTCTTTTATAATATATGTATCATATTCCCTCCCCGGACTAGCCTTCAGCAAATTCTTCACATTCTTGTTGCCATCTTTGCAAAGTGCTCGTACAAAGAAATATCCGCCTTCACCGCGACGTAGCCCTAGCGAAGTCGGGCTTTTCAAAACACGATTGACTTCTTCCAAGTATATTTCTCGCCCTTTTTCATTCAAAGAATTTGAGGATGTAATATCTAGAACTATATCTATAGAATCATCTGCTATATCATACTTCTCGCCTATGTCTCCTAGCCTATAATCCACCTCTACTTCCATTTCCTTCGCGCGAGTTTTGGCTAAGCTAAGTGCGGTTTTGGCAATTTCTATGCCTATCACTTTATTCCCCAAGTCTGCCAAGTAGTTTGAATTCCTACCAGTACCACACCCAAGGTCAAGGATTGCTCTATCTTCTACTCTATACTTCCCTACTTTTTTCAGAAATTTTAAGAAACGCAAAGTGTCAGCTTGTGGTCCCTCTTTATTGGTCACAAACTTTTGGCTTCTGTATTCTTTATCCCAGACGTTACCTTGATGCGTCATTAAATTAATGAGAATATTTGACTAAAGTTTTCTCTATTTCTCCTACAATCATATCGAGATTCTCAGAAGCTTTGATAACGTACCCCTTAACTCCTATATCCATGCCGGCAACGATAGCCTTACTAATGTCTTCAATCTTGGAAAGCTGAGATGAGATCAGTATAGGAATTTGCTTGTCCAACTTCTTCTCACGAAGATCGTCTAGGAATTCCATACCTCCCATTCTAGGCATTAACAAGTCAAGGATTATAAGATCAAGATTCTCCTTTTCTATAATGGCAAAACCTTCCACTCCATCCTTGGCATGGAAAGTCTGGTACTTTTCCTTAGGAAGAAAGTCCACCAATGTCTTTACAAAAACTTCATCATCATCGATAATTAATATTTTTTTCATATAATAATTCTAACACTAACTAATAATAAAATAAATACACTAAGAAAGGGGTATAGTAAAGTAAAATGTACTTCCAACTCCCACTTTCGATACTACGCCAATCTTCCCACCATGCTCTTCTACTATACTCTTCGCAATTACGAGCCCTAATCCTGTACCTTTCTTCTTTGGAACTTTGTCTTTCGTATCTAATTGCTTGAATTTACTGAAAATATCCTTGGTATTCTTTTCCTCTATGCCTATGCCGTTGTCGGCCACAAGAATGACCAAGAAGGACCCCTCACCAAGATTCTCTGGTATACCGTTTGGAGATTGATAGCCTGCCACCTTGGCTTCTGCCCTTACATCTTTGCCATTTTCATGCAAGAAGGTTACGACATTCACAGCTCCATCTTTATTTGTATATTTGAGAGCGTTTGAGATGAGGTTGTTGATAACGTGCTCCACTCCTTCAGAATCAAACATGACCTTGGAAGGAATACCTGTGCCAAAAGAAGATTCAAGCTTGATCCCAGAACTCATGGCTGTAACAGAGTAGAAGCTGACTCTATCGGTAACTACTTTGACGAAGTCTCCTTCCTTCTTCACAATATCAAACTTGCCAGCTTCTATCTTGGCCACGTCGAGTATGTCGTTTACTATTTCTAACATTCCTGAAGAATTCCTATATATAAGATTGATATATTCATCGAAACTTTCGCTGGTTTGCTTGATATCTTTATTCTTTAGAACTTCACTAATTTTCTTCACGCCATCGAGCGGGGAGCGGAGTTCGTGGACAAGCATAGATGTGAAGTCCTTGCGCAAATTTTCTATCTCGACTTCCGAAGTCACATCGTGGAAAATGACGACTCCCCCAGTGATACTCTCTACCCCTACTATAGGAGAGCTTCTGACGGGAAGCACAAATATCTGAAAGAACTTTTCTCCAAGTAGAATTCTTTCAGAAGAGTACTCCTTCTTGAGCTTCACACTTTCTTCGAGTCTTCCTCTAATGTCGAACTTGCCACCTAGGTTATCTATAAGGTCGAAAATGGTTACTTCTTTGAATGGATCTATAGAGAGGGCATTTCTCGCCGCTGGGTTTATAACCAGTATGCGATAGTCTAAATCCGTCATAATGATACCATCCGCCATTGATAGAACCATGGCATTGAGCTTACTTTTCTCCGTCGTTACGACTTCTTGAAGTTTAGTAACAGCAGAGGAAGCTTGGTTTGTAATCTTATAAAGGATAGTCATTTCACTCTCTTTATATAGACCACTTTGCGTATCAGACACAGTTAAAACTCCGACAACTTTACCGCCAATGACAATCGGGATGTTGAAGAATGATTGGACTGGTTCATTGACCTCTTCTATCAAGATTGCTCCAGAGATTAATTCTTCGACTTGGCTCTCGTTAAATTCTTTCTCAAGAAGTGCTCCTAGGGACTTGAGCATTCTGTCTCGAACCTCGTCGATAAATCCTCGATGCACTGACTTCTCCAAGTGTATTTTGAAAATGATTTTACTTGAATCCAAAAGCATGTAAGAGACAGCACTGTACTCGATGAACTGATGGAGGGACCCAGTGATTACGTCCATAATCTGGTGCACATCGAGCGAGTAGCCGACTCTGTCCCCTAGCTCTTTGAGAATCGCTAGCTCGTACATCTTGCTATCCATCTCTTTGCTTCTTGCTTCTATGTTAGTTTCTTTAATTTTTATATCCCTGTTTAATTTAAGATTTTTTAAAAACAAAAAGACTGCTACAAAGAATACTAATGTAGTAATCAAAACTATTAAAGAAAAGAGAGAAATAAAATCCATATTGAAAACTATTTATTTTACTTACCGCCAGTTAAGGCTCTGGCTTCACGTTCGGCATTCATGAGAACCTTTATAGTAACAACAAACATTACAAACCAAATTATAAATACAGGAATAACGACGGCGACACCTTTAGGAGAACAGTACATAAAGCCGGTACTAACAATACCGAGAGAATACATTTCTACCATCATAGTGTAGACCAAGATACGCACAACCTTACCTACTAGAGAACCTTTGACTAGAGCATATACATGCCTACCTTTGATAAACAAATAAATACTTCCTATTACTAAAACTGGCCAACCAACCGCTAATATTATTGTCATAATTAAATTATTCATAATTAATTTTATAAAATAAAACTTTACTAATTGACCTTGTTTAGATCTGGATACTTTTCAAAGATCGAACCTAGGGCATTCTTCACTATCATGCCTGATAGCTCCACATATGTGTTCACCAGTTGCTGGAGGACAACGTTGCCATCGCCTTTTATATCTGTGACGATACCCTTATCATCTACAGTGAGACCAACAACACTACGTGCTTTCAACAAAGCAATATCGGGGCCCAAGATTATCGACTGCCTAGCAATAATTTCTGTGATTATTGCAACATAACGAGTTTTTTCATCCATATTTTAAATATTTTACTAGTTATAAAAACTAGCAATTAAAAAATTATTAATCGACTATTTTACTATCCTAATAATACCACAAATAAAGCCAAAACGGTTGCAATTATGAAGTGCTTTTTGAAATTGAAAATTTAATAGAGTAAACAACCGCAAATATTAAAACAACAATACCCACAAAGTAAAAGAATGCTGATATTTGGTCGGTATATTGCAAAATATTTATAGATGACAATAAGTGATTCCAGTCATGATAGACATTGTCCCCTCCAAGTAGTGGTAGCCCCATCTTTATGGCGTCGCCAGCATAAACGGAAATGTTTAAGAAATTCTGACCAAGCCAGAATAAGAGTAGTGATGAAGCAAAATAGTTTTCATTTCTATAAAAGTAATATATGAAAATGACTGGAACCAAGAGTTGCATCAGCGTCCCTCCTATAGTAGTAATAAAATCCCCAAAGAATCCAAAGACGACATGCCCCGCTTCATGAAATATTAAATTCACATTATCTATAAAATGCCAATCAGACAAACTGGTTAAATAATAAAACATGTATACAGTAATAATTATGACCAATACAACTTTGGTCCAATTTATTGTTTTATTCTTATGTATTAAAGAATCAATCAAGTTATTTTAATAAATTATTATAAGTACATTTTATCACGACTTAAAATTTCTATCCATTTCACTAATAAAATATTCTCTAGCTTCTTTGTCTTGTATACATCCTCCTACGTAACTATGAGTCCATCCACGATCTTTAAGCTGTTGGTTTATTAATTCTTTATTATCGAAAAGCTCTCCTATATCTATAAGTACTATTTGTCCATCGTTATCCAAACCATAATTCTTTGTAATATTGAAACCTTTGTCTATTACACCAAGGTTTAACAATTTTAAATTAAATTCAATAAATAAGTCTATTATCTTTTTAGCTTCTTCTGTATTTGAACTTTCAAATACTTCGTGTAATGGACTTACTTTATCTTGTTCAAAATCATACTTATTAATAAACCTTGGATTTGCCATCCATTCTTGTGGAATATTAACTCTTTTCATTATTTCAAATGATTCATCCGCCTTTCTTTTCACATCTTTAATAAAGCTAGGAATTTCAAAAAGTGAATCTTTATCAAATGGAAAGATATCTCTTAATATTACAAAATAAGCTTTTGTCCAAGAATGAAATTTCTTAAAAACTCTTCCGTTTTCTAAATCATATGTTGTATATTGCCATCCTTGTCCAATCTTTTTCATGATTTTATTATAACAAAACCATAGCCAAAACTCCTAGGTAAGAGTCCTTAGTTTAAATTGTTTCCACCATTATCATATTGGTTGCTCCGCCTTTCTTCTCCCATTGAGAGCAGGTGGCTATGACCACTTTGTCTCCCTTACTGGCAATTTTATTCTTAATACAATAATTCCGAATAGCTTTGAAGACTTCTATATCTAAGGCAGTTTTATACTCATCTACTTTCAACGGCAAACATCCAAAGGATAATGCTAGCTGATTGGAAGTGATTTGTTCTGAAGTTACTGCAATGATGAAGGCCTTGGGTTTATGACGAGATATCATGCGAGCAGTAAAGCCAGTCTTCGTAAGAGCCACTATTGCCCTTGCTCCTATGTTGTGAGCCGTCTTGACAACTGAGCCCGTAATAGAATCCGTGACATTTATATCCCCCTTATCATTTATATAAGAAACCTCTCTTTCTGGATAATTCTCTTCTATATCTAAGGCAACCTTGCTCATAACTTTCACTGCTTCGACTGGATAAAGACCTAGAGTGGTTTCTTCTGAAAGCATCACCGCATCTGTACCATCGAGTATTGCATTGGCAATATCGGAAACTTCAGCACGAGTAGGTACTGGACTCTTGATCATAGATTCAAGCATTTGAGTAGCAGTAATAACCATCTTACCAGCATCATTGCACTTCTTGATAAGCATCTTCTGTATCATAGGCACACGCTCGGCTGGAACTTCAATAGCCAAGTCGCCTCGGGCTACCATAAGTCCATCGCAGAGTTCTAGTATGGCATCAATATTCTTTACCGCTTGAGGAGTCTCTATCTTGGCAATTATTTTAGCTTTTGACTTTCTCTTATTTAAAATTTCACGAAGTTCTATAACATCTGCTGGTGTACGAACGAAAGAAAAAGCAAAGAAGTCTACATGGTTCTTGAAACCAAATTCTATATCTTTCTTGTCTTTTTCAGTCAACGAACTGACTGAGATATCAGAATCAGGAAGGTTCACTCCACGACGCCCCTTGGTCTCTCCGCCGACAAGAATCTTGCAGAGAACTTCCTTGCCATTAATACTGACAACTTCAAACTTTTTCTTGCCATCATCTACCATGATCTGATCCCCTTTCTTCACCTCTTTGGCAAAGAGTGGATAGTTGATGGAAACCTTCTTCTCGTTACCAATTATTTGTTCAGTGGTGATGGTTATATTGTCTCCTGTCTTGAGCATTACTTTTTCTGTACTAAATTCACCAAGGCGGATTTTAGGACCAGATAGGTCTTGCATGATAGCTCCTCTTATCCCAGTATTCTTCATGGCGATCTTAAAATTATTTAATTTCTCTTGGTGTTCTTTAAAATCGCCGTGGGAGAAATTGAGGCGCATAACATTGAGTCCAGCCTTAAGAAGCTTCGAAAGCATTTCCACTGAAGATGTCGCTGGGCCTATGGTTGCTACTATTTTTGTTTTTTTGATCATATATGATTTTGCAAAATTACCAAGTTTCGAATCTACTGATTCGCATGTCGCGTAAGTCGATTTGACGCGACGCTTAATGAATAATAAAAGGCCTTACGGAATAAGACCCAAAATTTTAACTGCGTGTATTATAGCACAAAATCATGCAAATTAAAAATACCCTAGAATATTAAGATTCTAAGGTATTTTTCATTCAGACTATTATTCTCCTTGTATAAGACGAATAATTAATAATATAATTGCTACGATCAGAAGTATATGGATAAATCCCCCGATAATATTGAATCCAATAAAACCTAGTAGCCATAAAATCAATAATATAATTGCGATTGTTCCTAACATATAAATATAAATTTAAATTAGTAAATATTTTAAAGTTCGACATTTTAAATTTCAATTCCTATAATCTCCTCATCATCATTTTTCTATTTATTTCCATACTTATATAGACGTACCAAGTTCCAAGTTATTACAGTCTTTAGCAAGAAATAATGTGTTATAATAAATTTTATATATGCCTGATTTAAATTTGCTTTTACACCTTTTGACCAAGTTCGCATGGCTAGGAAACTGGCTATTCTTCACCTTATCCTTTGTCGAGTCGGCCCCTTTCATTGGTGTATTTATTCCCGGGGCAACTCTTATATCTGTCGGCGGATTCCTAGCCTCTCAGGGAATACTCCAGACTTGGGACATAGTAATATTCTCGACACTAGGTGCTATTATCGGGGACTTCTTCAGCTATTCACTGGGACGATGGGGTGGTAAGTGGATGAAGGATAAAAAGATTATCAACAATACTTTGCTTCGTCATGGAGAAAAGTTTTTCAATAAGTATGGCAACAAGAGTATCTTCTGGGGTCGCTTCTTTGGCCCGATTCGTGCCATTATCCCCTTTATTGCTGGTGTATCTAAAATGAAGCAAAGGCCTTTCATTTTCTGGAATGTATTGAGTGGGATATGCTGGGCTCTACTGAATGTTTTCCTTGGGTATTTCTCTGGATCTCTGGTCGTCACTATATTCAAGAAATGGTCTAGTGGACTAAGCTTGATACTGATACTTGTACTTACTATTTTGATTCTTTACTTTGTGGTCAAGAAGAAGGGTCAATCGTTAAAGATTTCCTTCCAGAAAGGAAGTCTCGACTTTGTCGGGTATTTAAATACAAAGAAGTGGTTTCATAAATTCATCGCTCGCTATCACTTTATTTCTGACTTCTTCACTGAGAGCAAGTACCCAGCCGAAAAGTTGTTCGGTAGTTTCCTCATCTTTTCATTCTTGATATTTACTTATATATTGATACTGATTCTGGACGTTTTCTAAGCTAGATTGAAATTAAAAAACACAAGGATGTCCTTGTGTTTTTTAATACGAATTAGAATCGTTTAGTTTAAAATAGATGGATTTGAGTTTGATTCGACAGGTAGAGTGTATTGCCTGCTAGGTATTGTACCGTTACTGTTGAGTACTGTTACACTTAATTCACTTCCAGCTACATAGACATTGTCACTGTTTTCATTTAGGACGAAAGTCTGGTTGCTGATAGCGATCTTGCCTATAGAGCTTGCCTTGGCTGTAAATGTAATGACTCCTACTAGCTTCTGACCTGTAAATCCACCGGGGAATCCTGCAGTCTTCATGATCATTCCGTTAGTATTATCTATAAGGTCGTATCCATCGGCATTAATAGCTATCCATCCTGGAGCAAATTCGAAACTCTTCACAGCAATCTGTTCGCCCGAGAAGCGAACTGCAGTCCTCACAGTATAAGCCACTTCACCATTGGATGAGTCAGCATAAACATTGACCTTAAGATCACCATTTAGATTAGACTGAACAGCAGATGAGTCGAAGCCTACAGTAGTACTTGCAAACGCAATACTACTAAAAGATAGCAAAGCAAAAAATGAGAAAACTATTGAAGCAATTACATTTTTAATATTTTTGTTCATAAATTTATTTTAATTATATAAGATAAAGGGTTAAAATAACTTTTCCACATATCTTAACCTCACCTCCGTATTATATCACTTTGTACCATTTTAGTCAATAGCCACTTACTTATTGAAATAATACTTATATTATAAGCATAAATACACAAATACTCCCATAATAGGAGTATTTGTGTATTTATTTCCCTTCCTTAAATTTATTAAATTTTTCTTCTTGAGCCTTTTTAAATGCATCAAATTCAGATTCTTTTGCTTTTTTAAAATCTTCAAAAGTAGTATGATAATCTGATTTTTCTATAACTGGAGTATGCTCTTGTTGTTTCTCTGGTTGATTACTAACAGGAGAAGACTTAGATGATTCAGGTACTTCCTGTTTTTTGTCTAAAATATTTGAAAGAGAAGAATTTGATTCATTATTATCTACACCATTAACAATATTTTCTAATTGAGAAGTATAAGCTATCTGTATTTTTTCTAAAAGATTGACGGCTTCTTCACCCTCAATAATTCCACTTTTCCCACTTTTCATATCAACTACAACAATTCTTTTATTTTTTAAATCAAAAGAAGAAATCTTAACATCTGTTTCCATTGGAGTCCCTGAAGTAACCTGACCCCACTGAGCATTATCTTCCATACTGCTAAAAGCATATATAGCATTACGAATTAAACCTTTTTTATTTTCTTCATCTTGATTATTAATTATAAATCGATCAACAGAACCATCTTGATCATAATCACAGAATACATTAGAACCATCCTTGTTCATTAGTATAAACCAATCACCATTATTTGCAGATGTAACTTCTGTTCCCTTAGTAAGTTTAAAACTTCTAATTTCTTGACCTCCCAAAGTATGTGTTGAACCTTTACATTTTTCTTCTAAAACAACATTTATTTTTTTAATTGATTCTTGGGCCAGTTCAATTTTATTCTTTAAGTTAACTGGATCTTTTTCATTTAAGCTTGAAGCGGAAGCTTCATTATTCAATGGAATAGAAAACAAAGATATAAGGGTAGCAATTTTAGTGGTGTCACTAATAACCTTTAGGGCTTTATCTTTTAAACTAATTCCTTCACTTTTCTTCTCTACTTTATTTTGAAATTTTTCAAACATATAATTTATTAGATTAATTATTAACTACTATATATATAGTATATCACAACAATTTGTATATATACCAATTAGCATCAAATATAGAAAAAGCCATAGAATAGCATGGCTAATTCTACGGCTTCTATAAATATTTTTAGTCTATGGTAAGACTATTTCTTTATCAAAAGAACCATCCTTCATTGTAATAATTCTTTCAACAGATTCTTTTGTAAAAACATAGGAAGTTTTGTCAATTATTTTTTTTATTTGTCTTTCTTCTTTGACAAATTTTGCTGAATCAGGATGTTCTGTATCTATGGTATAAACATTTCCATAATCTACAGAGGCCACCTCAATATCAGCATTTCTAATAAAGACAAAACCTTCTTCATTTTCAAGCAAATTTGAACCGTCAACTCCACTGACATTTTGTGTACCCTTCAATGAAGGACACTCTACTTGAATGTTAGAGCCTCCATTTGGATGTTCGCCCAATACTGTTATTTTATAACCCAACTTTTCAGCAATTGCTTGAATTTTGGGAGAAATAACACCTGTAAACTCATTAAATTCTTTTTCCTGAGCCTTTTTAAAAGTCTCAAATTCGGCATTTTTTTGATTCTTAAAGGAATCAAATTTAGCCTGTTGGGCTTTCTTAAAAGCTTCAAAATTAGAACTCTGGGCTACTACGGAATTTCCAACCGCAAGAAAGAAAAAGGTTAAAAAAATAAATAAAGTTTTCATTTGTTTTGGTTTTAAATTTAGAAATTGAAATTATTAACTCTTCCAAAAATCCATAAAGATTCTTAGAAGAGCCAACAAAATCAACTAATTAAAACCAAAAATGTTAAAGAACTTAAATACTCGTGTATTTTAGCATATATAAGTCATTTTGTCAATGTGATACAAACATGCTTGATAATGTAGCCTCCCCTAGGATATGAAGCTCTGTAATGGCTCGAGTGAGGGCCACATAGAGTAGATCCCTTTGCATTCTTTCTCTTTCTTCTATATGGATAGGAAGGACGTCTTCGTGATGAGTCACTTCAAATGACTTCTTGTTTACTCCAACGATAAACACAATATCGAACTCCACACCTTGGGATTCGATCATTGAAAGTACATGAATATTCTTATGAGAGGCAAACTCTTGTTTGAAATGATGCAAATGAGATTCCTCTTTAGAAATAATTCCTATGCTTCCTTTCTCATAAGGAGCGATATGTTTCCTTATATGCTCTATCTCCTCTTCGCTTGAAGTCACTATCTTCTCTACTACTTCTTCTCCAACCTTTGCTCCATCGGGAATTTCTGTTTTGTACCCTAAACCTTGTATGAAGGACAGAATGTTCTTTGTATTTCGATAAACCTTACTGAGTCTGATATTCCTTTCAGGCTTTATAACCTCACCTATCTCTTCCCAATTCTTTATAGTTCCAAGCTTTACCTGCTGAGCCATATCCCCTACGTACACGACGGACTTGGTATCTTCGTTCAAACAATTGTTGAAGATTTGCAACTGTTCTCTGAGATAATTCTGAAACTCATCGACAATCATGAGTGAATACTCTACCTTGTTCTTTTCTACTTTACGGACAAGTTGATCTTTCACAAAGGTCTGATACTCTCTCTTTGTTTCAAATTTATTATATCTTTCAAAGTATGACTTGAGTAAGATACTGAGGTCAAATCTATCCAATTTTTTATCCTTCTTCTGATTGTCAAATAGTCTTAGATTCTCTTTAGAGAAAGCATCGCCATATTGTGAAGACAAAACTTTATAAATATTTGCATTCCATTTTGTAATAGGCTTCTCCCTCAGAGATCTTAACTTCTGATATTCATACAAGTCTTTCTCCTCTTCGCTCTGGCCATATCTTTCGACATATGAGTATCCTGACAAGTTCAGGGAGAATATAGCCCACTCGCCAAAGGTTGTAATGTGGACATCGTTGATACCAAGCCCTGGTAGTAGAGTCGAGAAGTATTCCTTGGTTCCTAAGTCTTGTACAAATACAATGATAGAACGTGGTGGATAAAATTCCGCCGTATCAGGAGCTTGCGTCAAGTACGCCACACGATGAAGAGCCAAAGTCGTCTTGCCTGAACCAGCCGGTCCTGATATAGCCAGAGGCCCTACGTGTTCTGCACGAATAACTTGGTCTTGAGCCTTTTCCATCTGGGCAATGATTTCTGGAAGGGCAAATTCACTTTTCTGTCTGGTAAAGTGTTCTTGGTAGATAAGTTCCCTTGGCTTACCCTTTACTTCAAGGGCAAAGAATATGACATTGCCATCGACTATCATGTATTGCTCCTTTTGTCTGACTGTTATATTCCTCGTTGTTCCATCGGGAAGTCTGTACGATACTTTCCCCAAATTCTCAAATCTTATAGACGCCACAGGTGCTACCCATGAGTATATGGATTCTTCAGAGAATTGATGCTTGGCAAAAAAGTATTCTTTGTCTACACCATCTTCGTCTGTTATGTAGCATTTCATAAAGTAAGGAGAGCTCTCTAGATTCTTAAGCTCAACTACCCTATTCTCTGCATTGGCCTTGAGTTGCATTTGTACGATCTGATCCTCGGGTCGCATCCTTGCAATTTCTTTCACACTTTTGCTGGCCAAGATTTGTGTCTTCTCCAAACTAACTAGAATCCTCTGACGAATAAAATCAATGTGAGACTTAAGGCTATTTAACAATTTTTCTTTATATTTTTCCATAATTTTGTATTAAAAAAACCGCTTCGGGCGGTTTACATAATGCACTTTGGACCAATTTTACTTGAATAATAATTTAACCTAAACATAATGATGATAATAGCAAAAGTCCACAATTCTGACAAGTGCATAACTTCCACACCCATATTTTTATAGTTTTCAACGCAATATTATTGCAATAAAAATATAGGTTTGGGAGATAACTTTCCTATCTATTTACTGGTAGCTTTATGAAGAATACAGAGCCTTGGCCTCTGCCCTTGGACTTGGCATATATACTTCCACCATGACGCTTCACTATCTGCCTTGAGAGGTAGAGCTTGAGTCCCATTCCATCTGGATATGAAAGTCTGGCCTTCTTACTACGGAAGAACCTTCCAAATATCTTCATCTTGTCGTAGAAGCTAAGTCCTATGCCTGTATCTGCCACGTAGAAGAGTAAAGTGTGGTTAGGCTTTAAAATGCAGTCGATCAATATTGATCCACCTGCGGGGGTATAAAGTATGGCATTCTCGATGATAGTATCGACCACAAAACTAATCTTACTGAGGTCTAGGACCAAAAGTGGAATCTCTTGGAATGAAGAAATTTTAAATACAATATTCTTCTTAACTATATCCTCTCTGTATCTTTCTATGGATTTCTCGACAATATCTCTGAAGGAAGCCTTCGTTAGAAGGTATCCATCGGCACGTTTTATATCCTTAATCCCTACGATTAGGTCCACGATTGCCAGAAGCTTATTGGTAGCGTTGTTCAAATTCTGAATATTGGAAACCCTCTCCTCGCGAGAGAGATCTATCTTTTCTAGCTCTTTGCTGATCCAGCTTATCTTGGTTAGAGGAGTGCGAAAGGTATGATTGATAATGGAAGTGAATTCGTATTCAGTCTCCCTATTCTTCAAATAGAATTTGATAAAATTATATAAAATATAGAGTACCGCTATTAGAGCTAAGATGGGCCAAATGTTTATCATGGGTTTATTATACCAAAATATACATATGTCTAAAAGTACTTGATTTAACTCAAATATAGTAATAAAATAAAATTACGAAATATCTCCTTTTACAAGCATCTATAAATGCTTGCATTACTTGTCGCAGTAATGCAAGTACGTAAAATATTAACAATTATTAAATAATAAAATTAAAATGAAAACAACAAAAATTATTTTCTGGGTATCAACAGCTATCATATTCCTAGGCGAAGGAGTAGTACCCGCACTTACATCTAATTCAGAAATGTCTATACAAGGTATTGTGGGCTTGGGTTACCCTGTATACTTTGTAGCATTACTAACTGTATTTAAAGTTCTCGGGGCTATAGTATTGATAGTTCCCCAAATCCCAAATAGAGTAAAAGAATGGGCATATGCAGGATTCATGATTGACTTCATAAGTGCCTTTGTAAGCATCTGGGTAGTAGCTGGATTCAATGCTGGTCTAGCATTACCACTAATCGCTATGGTTGTATTGATACTCTCTTATGTGAGTTATTCTAAAATACAAGCCAGTAAACAAATTTATTAAAAAAGAAAAAATAGTGAGAACGATTCTCGATATTTTTTAATTAAGAATTTAAAAATCTTTTTTAATAATTATATTCTCTCCATCTGAATATCCTTCTATAACTTCTACATACTCATCAGTAAAATATTCAATATTATTAGATTCTATTGCTTTTTTGAATAATTCCTTTGAATACAACTTGGGAGCATTTTCTCCACGAGATAAAGTTACATGCGGGTACTCATTCTTCAATTTTGGATTCTCTACGAGTAAGTCGTCTCCAAATTCATCATAAGCTCTCCCAATAATTTTTATTTTCTGCTCTTTTCCAACTTCTATTTCATCTAAGCTTTCTGGCTTAAATTCAATCGTCGAATGATGCCCAAAAACCATCGCGTGTTTAGGAGGAAATCTTTTTAATAAATCAGTTGGATCTTTTACAAATAAAGCTGTGAATTTGAGTTTATTAGACATAAAATAATTTATTAAGACTAATTTTTTTGAACGATGAAGCTGATCCAACTTTTACCAAAAGGATCCATTGATTCTTTTGAATCTAATATTTTAAAATGGGATTGAATTAATATTTCTTTGAGTTCTTTTTTTGTCCAATGCTTTCTATATCTTTTATATTCACCTGAATAATCCATTTTTACTTCATAACCTTCACTAGATTTATCAGATTTTGTACTTTCAATAAAGGCAACACCCTCCGTATTTAGAATTTTATGAATTTTTTTTAAAACTTCAAAAACAACTAGTTTTGGGAAAAGATGAATAAAAGCAAAGGCAAATACTCCATCAAACTTATGTTTAAAATTAGTTATTAAAAAATCCCCATTAATACAAACAGCATTGGGATTTCTTTTTTGAGTGTAAAAGAGCATTCTTGATGAAATATCAATACAAGTTAGTTTAAAACCTTTTTTAATAAAAAAATTTGTAGATGAGCCTACTCCACATCCTACATCCAAAATTTGTCCATTTTTACGGACATATTTTGACATCCAGTCTGTATTTTTTTTAGTAACAAAATAAAGAGATTCAATTCTTTTTTCATACTCAACTGCAAGAGAATCGTATGTTCGTATATGTAATTTAATTATTTCTTTAATATCTTGTTTTGTTTCCATGAAATTTAGTATCCAAAAAGTTTTACGTTTTTAATAAATGATAAATTTATCTATATAAAATAAGATTAAATCCCAATCTTTTTTAAACTATTAGCAAACTTTCTTAATTTCTTTGGAATTTTAAGTTTTAAAAATTCATCCAGTGTAACCCATTTATACAAATCGTGTTCCCAACTAATAGACAACTTCCCTTTTAGGACAAAAACTCTATATACTACAGTTACCCAATACTCTCCTTTTAAATCAACATGTGCTTCTACATCAAAAGGAATAAGATTTTTAACAGTAAAACCAGTTTCTTCTTTTATTTCTCTAATTATTGATTCTTTTGGGTCTTCTCCAAATTCTATGTCCCCTCCCGGAAGATCCCATTTGAGAGGATTGGAGGGTGCAGTTTTGGTTCGTCGCATTGTCAAAAATTTCCCATCTTTATTAAAAACAAAAGCCTTCTGAGAAAAAAACATTTTATTTGTTTTTATAATTTTCTTTTTCATAAGTTTCATTATACTTTATAATCAATAATTATAATACTTAATTAATTAGAGAGTATTTAAATATTCTTCTATTTCTTTATAATTTTTAAAAACCTTAATTTTATCAGGATGATCGAGCACAAACTGTTTCAGCTTGGGACCTTTTATAAAAGTCCTACGAATTATTTGATAAATAAATTTAAACTCATCCCATTTTGTAAGTTCTTTATGTCTATCAGATTTAAATGTTCTCTTTAAATGATTAAACAAGCGACGATAAAGTGGAATATCTAAAAATATGACATAATCTGTATGTTCAACAATAATAGATTGTACCCTAGGATAAGTCCCATCAGAAACCCAAGAATCATGATCGTTAATGAAACTTGTAACTTTTTCTTTCATATAGGCTCTAACTTTTTCTACGCCTTCTATATCGCCTGATTTTAATCTATTACCTCCAGATTCAAACCAAAATCTATCTAGCTGGAGATAAGGTATATTAAATTTATCACTTATTTTACTGGCTAAAGTGCTCTTTCCACTTCCTGGTTGACCAATAATAGAAATTTTCATAATTTTATTAATTAAAAGAATAATCCTTTATTTTTTGTTTAAAGTCTGCAAATGTGGTATACACCTCCGCATTTATTCCAAACCCTTTTGCTGTTTTTATATTTTCTATATCATCATCCCAGAAAAGAATTTCATCCTTTTTAATATCTCCTAAATCTTTTACGAGTTTTTCAAAGAATTCTATATTCGTTTTCTTGTGCCCTAAATGAGCGGAAACATACATTTTGTCAAAACTATTAACAAAACCAATTTTATTAAATATATAATCAGCTCTATACTTTTCCTGATTGGTAGCCATTACACATTTAATACCATTTTTTCTGTATTCTTGTATACAATCTATTAGTTCTTGATTTATTGATTGTTCAGATGAGAACCAATATTCTAGAAAGTTATCAACTCCATCTTTCCATCCCCATTCTTCTAGATAGGGAGTTATAACTTCTTTCAAATCAGCTTTACCAACAAGGCAGTCCTTAAACGGACCATCAAAGAATGGATTGATTTTGTCTATATCAATTCCATATTCTTTAGAAAATCTTTCACTGAAAATATCCCCATTTATAAGGACTCCATCGGCGTCAAAAATTAAGACTTTTATCATGGGTTGATTATAGCAAAATCACAGAGAGACCGCGAGTACGCTTTTCGATCCTTACAGGATCAGTACACCTTTTCCATTCGTGAATACACTCACATGGAAAAGGTTTTCTCATCCCTCACGCAAGACAAGCAGTTGTCTTGCTACCATCCGCATAACAAAAAATGCCCCATAAAAGGGCAATTTTTTGAACGTGCGGATGGTGAGGGATTCGAACCCTCGATGCTCTTTCAAACATACAGTCTTTCCAGGACTGCGCACTAGACCACTATGCGAACCATCCCTAACCAGAGCCGAAGCTCTGGTCGAGTATCATAAGTTTCCGAAGAAACCTACTTTACTATGAGTATGGACAATATAAAAATATCCATACTTTGAAAAGAACATCCGTGACTATAATACTAAATATTCAGCTTTTTACCAAGCAAATTTAACCAAACACTACCCCACAGGCCTTGCCTGTGGGGTAGATTTTAATATATAATTTTATAGACTCCCTCTTAGTCTTTTAATACGCTCTTCTACGGGAGGATGGGTGGAGAACAGAGAACCGACTGATTTACGGAATTTGCCTGAACCAAGAGGATTGGCTATATAAAGGTGTGCTATTGCTCCAGATTGGCTCTGCATAGGTCTACCGTATTGACTAATCTTCTCTAGAGCCGAAGCTAGGCCCTCTGGATAGCGTGTGAGGAGTGCCCCTGACGCATCGGCCAAGTATTCCCTCTTGCGAGAGATTCCCAGCTGTATGAGAGTCGCAGCGATAGGAGCCAAAATAGCCACAACTATACCTATAATCATTAATAAGCCACTACCCCGATCATTGTCACGATGTCCTCCAAAAATAGACATACGCATCATCATATCCGAGACTATTGCTACGAAGCCGACGAGAACAACAGCCACTGTTGATACAAGCATATCCTTGTTCCCTATATGACTCATTTCATGAGCGACTACTCCTTCAAGCTCAGATTTATTCATAATGGAAAGTAACCCTGTAGTAACTGCCACTACTGCGTGATTCTTATTTCTTCCTGTAGCAAAAGCATTGGGGGAAGGATCTTCTATAACATAAATTTTAGGCATTGGAAGTCCAGCTGTGATAGCTAAATTTTCAACGATTGTATAAAAGTCAAAATACTGTTCACGAGTAGCAGGGTGAGCCTTGGCTAAAGAGAGTGCGATTTTGTCAGAAAACCAGTAACTTGTAATATTCATAATTAGAGAAAAGGCAACAAAGAAATAAAGTATATTGGGATTACCATAAACCCGAGCGAAAACATACCCTAGCCCTATAACTATGACCAAGAAGGCGCTCATAAGTGCCCAAGTTTTCCAGACATTATTCGATTGTTCGGTATAAAGTGTCGCCATATATTTATTTCAATTTAACTGAATCCATCATTTTAATAAAATCAGCTTCTGTTATACTGGTATTTTCAGGTATAAAAACAAAAGACAAGCAAGGGAATCTCCAATTGTTCGTTTTTAATTTGAAATATGCAATATAAGCAAGTGGGACTCCAAAAAAATCATCTGGTGGTTCTTCTTTAAATAATTCATATTTATATGGATCTCCATTTTTAGTTATATTAGTGGAATTATCAGCACATTTATCGGAATTAGATTCTCCAAGATTCAAGCCCCTTCCTGCAATATAATCTCGACTTAGACCAGTAAAATAAAAACTTGGAGATGCCTTAGAAATAACTCCTCTAAACATTTCACCCTTTTCTCCTGGAAAAATAAATTTGTAACCAAAATGATTTTCATCTACATAGGCTTCGTCCATAGTTTTAATTTCTCCATATTTACTAGGATACTCAATAGAAAATCCGATATCTTTATTTTCATACCTCTTAACTAATTCTGATCCATTTACCTTCATGCCGGTATTTTCTACCATACTTTGCTTTTCATCTTGTATTAAAGGCATATATGTCTCCTGATTCTTGTACATGAATCTTAAGGCAATTATCATGAGAATAATAAGTACCAATAGAAGAATTGTATTCAACCACGAACTATAGAATTTTGACCCCCAATATTTATTTTCCATAATTTTATAAATTAATTATATTATCTAAAGTATTAGTCATATCTTTTAAATAAGAATTTAAACTTTTCATTGTTATGTAAAAAATACTGATCTGTAATATTTCCCTATTACTAATAAGAGAAATTGGTTGTTCAGAATCTTTAATTCCTTTCATTGACTCTATAAGATCATCTTTTTCTTCTCTTAAATTCCAAATTATTCCTTGAACAGAAATCATCTTATTTTTAAAGTCAAATAATTTTTTTATTACCGAATAGTTACCTTTAGAATTTTCTTTTTCAATAAAATTTATTAGCTCATTATGAAAGTTCCTTATTAAAGGACCATCGGCTATTTTATCACTACTTAAAAACTCAATAACCTGTATTCCTTTTTGGGTAAAAGGTAGTTTATTTCTTTCTTGTTCTACCATATTCCAATCTTGCTCAAGAGATGAAACCTCTTTTAAGACTTCGTTTAATCTTTCTTTGTATTCAAAGAATTTAGAAGATTCAGGACTGTTATTTGTATCTTTGTTTTCCCAATTACCGTTTTCCATATTGTAATTTTTAGAATTTTACTTCGACTGGATTCTTCTCGGCACTGTCAGCTTCAAGTTCGAAGAATTCTAACATTTTAAAGCCAAACATTCCGGCAATTATGTTACCAGGGAACATTTGCACTCCTGTGTTGAAGTCACGAACATTACCATTGTAGAATCGGCGTGAAGCCATAACTTTATTTTCTGTATCAGCTAATTCACTTTGCAATTGAAGAAAGTTTGTATTGGCCTTCAAATCTGGATAAGCTTCTGAAACAGCAAAAAGTGACTTAAGTGCACCAGAGAGCATGTTCTCTGCTTCCCCTTTTTCTGCTAGTGTACCAGCTTGCATTGCCTTTGAACGAGCTTCTGTAACTTTCTCGAAAGTTCCTGCTTCGTGAGTAGCATAACCCTTCACTGTGTTTACTAAGTTTGGAATCAAGTCATAACGACGCTTAAGCTGAACATCTATATCTGCCCATGCTTCTTGTGCACGAGTTTTTAATGTAACGAAACCATTGTATTTAACAACTAAATACAAAACAAATGCGACTACTACTGCTATAACAATATATAAAATTGGCATATTATGGATTAGGTTCTAGTAATTAGGTTCTAGTGACTAGAAACAATAACTAAAAACAAATTAAATTATTAAGGCGACTTTGTACAGATTCTATTATAGCACAAATGCTCCGCTGGCAAAGCCAGCGGAGCATTGTACTAATCACTAGAAACTAGCTACTAGAACCTATTTCTTCCCTAAAACTTTTGAGTACAAAAGTTCGGGCGAAAATAAGTGAGTATACTTATTTTTTAGCCTGCATACCTTGCACTAATACCAGCATTGGGGAAGCCAAGAAGATAGATGAATATGTTCCAAAGAACATACCAGCTGTCAGCATAAGGGCGAATACTTTCGTACTGGCAGGACCAAAGAATACAAGAGCTAACAATGCGATGATGACAGTTGAAGACGTAGCTATTGATCGAGTATAGACTTGGTCTAGACTTCTTCCAACAGTCTCATCGAATGTCTTGAAGTGTCCTACGCGAATATTCTCTCGAATACGGTCGAAGACGACGATGGTATCTGAAACGGAAAGTCCGAGAATTGTAAGTATAGCTACCACGAAGAGTGTGTCTACTTCTACTCCAGAGAAGTGACTAAGGACCGCAAAGACTCCTACAGGAATGATGATATCGTGGATCAAAGTAATAATAGCGATGAAACCATACTTCCAAGAAGATACGGGCTTCGAAACTTTTCTGAAAGAAAATGCAATCCAGAAGATGATTCCAAGTGACACAAGTATGAAGGAAATTATTGACTTGCGTACAAGTTCTGCACCGACTGATGGACCGATAGAAGTAAAGCTCTTCTCAACTGCATCTTGACCTAGTGCAGTTAGTATTTCCTTGTGTTCCTTGTCTGTAATGTCGCGAGTCTTGATACTGTAGCCCTTCTCACCTATTGGCTGTATAAGAGCTTGCCCAATAGACAAAGTCTTGAGACTAGCATCTACGACAGTTTGCTCTGGGCGAATGGTCGTATATTCTACTTCTGTGAGAGATCCCCCTTTGAAGTCAATCCCCATGTTTAAACCGAAGTATGCGATAGCCCCGATAGATAGAACAACTAAAGCGATTGAAATTGAAACGAATATTTTTTTGTATTTTATTATAAACATAAATTATTTTTGAGCTTTAGCACTACTAAATCCCGACCCGAATAAAAAGTTGGTGAATCCGTTTGTTTTTTTAATATTTAAGGTATAAAGGAATATTCTTGTAATAGAAATTGCAGAAATCAAAGAGACCAATACACCAATCAAGAACACAAGTGCAAAACCTTTTATAAGGGTTGTACCAAACCAGTAAAGAATAATTGCTGTAATAATACTTGAGATATTGGAATCACGAACTGAGAGCCATGCACGCTTAAAACCATGATGCATAGAGTCAGCTACAGTGCTTCCACCTCTTAACTCTTCCTTAATACGTTCAAATATAAGCACGTTGGCATCGACAGCAATACCGAGCGAGATGATGAATCCTGCAATACCAGCCGCGGTAAGAGTCACAGGCACAAGCTTGAATATAGCGAGCATTGCAACCACATAGATAGACAATGCAACAGTAGCTATAAGTCCTGGAAGTCTGTACCAAATGATCAAGAAGAGTGCAATAGCAAGGAATCCGATAAGTGCAGCCTTCACTCCTGCAGCTGTAGCAGCGGTACCAAGTGATGGACCAATAGTTTGTGTAGAGATAAGTTCAATAGCAACAGGAAGAGCTCCAGAATTCAAACGCCCAACGAGAAGCTTGGCTTCTGTAGCTTTGAAATTACCAGATATTTGAGCTTTACCACCTGTAATAGATTCGTTGACTACAGGAATAGAAATAGGCTGACCATCAAGGAAGATAGCAACAGTCTTGCCAACATTTTCACTAGTTATCTTTTCAAAAAGTTTTGAACCTTCTTCATTGAACTGCAGAGAAACCTTAGGCTCACCTGTACTCTGATCAAATTCAAGAATTGCCTTGTCTAAAAAGCGACCAGTAAGCTCTGTCTTCGCATATTTGGAAGCATATTGATCAATGACGACTTTGCCATCTTTACCTACAGTAGCTTCTATGGGAGCATCTTTTATAGGATTCTCTGTACGAAAATCAAGCATAGGAGTCTCACCAATCATTGCAATAGCGCTTGAGACATCGGTCACTCCCGGAAGATCCACGATGAGACGTTGCTCGCCTTGATTAGAGAATCCTCCATCTTGTACTTGGATAGAAGGTTCTGAAACTCCGAAAATATTGATGCGTCTTTCAATGACATCACGAAGAGAACTCATGGAGTCTCCTATCTCTGTCGCATCAATCTCTGATACGTCTGCTCTATACACTAAATGTGTACCACCCGATAGATCAAGTCCAAGCTTGAATGGATGTGTAGATAGAAAACCCTTAGGAGTAGCGTCTTTGGCAACTGCCATCTTAGCCATCTCTGATTTATAAACAAAGAAACCAATCCCCGCGCCTAATAATAAGATAAGTAATGCTGTAATTCTTGTTTTCCACATAATAGGCCTATTTTATAGCGTTTTGGTGAAAATAGCAAGTTACTATTTCACAAATTTACCCTTAAAAATAAGGTTAAAAATAGAAGCAACCATAATTCCAAAAATATAACCCAAAAGAATATCTATTGGGAAATGAATACCTGAAGCCACTCTAGCTAACCCTACTATCAAAGCGACAAATATATAAAGTACTCCAATTCTTTTGTGTATAAAAAATAGTGACGTAGCTAAAGCACCAAAGAACATAGCATGCCCTGACGGGAAGGAATCCATTCCTCCGTGCAAAAACAAGGGCTTAAGATTCTCAAAATAAATAAATGGACGAGGAGAAACAATAAAGTGTTTTAAAACAGTGGCTATCCCCCATGCAGACAAACTGGTAATCAATACAAAAGTTATTTCTTTTAATTTATTTTTTAATTGTAAAAATGGCACGTGGTAATCAAACACTCCGTCTGTGTGGAAAAACAAAAAGACAACAGCAATAGCTATCATTATGTATCCAAAGGTCTCAGCCGAAAAAATAATCAGCCAATCACCAAAAAGTGACTGGTGGGCTAAACTAAATATTTTCAAAAAAATTATATTGTTCATAAGATTTATATGATCAAAAAATGAGTTTGAATACAAGGCGACGATGAGTATTGCGACTAAAATGTATAAATATACATTGCAGGAGCAAACGGAATCGGCAACGCAGTAGGCAAGCCCATTTTTTGATTATATACCAAGAAATTCATTTCTCATATCATCCTTATGTGCAACTCTCCTGTATTTATTCATACCCATTAGAATTCCCAAGCCTATAAACTCAGTTAATAAATGTGAACCTCCGTAACTCATGAAAGGAAGCGTAATCCCCGTCACCGGCATGATGCCAATATTCATACCAATATTTACAATAAAGTGACTCATAAAGTATATGGCCAACCCGACTCCAAAAAGAATTTCAAAGTTGGTCGCCCCCAGAAGAGCAATGTGCAAAATTCGCCAAATGATCAGTCCCAAGAATAAGAAGAGAAGTACAGCACCGATGAAGCCCCACTCTTCGACAAAGGCGGCGAAGATGAAGTCTGTCTGGTACTCTGGCAAGAATTTAAGTCGAGATTGTGTGCCAAATCCAACACCTTTCCCTACTATCTGACCAGAACCCACAGCAATAGTTGACTGGTAGACGTTGTATCCTGAACCACGAATATCATTCATAGGGTTAACGAAGTTCATGACTCGATCTTTCTGATAAGGTTGAAAGACAAATAGCCAAAGACAAACGAAAGCCACTACTCCGACAGAGACAACAATTAAAAAGTATTTGCGAGAAATACCAGAGACGAGAGTCATTCCTATCCAAATGAAAAAGATAATGATAGCACTCCCAAAGTCTGGCTGTAAAAAAACGAGAAGAAAAGGTATAAATGCATAAAGGCCGGAAATGAGTATGTGCTTGAAGTTGTCTATTTCTACGTGACGACGGGAGAAATACTTGGCAAGCATAAGTATGACCACTAACTTCATCATGTCGGAAGGCTGGAAAGAAAATCCCCCAAATGAAAACCACGACTGGGCACCGTTGGAAGTATGCCCGAAAATAAACAGTAATATGAGCAAAAAAGAAAAGATTCCAAATATCGTGACTAAGACATCTGTCCTTTTTAAAAATCTAAAATCAATATAAGATAAAAAGAAAAAAACAGCAAAAGAAATCCCGATCCAAATAAGCTGATGGGAGAAGAATGGAGTAACTTCTGTAAATGACTTCATCGTTATGAGCCCAGCCAGAAGGACTGGTAGGGTAAAAACAAAAAGAAGCCAGTCAATACCTAAGCGTCGTGATTGCATACAAATTTAGAAAGAAACACTAAAAGGATTAATCGAGACCAGTACATCTTTGATTACAGGCTCGCCAGTCAAAGCTTCCGGCCAAGTGAAGAAGACCGTCGTATCGCTACCACTTTTGAGCCCGTCCTTTATAGTCTTCGAAGCGTTTATAGCATTGTGATCTACGTCATAAAGGATAGCTATAACCTCAAATGAAGGTAAGTCTTGGATGGATTCATTCTTGATACGAGCAGAAAGGCTTGGGCTCTTCTTGTCTTCGCCCATTGCGATGTTGTCGACAAATACTTCTAAGTTGTTGAGTGTCGGTGCCCTCTTGGTCCAAACGAGTGGATCAGTAAACTCAAATGTAACACTTTTGACTTGTGCAACTCCGGGATCAAAGCGTGCTTCAAAGATAGCAAACTGCTTGCTGGGAGGAATGAAGGTGGTACCCTCCCTTCTACCGATCAAGCGATTGTTCACATCGTAAACTCTAAATTCATAAGATGCATTTTCTACTCCGGAATTATTATTTTGATTCTCAACGAATGCTACCAAGTTATAGATATTGCCAGTAACAGGAAAAGCTCTACTCCATAGAACTACAGGATCTGATACATCCTTCTTGCACATGAGCGAGCATGAGCCTCCACAGTCTACCCCAGTCTCGTCGCCGTTTTGCTTCAGGTCTGTACAAGTTGGCTTCGGAAAAATTATTGGATACAAAACCCAAAAAAGAATCAAAACTATAAACAAAAGCAATCCGCCCACATATTGTAACTTTCTTTTAGTTGCCCAATTCATATGGGCGTATTATACCATATCTAAATATATTTCTAAACAAAAATCCGCCTCAAAATGAAGCGGAAGATTTGTATGTATAATTTTTACGGTAAATTACTTACTTTTTTTAAGAAGTAAATCAATTTTATTATTTTGTTGATTTATTGTATTCACAAGATTAGAATAACTTGATTCACTTGATCTGTATGTATCTACCATCATAGTACCCAATGCAAAAACCAAACCAAGAAGAGTAATAAAAAGTACAACAATAACACCCATACTAATTATTTCAGAAAGTTTTTGTCTTTTCTTTAAATCTTCAATATCAGATTGATGCTGACCAATTTGTTTTAAATCTATTGCCATAATTTGTTTCTTATTGGGTCATCTGTGAATTTAGCTATAAAACTCTTTATCTCTGCAGTTCTCTTATTCACAAATACAACTAGTAAAATTCCACTGGTAGGCTGAAGAAAGTTTAGAGTAGTATCACTATTTATTGTAGGGTCGCTAATAGCATAGTGTCCAGGCATTTTAACCCAATCACCAATACCAGTAGTTCCATTCAATTCAATTAATATATCAGATATTGTTATATTAGGGGGTGGTATATTCATACTTATTATAATATCAAATTTACGATAAAAATGATATGTCTACCATTGTTTATTTATTTCTGAACATCACAACAAACTATAATATATAAATATTTATATATTATAGTTAAATTCTTTGTTCTGGTGTGAAGTCGGGACGGGACCCGACTGCAAGGCCGGAGGCAGGCGTGCCGAGGCGGGGTCGCGGAAATTTTCAGTAGAAAATTATCCGTGTAAACCTACTTTGTAATTCTCTGGGGGTTATCGCCAGAATATCAATTCTGGCGAAAAGAAAAACTACTACGTTTTTAATGTAGTAGTTTTTCTTTTAGTTAAATTCTTTGTTCTGGCGACAACCTACTTTCCCCATAAAAGAGTATCATCGGCATAACGGTGCTTAACTTCTGTGTTCGGAATGAGAACAGGTGTGACCACCATATCGAATCACCAGAACAAAAGATTCAACTAATTTTCAAATATTTTGCTGGAATTTTTGCTTGGCAAAAATTCCAGACATGATACCTGAAAACTGAATACTGTAGAACACTCGCCTTTTCGGCGAGTCGCCGATAAGGCGACAACAACAATGATTTTCACATTTCCTAATAGGAATCGAACGATTAGTACACCTCGGCTAAAGACATTACTGTCTGTACACCTAGTGCCTATCAACCTAATCATCTCTTAGGTTTCTCAAACGATTCCTCATCTTGAAGTTGGCTTCGTTCTTAGATGCTTTCAGAACTTATCCATTCCCGACATAGCTACTGGGCAGTCCACTTGGCAGTAGAGCCCACACACCAGAGGTCAGTCCACTCCGGTCCTCTCGTACTAAGAGCAGATCTTCTCAAGAATCAACGCCTGCAGTAGATAGGAGACCAACCTGTCTCACGCATCTATATTTTACTTCCTAAAACTTTTGTAAACAAAAGTTCGGACGATCATTTTTTACTAAAAATGATTTAGTCTCTTCATTTTTGCGCGTTTAAATACAAAAATGGGAACCACAATTACTTGTGGGATTGGACTATAACTTTCTCTTTTGATTTCTCAAAAAATATTTCACATTTAGTCTCTACGGGTGCTTACGCTTCCCTCGGTATTATCCTCTTTTATAAAAGTAGGACTTCACCGATATAAGTGAAATTCTCCCCGTCGTTTTATTGGCGGGGCCGCCGTGATATACACAACTGTGTATAGCGGTCTTAATCTCAGATTAAAACATTGAAAGAAATATACGAGATTTCTTTACTTTCCTCGACGGTTCAAACTGTTAAAATCACAATCGTTTATGATCTTAACGGTTTGAACCCAGCTCGCGTACCTTTTTAATTAGCGAACAGCTAAACCCTTGGCAGCTTCTCCACCACCAGGATAAGGTGAGCCGACATCGAGGTGCCGAACTCCGCCGTCGATATGAACTCTTAGGCGGAACTAGCCTGTTATCCCTAGAGTAGCTTTTATCCGTTAATCTTCATCCGCATCTAATGCGAAATGTCGGTTCACTATGTTCTACTTTCGTATCTGCTCGACATGTACGTCTTACAGTTAAGCTAGCTTGTGCCATTACACTATCGGCACGGTTTCCATTCGCGCCTAGCTAACCTTAATAAACTCCTCCGTTACTCTTTAGGAGGATACCGCCCCAGTAAAACTACCCACCAGATACTGTCTCTCTAAGTTTTTGCCTTAGAGATTAGAGCATATTATTGTAAAGAATGGTATTTCACTGACGAGTAGATCAGAGCCGAGACCCTAACCATCAAACCTCTCCCATCTATGCTACGCATTAAAACAATATACTCAATATCAAGCTGCAGTAAAGCTTCTAGGGTCTTTTCGTCTATCTGCAGGTAACCGGCATCTTCACCGGTATTGTATTTTCACCGAGCAGGTCTTCGAGACAGTTCTCCAGTCATTACACCATTCGTGCGCGTCGGAACTTACCCGACAAGGTACTTCGCTACCTTAGGACCGTTATAGTTACGGCCGACATTCACCAGGGCTTATATCAGCCAGCACACAATCTTGCGACCATGCACCACCGATATTTGACCTTCTGGCATTGGTCAGGTGTCACCCCCTATACATCCTCTTGCGAGTTCGCAGGGAGCTGTGTTTTTGATAAACAGTTGCCAGAGATACTTTCGCTGCGGCCAAACTTAATAAATTAAGAATGGCAAGCCTTATTCCAAAGTTACGGCTGCTTTTTTGCCGAGTTCCTTGAAGACCTCTCACTCGTTCGCCTTGGTCTACTCGACCTGATCACCTGTGTCGGTTTGCGGTACGGATTCTATTGCATTAACCTTAGATACTTTTCTTGGAAGCGTGCTTTATAAAATCTACAGAGGCGAACCCCTATATTTAAGTTTTGCTTGGATGTTACTTTTACGTCATCTCCCGGATTTTCCTAAGAGACATCCTTACTAACATACTCAAATCCAATAATGAGCTTTATATACTACACTCCGTCCTATCATCGGATACAACAGAAGTCATGGAATATTAACCATGTGCCCATCGGGTGCGGCTTTCGCCATCCCCTTAGGACCGACTAACCCTGGGATGATAATCATTGCCCAGGAAACCTTGATCTTTCGGCGGGTAGGGATCTCACCTACCTTGCGGTTACTTGTGCCAACATTCTTACTTCCACACGCTCCACCATGAGTCACCTCTTTGGCTTCGACGCTGAGTGGAATACTCTCCTACCGCTCCCGATTTTAAAAAATTGGAAGCCCTCAATTTCGGTAATATACTTAGCCCCGATTATTTTCGGTGCGAAATCTCTTAGTGAGTGAGCTGTTACGCTTTCTTTAAATGATGGCTGCTTCTAAGCCAACATCCTCACTGTCAGAGAAATTTCACCTCCTTCATACGCACTTAGTATATATTTAGGGACCTTAATTAGAGATCTGGGCTGTTTCCCTTTTGGCTGATGGAGCTTCGCCCCCATAGCCTAACTGCTGTGCTTTTAGCTCTTGGTATTCGGAGTTTGATAGATGTCGCGAGATTGCTCCCTGTCGAAATCTTCCAGTGCTCTACCCCCAAGAGGAACACACAACGCTAGCCCTAAAGCTATTTCGGAGAGAACCAGCTATTACGAGGTTCGATTAGCTTTTCACTCCTTACCACAAGTCATCCGAGACTATTGCACGGGTCACCGGTTCGGACCTCCATCTATCTTTCGACAAACTTCATCCTGCTCATGGCAAGCTCACCTCGCTTCGGGTCTTATCTAGACTACATTAATTGTTCGCGCTATTAACACTCGGTTTCCCTAAGGCTCCACTGTTCTAACAGCTTAGCCTGCAGCATAGATAAACTCGTTGGCTCATTCTTCAATAGGCACGCCGTGACGGATCGTATAAATACGTCCGCTCCGACTCCTTGTAAGTATATGGTTTCAGGTCTATTTCACTCCCCTCATCGGGGTTCTTTTCACCTTTCCCTCACGGTACTAGTTCACTATCGATCTAAAAAAGTATTTAGCCTTACCAGTTAGTTCTGGTGGATTCGCTCAAGCTATTCATGTCTTGAGTTACTCAAGAATGACAATCAAGAAGGTATGAAATTTTCGATCACCGGGCTATCACCGTCTACGGCACTCCTTTCCAGAAGTTTAATCTAATAACATACTTTGTAACTTCTCTAGATAAATCTACATTGTCACCTTACAACCCCCGCACACTTACTTTACCATCGTTCTGTTTTTTCAAAACAAAATTTCATTATTTTATTATTCTAAATTAACAATATTATTTTTAGTAATACAATTAAAACAGAACAAAAAAAACAATGGCAAAGTAAGTGTGCGGGTTTGGGCTCTTTCCTTTTCGCTCGCCGCTACTCAGAAAATAAATATTTTTCTCTTTTCCTCAAGGTACTGAAATGTTTTACTTCCCTTGGTATGCTCACTTACGTCAAGCGCAAGTGTCTCTAAGGGTTACTTAGAGGGGTTTCCCCATTCAGAAATTTCCGGATCAAAGGTTGCTAGGCACCTCCCCGAAACGTATCGCCGCCATGCTACGTCTTTCATCGCCTTTTTTAGTCTAGGCATCCGCCATATACTCTTAATTTCCTATTAGGAAATCTGAAAACCATCTAGTCCAATCTTTCGAAAGGATTCGATTCGATGCAGACATTCGGGAACCGCTTCCTTCGTGTCTACACCATTTAATTATTGTTGTGTTCTGTTTCCGACTCGATTCAAAAGACCCTCTAAAATAAAGGATAACAGTGAGTCGGAACAGCATTCAGTTTTCAAATATCATGTCGATGTCTAGAATTAAAAAATCCGCCTTCTTGGCGGACAAAGCGAAACCAATTGGTCTTACTTTAACCGCTTTTCTTGGTGATTTTTGTTCATTAACATCGTGATTTGAATAGTATACGAAATGAAAAAGAAAGTCAACCCCCACACCCACTTTTTTATAATTATGTTTTTATCCTTATATATTAAGCTATAAATATACTTTAAAATGAGAAAAATACTGTATAAATAATACAAATTTCGACATAATAAAAAAATAAAAAAGTAGGTGTGGGGGCAAGGATTTTAGGAGGATAAACACAAAGGGTCGGCGACAGTAGTCGCCGACCCAAATTATGCTTTAATTTAAATGATTAGTTATCAAACTATCTTATCCTCGAACAAGAATTATTCCCCTCAGGAAGAAAAATTTTAGAGCAAGATATTTTGTCTTTTTTATTATCTTTCAAAACTTCAACTTCAATTACTTTAGCATTTGGCATGACAGGAGCATTAATATCATCAATGGGTTCAAAAATAGAATTGTCACTGCTTAAAACTATTGTTCTAGACCATTGCCAAGGTATACACATACCAGATCCATCAGTTGGGATATCAATTGCTATTATATCTTCATTATTTAATTTTCCACTTTTCCCAATACTAAAACCGTCTTCATCTGTTAAATAAAAATTCGTATTAATTGGAATAACAATATTTTGATGACTAAGTTTAAAATTTATTTTTGTTACAAATGGACAGGTTTCTTTTGTATTAAATTGACCTATAGTAAAAGCATTGACTGGATATAATTTTCTATTTTCAATTTTTGAATTAATTTGACTATATATTGAATATATAGAACTTGCTAGTTTAAGAGTATAAATATTACCTTCTGTAGTCTCTTTAATTTGTTGACTATCATTAACATTTTCTGGATTTTTAACTTCTTTTTTACCTGGTGGAACTTTTGGTCCTCCGTCTTTAATATATCCTGTCCAATAAATTGCTCCCCCACCGACAACTACTATGCCTAGAACAATTGCCAACACTAGACCAATCCCTATAATGCCCTTGTTTGTTTTCATTTGATTTTAATTAGATTGTTAATATTTAACCTTTATATTATACCATAGAAAAACGGAAGAGTCCGCAGGCGAAGCCTGCGGACTCTTTCCTAAAAATTATAATGAAGAAACAATCTACTATTTCGAAGACATATCTTTCGAAATCTTTTGTATTGCACCTGCGGCTGCTTCCTTGCCACCGAGACCAAATGCTAAACCTCCAGCGATAGCAAGCATAACTACAATACCCATGAAGAGAACTTGCATGAAGTATGTAGCTATTCCTAGCTCTGAGAGAGCAATGATAATTGCGAAGATCCAGATAGCATACTTGGTAATAGTTCCTAGCATATTTGCAGAAGTTATATTTGCAGCTTTTGAAGAAGCGACAACTAGCTTTTGCATTGTGTCAGCAAGGATTGTAGCAATGACCAAGACGATAGCAGCGATGATTACCTTTGGCAAGTAGAAGAGAACTGCTGAACGTAGGAAGTCATTGACTTGTGTAAGTCCAACGATTTGCAATGATGCCATTAAGAATACGATAATGATGAACCACTTTATGATAACTCCGAAGAATTTGCCAATATTGAGCTTGATCCCCATGCGAGCAAACATCTCTTGTGTTCCTGCACTTTCAAAAAGAGAGTCGAGCTTGATAGCTGTAATAACTTGTGCAATTGCCTTTCCAACAACTGAACCTACTATCCAACCAATTATAAATAAAATCACAGCCAATAGTAAGCCGGGAACAAAACTAATAAAACCATACCATAGCTCTAGAAGTGAACCGCTCAATACTGACCCCAAACTTTGTATGTATAACATAATAATAAATAAATATTATATAAAAAATAATAAGGTACTTGTAAAGATTCGACCCTTGTGAAGTACCTTATTATTATACCATATACAATTACTTTTTAGATACGTATGTGGATAACTGCCCATTGTCTATAATCCTCTCATGGGGTAAGTCTATAATGTCGCAAACGAGCTTGTCGTACATATCTATACGGTATTTGAATTCTTGCGAGTCTAGGACTACATAGTCGAGCTCTTTACCTATCTCAGACTCTAAACCTTTAATAATCTGCTGGATTATATTCTTCTTAAGCTTGTCCCCTACTATTAGTATGTCTACCCTGCTCTTGTCGCTACCGATGAAGATACCCGATACGATCATAAGCTTGATCTTGCCTATCTGCTTGAAACGCGCAGGTAAGTCCTCACGAAGGAGAAGTGAAGGATCGACAAGTAGATCGCGGATAGAATCTATATAAGGGAAGGATGCATCCAGTTGCCATGCTGGCACCTTCTTCTTGGCCCCACGTGCTCCTTCGTGCGTAACGAACTTTTGCTTTATGAATCCCATCGCCACTAAAGCATTCACCTCCTTGCGAGAGTTAGCTTTGGTAACTCGACTACGACTTACGACCTCCTCTATCTCAAACATACTATTATGATTTAATAAAAATAGGCGCATTATTTTGACTCGTGCCTGACCCCCGAATAGCTTTGCTAGTGTTTCCATAAGCGCCATTATACGCCAACAAAAAGCACCCTGCAAGCTTCGCTTGCAGGGTGCTTTTAATGAGTATTTTATTACTTTAATGTAACTTTAGCACCGGCTGCTTCAAGCTTCTTCTTGAAGTCTTCAGCATCTTCTTTCTTCATAGCTTCCTTAAGAACTGAAGGGGCACCGTCTACTAGATCCTTTGCTTCTTTAAGTCCAAGAGCTAGAACTTCTTTCACAACTTTCATAACTGCAATCTTCTGCTCACCTGCTCCTGTAAGTTCTACAGTGAAGGCACTCTTCTCTTCTCCTGCCTCTGCTGCTGCTCCACCTGTTGGTGCTGCTGCAACTGCTGCTTGAGCTGATACTCCAAACTTCTCTTCTAATACTTTTACTAGTTCGTGTAAATCAAGAACTGACATTGCTTCGATAGTTGCAACGATGTCTTTGAATTTTGCAGGAACTGCTGTTTTTGTTTCTTCCATAAAATTAATTTAAATTAAATAATAATTACTTTGTGTTTGCGACTTGTTCTAGAACACTTGCAAAACGTTGTATTGGTGAATTGATAATATTGACGAACATACCACGCAAAGTTTGCATTGGTGGGATAGTTGCAATTCCAAGCATTTCTGAAGCAGACATATATCTACCCTCAAATACTCCTCCAACGATTGCGACATTCTCTTTGTGTCCCTTTTGGAAACCAAAGATTCCACGTGCACTAGCTAGTAAGTCAGTACTATAAGCGACAGCTATCTGTCCAGGCATCTCTGGAGCCTCCCCTGTAATTCCAAAGGTGGCCAAAGCACGCTTGAGCAAAGTTTTCTTTGCTACTACATACCCGACTTCTTCCGTCTGTAAACTACGACGTAAGGCATTGTTGTCGGCTACTGTCAATTTATCGAACTTCACAAAAACAACGGATTTAGCATCTTTAAGTGCGCCTTCTAATCCAGCCACAAGTTCTTTCTTTTTTTCTAATGTAATTGGCATTTGTTTTAAATAACTTTAAAAATAAAAAATGGCCCTTTAGGGCCGTTGCGTAGACAATTCATATATATGAATTGCTTTCGACCTCGGTAGGACTTATAAATGCCTACTTTCTACGGCTACAAAACTATACTATCAAATAATCCTATTTTGTCAAATTCACACCAGCAGTATTCGAGCTAGTATCGACTTTCATTGAGTCGATAACAACCAACGAAATAAGCCCCAGAAGTATAACCCCCGAAAAAGCCAATATAACCTTAATAGAACTTTTGTTTATCATATATATAATATATCATATTTAGATTAAAATTTAAAATTATTATAACCATTCGCTTACTCCCCCATGATGTGAACACGTTCCTCTTCTACTTTGACTAAAACTATATGTTCCGTCTCCACATCTAGCTGAAGCACCAGAAGGTACTGAATTAGAATATGCGGGAGAATGAACTTTATTACCAGCTGTATTTGTATAATAATTGTTGTTTGAAAGAGTATTTGTTACTGGTACTGGAGTAGGAGTTTCAATTGCCTTATATACGTTGGCATTTAGATTAGAAGTATTATAAGTAGGAGTTGTAGATGTTGTACTTTTTACCTGTGTACTTTGATTATCACCTCCACTTATTAAAATTACAAATCCAATTATTGCTATCACCCATAAAACACTACTCCTCTTGTACCAAGGTTTTTTATCTTCTGGCTGATTATTTAAAACATTATCTGTATTATTCTCCATATATTAATATTATACTAAAAGTAAAATAAAAACTATATTATTATAATACACCCAATTTAATATAATTGTAATTACATCACTACAAAATAAGGTCTATTTCAAATCTATATTAAATTGTTTTTAGATGAGCTATAGAGTATAATGGTTAGGTAAACTTTCTATATGATTTTTTTGTTTTTTAAAGAAATAGTAGTTAGAATAATATGCCTAATAAAAAATTCACAAAAAAACAGCTCGAAAATACTTTATTTGAGGGTGATTGTTTGAAGGTAATGTCTAAATTCCCCGATAATAGTATCGATATGATTTTATGTGATTTACCTTATGGAACTACACAGAATAAATGGGACAGTGTAATCCCTTTAGATATTTTATGGAAAGAGTATGAAAGGATTATAAAAAAAAATGGCGTGATTGCTTTAACTTCTCAAGGAGTTTTCACTGCTCAACTAATAATGAGTAATCCAATACTATTTAAATATAAACTTGCTTGGATTAAATCTAAAGCAACGAATTTCTTAAATGCAAAAATTCAACCATTGAGAAAATATGAGGATATCTGTATTTTTTACAGAAATCACATTTATCAACCAACATATAACCCACAAATGAGTATTGGTGAGCCATATAACAAAGGACATAGAAAAAATCAGTTAACTGGTAGTTATGGAGATTTTAGTTCAACAGAAGTTAAAAGTGATGGACAAAGATATCCTAGTGATGTTATATATTTCAAGACAGCTGAAAGTGAAGGAGAGGTTTTTCATCCTACACAAAAACCTATTGAACTTGGGCAATACTTAATTAGAACATATACAAAAAAAGGAGAACTAGTTTTAGATAATACATCTGGTAGTGGTAGTTTTCTTGTTGCTTGTGCTTTAGAAGGTAGAAATTTTATAGGAATAGAGTTAAATAAAGAAACTGTATTACACCACCACAAGAAAGTTAATTTAATTACGGTCACTAAAAATCGTATAAAAAAAGTTTTACCTAAAATAAAAATAAAAGTATATGCCAACAATTAACTACAACGAAAGAAGTTGGGCTATTGATTTAATTAGTGAAATTAACCTATGGGCTTCTGGAAAAAATGTATCTATAAAAAGAGCAGGTGGAGAAAATACCCTAAAGGAAAATAAAAAATCTCTTTTTCCTGATGTCTTACTCTTTGGTGACGAACAAAAAGGACGAATTGTTCAGGGTTGGGAACTAAAAATGCCTGATACTGATATTGATGATACAGAATTTATATCAAACGCGAAAAAGAAAGCTGAATTACTTTCTCTTAACAGTTTTTTACTTTGGAATGTATCAATAGCTATCCTTTATAGGATAAAAGAAGACGGAACTCTTGAAAAAATTAAAAGCTGGGATGGTTTATCTCATATTCGTACAAGAGATGAAGTTGAAAGAAATAGTGCTTCTATTAAGATAGAACTGCATAAAATACTTAATGATCTGAATAATTTTATTCAAAATGGTGATATTAAATCTAAATCAATTTTAGAAGTATTAAATAGTGAGCAAGTATCAAACTTAATAAACAGAAATCTTGGAACTTATATTGCTTCAATAAAAAATGAAGCTATAAGTAATGCAAACATAGAAGCAGAAATAGATTTATGGTGGCGATATGCAAAAAATGACTATCCAGAAGAAGAAGACAAATATGTTGTTTTGGCACGAGTTAATCTTCTTTACCTTATAAACAAGTTTTTATTTGCTCACATTTTAAAATCTTACCAAGAAGAAGCTAGTCGCATAGATAAGATTAACGAGGGAACATCGCTAAAGGAAGGTTTAGCTATCTTTCAATCAATAAGTGAGAAAGTCGATTTTTGGAATATATTTCAAACACAACCTTTTGAAACATATATATCAGAAGAAATATGGAATGATATGGTTGATTTTAATGGTTTTCTTAAGTCATTTAACTTTCAAAACATTGAGAAAAATCTTCTTCACGATTTGATTGGATACACAGTTTATAGAAACAAAAGAAAATTTGCTGGACAATTTACCACTCCTGATGAATTAGCAAAGCTTATGGTTGGGCTTACTATTAAAAATAAAAGAGGAGTTGCTTTAGATCCTTGTTGTGGTAGTGGTACTATTGCACGAGAAATCTTTTTAGAAAAGAAATCGGTATTGGGTATTGAACAAGCACTTGATACAACTTGGGCAAGCGACAAGTTTGCACTTCCATTACAGATGACAATGTTTAATATGGCTGACCCAGAAGCTATGGGTAAAATAATTCAAGTATTTAAAGAAGATGCAACTAAATTAGAAACTGGAAAATTATTAGAACTGCGAGACCCATTCAATGGGAAGTTAATAAAAAAGAAAATACCACCATTTGATTATATAATTTCTAACCTTCCTTTTGTAAGACAAGAGGATTTAGAAGTGCTTAATCCAGACGCTCCTAAAATCAATACCTTTATTGAAGAAAAACTAGGATTAAACACTGCACTAGATGGTAAAAGTGACCTATATGCATACTTGCCTTTTTATTTTTGGAAGATATTAAATAATGACGGAGTTTTAACTTTTATTATTTCTAATTCTTGGTTAGGAACAAAATGGGGTGAAAGATTTTATGATAACTTAAATGCTTTTTATAAAATTGAAACTGTAATAATTTCTGGAAATGGTAAATGGTTTGATAATGCAGATGTTGTGACTAATGTTGTTATATTAAAGAAAAGATTAGTTCCTATCGTTGATGAAGAAAGTAAAACAAAATTTGTTGTGATTAAACAAGAACTTAAGAAGCTCACTAAAGAACAAACGAAAGAAATGATGGCAGTAATTTCATTAAGAGATAGAGCTGATGAAAATGATGTTCTGATAAATAGTTATTCTTATAAAGAAATCAAAAACCTTAGGGGTTTTGGATTAAATCTAAATAGTTTATTTACAGACAATAATTGGATTACCTCTTTTAAACCTTTTTTAATTAACGTATCATCATTATTTGAAATTGCCCGTGGGGAAAGAAGGGGGTGGGATCCATTATTTTATCCTACTGATAATAATTCAATAGAAGAAGAGTTCTTAAGGCCAGTTTTAAAAACACCTCGTTCGATAGATAATTTAGTTACGAAGCCAGATGCTTTAGCATTTTGTTGTACAAAAAGCATTGAAGAATTAGAAAATGATGGTAAAACTGGTGCATTAAGTTGGATTAGAAATTTTGAAAATAAAACAAATAAAAAAGGTAAATTACTTCCTATTGTATTGAAAAAAGCCAACACAAATTGGTATACAATGAAACCAGACACAATGGGTGAGATTGTTACTAGTATCAATTTTGGTGATAGATTATTTTTTGCTAAATTTAATGAACCAACTTTTGTAAATCAGAGATTAGTGCGTTTCACTAGAAAAAACATCAGTACAAACATACAACTATGTCACGCTTTGTTAAATAGTATATTAGGGCTTTTCTATATTGAAGCATTGGGTACTGGTCGTGGACAAGGAGTTTTAGATATGAGCAAAGATAAATTAGAAAATGATTTAGAAATGCTTAATCCAGAGTTATTTAATGAAACTCAAAAAACAGATATTCTAGCAAAATTTGAAATAATAAAACGAAGAGATATTTTAGATATCGAAAAAGAGCTAGAAGAGGAAGATCGTAATGCTTTTGACAATGCAATTTTAGATGCAATTGGTTTATTAGACAAAAAAGAGAAAATAAAAAAAGCTTTATTAGAACTTTATAAGATTAGAAGTTCTGTTAAAAAAACTTTTAATGTCATATAACTATAATTACATTACATCCATTGATTATTTGGTGTAAATAAAAAACCGTAGGAGAGAATTGCTACGGCAACTAAAAAGAAAAATAAATATTTTTTACTGGATCTTATACAAAGAAGAAAAGAGCAAATATTTGTTTTTTTCATTTTCAAATTATACAACTTAATAAAACTCTGTGTCAAAGAAAAGGGTGGATAACTTTTCAAAAAGAGGGGGTGCAGGCAAAGCCTGCACCCCCTCTTTTTATTTATAAATATCATGATCTCCAATTGCAAGCAAAATGACACTATCACTTTCTTCAAATATGAAAACAATTCTGAATTTATAATTTACTGAAAAACTAAAATTTTCTTTAAGTCTTCCGTGTAGTTTGTGAACCTTCAATGAAGTGTGATTTTCTTTATTTTTAAATAATTCTATTTTTTCTAAAACTTCTTCCTGTAAACTTTCATCAAGCTTATTGTATTGTCTTACAAAAGTAGCCTTGTAGGATATTTTCATAAAGTACTATTTGAATTTCTTTGCTAATTCTCTTAAATCTCCACGTAAGGTTGGTTCCTCCATAGCTCTTAAGACAGTTTGAACTGCTTCATCTTCTATCATTTTAGATATAGCACGACGAACTAGCTCAGCTTTATTGGAACCTTTTCCGTTTAGTATTAGATTGTTTAACCCTTCCTCTAGGTTTGCAGGAATAGGCACAGATATTGTAGTCATAAATTTAAATTGTATTATATAATAATATGATAATATCATACTATATTATAATATTTAATGCAACCCTCTCCAGTCATAAGCCACGCTTATGACTGGAGAGGGTTTTGAATAAATACTAGAAGTACTAGTTTTAAGTAAATTTATGCTAGAATATTCACATATGAACAGAGCTTCGCTTATCGTATTTGGAGACTTTATATCATTCCTTATATCTTTTATATTGCTTATACTTATACGCTTTCATAAGGGAGACTATGCTTGGGCTATTAGCACTCACACCCTTCCTTTCATCATCCTCTACTTAGTCTGGGTACTTATCTTCTATGTCTTCGGACTCTATGACCTGATCAATATCAAACCAACTATTCCCTATTTGAAGAAGTGGATACTGGCTTTGTGCTCTTCTTTCGTTGTCGGACTGCTCCTCTTCTACTTTGTGCAAATATTTGGAATCTCTCCGAAGGTAAACTTATTCATCCAGGTCGCTTTGTTTGGATTCTTCTCATTCTTGTTCCGTAGAGTTATCTATACTCTCTTCTCCAAGGCTATCACCGTCCCTGCTGTCCTTGTCGGGAGTTCTCCTTATCTCGTAGAACTCGAGAAGACTATCATGAGTAATCCTCAGATAGGACTAGCTGTCATAGACCAGTACAACAGTACTAATGAGATCACAGAAGAAGTGAGCAATATGAAGAATCTAGTAATTATCCTAGATAAGAATAAAGATGAATCTGATGAAAACATTCTCCGTCTATACAAGAAGGGTGTGGAGATTATTGATACCGCTAAAGCTTATGAGAAGTACTTATTCAAGATTCCTGTCGCCTACATCGACATATCTTTCATTGTCGAACATATAAATATAAAGAAGGATGTATTTTATAAAGTCATTACTTTTATAACAGAAAAAGTATTTGCTCTAATGATACTTGTTCTCTCTTCGCCACTCCTCGTAATAAGTGCAATACTTATATATGCTTATGATAAAGGACCAATATTGTATACACATGAAAGAGTGGGCCTAAATGGAAAATTATTCAAAATTTACAAACTCAGATCAATGATAACAAACTCAGAACAAAACGGAGCAAGATGGACTGAGAAGAACGACCCGAGGATTACTCCTATTGGAAAAATTACACGAAAATTACATATAGATGAAATACCACAAATGATAAGTATTCTAAAGGGAGACATGTCTCTGGTGGGTCCTAGGCCAGAGAGACCAGAGTTCGTGACTCCACTAGAGAATACTATCCCCCACTACAATCTTCGCCATATTATCCGCCCCGGATTCACAGGCTGGGCTCAAATAAAGTACCACTATACAAATACAGTTGAAGAAGCAAAAGATAAATTTGAATACGATCTATACTATATAAAGAATAGGAATATCTTCCTTGATTTCGGAATTATGCTCCGAACAATACAAATAATATTTACACATTAAAATGAAAAAAGAAACTAAAAAAATTATAGGGTTCACTTGCGGAGCATTTGATATAACTCATGCGGGACATTACCTTATGTTTGAAGAATGTAAGAAGAAGTGCAACTTTCTCGTAGTTGGACTCCAGACTGATCCATCTATAGATAGAGAATACAAAAACAAACCTGTACAATCATTAAAGGAACGTCTTATACAGCTTAAGGCTTGTAAATATATAGACAAGGTTATCATTTATAAAACCGAAAAAGATTTATATAATCTATTAAAAAAGTTAAACCCAGATATTCGTTTTATGGGAATAGACTGGAAAAATAAACCAAATTACTCTAGAGACTTACTTCCTAATATGAAAGTCATTTATAACAAACGTGATCACAACTACTCATCAAGTAATTTAAGAGAAAGAATAATTGATAACGGTCATGTAAAACGTATAGAGAAGAAGGTGTTTGTTTCTGGATGCTACGATATACTACACGGAGGACATATAGAATTCTTCAATCAAGCCAAGAGCTTGGGAGACTATTTGATTGTTTCTTTCGCTTCAGAAAAAACACTAGAGAAATACAAGAATAAGAAGTCTTCCATACCTGAAACACATAAAAGAAAAATTTTAGAATCCTTAAATATGGTGGATGAAGTAGTAATGGGAGATAACCTAGACGAAGTAGGTCTAGATTTTAAAAATCACTTCTTAAGAATCAAACCTGATATATTGGCCGTCACAGAAGATGATAAATTTGGAGAACAAAAGATTGCCCTTTGTAAAAGCATCGGTGCAAAATATATTGTATTACCTAAAAATTTAGATTTTGATAAAACTTCTACAACGGAGATAATAAAGAAAATTAAAAATGGAAATATGATTTAGAATCAAACCTTATACTAAAAAAATTATTAATAAATTTATTACCCCACAGGCCTTGCCTGTGGGGTAATATTATTATTCTTTGAAAGATAACCATTCAAAAATTTCTTTATTAAATATAGCTTTAGTTGGGAAATAAGAAGGAAATGCTTCTCTATTAAGAAGATGTTTTTCATTTCTGTTCTCACCCATATAATCTAAATAACTTGAGTATTTATATTTACCGAGAAAGTCTATGGCTGATTTTTTATCCCCTATCCCTTTTTCTTTCCAATCTTTCTTTATAATTTTTATCGGGTTTAAGTGAACATATGAGAACAAATATTTTAAATATCTATCGTTATTTGCATATTCAGACTTGAATTTACCTTGAAATAAAGAACCTGTCTTTTGATATTTTGTATTGTAATACATGGAATATGCAGTCGATAACTTTTGCATAAATTTACTAACACCACCCTCTTCTATTTCAGTCAGCACCAAATGAAAATGATTCGGCATTAAACAATATGCACCTATATAAACAAGTAAATTTTCACGATCAAAGTCAAATATATTTTTCGAAATATCGCGAATTTTAATATTACGTTTTGAGTTTGATAAATACAATAATTTAATAAAATGATTGTGATCACCATTGTCGTGGAAAATGATTCTTTTATCATTCCCTCTATTGTATATATGATAATACTCACCTGGAGCAAATTTTACTTTTCTTATGGACATACAAGTATATTATATTACTTCACTACCCCACAGGCAAGGCCTGTGGGGTATATTTGGATTGAGGAAATCACTAAAAAGTGCTAATATAAATGAATGAGCAATTCTCATACAACCGTTATAAAACCAAAGAAAATCTTCAGCTTTTCTAGTCTAAGTGAAGTCTGGGAGTATAGAGAATTACTTTATTTCTTTACATGGCGAGACTTAAAAGTCCGCTATAAGCAGACGGCGATAGGTGCTCTCTGGGCAATATTCCAACCATTTATTACTATGGTTGTTTTCTCTGTGTTCTTTGGAGGATTGCTAAAAATACCTTCGGATGGAGTACCTTACCCTATATTTGTTTATACAGGACTCCTCTTCTGGCAATTCTTCTCAAGTGCACTTTCTGATACAAGCAACGTACTCATCACCAACCAAGCAATCATTACCAAAGTCTACTTCCCTCGTCTTATACTTCCACTCTCTTCAGTCATGACAAAGTTCATAGACTTTGGAATTGCAGCGGTCATACTTGTCGGTATGATGTTCTACTATAACTACACACCACACCTCGTAGGACTCCTCATCATTCCCCTACTTCTAATTATTACTTTTATGGTTTCTACAGGACTTGGACTTTTCCTTGCGTCTATCAATGTAAAGTATAGAGACGTGCGATATGCTCTACCATTCTTCATTCAGATACTTATGTTCGTTACTCCTGTTATCTACCCTGCTTCTATCGCGGGTAAATACTCTTGGATTCTTGCCTTAAACCCTATGATGGGAGTCATCCAGAGTGCAAGAGCGGCATTACTCGGGACAACGGTTCTAAACTGGACACTAGTTTCTATCTCACTACTTGCAACATTTATTCTAATGTTAATAGGTATTTATACATTTAAAAAGACTGAGCGTTACTTCGCCGACATAATTTAAAATTAATACATGAAAAACTCACCTATAATTACAGTAAAAAATATAAGTAAGAAATATAATATAAACCATCAACAAGGTGGCTATATAGCTCTTCGAGATGTAATTACAAATATTTTTAAAAATCCATTTACATTTTTGAAAACAAAAACCAAAGAAGTTTTAGGTATAGAAACAAAAGAAGAATTCTGGGCACTTAAAGATATAAACTTCGAAATTATGAAGGGTGAAGTCATAGGTATTGTCGGTAGAAATGGTGCCGGCAAATCAACATTACTTAAAATCCTCTCCCAGATCACTCCCCCAACCACCGGAGAGATCCGTATAAACGGCACAGTAGGAAGTTTACTTGAAGTAGGTACAGGCTTCCACCCAGAACTAACAGGCAGAGAGAATATTTTCCTCAATGGAGCTATTCTTGGAATGAAAAAGAAAGATATTGTCAGAAAATTTGATGAGATAGTAAAATTCGCTGATATAGAAAAGTTCCTAGATACTCCAGTCAAATACTACTCAAGTGGTATGTACGTACGTCTCGCCTTCTCCGTAGCAGCCCACATGGAGACAGACATCCTCATCATAGACGAAGTCCTAGCTGTTGGTGATGCAGAATTTCAAAAAAAGTGCTTAGGAAAAATGAATGAAATAACAAAAGAAGAAGGGAGGACAATTCTTTTTGTAAGTCATAATATGGGATCTGTAAAACAACTTTGTAATAAAACAATTCTATTATCAAATGGTAAAATTATTGATTTTGGAGAAACTGAAAATATTACAGAAAAATATCTCTCTCTGTCAAAAGAAACTACTTCAGAAAAATGGGAAAATAAAGGAAATGAATTTAATAATGAATATTTTAAACCCGAAAAGTTTTATATATCAAAAGAAAAAGATGATAGCTTATGGGTAAACATAGAAACGACTATCAATAAGCTAGATGAGTCCCTCACGGTAGGATATGCTTTATATTCAGAAGATAATACCTTGCTCTATTGGTCTTATCAGACAGATTCGAAAGAATCAGACTGGCCAGAATTAAATATTGGAAACAATAAAATAAAAAGTAAATTACCGACAGAAATATTTAATAGTGGAATTTATAAAATTGAATTAATTGCTAGTTTATATTTTAAAGAATGGATAATTTCACCAAATAATATTAATCCTACAATATTTTTTAATTTTTCAAAAAAATTTAATGAATCAAAGTATTGGGTACAAAAAAGACCTGGAATTATAACACCTAATAATCAATGGAAAATAATAAAATGAATCTAAGAAAAATGACCCCATCATTTATAAAAAAATCTCTTAAATATATTTATTATTATATATTTTATATTAATGATTTTATAAAATTCAAAAGAGAATCAAGAAAAGAATCACGCTTCAGTATTGAATGGAAAGATAGATACGTTCAACTTTTTGATAAAACAAAAGGTACTCCTTTTGATGCACATTATATTTATCACCCTGCATGGGCAGCTAGAATATTGACTAAAATAAAACCTTCAAAACATATTGATATTTCATCTATCTTAAGTTTTTCAACAATTGTGTCAGCATTTATACCTGTAGAATTTTATGATTACAGGCCAGCTAATATTAAATTAAGTAATTTAACTTCAGGGAAAGCAGACCTTACTTCCCTTCCTTTTACAGACAACAGTATTGAGTCTCTTTCCTGTATGCATACAGTAGAACATATAGGACTTGGAAGATATGGTGACCCTATTGATCCTGATGGTGATATTAAGGCAATGAAAGAATTATCACGAATTTTAGCAATAAATGGAAATTTCTTTTTTGTCACTCCAATTGGAAAACCAAAAATACAATTTAATGCTCATCGTATTTATTCATATAATCAAATCATTAGTTATTTCCAAGATCTAACATTGAAAGAATTTTCAATGGTTCCAGATAACGGACTAGAAGAAGGTATAATAAAAAATGCTTCAAAAGAACTGGCAGATAGCCAAAAGTATGCTTGTGGCTTATTTTGGTTTACTAAAAATTAATAAATAACATCAAAAAAATGAAACAAATAATTTCAAATTTACTGACAAAAATAAAAGGCATTAAAAAATCTCAAAAATTTTTCGAGCGGCTTTTTAATCATTCACTTTCTGGAATGAATTATGGAAATGGTGGAGATTTTAAAAAAAGTGGTGAACTCAAAGTACTAGAATATGTAAAAGAAAAACTGATAGAAGAAGAAAAAATTATTATTTTTGATGGTGGAAGTAATATCGGAAATTATTCTAATATTTTATCTGACCTTTTTAAAAATAAAGCAAAAATTTACTCTTTTGAACCTTCTAAAAAAACTTTTGAGAAATTTTTGGTAAATACAAAAGGAAAATCTAATATTATTGCTAATAATTTAGGATTAAGCGATAAAAAAAGTGAAAGATTATTATATACTAATACTAAAGATTCTGGTTTAGCATCGGTATATAATAGAAATTTAGAACATTTTAACATTTCCATGAATAAAAGTGAGACAATACAATTATCTACAATTGATGATTATTGTAATATAAATAAAATAGAAAGAATACATTTTTTAAAATTAGATATTGAAGGCCATGAGTTAAATGCTATAACAGGAGCACAAAATATGATTACTGCTGAAAAAATAAATTTTATCCAATTTGAGTTTGGTGGTTGTAATATTGATTCAAGAACATACTTTCAAGATTTTTTTTATAAACTAAAAGATAATTTTATTATTTATCGTATATTGAAAGATGGATTATTTGAGATATCAGAATATAAAGAAAATTTAGAAATTTTTATAACTGCTAACTATTTAGCTGAAAAAAAATGAATAATACCATCTCAGTAATAATACCAACATGGAATAGTGAGAAAACACTGGGGGCAACAATACAAAGTTGCTTGAATCAAACATTGCCCCCTATGGAAATACTAGTTTGTGATGACGGGTCCACAGATAATAGCAAGGAAATTATAGAGCAAATAAATGACTCAAAGGTTGTATGGGTTCCCTCTCTACGCTCTGGTACTCCAGCAATCCCAAGAAATAATGGAATGAAAGTAAGTAATGGTGAATGGATAGCCTTCTGTGATAGTGACGATGAATGGTTACCAACAAAGCTTGAAAAGCAAATACATTTAGCTGAAAAACTAAAATGTAAGGTAATGTGTACTAATGCTTTAATCAAAAAAAATAATATTGTTACAAATAAAACAGTTTCTAATTGGAGTAAAAATAAGATTTCATTTAAAAACCTTCTACACAGTAATGAGATTGTGTGTAGCTCAACGTTGCTTCATAAATCGATTTATAACAAAATAGGAGGGTTTCCAGAAGAATTAAAATATAAAGGATTTGAAGATTATCTGTATTGGCTAAGAGTAACTACACAAACAAACGTTCTTTTCATGATGGAGCCTTTAGTAATATATGATGACCACCCAGAAACAAGTATAAGATCTCATCAGATACCAGATTCTGAAATAAAAAAATTATCTTTTTATAACTTTACAGAATGGATAAATATAAATGAAAAAAATATAATTAAAACTATATATTTTAATTATTGTATTTATATATATAAAATAAAACAAAATATCTTGTCTAAAATAAAATATTTAATTAAATTAACCATAAAATGAAAATAGGAATACTATACATATGCACAGGTAAATACTCAATCTTTTGGAAAGACTTTTATTTAAGTATGGAAGAAAAATTTATTAGTGATGTTGAAAAGCATTATTTCGTATTTACGGATAACCCGACTATAGATTTTGAAAATGAAAATCGAAGAATACATAGGATATACCAAAGAGACTTGGGGTGGCCTGACAATACCTTGATGCGTTTCAATACTTTTCTTCAAATAGAAGAAGAATTACTCAATATGGATTATCTTTTTTTCTTTAATGCTAATCTAATTATAAAAGAAAAAATTACTAGTGAGGAATTCTTACCTACGGGTAATGAGAACCTAGTTGCTACATTGCACCCTGGATTTTATAATAAAAATAGAAAAAAATTCACATATGAAAATAATAGAAAATCAACAGCATTCATAAATAAAAATGAGGGTGAGCATTATTTTGCAGGAGGACTCAATGGTGGAAAAACTGCTGATTTTATAGAGGCAATGAAAACCATGCGTGATAACGTAGATATTGATAAAAAAAATAATATCATAGCTAAATGGCACGATGAATCACACTGGAATAAATACCTTATTAATAGATCAAATATAAAGATTCTTCCACCATCATACCTCTATCCTGAAGGATGGAAACTCCCCTTCCCCCCAATTATCCTCATACGAGATAAGAATAAATATGGCGGACATGCTCTTTTAAGAAATGAAAAGGTAAATAAATTTAAAGTTTATTATAGTAAAATTAAAAATAAATTATATAAAATAATTAAATTTAACTAGAGCTACCAATTTTCTTTATAAAATTTAATTAGTCTATTGAGTGAAAACTTTATTGATGACTTCAAAATAAAACCATATACTATTATTCTAACGTAAGCTCTAATTAATGCTCCGAAATAATTGGGGTATTTATTCTTATATTTTTTGGCTAAGTTTATATTTTTCTTGAATTGTTCTATCTTGTTTACCGAGCTTATACTTCCACCTCTTAAAGTAAACTTAACTGCATAGATAGGTAGATTGAGGAGCTTCCCTGCTGTCCCCAACTTTAGCCATAAATCATAGTCTTCTATATGCTTGACTGCCGTATCTTCACCATATCCACCCAAGCTAAGAGCCAAATCCTTCCTAAACATGACACTAGAATGCACAAAACAATTCTTTCCTAGTATCTTTTTCTTTATATCTTTATCTTTTTCTGGTAATAAATATCTAAATAATTCTAATCCACTCTCGTCTATAACTATTACTCCCGTGCCAACTAGTACATGATCTGGATTCTCATTTAAAAATTCAAATTGTTTCTGAAGTTTGTCTTTATCTATCCATTCATCGTCGTCATCTATACGAGCTATATACTCCCCCTTTGCTTCTCTCAGTCCTTTATTTAAAGTTTTCTGTATACCTAGATTCGCTTCATTTTTCAAATAAATAATTCTATTATCTTTGCTTGAATACTCCACTATAATATCCTTAGTATTATCGACTGATCCATCATCAATAACTAGCAACTCCCAGCTAGAAAAACTCTGAGCTATTATGCTCTCGATAGCTCTTTTAATATATTTCTCACCATTATAAGTAGGAAGAATTATTGAAACAATTTTTTCCATATTTATATCCTTATCCATCCACTAGGTATTAAATCATCACTATTAATACTAGCATCTACAAACCATTGCTTTGGAACTATTACCACCTTGTCTTTATAATCAGCTAGCCATGCACCCCACCAAGAAAAAGAGCTATTGGGAATTATGAAGTTGTGGCATGCAGACATAAGAGCCATGTGCCCTTCTGCCTTAGTACCTGCATATTCCTCTCCTACAAACATAGTAGGTAAATCAAACTTCATATTCCCTTCACACCACTTTACATCATCAGAAAATACATAAATCTTGTCTATATTTGTAAGACTTTTTATTCTCTCTATTCCTCTATCATAATAATCTTTGCCTACTACTTCATGATGAAAATTACCTACGTAGTCTCCCCTCCTCACATGAACACACAAAGAATTTTCCTTTTTTATAACTTCATTTAAATTCTCTATATGTAAGGGTAATTTATTTTTAAACGTGAAGTCTTTGCGAATAATATCTTCAATGCTTTCAAAATATTTATAACTCTGCCACCATCCTTCAAGATATGCATCTGACCCAAGTTGTAAAATAGATGCATCAAAACTACAATTCATCTTTTCTTTTCCGGGCGTCGATATCAATTTACGACGAAAATAATCTATATATCTCATAAATATTCCAAGATTATGTTTTCTATATAAAAAAGGGATATCCTTCTTAGAAACAATTACTGCCTCTATGTTAAAAACATCCAGATCGTAATTTCTAAATGTAAAGTTTGCGAAGTTTGGTATGGGAGTACGATCCAGCAGAAAGGTCAGATCGAGCCCAAGTGGCACATTATTCTTCACAGAAAGAGCTCTTCCTAATGCGTACTGGAACATCTGATTACCAATCCCTCCTTGTAGCCGTGTGATTATCATAAACTTACATTTTCTTTATACCATTTATAAGTTCTTTTTATTCCATCAGTTAGTCTTATTTTAGGACTCCAACCAAGTGATTTTATTTTAGAGATATCTAATAACTTTCTTGGTGTCCCATCTGGCTTAGATGAATCCCAGACAATCTGGCCTTTATATCCCACACATTCTTTTACTATATTAGCTAATTCTAAAATAGATAAATCCTCTCCTGTACCTATATTTATAATCTTAGGACTAGAATAATTATTCATCAAGAATACGCAAGCAGAAGCAAGATCGTCAACATGTAAAAATTCTCTCTTGGGACTACCTGTACCCCACAGAACAACTTCTTTTAAATTATTTTTCTTTGCATCATCAAATTTTCTTATCATTGCTGGAAGTACATGAGAGCTCTCCAAGTCAAAATTATCATTCTCTCCATATAGATTTGTAGGCATGACACTTATCGCATCCATGCCATACTGCTTTGAATAAGATTGGCACATAATTATGCCAGCTATTTTAGCTATTGCATAAGGTTCATTCGTTGGTTCAAGAGCACCTGTCATAAAGTACTCTTCTCTTATAGGCTGTAATGCAAGCTTCGGATAAATGCAGGAACTTCCCAAAAAAAGCAACTTCTTCGCTTTTGACTTATAAGCATTATCTATAATGTTTGTTTGTATTAAAATATTATCTTTTATAAAATCTGCTGGATATTTATCATTGGCAAATATACCTCCAACTTTAGCTGCTGCCAAAAAAATGTACTCTGGTTTTTCGCTCGTAAAGAACTTCTCTACTTCTACATATGAAGTCAGATCTAGATCTGATCTAGGTTTAGTCAGTAAATTTGAATACCCAGCCTCTTTTAGAGCTCTAACTATAGCCGAGCCCACTAGCCCATTATGTCCTGCAATATATATCTTTGAATTTTTGTTCATATTTATATTTATATAATATAATTCTTACTTGATATTCCTCTTTCTTCAAATTCACCCCGGATCATCAATTGAATTAAATCTTTAAACTTAACTTTAGTCTCCCAATTTAATTTTTGTTTAGCTTTTGTATTATCTCCTAACAATACATCGACCTCAGAAGGTCTGTAATATATAGGGTCTATGCTTATCAAAACTTTTCCAGACTTTTCATCAATACCTTCTTCTTCCAATCCATTTCCTTTCCAAACAATTTTATAACCAAGGACTGAAGCAGAATATTCTACAAATTCTCGGACAGAGTGTGCCTCTCCTGTAGAGATCACATAATCATCAGGTTTGTCTTGCTCTAGCATGAGCCACATTGCCTCTACATAATCTTTAGCATAACCCCAGTCTCTCTTTGCTTCTAAGTTACCTAAAAATATTTTGTCTTTTTTGCCAAGTTTAATGTCGACAAGACCTTCTACAATCTTCTTAGTAACGAAAGTCCTACCTCTTCTAGGTGATTCATGGTTGAAAAGTATACCATTACAGATAAACATATCATATGAATCACGATAATTACTACATATCATATGAGAAAAAACTTTTGCACAACCATAAGGACTTTGAGGATTAAAGGGGGTGGTTTCCTTTTGGGGAGTTTCTAAAACTTTACCAAACATTTCACTTGAGCCAGCTTGATAAAACTTTATTTTTGGATTAAATTCTTTAATAACATCTAATAAACGTAAAGTTCCTAAAGCATCAATATCAGCAGTATACTCTGGAATATCAAAGCTTACTCTAACATGACTTTGAGCCCCTAGATTATAAATCTCATCTGGATTACTTTTTTTAATTATATTTATAATGCTATTTGAATCTGATAAATCCCCATAATGAAGAATTAAATGACGATTATCTATATGGGGGTCTTGATATATTTTATCCAACCTGCCTGTGTTAAAGCTTGAAGAACGTCTTATCATTCCATGAACTTCATAACCTTTCTCTAGTAAAAATTCGGCCAAGTATGAGCCATCTTGTCCTGTAATACCTATTATTAATGCTCTTTTTTTGTTTTTCATAATATTACTCTATTATATACTACTTTCTTTGAGCTCCCCAATCCCCTCCTCTAAGCTTATAGAAGGCTCCCAGCCTAGAAGCTCCTTGGCTTTCGATATACCAGCTTGTAGACTCTTCGGCTCTAGACGAGGGGCTATATGCTCGACTTCCCCACCGACGAGCTCGGCTATCCTATTCACTGAGGCTTGGTAGCCTGTACCAATGTTGATAACTTCTCCTTTGCCTACCTTCTCGCCTTTCATGGCTAGGATATTGGCACGAGCGACGTCGGCGACATTCACATAGTCGCGAGTATTCTCGCCACTGCCGACTATTATAAGCTTCTGGCCCTTCTTTCTAAGATCTAGGAATCGAGCAATGACTAGTGGGTATGAACCGTCGACAGACTGACGTGGACCGTAGACATTGAAGTAGCGAAGGCAGACGGTTTCCAATCCATAAATCTGTGCGTATAACTTCATGTACCCTTCGCCTATAGACTTATGTAAAGCATATGGAGAGATAGGATGAGGTATCATGTCTTCTACTATCGGTAGCTTGTCTTGGTCGCCATATACAGAGCAAGAAGAGGCAAAGATGATTCTCTTCACTTTGTTTAGTCTGCAAGCCTCAAGCACACTTAAGGTACCATTCACATTAATATCGTTCGTAATAAATGGATGCTCTATGGAGTACTGCACTTGAGGCACTGCCGCTTCGTGGAAGACGTAAGTAGCACTAGCAAAAATAGGAAGGAGAGCTTCTCCATCTCTTATGTCCAACTTGTGCATTGTAGCCTTCGGATTGATATTCTCGGGCTTGCCAGCTGACATGTCGTCGATGATGTGCACTTCATGCCCATCTAAAACAAGCATATCTACAATATGACTACCAATAAATCCAGCACCCCCTGTAACTATGATTTTCATTTTATCTTGGCTTTTTTCTCCAAAGTATTTACACGTGAGGCTAATTGGTCAAAAGTATGATAAGAAACAAATTTGTCACCAATATTCAAAACATCATTTCTAGTTATTCTAAGATTTTCCTTGACATCATTTACATCTTTTTTGACTTCGTTTATTTCTTTTTTAACCTCATTTATTTCACTCTTTATTTCACTCTTTATTTCACTCTTAACATCATCAAAACCTTTAGCGACCATAATCGCCAAATCATCAATTGTAATTTTTTTATTTTTTGTGATTTTTTTCATATTTCAAGTATATCAAATACTATTTTTTGTGCAAACATTACGACTAAAACATACTAGAATTCCGAATAGTCAAGACTATTCGGAATTATCGTTCATTTTGGTCATAAAATCACAACATAATCGTGAAAAATTGATAAAAAACATCTTTTTTCACGATTATGGACCTTATTCTACCTTTGTATAATGTGAAGCGTGAGGTTTGCCTTCCCTCTTTATTTTACCTTCTTTTGTGAGAATATTTAAATATTTGGTGGCGGTATCGTCGCTGACGTGAATGAACTTCTCCACATCATCATTCTTGATACTTATTTCCCCCACACCTATCCGATTACGGATATGTGTACGGGCATGCTTTTTATCAAATAACTCCATAACCTTATAGACCCTCTTCATCATCTGCTCCTTTCTCTTTCTGTTTGCTAGGGCTAGAGTCTCCTTTGTCCTACCCATATAGCTTATAAATGCCAAAGCAGCACTGTTCAGCTTTGGATTAGTACTGTATATGGAACTAGGTTCTAGTGACGAGGGACTAGTAGATAGTGGAGATTCAGAAGTAGTAGGGATAGGAGCAGATGGAGGCAAGGCCTCTATCTGCTCCTCGTTCTTTGGTGGTATTATTACCGGCTCTGGGTTAACTACTGGTTCTTCTACAACAACAGGGGCTTCAGTACGTTCGCCTGTTGGCTCAGCACCTATACTTACATCGGCTACGGGGGTTGGTTCTTGCTGTTTGGTTTGTGGTGCTTGGAGTGGCTCGGTAATCGGTGATGAAACTGGTTCTTGACTACTAGTGTTTGGTGTTAGGACTTCGCTTGGTAGCTCAGTACCTACAGCTCCACCGTCTTCGATTGGTTTTGTTATTTCATCGGACATATAATGATTATATAATATTGAGAACAAAATGTCTTTATATAAAAAGGAATAAAAAAATACCCCAATACAACAGTTACGTATATATTGGGGTATTTGGGTTTATAAAAAATTCCTTGCTTTTATGCAGAAACAAGTTCAAGTTCGATAGACTGTTTTTTGACTTTTAGTTCATCAGAAAGCAATACTTCTAACGTCTTAAGACACTCATGAAATGGTAATTTGTTCCTTTCTTGATAGAAAATAGAAATTACAGTGTTTTCAAGGTCATGTACATTATATTTACATTCAGAACCGAACTCACTTAGGTCTGAGCCTAAACTGTTTAAGAAATCAATAATAATCTTTTTCCTGTCATTTTTTTCAGGAATAGAACTTTTTCCTTTACGATTTTTTTTCTTATTCATCGTATTAAAAATTAATTAGTTAAAGAAAATAAAAATACCAGAACTTAGTTCTGAAATAGAGAGATCAGCAATAATACCCGCCGACAATTCTTTTGGCTTCAGTAATAGGTATCCCTTTTTGTTGAGATACTTTAACCGCAGTCCTTTTCAGATCAGCCCTATTTATACTTGATACTGCAACAGCATCATGTCCACAACATGTATGGCCAATAGTACCTAAAAAATCCGAAGGAAATACAAGTATTTCCTTTTCAACAAATTTTTTCTTTTTCATAACCCAGAAATTTAAAAGATTTTAAATTACTTAAATTAACTCATATTAACTATACCACCTTATTTTATATAAGTAAATATGAGAAATTTTATAAAATTTACTTAAAATTAACTACTGGCCAAGTGTTGTTTTTGTTTATGAATTCAATGATCTGGTCGAGAACGGCTCCGCCTTCGTAATTGTTGGCCTTCAACCTTGCTGTAGCCTTGATGAAGTTGTCCTTGTCTTTCAATGCGTAGAAGTATTGAATGAATGAAAAGTATATACCGTTTATTCTCTTCATATCTTTTTCAAAGAAAATAGAGTCCAGATTAAGAGCTTTCTCGAAATATACAAACGACTCGCCAAACTTCATTTGATAATACAAATTCAATGCCAAACCATAGTTCGAGTCTGGTCTGTTGGGAGCAAGAGCAACGACCTTCTTAAAGTAACTCTCCCCTTTCTCTAGAAGTAACTGATCCTTCAAGTCTTTACCCTTACCACTATAAACGTTCGCCAAGTATACCAAAGACCGTGAATCAAATGGCCTTTTATTTATAAACTCTTCCTCTTTAGTAAATGCTATATCTGCTAGCTTGGTGAGAGAGGCATTCTCTGTATCAGTATTTGATCCATAAGTTACCAAAAAGTCATTCCGTATATTCGCTTGAGCGACTGTAAATGGAGTGAAAATCTTATCAGCTTTACTTAACATGAGTTCTCCGTTATTTACTTTCTTGAATACTAGATACTCTTTCATGTCTATGTATCCAGGGATATCATTCCTCATAAATACAAAAGACAAAAATAATGCTAATACTGAGAAAAATACACCTACAATAACTTTCACTTTATTATTATATTGATTATTTATTTCTGTCTTTTCCTCTATACTATTATCAATAGCTACATATACAATAAAAGCTAAAACTGCAAAGAATGGTATGTAAGTTGTAATGTGATCAAATATAAATAATAGATGAATTAAGAATGAAATACTGATAAAAAGTAACCCTACATTGATCCAAGAAAATTCTTTACTTTTAAAAATGGATTTGAAAAGGAAAAACCAAAGAGTTAAATATGAGATAAGCCCTAGAACCCCACTCATAACTAACACGTCGAGAAGTTTATTGTGAGCTCTATCAAACCATCTATTTTCGTATTTGAACTGCAAAGGATTCAAATACTTCTGATAAGCAAGACTGAAATTCTCTGGACCCCAGCCTATTAAAGTCTTCTTGAGACTATTGTTCATGGGATTAATAGCTTCAAGACTAAGCTTGGCTGTTAGAAGCCTGGTGTTCGTGGTGGCATCCTCGCTACTTATAACTGCTACTCGAGAAATCCCCGGAACTTTCTGCCAGAATCCACTTTTATGAGTTGCGACAAAAAATACTCCAAATGCAAATATACAACACAAAATAATTACTGAAATTTTTCGCAAATTAAACTTCTTATAAGAAACATATTTACCCTTTACTGCTCCATATATGAAGATAGAAGTGAATCCTACTACAAGACTCAATATAGATCCTCTAGTCTGAGTGAGGAATATTCCTACGATAGATAGAATGACAGTAATTATAGAAAAATATTTCCATCCCATTAGAGACAAATCCTTGCTGTAAGCCCTCGCAGTCTCTAACGGGATTAAACCCTGAAACACAGCGATAGCAGAGAAAATTGAGAAAAGTAGGTACCCAGCTAGAAATGTAGGATTATAAACGAAAGAGTTGGGTCTCATAAGCCCACCAGAATATTGTATGAATTCTTTAACTACTAGGGCACAAGTTACCAGCAAAATTAGTTTGAAGAATACAAGCCAATCTTTCTTCTCAAAAATAAGCAGACTGAAAACAAAGAAAGAGAAGAAGAATGCAAGCCCTACAAGTCCTTCGGCACGTTCCAAGTTACCCCAGAAGGCTCCATACTTATCCACAGCAAAGATAGCACTGACCATGGTTATAAATATAAAAACAGAGATGGAAAGGAATAAAGGATTCCTGATAATTTTCTTTACTTTTTCTACTATCCCCTCTCTAAATTCCTTTTTATAAAAGAAATTGATTATAAATAAGATACTTACTATTACCAACACTCCTCTTATAAATATACTCTCCCCCGAAACATAAGGTGCGAAGACTGACTTGTCCACAATAAGCGGAGTGAGAGTGAGAGCCCATAAGCATACCTTTAAAACTTTATTCATATACTCTTATCATAACAAATTAAATATAAAACAAAAATCCCCGAGCCTTTCGGCTCGGGGATTTTATGGGTTCGCAGTTTTCCTTCTGTTCAAATTTTATCTGTCCTAAGTAATTACTTACCTAGACCAAACTTCCAACTATGAAGCTGTTACGTATACTTCTGTAGTTTTGAAGTCTGAAAGACCCCAAGTCTGAGTGATAAGAGCAGGAGATGATCCATGATCTGTATCAGTCCATGTAACGTTAACCAACTTCATACCAGTAAAGCCTGCTGCACCTCCATCTGGAACAGTACCTGTGATAGTAAATGTTCTTGATGTACCAGCTGCAACCTTATCAGCAGTTGTAAATGTAGCACCCTTTGATGTTACACCTGATACTGATGAAGATTTAGCCAATGTTCCACCATAAGCTGCTGTCTTAGCAACTGCAGTTAGAGTAGTTGGTGTATCAATGTAGATATCACTACCTGATGGAGCAGTAACTGTGAATGCGATTGAGTAATTACCTTGTTTCTTACCAACTGCTGAACCTTCAACTGAAGTTGCTGATGTAGCACCTAGAGTAAATGTAGGAGCGTATTGGTACATGTACATTGTGTTTCCTACAACGTTAGATGAGGAAACAGTTACTGTAGCAAATGATGCATCTGTAGCAACAGTTGAAGCGGAAGTCAAAGTAGCTGTAATTCCAGCACCCTTTTGTGTGATTCCGGCAGCATCTGCAGCACCAGTAATAGGATTCATTTGTGCCCAGATTGACAATGTCTTTGTTGTATCCTTAGCTATGTCAATATTTAGAGTAGGGAATGTAGCTGTAGCTGTAGAAAGAGTTACGGAAGAAAGTACTGATGTACCATCACGAAGCTCAACTGCTGCAACTTCATTTGCTACAGTTCCAGCTGTTGCTGCAAGAGTAGCTACTAGTTGTGTAATATTGATTTTTGCATCTTTTCCTTTGAAGTCAATGTCCATCAACTTAACAGGAGTTAAGACACCAGCTGTAGTACTAAGACCTGCAACTGATTGAGCTACAGGGCTATTTGCATTTAAGCTTGTTGTCAACGTACCTGTTGTTGAGGCTGCTGAACTTGAAAGATTTATAGTACGAGCAGTTATAGTGTAAGCAGTTGAAATACCTGCACCATCAGTTGCTCTAACTGAACTTGTTGCAGCAACTGTTACTGATTCACTATTTTGAGTCAAAGTTGGACGGTTGATTGTCAATGTCAAAATCTTTGTTGTTCCTACTGGAACTACAACGTTTAAGCCATTGAATTGCATCTGCCAAGCTGAACCAACTGTAGTTTCAGTAACTGTTCCAGCTGTAAGAGGCATAGTTGCTAGAACTGTTGACCCATCTGATAGGGTTGCAGTGTCTGCAGATAGCCAAATACGCTTGTTGATATCTAACCATAGGCGAGATACTTTCATATCAGAACCTGTAGCCTTGATCTTCAAAGCCATAACTGCCTTACTCTCTCCTTTAAGAACTGAGAGGTTGTCTGCAGGAATAGCATCGTAAGTTACTGTTATTGAACCTTCTTGTCCAACAGTTGAAACTACTGGAGCTGGTGTTGTTCCTGCAGGTGATGCAGTACAGTTACTTGCCAAAGTCATTCCATTTGGACAAAGTGATACTGCTGGAGCTGGTGTTGTTCCTTCTGATGCTGCTGTAAGAGCGGCACGAGTGATAGGACCAACAATACCGTCAGACTCTAAGTTTTTCAAAGTTTGAAAAGCTTTAACTGCTGCGATTGTCTTAGGACCTACTACTCCATCAATTGAAAGAGTTGAACCTGTTGCCATGTTCAATACAGTCTGCATGTCCTTCTTTTCTTGTAGAGTGTCGATTTTACTATCGAATGTGAATGCTGAAGCTGTTAAAGCTGTAGCAAACATTGCGAGAGCAAAAACTGCACCTGCGAATAATTTTTTATTTAACATATTTCTAATTATTGTATGCACTTTTAAATTGATTTCGACTTATCCCCGGACGTGACTAATAAAATAATAATACGACGGGGAAAAAACCAATATGTGTGCATATTTAGATTACTCTCCACTTTTTAATAGTAAAGAATAATCTTTTTACTGAACTTCTAAATCTTGTAACTTTTCTATACACCCCAGAACCAGAGCAAGCTCGGTACGGGGCATGCTTCTCTCTATCACAGTCCTCCGCTTCTCTATCAAAAGCAACGGTGTAGTAATAAAGATGCGAGAAACAAAATTTAGAATCGTAAACGAAATCCATAAACACATCTGCTTGTTTCATTTATAAAAAATTCTTGCGAATTGTTTACAAATATAGACAAGCATATCTGCCTTGTCGACAGGGCCGATACCACACTTTAAAGATTTACCCATACACTTAATTTAAGTGTGCGGGTTTAATTTTAATTTCTCATTTATCACCCGCCTCTATCAACGGGATAATCTTACTCTCTATCATCCTCCATAATTTTCTCTATCAAAAAAAATTAAAGGCGGACAAGGAAAAATAAGACTTACCCAATCTCTATCAATCGGGCAACTAAGAGAAATCAAAAACTAAAAATCTAAAATGGATTGACCAGTGAAAACATAACGGCTATAAACCATTTGGTATTAACGATATTATAGTATTAAATTTTCAATGATCTTCTCCCTCCTGTAGAGGCTTGTAAAACCACCACATAAGAGATATTACATATTAGCATATAAAGCATATAAATGCCAATACTAATATGCAATATCATTATATAATAGGGCTAAATAATATGCAACAAATATGTGGATAACTGAGCCATATAATATGGCATTTTATGTGATATTGAGATACTCCCTCTTATATATGTAGGTAGACGTAATGGGAGGGAGAAAATTACGGAGAAACCACCACCTCGCCCTTTGGGCATTCCTCCTCAATAAGGAGGAGATGAATTCAAAACTCCCCTCCTTATTGAGGAGGGGGTTGGGGGTGGTGATTATAAACTATATCTACTCCAACGTTTGGATCCGATCTTCTTTATCTGTCCTTTTAATACGAGAGCGTTTAATTCGCGTTGAATTGTCTTCTCAGAGCAGTCTGTAAATGAGCTTGATATGTCTTTGATTGAAACGTCCTTGTCTTTAAGAAGAGCAAGTATCTTGTCTATTCTATCTTTCTTATCGGACTCTGAGGAGGAAGAGTGGTGTTTGCTTTTTGGTGTTTGGTGTAATGAAGAATTAAGTGCAGAGTTTGTAAAGGACATAGTGTTGAAGTTTGTCCTTTTGTTTTCATGACCGATAGAATTGTCCTTTATATTCTTTCCTTCAACTAGGCCTCCGCCTATCGGACGGACAGGTTGCTTAGATGAAATTACTGGTAAAGAAAACATATCTTCATCGAGAGTAAAGGTGAAGTGCTTGTCCTTCTTCTGATGGCTCTCAAGCTCCCCTATCAGGATCATAAATTCTTTCTTAAGAATTGCTGTATTCATCTCTGATATGAAACCTATGGTATAGGCTATTTCTACGAAGGAAAGTATCTCGTCTATGTGCGCCAAAGAAGTGGATATATGCACATGCTTGTCCATAGGAGAGAGGTTGGAAAGCTTGTACATATCGGACAAGAGTCCGACTCCGAGTTCTCGAAGCTTGGCCTTCAGAGCATCGTCGGTGTCCATACAGTCAGTGACCATGTATAAGGCTGTGACTAGCTTCTCTGTCTTTTTGTTTGCAAACTCGTAAACATGCTTACTATTTAACGTTTTAACGTCTAGGACATTGCCTTGTCCGTATGAATTCAAACTTGTCTTTTGTGTGTCTTTTTGATTATTCATAGTGTCTTTTTTGCTCTAATAATGAGATTCTTTGTCTTTAATGTGTCCATTATATACCGAAATATTTTTGACGCAAGTGAATTTAATTCCCCTCTTCTAGGGTGGCTTTTGTACTCAAAAGACGGGGTGGATGAACTAATTAATTAGATTCCAAATATATCCACCTCCCCCTTCGGGTACTCTAGAAGAGGAGAATTTAAATACAAATAAATTCATTTTAAAAACACCCTGTGGATAACTTTTCCGTATTTTATTTTATTAAATTTTCGTAATTATTTTTGTTATTTTTGTGATATAATAAACTCATAAAATCATCACACATCATCAAATAATTATGGCCAAAAAAGACAAAGATCAGGAGGAATATGAGAAAGGGAAAAATGGGAGAAAATCCGCTTCCGCTAAAGCTTCAGCGAGACGCAGGAAAGTAGAACTCAAGGAAGAAACTCGAGATAGTATTTGGGGTATTTCGTTCCTCGTTTTGGGACTATTAATCCTGTTATCAATATTCAGATTAGCAGGAGTAGCTGGAGACTTTATTTATAAAATATTGGCTTCAATATTTGGATTTGGGTACTACTTGCTACCTATTATTCTAGGAGTTGTCGGTGTATCTTTCATGCGGAAAGGAACTCTCGATATTGCACGACTTCACTTGATTATGGGAATCTGCGTTCTCCTCTCTACTCTCGGCATCATGGACATCGCGACCAATGGCATGGGTGAATCCACGGTCCTCACTTATGGTGGACAGATAGGCAGAATGGTTGCCTGGATTATGAGTCCATTTGGAACATATGGAGGAATACTTCTACTAGGTACCCTGCTCATCATATCTCTCATAGTACTCGGCAACGAACGTCCCAATCTTCTCGCTCTCTGGCAGAAGATTAAAAATATCTTCACGAAAGAAATTGCATACCCATTCACCAACAATGAAAATATAGACGAAGTTGATTCGTCAACTACTCTTATGGAAGGTGTGAAAGAAGTTATACCTGATACAAAAGAACAAGAACTCGACTATAGTGAAAATGTCATAAAAGTAGAAATAGAAGAAAAGCTCTCTCCTAAAAAGAAGTTCCACACAGACTACATCGCTCCCCCACTCTCTCTACTAGAGAAAGATAAAGGCAAGCCCAACATTGGCGACATGAAAGGCAATACGAACATCATCCAACGTACACTTCTGAACTTTGGTATTCCTGTCGAAATGGATGAAGTGACTGTGGGACCAACCGTTACTCGCTATGCACTCAAGCCTGCACAAGGTGTGAAGCTATCACGAATAGTAGGACTTCAGAATGACCTTGCTCTAGCACTTGCGGCCCACCCTATTCGTATCGAAGCACCGATCCCCGGCAAATCGCTAGTCGGGGTTGAAATTCCAAATAAAGTGAAATCAACTGTCGGTCTAGCTACTCTCCTCTCTGATGATAAATTCCAGAATTCTCCGAAGCCTCTAACTGTTGCCCTTGGTCGTGGACTCTCTGGCAAGGCCGTCTTCGGCAACTTGGCCAAGATGCCTCACGCTCTCATTGCCGGTACTACTGGCTCGGGTAAGTCTGTGACCATCCACTCTATCATTACTTCCCTTCTATACAGAAACGGGCCTGATGACATGAAGCTCATAATGGTGGACCCAAAGAGAGTCGAGCTTACTTTGTACAACAAGATTCCCCACTTACTTACCCCTGTCATTACAGATCCAAAGAAGACTATCCTCGCCCTCAAGTGGGCCGCGAAAGAAATGGATCGCCGTTATGACGTCCTCCAAGCTGAGTCTGTCCGCGACATCGAGTCCTACCATTCAACCGTCTATGCGAAAGCAAAAGAAGGTGAAGCTGAGAGAATGCCTTATATAGTCATTATCATCGATGAGCTAGCCGACATTATGCAAGCTTACCCAAGGGAACTTGAAAGCGCTATCGTCAGACTTGCCCAGATGTCTCGTGCAGTTGGCATCCACATCATACTCTCTACTCAGCGTCCTTCGGTTAACGTCATTACCGGACTCATCAAGGCCAACATCCCTACTCGTATAGCCCTCCAAGTATCCTCCCAGATAGACTCACGTACTATCCTTGACCAAGGAGGTGCCGAGAAGCTTCTAGGTGCTGGAGATATGCTATATGCAAGTGGAGAAATGAGTCAACCTGAACGTCTACAAAGTGCCTTTATATCTGAAGATGAAGTGAAGAGAGTCGTAGAATACTTGAAGAATGCCTATATGGATGAAGTGCCTGACCAGATAGTTCTAACTGGCAATATAGAGAAGGGCAACAGCCTCTTTAGTGACAGTATGGAGGGTGGAGATGGAGAAGACGACCTGTATGAAGAAGCTAGAGAGATAGTTATAAGAGATCAGAAGGCTTCAACTTCTTACTTGCAGAGAAAGCTGGGCGTCGGATATGCTCGTGCTGCCAAGCTAATAGATATGCTCGAAGACCATGGAGTCGTCGGCCCCGGCAACGGTGCAAAACCTCGAGATGTCCTTGAGAAAGGAATGAGTAATACAGATGATATCGTTGTAGGTGAATAGGTTTTAAAAAAGTGATATAATATAGAGAGTTATAAAGTTGAAAGTGAAAAGTAAAAACAGATGCAAAGAATTATAAAAGACAAAAACATAAAGTGGTGGCTAGGATGTGGATCCTGTATAATATTGTTTTTGATTATTGCTGTCTTTGCTTGGGAAAAAATGTCTTTCCTTGTGAAGGGAGTACAAATAGAAGCTAGCATAGAAAGAAGCAGCACTTCCCTCGCCCACATAGTAGGCAAAGCTCGTCATGCAACTTATATAACTCTAAACGGTAGAGAAATATTTATAGATAAAGATGGAAGCTTCTCTGAGCCTGTCGCTCTCATCCCCGGCTTCTCAGTTATAACTATCGATACAGAAGACAAATTTGGTAATACTAAAGAGAAAAATTTCCAATTGGTTTATAAAGAAAGTGCAGGTACGGTCGCAATGTTAAAATAATTAATAATTAAAAAGTAATCTTTGAAATTAAAATAATTTTTTAAAATGGATCTAGAGCGTATCTAAAATAGTCTTATCAGAGGGGCCGGCGGAGGTCGACGGACCGAGCAATGAGCAAATTTCTAGCAAGAAATTATGCGGACCCGATGAGAAGAGCTATTTTAGAGAAGCTCACATTTTAAAAAACTATTTTAATTTCAAAAAAAATCATATGGCAATAGCAAAGAAAAAGGTAAAAGTTCTAAAAGAAACAGGTGGAGCAATAGAAGATACAATCAGATCAATACAGACCAAGTTCGGTGAAGGTGCAATTATGAAGCTTGGTGATGCTCCCAAGGTAGATATAGACGTCATCCCTACTGGATCTATTGGTCTCGACATGGCTCTCGGAGTTGGTGGTGTGCCTAGAGGCAGAATGATAGAAATATTTGGACCAGAGTCTTCTGGTAAGACTACCCTTGCTCTACATATCGTTGCTGAAGCTCAAAAGAAAGGCGGAGTTTGTGCCTATATAGATGCTGAGCATGCGATGGATCCAGACTACGCTACTAAACTTGGAGTCAATATTAAGGAACTTCTAATATCTCAGCCAGACAATGGTGAGCAAGGACTTGAAATTACAGAGAGTCTTGTGCGTTCTGGCAAGATCGACGTCATCGTGATCGACTCCGTCGCAGCTCTCACTCCCAAGGATGAGATTGAGGGCGACATGGGTCAGCAACACATGGGCAAGCAAGCTCGCCTGATGTCCCAAGCTCTTCGCAAGCTCACTGCTATCGTCGCCCACTCCAAGACTTCCCTAATATTTATAAACCAGATTCGTATGCAAATCGGAGTGATGTTCGGCAATCCTGAGACTACCCCCGGTGGAAAGGCTCTCAAGTTCTACACTTCTGTTCGTCTCGATATAAGGAGAATTGCCCAAATTAAAAAAGGTGAAGAAGTCGTCGGTAGTCGTACACGTGTGAAAGTTGTGAAGAACAAAGTCGCAGCTCCTTTCAAGCAGACAGAATTCGATATTATTTATGGGGAAGGAATTTCGCGTGAAGGAGAGATCATGGCTTTGGGTGAGAAGCTTGGTATCATTAGTAAATCGAGCGGAGCAATATTCTCATACTTGGGTACTGCCAAGCAGAAAGAGAAAGGCCCAGTGGAGGAAATCAAGCTTGGCCGTGGATACGACGCCGCTCGCATATACCTAAGAGAGAATAAAAAGCTTTCAGATGAAATACTAAAAGAAGTTAGAAGTCGCTTTGGGGAAATACAGATATCGAGCGCGGGAGAGTAAAATAAACTTTTATTTTTAATCTAATTTTCTAGATTTTTTGAATAGCTTCTCGAAGTATTCTATCCCTTAGGTGATTCTGGTGAATCAAAAATTCTGCTGAATTTTTTGCTCGCACTCGGCTCGACAGCCTGCGTGAGGTATTTCTCAAGAACTATTCTAAAAAATCTATACGGGCTAATTACTTATATTTAGCTTGAGAATAATAGACAATTCTGTTATACTCATTTTGTTATTAATTAAACTATCTAACAGCTAGAAATGGCTATTAGAATATAATTATATGTTGGAATACAGTGAAATACGTACAGGGAAAATAATTATTTACGAAGATGAGCCTTGTGAGGTCATGGACAATCACGTCGCTCGCACGCAACAAAGAAAGCCTCAGAATCAGGTGAAGCTTAAAAGCTTGCTTTCAGGGAGGACTTGGAATACCGTTTTCCATGCATCCGATAAGGCTGACGAAGCAGAGATAAGTAAAAAAGAGATTAAATTCCTTTATACCAACAAGGATGAATTCTGGTTTGCCGATCCAACTGATCCCAAAGATCGCTTCAAGGTAGATGCAAAAATAGTCGCAGATGTAGCCAAATATTTGAAAGCCAATGAGAACACCACTGCCCTAGTCTGGGACAATGACGGAGAGGAACAAATCATCAAGATATCTCTACCGATCAAAATGGAATTCATTATCAAGGAATGCCCACCATCTATCAAAGGAAGTACTGCATCGGGTGGAGGCAAGCTAGCCACTCTTGAGAACGGAGTTAAACTCCAAGTCCCCTTCTTTATAGAAGAAGGCGACCGAGTCATCGTCAACACTCTAACTAGTGAGTACGTAGAAAGAGTGCAGAAATAAGAGTTAGGTTCTAGCAACTAGTTTCTAGGTTCTAGAAAATATTAATATAAAATTCCCCACATGTCCGACATGTGGGGAATTTTGTATTAACATTTTGTATTAGTCTACGATTGTAATACCTGCGGAGCGGGCACTACCTTCGACGATCTTCATGGCACCTTCGATATCTTTGGCATTCAAGTCGGGCATCTTTTTCATGGCTATTTCCTTTACTTGAGCCTTGGTAATCTTGCCGGCTTTTGAAGTGTTGGGCTTACCTGAACCCTTCTCGATACCGGCAGCTTTGAATATAAGACCTGCGACTGGAGGAGTCTTGACCTTGATATCATAAGTACGATCTTCGTAAACTGATATAACAACTCCAACTATCTCTCCTGCATCTTTCTGCGTCATAGCGTTGAACTTCTGACAGAATTCTGCAATGTTGACTCCGGCCTGACCTAGAGCAGGTCCAAGTGGTGGAGCTGGGGTGGCCTTTGCGGCTGGTATTTGTAACTTAACCTTTTTTGTAATTTTCTTTGCCATAATTAATTGTGATTATTCTAATATTTGAAGCATTAGCGTAACAGGGTTAATATTATCCTAAATTTTCTTAATTTGCAAGAAATCCAATTCTACAGGCGTTTCACGTCCGAAGATTGTAACTAACACTTTNNNNCGACATCACTGACCTTACCTTCAAGCTCTTTGAATGGGCCATCGGCAATGCGGACTATTTCTCCGACTTCTATATCCATCATGTGCTTGCTGACATTGCCCTTGTTCTTGTCCATACGGCCAAAGAGGTCGTCGACTTCCTTCTTGTTCAAAGGTACAGGATTCACTCCGGCACCGACGAAACCAGTCACGCGAGGAGTGTTGCGAACAACGTACCAAGAGTTGTCGTCTACTATCATGTCTACTAGTACGTAACCCGGGTAAACTTTCTCTTCTACTTCTACTCTCTTCCCTGCTTTTATTTTAATTTTCTTTTCTGTTGGAACAACGACAGAAAATATCTTGTCGTTTACTCCAAGACTATCTATACGCTGTTTTAAGTTACGCATAACTGCATTCTCGTATCCTGCGTAAGTATGAATTGCATACCAATTCCTCTCTCCTCTTAATTCTTGTTTTGCCATATTTGATTTAGATTATTTTAATAGTAATAATTTCTCTAAGCCTCTACTAAAACCAAAGTCTAATGCTCCTAGATAATAAGCGACAAATAAGGAAATAGCCAATACGGCTATAGTGGCGTAGATAGCTTGCTTGCGAGTTGGCCAAGTGATGTGCTTTGACTCAGCATAAACCTCTTTAAAGAAATCAGTGATTTTACTCATATATTTTGTATTTAGTTAATATTAATAATGTTTTACTCCTAAACCTTTTTACTAAAAGGCCGGACGAATATTTGTTAACAAATATCTTAGTCTTATTAAAAAGCACCCCGGAGGGCTTATAAAGAATCATACCTCTAGGAAGGTATAAAGTCAAATGCCCCGCAGGCGAAGCCTGCGGGGCATTTGTATTATATATATCTATCTTATCTCATAAACTATAGTTACTTCTGAAATTATCTTGTTCTCTCCCTTTGGCAAGACTGGAGCTGGAGCTCTGCTGTCTAGTGAAGATCCTACCATCATTTCTTTGGCTGCGTACATAGGATACCCTCCTCCATTATTCTCAGAAAAACTTACAACCTTACCAAGACTGACACCAAGTTCACCTGCTAATACTTTGGCCTTTTCCTTAGCATCTGTTATAGCCTTAGCACGAGCTTGGTCTTTGATATTGTCTTCGTTGTCTATGGAGAAATTAGGACCACTAATATCAGTAACTCCTACTCCTGCTAGCCCTGTACGTACATCGCTAGCTGTATCGACAGCACGAATCTTGATAGTGATTGACTGTGTAGCTGTATACCCTACGATCTTTGGGTCCTTGGTGGGACATGGATATGCAAAACATGCTGACGTTGCCTCGTATGAATACTTTGGGTTGATTCCTCCGTATTCCGACTTGATATCTTTGTCCTCTATCTTCTGTTCCTTTAAATATGCTAATACTTTAGTAATAGATTCATTGAGAAGGTTTTGGGCTTCTTTGGAAGTCTTGCCTTCTTTGTTCAAATTGATTGATAGAGTTGCAATATCTGAGACTGCGATTTGCTCCCCTTTCCCTGACACAGAGATAGTGTTGGCTGGTTGATTGCCACGACCAATATACTTGCTCCCTTTCACTTCGTTTACCAACTTTGCGACTGTAAATAATGAAATAATAATTAATAATATAAAAACCGCACAAGTTATTCTTTTGTTGTTTAATAATGTTTCCATATAATGATTATAACATATTGGCTTCTATACAAATAGCTCTTCTCCATTTATTTCTGCCCTTAGGTGATTCTGCTGAATCACATAATTTCTTGCTAGAAATTTGCTCATTGCTCGGTCCGTCGACCTCCGCCGGCCCCTCTGATAAGACTATTTGTATATTCGCCAATTATTATTTACTCTTTATTTAGCGCCACTATTGGGTCGAGGCGGGCGGCGTTACGAGCTGGAAATACTCCGAAAACTACCCCGATAATCATCGAGACAGAGACAGCGATTACTACTCCCCAGATAGGTACTATGAACTTCCAAGCAAGACCGGTACTCTGTGCAAACTTTGCCACCACAAAAGCCAAAAATGATCCCCCGATAATACCTATAACTCCACCTATAATCGTCAGGAGAACTGCTTCTATTAGAAATTCATAGAGAATATCACGACGACGCGCACCCAGAGCCTTCTTGAGACCTATTTCCCCTATGCGTTCAGTAACTACCACGTACATAATATTCATAACTCCTACCCCTCCTACCATAAGAGAGATGGAAGCAATCGCAATAAGTAGAAATGTAATAGCCTTTAGTATAGTATTGAAAACACTTAAACTTTCTTCTTGAGTATTTACTTTGAAATCATCACGGGCTGGATCAGAAATATAATGGTTCTTACGTAAAACATCAATGATGTCTAATTTGGTTGCATCTGCTTTGGATTTATCCCTCAGTTCTACCACTGCATAAAAAAGATAATCAATTCCTTGAATTTTCTTCTGTAGAGTAGAGACTGGAATAAAAATTTGATCATCTTCACTCATAGGACCAAAGCTTCCTTTACTTTCGTATACCCCTATAACTTCAAAATTATAATTACCAAGTCTAATAAGCTTTCCAATGGGGGTTTCGTCTCCAAATAAATCTGTGGCAATTTTACTACCTAAGACTGCAACTTGCGACAAAGATTTCTCTTCCTCTATACCATAACCCCTACCCATCTCAATAACACCTTTATCAATATCAAAGCGAGCTGCCGATGAACCAAAGATAAGTGCTGTTTTAGAAATACCACTGTAGGTTACTATTTGTTGCCCAACTGATACTCCATATGAATTCTTAACATTTGGAATATTTTTAAAATCTTCTAAATCACGAACTTTCAAAGTAGTAACGGGTACAGCATTGTTGGCAGAACTATTCACATTGCCAGACTCACTTGCGCCGTTCGAACGAGCCTTGGTCGAGGCTGGCACAGAAGTCTCTACGAACATTGTGTTGGATCCATAAACTTCAACTTGAGCATTCACATAACTCTTAAATCCTTCTCCTGCAGATAAGACAAGTATGACAGTACCTATACCAATCATGATACCAAGCGTCGTTAAAAGTGTCCTTGATGGATTGGACTTGATACCACGTATAGCTTGTTTGAAATAAATGTTGTACATCCGCCTAAACTTTTTTAATTAATAAATTTTATGATTATAAATTGTTTGATTTTTAAAATTGTACATACTACTAATACTATATTTCTTGAAAAGTTTCGGTGGATACATATTCCTATTCATATCTAAGTGCGACGATAGGATCTAACTTCGCTGCTTTCAATGCTGGATACAGACCAAATACTATTCCTGTAGCTATAGAAACTGTAACTGCTAAAATAATCGCCATAGGAGAAATGACAAATACCCAATCATAACCAGCAAAACGTGCTCCAATAGCTATCAGATAGGAGATTAAAATTCCTAAAAGAATTCCCAAAACTCCCCCCGTGAAAGTAAGCACAATAGACTCAAGAAGGAATTGATTGCGAATATTTCGACGCGTTGCACCTATAGCCTTACGAAGCCCTATCTCTCGTGTTCGCTCGGAAACTGTCACGAGCATAATATTCATAATACCAATACCTCCGACAATAAGAGAGATGCCCGCCATAAGCCCTAAAAAGATGCGAAGGGTATCTGTAATACTTGTCAGAATCTTGATAGCATCGGCTAAATCACGGACAGAGAAGTCGTCATGCTCAGTATCCTTAATTCTATGTTGTTCCCTTAAAACTCTTTCTATATCTTTCATTGCAGGTTTTACATTGATAGCGTCATCTATCTTGATACGTATAAATTGAACATAGTCTATCCCTAGTATTTGGCGTTGACCCACAGAGAAAGGTATGAAGACTTGATCATCCTGATTCTGAAATGCGACTGTCCCCATCTTCTTCTGAACTCCTATCACTCTAAAAGGAATACTACTGGATACCTCTCCCCGCGATTCATTTGTATTTGGAATCTTTATTTTAACTATCTGTCCTATTTCATTTCCATTTGGGAAAAGACTATTCGCGACATCATAACCCAAAACTATGACATTGGCCCCTGACCTACCTTCTTCATCGGTAAAGAATGTACCCTTGTCTATATCTACATTTTGAACACGAACATAACTCCCGTCTGTAGCCGTAAAAGAAGTATCAACGCTCTCTTTCCCATAAATAATTGTTATATTACCACTTACAAAACTAGCCACGTCTGTCGCATTTGGAACTTTACTTTTATCTTTTATTGCCATGACGTCCGTAAGTGTCAGAGTCTTCACTTGAACTCCAAAGACAGCAGTGGGTGGACCATTCTCGTTACTTTTACCTGGAAGGACTCCTACCATATTGGAACCAAGTTTTGTAATTTGTCCTAACACTAAAGACTGAGCACCCGAGCCCAAAGAGATAATAATAATAACCCCAGCAACACCAATAATAATTCCTAAAATAGTCAGAAAAGACCTCCCTTTTCGTGATAGTAAGTCCTTTATAGTCGTCTTGATTTCTTTAACAAAATTATTCATCCGCCTAAACTTTTTTACTAATTAATTTTTTCATTTAATAAATTGTTTGTTTTTTAAAAAGATACATTACTAATAATTATATATATAAAAAGTTTTGGTGGATTCATTTATTCATCCTCTTTAATTTCTTTCGAGTGAATCCTTTCAGACTCTGGAACAAGAACATCACTCACTATCTGTCCATCACTGATAGTTACAATACGATTGGCATGTAAGGCTACTCCCCTATCATGAGTCACAAGGATAATAGTACGGCCATCCTTGTTGAGTCTCTCTAGTATATTCATAACTGTCGCTCCGCTTTTAGAATCCAAGTTGCCTGTAGGCTCATCAGCAAATATAACCTTGGGGTCGCAGACAAGTGCGCGAGCGATGGCGACACGTTGCTTCTGTCCTCCTGAAATCTGATTACTCATGAAGTGTATTCTCTCCCCTAACCCTACAGATTCGAGAGCAAGCTTCGCACGAGATTCTTGGTTGGCTTTACTTGTATTGTAAAGAAGTGGCAATATTACATTGTCGAGTACTGAAGTACGTGGAAGAAGATTAAAAGATTGAAATACAAATCCGATACGTTCATTTCTAATACGAGCCAATTCATCATCATTAAATGAAGAAGTATCTTCCCCGTCAAAAAGATAAGTACCAGAAGTTGGCTTGTCTAGAAAACCAATCGTATGCATGAGAGTCGACTTACCAGAACCAGATGGACCCATAATAGCCACAAACTCACCTTCATCTACAGACAAAGAAACCCCACGCAACACCTTAGTAATTACGCCTCCGTTGTCGTAATTTTTAATTATATCTTTAAGTTCTATTAGCATCCTAGTTTGTTTATTTTTTAATTAAGATCACGAATTCATCACCAGCAGAAAGACCACTTAAGACTTCTATCATTCCCCCATCGCCTTCTATGCCTGTTGTTACTCCGACTGACTTCCATTTCTTTTTTCTTGGATTTGTTATGACACGCACTGTCCTTTCTCCTTTGTCGTTTGTGACAATAGCTCGAGATGGTATAGCGAGGACACCCGCCTTCTCTTTCACTTTTATGGTCATATTGGCAGTCATACCAGGGCGAAGATCTGGAACTTGCTCAGTACTTACTGTCACTTTATAATTTACAACTCCAGATACAAGAGTCGAAGATGGATCAATCTTTGTAATATTTCCTTTGAAAATTCTATCTGTTCCAAAAGAATCATAAGTAATCAGAACTGGCATCCCTAGCGAGAGACTTGCAATGTTGGCTTCATTGATATTGGTCTCAAGATAAATATTGGAAACATCTTGGAGAATCATCGCACTCTTCTGTGCCAAAGCAAGTTCTCCGATCTTGATATCTATGCGTGTAATAGTCCCGTCTAGTGGAGCAGTGATGACTGTATTGTTGTAACGAGCTACTGCGGCTTCTAGCTGACCTCGTGCTGAAAGAATATCGGCATTTGCCAAATCGATATCAGAACTTCGGGCTGTCGACTTCTTAATAGCAAGCTCTGCTGTCCTCTGATCTATAGCAAACTGTGCTTGAGACTTTACGGCTAGATATGCATTATAATTGGCAAGATAATTTGAAGCCTTCTTGTTGGGAATTTCTATTATCCAGTTGGATACATCACTAGTTGCACCCTCAGGAAACTTAATATAAAGTCCAGAATTCCCTATTGGTTGTGGATTGACTGTATCGACAGTCCCCGTCCCATCAGTAAGGCCAGAAATATGAAAGCTTCTTCCTATCGAACTAAGATACATTTTCAGATAAATTTTCCCTTCTTTACCCAAGTTGTAAGTTCCACTGATGGTAGGAGTAGCATGACTAATACTAGTGTCTTCTGGAACTGCCTCTGGAGTAGAATTCAAAAGATTCTGATAAGCATTACTAATGAGAGTATCTTGAGTGAGCTTAGTTTGTGCAAGGGTAATTTCAGAGAGAGCTATTTCTTCACTCGTTGATCCTTCTATTGTACGCTTCAGTCTAGCTTCTGCTCCTGCTAGCGCTCCACGAGCTGACGTGAGTGCGGCAAGTTCTGCCCCTTGTTCTAAAGTTGCCAAGACTTGACCAGCCTTTACCTTGTCTCCTACTTTTACTCTCAGTGACTTCACAGCACCCGACCCATTGAAAGATAAATTGAGGTCAGTACTAGAAACGACTTGCCCTGTAGCTAGGACTGTCTCCTTTAGGTCAGAAATCTTGGCTATGTCGGTGACAGTATTGGCTACACTACTCGGTGTTCTAAATATAAAGTAGAGCACAGCAATAACCACAAGGATTATAATAGCCCAAGTTCGCTTCCTCTTTATATTCTTTTTGAAAAACAATTTACCTTTTTCTTTCATCCTGTAGTGAATTTTTAATTTGTTAAATTTTTCGACTTATATAAATAATCTTTTATTCTTCTCTTTATTAACCTACCTCCTTGCGTTGTTTTTAAATATTGCTCTCTTCTTCTTGCATCACTTTCTTCTACACATGCTTCGTAATATATTATAGTCCAAGGCATATATCTTTTTGTAGAAAAATTTAACCCTTGATTATGTTCTTTTATTCTTTTTTTCAAATCAGCAGTATACCCAATATACAATTCCTTGTTCTTATTGCTTTGTAATATATATGTATAGAACATAATCTAATTAAAAATCTACTACGGGATTCATATAATTTTATTTAATTCCAACCAACTCAACATCGAAAATCAGTGTTGAACCTCCGGGAATACCATTGTAATCATTTGGACCATAACCTTTTTCTGGTGGAACTGTGAGAACCTTCTTCTCTCCAACTTTCATCCCCACTAGCCCTTCATCCCAGCCTTTGATAACTTGTCCTGCGCCCAGTTTAAATTCAAATGGTGTTACGTGGCCAAACTTTGGATCCACATTGGAATCGAAAGTCTTACCATCTGTAAAACGCCCTGTGTAATTCATAATTAAAGTATCTCCAATTTTTGCTATTTTTTCCATATTATTTTGTTTATTTGATAATTGTTTTTGTTCTTGTGGTTGACCTTGTACTTGTTCCCCACTCTGTGCTTGCTGGCTTACCTCTCCACTCTTGATACCTTCTAGTGGATTCTCTTTGACTGGCTTATGCATCAGAGAATAAATAACAAGTCCGATAAGCCCGACGACAATAACAAAAGACACTATAACCCCTATATTTCCTTTTTGATCTTGCATACGATTTCCCAAAATCGTGTCGCCCAAATACCTAATGGGCAACAACCGAAATTTAAATTAACTAATAAATCAATAATGTAAAGCTATTATATCATTGATTTTTAAATTTTGTAACCTTTATATTCTCCTAATACCTCACCCCCCACATCACCATCAATTGATTCATATCAAAGATGTTAATGAGGCCATCTCCTGTGATGTCACCTTTGGTTAGAGTCCAGTTAGCCATGATGATGTTGAAGTCGATGATGTTGATAGAACCATCGGGTTTAATGTCTTTTTGTTTGGCTTTGTCTATTAGAGTGGCTGAAGTGGTTGTATTGGTAACACAGGTGGTATTTACTAGAGTTGTTCCGGTTGGACAGGTTATGGTGGTAGTAGAGG
>LBRL01000003.1 GCA_000991405.1 Candidatus Nomurabacteria bacterium GW2011_GWD2_36_14
TTACTTTATTACCATCCATGTCTACTACTGGCCATGGGAGAGAGACTGTTTTGGATGATTGGGTGGCGTTGTAGTCGAAGAAGATGTCGGATTCGGAGGAAATAGATACGGGAGATATATGAGAATTAGCATCTTTCCCTAATAAAGTTTGCCACTGAGCTAGCGTGTAATTAGTAGCTCCAACTCCAATTTCCCATACTCTGATTACATCTGTCTGCACAATCGGACGAGCATAATAATTATAATCTACAGTACCAATACTAGATGTCTTTCCTAAAGGATAATCGATTTCAATTGCTTTCTGTGTTGAAGATTTTGAAATGAATAAATTATTATTGATAACATTATTCACAGCATCAATACCACCAACTTCATCATATTCTATCATTTGATGAGTACGATTATTGTAAGATGTATTATGATGAATATTTAGGTTAGTTCCATGTGTAAATATTCCAATTCTTGAGGTTGTAGTTGTATTGTAGGAAACTTCATGATAACTAGTTAAATAATCTAAATAAATACCCTCCGCTCTATTCGTAGTAGAGGTATTAGCTCCATAATTCTGGCCTATTCCATTCATAATTATGTTTTCAGTAATAAAATGGTGCGAACTATTATATGTATATATACCTCCCCCATCATCAACCACGTTGCAAAAAGTATCTATAAAATTATTTCTTATTGTGTTATAGCTACCGTTTACTTTTATTCCATTATAACCAGAATTAATTACTGAATTATACTCTATGGTTCCGTTGGTTTTATCATTAACTAATATTCCATTTAGAATATTACCTTCACTATTACTAATAGACATACCTGGAAGTTGTCCTGTATTTGTAATACTATTACCTGTAATATTGACACTGTCAGTATGGGTTTGATAAGGAAATTCTATACCGTTACTTTGCGAATCAATAATTGTATTATTTAAAATACTTGCATCAAGCATTTTAAGTTTAATGCCACTTTCTCCTGAAAAAGATATGTCACTATCTTGAACAATTAAGTTACGATAAGTGTTGTCTACTTCATTATATATTGCATTATTATTTGCTCCTGAAAAAGATAACCCATCAATGGTAATATAACTACCGTGAACTGTAAATAAATTACCAGATGACGCAATTTTTATATTTTGAGGCTGGCTTGCACTATAAATGCTTAATTTTTTAGTAATGGGATTATAGTACCATTCATTTTGCTGATCAAGAGTACTTAAACTATTTTCAATAAAATACCCCCAACCATCCTTAGGAGCATAAGTTGTAGCAGGACTGAAAGTCAAAGTACTATTTGTATGATTAGTTATGGTACTTCTATTTAAAATATATAAAGCGACTCTATTTATGATGTCTGCTCCAGCCCAATTTGGAGTGCTAGTTAATTGATTATCTGTTATTGAAGTGCTTCCTGAATGTGATTCCAATGTCGCATATCCCCCATTACCAGCATCCGCATTCGGCCACCTTCCCATAGCTGTATTCACATTATTTACCGTCACCATATTAAGAGTCGACAAGGTTGATACGGGAGAAGTCGATTCCCAGATATTGTTACCTAGATTAGTCCAGGAAGTAACATCTGTAAATCCAGTAATAATAGGTTTCTCTCCACTTCCATAGGAAGAGAAAGTAATAATACTGTGATAGTTCCATAGAATGTATCTCCTGATTTGAAGTATATATTATCTCCTGGGGAGAAGGTTTTAGTATTAAGTTTAGTTAGAGTCTTAATGGGACAAGCAGTTACACCTGTAGTATAAGCTGTTTGTGATAATCCTGTACATGTATCATCTCCGTCTGTAGAGGAAATGTAGTAAGTAGAAGCAAATGCGTCACTAGCTTGCCAAAAGAAAATAATTATAAAAAATATTATGATTAGAGACCTATTCCTTTTTGGCATAAGAAGTTTATTGGAAACCTAAGTAAGCTGATATGGCACTAATGATTATTCCAAAAAATAAAATTATGGATTTAGTTTTCTCTTTATTCTCAGGCAAAACTGCAGGCGTTGTCTCAGGTGTTACTTGCGTTGCCACAGAATCATTTTTAGACGAATCTTTTGTGTCCACAGTTGTCGCAGGCTTTTTCACTACAGGTTTTGTAGTTACAGTAGGAGTAGGAGTTGATGGTGGTGGAGTTGTTTTGACAACGGGAGTACTTGAAGTAACAGAGAAAGATCCATAAGTCTTAAGAGTGCTGTTACTATCTACGTCTAGAATATAAGAAGCTTGATTTGTAGTTATAGTTATAGCCCCTGTCTTCTTAACTTTAAAAAGAGCCGTACCTACTAAAACTTCATTTGTGAATCCGTTGGGGTAGCCGGCGGTTTTTATAAGACTGCCTGACGTGTTGTCGATAGTATCATAGCCAGATGCAGTTATAGGAATCCAAGGTCCAGAATAATTAAATGATTCTACTGAGACAAGGTCGGCAGGAAATTTAAGAGTAACTCCTGCTGTATAAGAAGCAACCCCAGATCCATTTGCATATATAGACAAAGAAAAAGTTTTCCCCGGTTCAGTTGTAGAAGTAGAAGACCGCAGAGATATAGCACTAGCTAAAGTTATCTGTGGTACTACTATTGCCAAGAATAGAAATACTGATATTAAAATTTTCCTTTTATTGTTTTTGTACATAAATATTATTAAAAAATAAACCTAGTAATTAAACCACCTTCATATTATAACCTTAATCCAATAAAAGATAAAGCAATATCCCCTCTTTTACAAAAGGTTTATAATATTGATAAATAACAGTATAATATGGTTACTTATGTAAATTATTTAAAGAGTCTCTAATTTTTATTTATTTCTGTTATTAATTTCTCCAATCCATTTTCATCAAATAAAATTGTCTTTAGATTTTTGCATCTTTCCATATCCAAGTCATTAAAAAATTTTGGTTTGTCGTCTATGAAAATAATTCGTGAATCTTTATTTTCACTACAAATTCTTTCTATATTATCTTTCTTACTTTTAGGAACTATATTTACTTCAGAGAATAAAGAATAAATACCACTTCTATTTATTTTGTCTTTTTGAAAATCTTTTTCTCCATTAGATACAATGTAACAATTAGATTTACCTAAATTATTTACAATTCCAAGTAAATCTTTATTCACAAAGTCTTTACATTTGCACATGATCTCTTCGTATATATCACCTTGAGAAACTTTGCTTATATTGTGCCTTATAAGAAGTTTTGATATAAAATCTTTAAGATAAAACTCAGCTTCTCTTACTTCTTTGTAATATTTCTCGGCAACATCTTTAGATATACCATTCTTTTCTAAACAGGAATACATTCTTGTTTTTAATTGTTTTGTGTTATCAAATAAAACATCATCAAAATCAAAAATTATTTTGATATTTTTTTCTTTAATCAAAGAAGAGACACAATCAGCTAATTTTAAAGAATCGTGACGAATAAAGCTTCTTCTAACTGTGTCAACACTACTTATTGAAGGAATTAAGTGCGATATTAACACCTTTCTAACTACTCTATCATCATCTAAATCATCTTGAATTAAAACTCCATCACCCTCTTGAAGTTCATAGCGTTCTATCTGTTCACGGGAAGGTGCTTCATTATTGATTAGAATAATATCAACTGATTTACCAAGATAACTTTCAATATCTTTTAAATAATTGCTAGCCTTCCAGTGTAATGTATGCCCACTTTTGTTTGTTAGATTAATAGGTAAAATTATTTTAGCCTTACTTGCCATAATTGCTTCTTTAAAGCCATTCACGATAAGATTTGGCATTATAGAAACATAATAATCCCCTGGTCCAATAATTATATAATCGGCTTGTTCTATGGCAAGTTTTGCATTCTCATTTAGTTGAACATTATTTTTATAGAAAATTTTTTTAAAACCTAATTCTTGAATATTGGTATTGGTTATATTGACTTGACCTTCTATTAATTCATCATTGGAAAGTAGAATGGATAAATCAGCCTTGTCTTTTGTAATTGGAATAACCTTACCTTTTACTTTAAGAATTTCAGAAGCAATTTCTACTCCCTTAACAAAGTCTCCAGTAACCTTTTCAAGAGCTGCAAGGAAAATATTACCAAAACTGTGACCCTTGAGAGTGCCTTCACTAAAACGATAATTTATAAGACTTCGAACTATTTCACTGTGTTCACTTAGGGCCACAAGGCATTGTCTGATATCCCCAGGAGGCAGAACTCCCAGCTCATCCCGAAGAACCCCCGTTGAACCACCATTATCTGACATAGAAACAAGAGCTGAAAGAGAAACATCTGGAAGATTTTTTAACCCAGACAGGACGGTATAGCTCCCTGTACCCCCTCCTATTGTAACGATATTTGTCATGATGGAGATTATAACACTTCTTTAGTGTCATTAAAAGATGGATAAATTATGATCAAATTATCATTGATAATGAATTATGGTATAATTCACACATATCTAATTTAATAACATAATACAAAAATATGAAACCGCTATCTCAAATGGTAAAAAGTGATCTCTCTAAAATAAAAATGGTTGTTTTCGATGTAGATGGAGTGCTAGTACCAAGAGGTACTAAAATTAAACAAATAGGAAATACCACTACTTTAAATACAAAAGTTATTGCCAGTAAGCAGATTGAACAAATAAAAGAGCTAAATAAAAAGGGCTTACTCATAAATATTAGCTCAGGAAGAGGACTTTATATGCTCCAAGAAATGTTTAGGGAGATACTACCTTTCGTAAGTCTGACTTATGAAAATGGTAGTGCTACATGGTACCAAGGTAAAATACATCAACATATAAATAGTTTTCAATCTTTCCACAAAATATATCCACTGTTAAAGAAAGTCTCTGAAAAAAATCCTGACGTAAAAGGATTTGAACCGAAAGAATTCATAATCACAATACACTGCAAAGCTAGAATAAAAGTAATCGAAGATATAGTAAGTAAAGATCCAAAGTTAACGACTGTTTGGAATGGTGAAGCTTATGACATTCTCATAAAAGGCAAACAAACAAAAGCTTTGGGTATAAGAAATATTGCTAAAATATTTAAATTGAAAAAAGAAAATATTATGACTATTGGGGACAATTATAATGATCAAGAAATGCTCAACGAAAGTGGTATGCCTATATCTGCTGATAAAACAAGAGTAGATGGTAACTTTTATATTCCTCTTGAAGGCAAGTTTCTTCCAGCAGATAATTTAATGCAAAAAATTTTGAAATTGAAAAAATAAGTTAATAATTCTTAATTAATCTCATATTCTCCAATCCTAGTGCGGACTATCTTCAAGGCTAGTGCTTTAATACCTAGCTTCTCCCCTATGGAGTGGGCTATGCCCCGCACATAGACTCCACTTCCACAAGATATTTTTAATTTAATTATTTTGTAATTTTCTTCATTTTTATTTGAAAGTTCTTCCTCCCATAAATTTAAAATTTCTTTTTGCCTGAAGTCTCCTTCTACTTTTGAAATTTTGTCTTTTATATCTTTCAGCAAATCTTCTCCGGAAATTTCTTTATCTTCTATTATTTCAATACTCTCTACAAACACATCGTGGTCGGGTATTTCTATCTCACCAAGCTTATCTTCCCTTGCCCACTCCCACAGTGGCTTACCATCAACAGGGCGTGAAGAATATGGTGGATAGGATTGCTTAATCTTGCCAATAAAATTTGGAAGAATTACAGTGAGTAAATCCGATGAATTTTCAAATAGTTTCTCCGATGTAGCTTGTTTGTTCATTATCTTCCCCATCACATCATAAGTGTCAGTCGCAAAACCAAATAGGACTTCTACTTCATACTCTTTTGGTAAATTCAAATACTCATCTTTCTTCTTGCATTCATCCCCTACAAGTATGAGAAGCACCCCTTCGGCCAGAGGATCAAGCCTCCCAGCATAAGTCATGGGCAAAAGACGTAGATTTTCATTGTCTTTTTTAAGGTTATTGATACATTCTAAAGGTGTCTGCCCGCATTTTTTATAGACATTTATAACTTTCTCCATATATTGCCATAATAACACATATATGCTAGTATGTGACTTAGATAGGTAATCTATTTTTCTATCGGAAGAAAACATTGCGAGAAAGAATAAACAATCAAATAAGAGCATCAGAGGTCCGCGTGATCTCAAGCGAAGGGGTCAACCTTGGCATTTTGAGTTTTAAGGATGCTTTTGCTTTAGCCAATAAAGAAGGCTTAGATCTGATTGAAATAACCCCCAATGCAGTTCCGCCAATAGTTAAGATAGCAAATTTCGGTAAGTATCAATACGAGCAGAACAAGAAGCAGAAGAAAGCCAAAGCAGGAGCCAAAACTACAGAAACCAAGTCAGTTCAGATAAAGATTGGTACTGGAGAAAATGATCTTGCTTTGAAGGCCCGAAAAGCTTCAGAGTGGCTCAAAGAAGGTCATCGTATCAAGATAGAGCTTTTCCTTTCAGGACGCTCCAAGTATATGGCAGATGCATTCCTAAGAGAAAGGCTTGATCGTATACTTCATCTTATCACGGAGAATTATAAAGTAGCAGAGGATTATAGAAAAGGTCCTAAAGGTCCAACTATTACAATTGAGAAAGAAAAGTAAAATATTATATGGCAATAAAAACAAACAAATCATTAACAAAGCGTTTAAAAGTTACAAAGAATGGCAAGATTATGTCCCGTGCTCCTGGATTTAACCACTTCAATGCCAAGCAGTCTCGTACTAAACAGTTAGCTGGTCGTAAGATGAACACACAAGCATTTTCAAATAAAAATATCAGAACTTATTTACCAAACGCGTAAATAATAAATAATAATTAAAAATTTATGACAAGAGTTAAAAGAGGAGTATTAAAAAATAAAACAAGAAAGAATATCCTGAAGCAAACCAAAGGATTCCGTTTCGGTCGTGGCACAAAGAAGATAGAAGCAGAAAATGCATTGATGCATGCTGGTGCATATTCATTTGCACATCGTAGAGACAAGAAAGCAGATGCAAGAAGCCTCTGGACTACTCGTATCAACGCTGCTGTAAGACCTTTCGAACTTTCATACAGTAAGTTCGTGGATAAGCTTAAGAAGAAGAACATCGAGATAGACCGCAAAATCCTCTCAGACTTAGCACAGAACAATCCAGAAACTTTCGCAAGAATCGTAAAAAGTATCTAAACACCAATACAATAAAATCTCCAAAAGCAAAACTTTTGGAGATTTTATTGTATTGGTGTCTTATATTCTCCTAATACCTCACCCCCCACATCACCATCAATTGATTCATATCAAAGATGTTAATGAGGCCATCTCCTGTGATGTCACCTTTGGTTAGAG
>LBRL01000004.1 GCA_000991405.1 Candidatus Nomurabacteria bacterium GW2011_GWD2_36_14
ATTCACTTCCGGAACCTTACTGACAACTCCCGAAGCAGGAGCCATAGAGTTCCTAACAGATGCCTACTATGGAACTATTACTACAGGAGGAGCTAGAAAACAATTTGCATTTACTTCTGACTTAACTTCTGGATACGTCCCTTACACAGGAGCTACAGGTAACGTCACTCTAGGTACATACTCTCTCACTACTCCCAACATTCTCGGAGGAACAAGTACCACCCAAGACCTCACTCTTCAAACAACCTCCGGTGTCGGAGCCACAGGAGCCGATATGCATTTCCTAGTAGGGAACAATGGAGCAACAGAAGCCATGACGATACTCAATAGTGGCTCCGTCGGAATTGGCACTACTTCTCCAACCTATAAACTCGATGTCAAAGGCACCGCAGTCGCCGATGGTATTCGTTCTGATATGGGATTTGATATTTACCAAGTACCCAACCCTACCGTAGCTCCCACAGGAGTAGTTTCTGCAGGAGGTTTGGTAGATACAGGAACACATTATTATTACGTCTCTTACATTACAGCTACAGGAGAAACTCAAACTAAACTAAGTGGAGTTATCACTACCACCGCAGGCAACAATACAGTCACTCTCACTATTCCAACATCTACTGATCCACGAGTCACAGGAAGAAAACTTTATAGAAGTAAAGCAGGAAGACCATCTAGTGAAGGATTAAACCTAGCAACTGTTGCTGATAATACTTCTACAGAATACATTGATATTATCGCTGACGCTAGTCTAACTGGAACCATTACCAACGGAGACGGACCAGCTGTCTATAGAGCAAATACAACCACCCAATACTTAACAGTGAACGGAACAAAATCATTAACAGTTGACTCCAATGCAACATACTTTGGATTAAATGCTGGAGCTTCGATTAACGGAGGTGGAAAAAATACCTTCATAGGTTTAGATGCTGGTAGGTATGCAACAACTGCAACCAGTAACGTATTCATAGGTGATACTGCTGGAGGGCAAGGTACAGTTACAGGTTACGATAATATCTTAATAGGTACAGGTGCAGGAAGAGCAACAACAAGTGGATACGACAGTGTTGGTATTGGATTCCAATCTCTTCTTACAAACACTACAGGTTACCAGAACACCACCATGGGTTCTTATTCAATGTATTCCAATACTACAGGATATGCTAACACCGCTATTGGAATGAACTCTCTTCGAAGTAATACTACTGGATATCAAAATATTGCATTGGGATTTAATGCAGGACGCTATATAACAGACGGAGCAACAGCTAATGCTACATCAAATAATTCTGTTTACTTAGGTTATGCAACTCGTGCTAGCGCTGATGCAAATACAAATGAAATAGTTGTTGGATACACAGCCATTGGTAACGGAAGTAATACCGCCACCTGGGGGAACACTTCAATCCTCAACCACTTCTTCTCAGGTAACATTAATGCTTCAAAAATGATTGGAGGATCTTCCACCACCGCCGACCTCACTCTCCAAACCACCTCCGGCGTCGGAGCAACAGGTGCTGACATGCATTTCCTAGTAGGGAATGCTGGAGCAACGGAAGCGATGACGATACTAAATGATGGGAGTGTCGGGATCGGAACACCATCTCCAAACAATTTATTGCAAGTTAATGATTTGATAACATTTACTAATGCTGACTGGAAAACTCAAATAGGTTATCAAGCTGGAAAATATGATTTAGGTCAGTATAACACTTGGATTGGTTATCAATCCGGTTCAGCCGATAACGCTACAGGGAAAACTAACGTAGCTGATAACAATACTGCTATTGGTTACAGATCCCTCTATTCTAATACAACCGGTTTATCCAACACTGCTATTGGTTATGTTGCTCTCGGTGTTAACTTAACTGGAACTTACAATACCGCCACTGGTTACAATTCAATGATGACAAATGATAGTGGTTCTCTCAATGCTGCCTATGGTGGAGCATCTCTTCGATACAATACTAGTGGAGGAGACAATGTAGCAATAGGAGCTGATTCCCTACAAGGTAATACAACTGGTTCTAGAAATTCCGCCTTAGGTAGACATTCCGGTCGTTATATAGCTGATGGAGCAACTGCCAATCAAACATCAACTGATTCTGTATATTTAGGATATAACACCAAGGCTTTAGCTAGTGGTGATACCAATGAAATAGTAGTTGGATCAGGTACGATTGGTAATGGTTCTAATACTGCTACTTGGGGGAATACATCAGTTACTGATCATTTCTTTAGTGGAGATGTAAATATAGGAAGAACAACATCAGGAGCATATAGAGTAGATGTTGATGGAACAACAGCAGCTCATGGTATCAGAAGTTCTATGGGATTTGATATATATCCTGTACCAAATCCAACAACAATTTCTGGGGTAGTTAGTGCTGGTGGTTCAGTAGATACAGGCACTCACTACTATTGGGTAAGTTATACTACAGCAACAGGAGAAACATATGCGGCCTTATCTAGTGTAATAACAACTACTGCAGGTAACAATACCGTTACCCTTACTATTCCAACTTCAACTGACCCTCGAGTCACAGGTAGAAAACTTTACCGAACTAAAGCTGGTGCTTCGAGTGTTGCTGAATACTTCCTTGCAACTATCGCTAACAACACAGATGTATCATACGTAGATACTGTAGCCGATAGTACTCTTACAGGTAGTACTGGTGTTGTAAACACAAGAGCAAACACTACCTCTAGATATATAAGTGTTGGTGGAATAAGAGCGGCAATAATTGATGGCAATATTACTTCTCTTGGTGTTAATGCTGCATTAAATCTTACCACAGCTCCACAAGTTACTTTATTTGGTAGTAGTGCAGGAACAGCAATTACATCAGGAGGGTATAATAGTGCTTTTGGATATAGAGCATTAGTTGCTAACCAAACAGGTACTGGTAATGCAGCCTTTGGAACTTCAACATTAGCTGGTTCAACAGGTAGTTACAATGCTTCTTTTGGCTCCAACAGTTTCCAGTCCACTACAACAGGTACAGGAAACGTAGGGTTAGGTTATTTTGCAATGTTTGGAAATACTACAGGTAGTTACAATACAGCTCTTGGTTATTTTGCTGGTAGATTCCACGCTGATGGAACAACGGCACTTACAGATGCTGAAAATAGTATCTACATAGGTGCTGGGACTAGAGGACTCGATAATTCTGATAGTAACTCTATCGTAGTAGGATACAATGCGATAGGTATGGGAGCCAATACAGCTGTATGGGGTAACACTTCAGTACTCAATCACTATTTCTCAGGCAACATTAATGCAACCAACATTCTCGGAGGCTCATCTACCACCCAAGACTTAACTCTCCAAACAACCTCCGGTGTCGGAGCAACTGGTGCTGACATGCATTTCCTTGTAGGGAACAATGGAGCAACTGAAGCGATGACGATACTCAATAGTGGAAATGTGGGAATCAATAACATAAGTCCTGCTAATAAATTATCTATACATAACAACTTAGGTAATCCTGATGCAATACTTATCTCTAGAGCAGCATCAACTGACTCAATGTCAATTAAATTTTTACCTAATGGTGCTTTGTCTCCTTCAAACACTGCTTTTTATCAAGGAGTTCAAGCAAGTTCAAATAATTATAGTATCAATACTTGGGATGGTACCACTTGGTATGAACCGTTAACAGTAACTCCTACTAATAGAGTTGGAGTTGGAGTTACAGGTCCTACTGCAGGACTTCACTTAAAAGCCGGTACAGCCACTGCCAATACCGCCCCACTCAAATTCACTTCCGGAACCTTACTGACAACTCCCGAAGCAGGAGCCATAGAGTTCCTAACAGATGCCTACTATGGAACTATTACTACAGGAGGAGCTCTTAGAGAGTCCTGTATTCACAACTAATATCACAACTCCTATTATTCTCGGAGGAACTTCTACAACCCAAGACCTCACCCTCCAAACCACCTCCGGCGTCGGAGCTACAGGCGCCGATATGCATTTCTTGGTAGGGAACAATGGAGCAACAGAAGCAATGACGATACTTAACGAGGGGAATGTGGGGATAGGAGCTACTGCTTTCACTGGTGGAGCATTACCTTCAGTTGGCACTAATAAATTTATTGTTGGGGGTAATAGTGGAACCAATCTGATTGTTACTGACTATAGTGCATATTCAATTATTGCATCAATAGGAGCATCTGAAGGAAATGTAACACTTGGAGATTCAGGAACTACATCAGGTAATCGTATGTGGAATTTTAACAGTAATGATGGGACACTCTCTATTAGAAGACTGACTGATTCTCAAAATGGAATTTTTAGCACTCCTTTAGTAATTAATAGTACAAACAATGTTGGGATCGGCACCACTTCTCCCACCTATAAACTCGACGTCAAAGGTACCGCCGTCGCCGATGGTATTCGTTCTGATATGGGATTTGATATTTACTCTGTGCCAAGCCCCACAACATTATCAGGAGTAGTTTCTGCTGGAGGTTCGGTAGACACTGGAACACACTATTATTATGTAACATTCACAACGGCAGTAGGAGAAACTAATAGTAAGGTATCATCTGTTATTACTACTACAGCAGGTAACAATACCGTCACCCTCACTATACCAGTCTCAACTGACCCTCGAGTCACAGGTAGAAAACTTTACAGAACGAGAGCAGGAGACTCTTCGTTTAATGATTCTCTCTTAGCAACAATAGCAAACAATACAGATGTATCTTATGTAGATACTGCAGCTGATAGTACATTACCTGCTGCTGCTCAGGTTTCATTTGGTAGAATTAACTCTACCTCTAACTTTATAACAGTACAAGGAACTAAGGCAATGGTTCTTGATACAAATCTTACGACATTTGGGGTTAGTGCAGGTGCAGCAATAACAACAGGAAGTAATAATGCTTTCTTTGGATATAGAGCAGGATACTCGCTAACAACATCAGGAGGGAATATTGCTATTGGAGGAAATGCTTTGGAATTTGCCACAACAACAACAGGTAATACAGCTGTTGGATATTTAGCATTAAGAAATGCAAGTACAGGTGGGTATAATACTGGTCTAGGGTATTTGTCTCTTTATGGTAATACAACAGGAACTTATAATGTTGGTTTAGGTCGTGAAGCTCTTTATGGTAATACGACAGGAACTTATAATGTCGGAATAGGTTACATTGCAGGTAGGTATATTGCAGATGGAGCAACAGCTAATACTACTTCGGATTACTCTCTTTATTTAGGATATAATTCCAAAGCCGGAGCAGATGGTAACCAGAATGAAATCGTCATAGGGTATAATGCAGTAGGTAATGGAAGTAATACTACAACCATTGGTACTGGCAACGTATTATATGTCGGAGGAAGTTCTATTTCAGGAATAGCTGCTCGATTTACCAATAGTGCGGGGTATTGTGATATTAATCCACTTACTACATCACTTGCTTGTACTTCAGATATTAGTTTGAAGAAGAATATTGTAACCTTAGATGATGTTGAATTTGCTTTACAAACTGTTCCTGATATTTTAAATAAATCAGTATTAGAACGTATCAATTCTCTTACTCCAGTAAATTACAATTGGAAAAGTGAGATAGATGGAGACTCCAAGCATGTGGGATTCATAGCTCAAGAAATGGAACAACTTTTCCCTGACCTAGTATCAACAGATGAGAAAACTGGACTTAAGTCCATTAGTTATTCCAGTCTTACTCCATACTTGGTGAAGGCTGTACAGGAAATGAATTTGATGATGATAGATATCAATAGCTTTAAACCAGAAGATATAGAGAATGATACAAATCCTTGGAGAGTTGCTATTACTTCTTGGCTAGGGAATGCGACAAATAAAATAACAAGAATATTTACAGGAGAAGTATGTCTGACAGATGAAACAGGGGATACAGAGTGTATAAATAAAGATGAATTAAGATCTTTGAAAACTTTAATAAATACAAGTGGCACTGCATCAGTTGTGACACCTACTGACACTAATACCCCTACTTCACCTACTGGCTCAGCACCTACGACTTCACCGTCTTCGGCAGAGGAAACTATTACTCCTCCGAACGATACTACCCCTACGAGTGATTCTTCGTCTACACATTTGGATTCTACTGAATCCTCAATATCTCCGACTGATGGAACACCTACGGCTTCGCCTGCTGATGGAACATCAACGACGACCTCAGATTCTGTAGTAGATACGTCAACTACAAGTGGAGAGCCTACAAGCGCTTCACCTACTTTATCTACTGATGAAGCATCTAATAATTTATAGTCTACAGTATATACAACACCAACTTTGTAGTGTTATTAACTATACAAATGTATGAATATCTTTATTTCCAAAATAAAAAGTAAAATGAAACAACCAACATACTATATTATTTTTATATTATTTTTATCGTTATTTTTTTTCACTAAAGCTTCTGCTAGTACTTACTATCTTGCTCCCACAGGGAATGATATATCAGGGAGTGGAACAATTGAAAGTCCATGGTTTACCTTGAACAAAGCATGGACAGTAATTCAAGCAGGTGATACTGTTTATTTGCGTGGTGGAACTTATACATATCAATCCAAGCAATTGTTATCTGGTAAAAATGGTACGGCTCAAAATAAGATAAGCGTATTTGCCTACCCCGGAGAAACCCCTAATCTAACCACCAATCAAACGACTTGGAGTATGGGTAGTTGGCCATATAGTTTGATTACACTTCGTGGCGATTATTTCCACTGGAAAGGAATTGAAATATCAAATTGTATTAACTTGCCGAACGGCACTTATGCTGGAGCAATGTCGGTTTTAGATTCGGACTATAATATTTTCGAAATGTTCAATATTCATCATTGTGCTCATGGTCTTCAGATTATGACAACATCTACAGAAAATTTGGTTTTAAATTCTGACTTTCACCACAATGCAAACCCTTATGACACGAGTGACCCCTATGGTGGTTCGGATGGAATTGAATTTGTAAACAGTAATACGGGCGTAAGCAATACGATGAGAGGTTGTAGGCTTTATTGGAATTCTGATGATGGTTTGGATATGTATAGGAATGATGGAGCTGTGACAGTAGAGGATACATGGTCGTTTTACAACGGATATATACCAGATACGTTTACGGAAGGTGGCGATGGGAACGGGTTTAAATTGGGACTGACGGACGATGATCATGGTGCTAGTATATTAATTACAGCGAAAAATAATATTGCATATAAAAACAGGACATCTGGTTTCCATCAAAATGGAGCAATCGCTGCAGTAGCTATGTACAACAACACATCATATCTAAATGGCGGGCAAGGTTTCTGGCTTGCCTCATATAATAAGCCAAACAAGGTAGTAAACAATATATCATATGGGAACAATGGCTATTCTGCATTGACAGCAGAATCAACTGTTACGACGAATAACTTCCTGATTAATAACTCTGCGAACCCTGCGTATTCTGTGAACAACAGTGACTTTGTGAGTTTGGATCAAAGTCAATTACTTAGAGCAAGAAATTCAGATGGAAGTTTACCCGATATTGATTTCTTGAAACTTGCAGAAGGTTCTGATTTGATTAATACAGGAACAGATATAGGAATTAATTATAACGGTTCCAACCCCGACCTTGGAGCTTTTGAAAGTAATTATCAAGTAGTTGTAATTCCTCCCTCCGATATTACCCCTCCCTCCATCACTTCCTTCTCCATCCCAACAACCTCAACTACACTTTCAATCTCTGGAATTACTTTCTCCGCCACAGATGCTGTTGGAGTTGCCGGCTATTTACTGAGTGAATCATCAACTACTCCCAGTGCAAGTTCAGGCTCTTGGTCAAGTACCCCTCCTACATCATATACATTTACATCTATAGGCACCAAGACTCTCTATGCCTTTGCCAAAGATACTGCCGGAAATGTATCAGCCTCAATGAGTGATGGTATAACTATTGGAAGTGATACTACTGCATTAACGATAGAAGGAACAACTACGACAAACACTGTAACGGGATTATGGAGTGGAGTCAATGTTTCAAGAACGACTCCAACTGTATTTACCTATAGAAACAATTCTGTAACTTCTGTAAATGCTTCTGGTTATCTATTGCAGGCTGGAGATGAGAGTCCAAATGCTTACAATAATAACCTTAATGGAGAGATTATAACTGGCAATAAATTGACGTGGAATGGCACTGATATTACTAGTATCACACATGGAATATTTACTGGATACAACATTAATGCTTTAATAAAATACAATTATGCCGAAAAACTCCCAATGTCGATTATAAGAAAATCAAACGGAATGACAAATACTTCAGGTGGGGTAGCTTACAATATTATCAACAAAACTCCAAAGTCTGCTGTTGTTGTAAAAGGAATGAACAATGTCAATATTTATAACAATACTATCTATAGTACACAAACCATGTATAACAGTAGTACTGGTACAGGAACATGGAGAGGATTGATTGATATTTATAACAACATAGATGGGGGGCTTACAGGAGCATATTCCTCAGGTACAAAAATTAAAAACAATATTTTCTATACTAAATATCAGATATATAATATCAAAATAGACAATGCAGAATGCTTAACAGGATTTGAATCAGATTATAATATTTTCTACAGTGAGTCTGGAACACCTCTTTTCAATTATCTTGGTCAAGTAAAAACTTTTGCACAGTGGCAGGCGTTAGGTTATGATACACATTCAATTGTAGTTAATCCCAATTTTAATAATTTTACAGAGTTTGTTCCCAATACGCGTCTTGATTATGGGACTAACTTAGGTTCGACATGGCAAGAAGGACTTTCCACAAATGCAGTTTGGAATGTCGGATATTCACCTGCTACAACAAATCAAAATGGTACATGGCAAGTGGGAGCTAGAATCGCAGTAGCTTCAGCCTTACCCACTACCTACACTCTCTCATACACTGCTAATGCTAATGGAACACTAACTGGTACAACATCCCAAACAATCAATTCTGGTGCATCAGGGACAGCCATTACTGCCGTCCCAAGTACAGGATATTATTTCGTATCTTGGAGTGACTCCTCAACTTCTAACCCACGAACAGATGCTAATGTCACTGCCAATAAATCAGTCTCGGCTACATTTGCAATTACTCCTGTAGTAACAGGAGCAGGAGGAGGTGGGGGAGGAGGAGCTTCCTCTACTACCACCATAACCTGTCCAACCGGAACAACTCTAGTAAATACCACCTGTGTTACCAATACAACCAC